>DASUFL010000050.1:0-68056 GCA_036274595.1 Candidatus Eiseniibacteriota bacterium | reverse complement strand
CTCTCTCCCCCTTGGTTCGAGGACGCTACACCAGCGTCCAAAAAGGTGTCAAGGCGAGCGGGGCCGGGCCGCGCGGTCCGAACCCGTTGACTTGACGAGAGGTCGGCGCCTATTGTGGCGGCGGTCGAATCGAGCCAGGGATCGGCTCGAATCAGCCGAGGTCACGTCGGCGGCTGCTCCTCGTCTCCAGGCTCGAAGAGGGCGTCCGCCGTCTCCACCGCGTGCAGGCACGGACAGAGGGCAGCCGTGTCGCTGTGCGGGCAGGACGAATAGACGCGATTGTCGCGCCGGCAATAGACTTCGCGTGCGCGACGCGCGAGGAACCATGGTGCGGGCGAAGGTGTCGTTCGTTTCATGGCGCTCCTCCTCGGTCGAACGTCCGGCGAGCGGGTGATCGTCGGCGGACTCGGTACGCCGCAACCGCTTCCAATGCGGCAAGGCTGCATGAGGCATGCCATGGAATGGGGGGACTGATGGCCAGCCAGAAACTGGTGCGCTGCGAGATCAAGCGTCCTGAGAACGGATCCACTCGCACCGTCCGGTACGTGCCTCTGGAGATCTACGGACTCTGGGAATACCTCATGCGGAACCGGCACCAGTTCGAGATCACGGACAACGTGGCGTCGCTCTGGATCGACGTGGATGAGAATCCGGAGGCGGCCTACGGCGAGGGGCAGTACGAGCGCGTGACCGAGGTCACGCTGCTGCGCTACTCGGAGCAGGACGGCATGTTCGGACGGGTGAGCCGTTATTTCCCGACCCAGGACTATCCGGAGCTCAAAAAGCTGCTGCTCAAGCACTACGAAAGCGTCCGCGAGCCGGGGGCTCCCAACCTCCAGCTCAAGGAACGGCAGGGGATCTGGATCAAGCGGGAGCCCCGCGTCACGTAACCGCAATCTGCGCTTCATCATGCGGACCGCACGCCCCGTCCTCAGCCCGCGCCTCGGGGCCCACGCGCCGGGCTCCGGGCCCGTGTCCGCATCCGACGATTCAGCCAAAGTTTAGAACCGAGACCGCCGATCTCTCAGGCGTAGCTGTCGAGATCGCTGTGGCACATAACGTGCTGCTTGGCGCGGCGGGCCGGTCGAGCTCCAATCCCACCGCATCCGCGCCCAACGCAGAGCGACGTCAATGAAACTCATCGAGGGAGCGACGCCATGGTCGTGGTGAGCTATTCCGGGCGGGAGATCAACGCGAAGATCGTCTACTACGGTCCCGGTCTGAGTGGAAAGACGACCAACCTCGAGAAGATCTACGACAGCGTCCCCGAGACCAATCGCGGCCGCATGGTCTCGATGAAGACGCAGACCGACCGCACGCTGTTCTTCGATCTCCTCCCCCTGGATCTGGGCGAGCTTCAGGGGATGAAGACGCGCTTCCTGCTCTACACCGTGCCGGGCCAGGTCTATTACAACGCGACGCGAAAGCTCGTGTTGAAGGGCGTCGACGCGATCGTCTTCGTCGCCGACTCGGCCCCCGACAAGATGGCGGAGAACCGAGAGAGCCTCTCGAACCTGGAGCAGAACCTCAAGGCCTACGGACTCGACATCCAGTCGATTCCCTGGGTGATCCAGTTCAACAAGCGCGATCTCCCGGGCGCGCTCTCCATCCAGCAGATGAATCAGGAGCTGAACCGCTACAACGTGCCGACGTTCGAGGCGCAGGCCGCGAACTCGGTCGGCGTGTTCGAGACGCTGCGCGGCGTGTCGAAGCTCCTTCTCGCCAAGATCTCCAAGGACGTCATCGATCGTGATCGGGGAAGCCTGACCGCGCCGCCTCGGGTTGCATCCGAGGAGCCGAAACGGCCCGCGGCCGTCGAGGAGACCCCGACCCCTACACCCGAAGCGCCCAAGTCGGTCGGCGGGAAGATCCTCCAGTCCCTCAAGAGGGGCGGGAAGGCTCAGCCCGAGCCGCACGCGCCGACCACCGCTTCGAATCCGCCGCTCGAGCCGGCGGGACCGTTCTCACAGTCCATCGAGCCCCAGACGCCGTTCACGCCGCCGTCGAGCATGCAGCCCGACGAGACCGTGCTCACGAGCGACGATCTGATCCCGCTCGGGGGCTTGCAGGCCGCGAAGAAGAAGGGCGAGGACGCCGGCGATGGCTTCTCCGCGGACGAGATCGAGCGCGAGGCCGACTACGGATCCTCGTCGCGCCAGGCCCCGGCCGCCCCGGCGGTGACGGGCGGGGATGCGCGCACGGTCACGGTCCCGATCGATCTGGGCTCGCTGCCGTCCGGACGCGTACGCCTGGTGTTCGAAGTCCGCATCGAGGTCGATGCCGAGACCTCCGGGGGCCGCGCGAAGAAGTCCACGCGCGGCGGCGCGATGATGCGCGATCTGGAGACGATTCCCGACTGACGGGGCGCGCTGCGCGAGCGCGCACGAAAAAAAATGCATCGGGCCCGTTGATTCGGGCCTTTTTTGTTTGACTCATTCGCGCTCGTGGATAGAGTGCGAACGTGGATCGAGCGCTACCTCTCTCCCTTCGCGACAGCGCGCTCACGGGATCCGAATCCCGCGAGGAGAGTCTCGCGCTCGCGGAAACGCTCGTCCACTCCACGGCCGATCCGGAGCAGGTGCGCGAAGCGGCCCGCATCTTCGCCGCGCAGGACCGCGCCGAGCGCGCCATCGAGACGCTGCGCCAGGGCATCCTCACGCATCCCCGCCAGGCAGACCTCCTCGTGCTCCTGGGCGATCTCCTGTCGCGCTCGGGGGCGCATGACGAGGCCGGGCTCTACCTCCGGCAGGCGGTGGAGCTCGAGCCCCAGAGCGCGGACGCGGCGTTCCGCCTGGGCCTCCATCACGCGCGGCGCGGCCACGCGGAGGCGGCCCGCGCCTCCTATGAGACCGCCGTGCGGCTCGATCCCGCGCACGTGCGGGCGTGGGTCAATCTCGGTCTGGCCCGCTCGGATCTGGGAGAGCGAAAGGGCGCCATCGACGCGCTCCGTCGCGCGGTGAGCCTCGACCCCGCCTGCTCGGACGCGCGGTCCAATCTCGGCGCCCTCTACGCCGAGTGGGGCATGGCCGAGGAGGCGCTCGAGGAGTTCCGCCGCGCGGTCACGCTGAGCCCCCAGAGCGCCGAGGCCCACTTCAACCTGGGATGGGCGCTCCTTGCCGACGACGAGCTCCAGGAAGCGGAAGCCATGCTCGAGGCTTCCGCCCGGCTCGATCCGGCGAGCGCCGAGGCGCTCTACGCGCTTGCCATCCTCCATCTGCGAATCGGGGCCTACGCCCGCGCGGTGGGGGAGCTGAAGCGCGCGATCGAGATCCGTCCCGACGACGCGCGGCTCTACTACCACCTCGGCGTCGCCTACAACAATCAGGACGCCGCCGATCAGGCGATCCTCGCCCTCGAGAACGCCGCCCGGCTTCGCCCCGAGGATCCGCGCGTCCATCGCCTGCTGGGCGTGGCCTACGACAAGAAGGAGCTTCCTCTCCGCGCCCGCGAGGCCTATCGCCGCGCGGCGGCCCTGAACGGCTGACCGTGCCCGGCCGGATCGGCCGCGCGCTCGAGCGCACGGCCGCCGAGCGGCGCCTCGCCTTCGTCCCGTTCCTCACGTCCGGATTCCCCGATCTCCCTGAATCCGATCGCCTGCTCGCCGCGCTCTGCGAGGAGGGGGCGGATCTGCTCGAGCTGGGGGTGCCCTTCAGCGATCCCCTCGCCGATGGCCCGGTGATCCAGGAATCCACGCGCGTCGCGCTCACGAAGGGGGTGCGCCTGGCGGACACGCTGGAGCAGGCGCGCCGCCTGAGAGCGAGGTTCGAGACACCGCTCGTCGTGATGACCTACCTGAACCCGGTCCTCGCCTATGGCGCGGAGCGCTTCGCCGAGGACGCCGTGGCGGCGGGCGTGGACGGCTTGATCCTGGTCGATCTGCCCCCCGAGGAAGATCCCGATCTCTGGTCCTCGTTCCAGAGCGCGGGGCTCGACACGATCGCGCTCGTGGCTCCGACCACCGATCCCGCCCGGCTCCCCTCGATCACCGCGGCGTCGCGAGGGTATCTCTACGTCGTCGCGCGCCTCGGCGTGACCGGCGGCGGCGCAGGCGACGCGCGGCTCGACGATCTGCTCCGGGCGTGCCGGGAGCACTCGCCCCTCCCGCGATGCGTCGGATTCGGATGGACCCCCACGAGCGACGTCACGCCGCTTCGAGGTCATGCGGAAGGGGTGATCGTGGGAAGCGCGCTCATACGTGAGCTCTCGGAGGAGACGGACGGCGCGCGTCGCGAGGAGCGGCTGCGCCGGTTTGTGCGGGCGATGCGGGAGCGGCTGAGCTAGGGCGCCGACGACGCGAAGCGCCGCGGCGGAAGCTCAGGGGAGCGTGAGGTCGAGGTTCGAAAGGACCCAGAGCTGCCGGCCGTAGCCCCGGCCATCGGATGAGACGATGATCCGCGTTCCATCCGGGGACCAGCAGGGCGTGAAGATGGTGGCGCCCACGTCCTCGAATGCGATCCGCTTGAGTCCCGCCCCCTCGCCTCCGACCGGGTCCATGATCCAGAGCGCCGATCGTTCCCCTCGGCCCGACACGAAGAGGATCTTCGTGCCGTCCGGACTGTAGAGGGGCGACTGGTCCTGATAGGGGCCGAACGTGAGCTGGTGCGACGTCGTGTCCGGGGGCGCGGTCCACCAGAGGTGGCGGTAGGTGATCGGCTTGCCGTGGCTATCGACGCCCACGCTGTCGGACGCGAACACGACCTTCGAGCCCGTGGGATCCCACGCGGGCTCGCCCACCAGGAAGCCCGAACGCGTGAGGTACTGGCGGTTCGCGACAGTCGTGGTGTCTGGCCAGATCACGAGCCGGCCCCTGAGATCCGGCCCTTCCTCGTAGACCAGCCCCGGCGTGCCCGGACGGGGCGCGGGATAGTGCTCATCGCCGCCTGGCGTGAAGAGGAGCCTCTTGTCCTGCCCGGTGTCGAGATCCCGGGTGTAGAGATCGGATTGGCGGTTGATGGTGTCGCGGGTCGATTCGAAGACCACGAGCCCGCTCCTGAGCCATCGGGGGCGCGCGTCGAGCCACCTCGCCGGTCCCGGGTACGTCGAGATGATGGCTTTGGACGGGTCCTTCATGTCGAGGGCCCCGATTCGGAGAAACGGCTGTTGTAACGGGTTCTGGTCAATCGCGCAAAACACGACGGAATCGCCCTGCCAGTCCGGATAGATCGCGGTGGAGCGGCCCACGGGGAAGCTCGTCAGCTTCGTCCAGACGACCGCATCGGGATCGATGCCGGGATCGATCGTGCTCTCCGAGCCGCAGCCGACGACCATCGCGAGCGTGAGCGCGAGGAGCGAAACGAGGAGTCCGAGGGCGCGGGCCCTGCCCTGAGCCACGCGGGATCTGTCGAGGGAAGTCACGCGACGGAATGGTAGCAGGGGCCGTGCCTCCTCTCAAGTTGAGGCACGAGGCCGAAGCCCTCCTCGGGACCGCGCGTTAGCACCCGATTTCGCGCGCCGGTTTCACCACCCAATGTCGCCCGTTCCACCCCTGATCGTGGCTCGATCGAACCGCGCCAGGACCCTCGTTCTTCCAGTGCCGGCGCGGGGATTCGCCATTCAGATGGCGCCCGCTCCTGCCGATGGTTGGGCCGGAAGGGAAAGGCTCCGGGATCAACCCGGCGCCCCCTCCGCGACCCAGACCCCGGCAGGACGCTGGAGAGGACGAGGGCACGATGCTCCTCCTGACAAGGAAGCTCGGAGAAAACATCCGCATCGGTGACGACGTGAAGATCACCATCGTGGAGGTGAAGGGAAACCACGTGAAGCTGGGGATCGACGCCCCGCCGAGCGTGAAGGTGCACAGGGAAGAGATCTACGAGCGGATCCAGCAGGAGAATCGTCGGGCCCAGGCTCTTCGCGAAGCCGGCGGCACGCCGAACGGCGAGACCGGCGCGGCGCGCCCGACCGGAGCGCAGGGGAATCCCCCGTCGCGCCCCGAGAACGGACGGGAGTCGAAGCCTTGACCCGCCTCCTCGAGACGGTAGGGGCCTGACGCGATGAGCACGGCCTACGGAGGGGCCGATCCCGGTGAGCTGGATCGCTGGATCGAGCGCGGCGAGGAAGTCCTCGCCCTCTTCGACTGCGCGCTTCGGAGCTGCCAGGAGGAGAACCGCTCGATCGCGCTCAGGACCGTCCTCGATCTCATGGGGCGCCTCGAGCACCGATCGCGCGACGTCGGAGGACGCGTCCTGGCGCACTTCGACGCCTGTCTGAGCGACATCGAACGGGGAGACTTCGAGCATGCGTTCGAAGGGCTCCTGGATCTCAGGGAGAGCTGGATGGAAGCGATGGCGACCTTGAAGAAGGATCGGGACCGTGCCGCAAGCCTCAACTAGGCCGACCCAGGTGGAGGAGCCCGACGTGGCCCAGCTGCCGAGCGTGGAGCGCGCGCGGCGCCGCATCCATCGCCGCTATTACGACCGCCCCGAGGTGCGACGCACGCTCGCGGGGCTGATCCTTCGCCGCATGGCTTCCTCCCCGAAGCGTAAGGAAAGCCCGACCGAAACCGCTTGACCCCCGGCGAGGGGCACTGGTAAAGATGTGACCACTCACGATCGGTTCTGCACTCGCGAGTTCGGGCACAGGGATGATGCCGGAGGTCGGCTTGGAAGCCGAAAAGGGAAGGGCGCCCGGAACGCTTCACGTTCGCACCGCCATTCCATTCCCCCGATCTCTGCCCGGCGCGCCTCCTCGAAGCGCGGGCGGAGCGAGTTGAGATCCCGCGCCCGCCTTCCCGCGACGCCTCCCGATCCACCACCGGACGACCGCGTGCTCGATGCCGCGTGGAGCCATTTCCGTCACGCCCCCCAAGGCGTGCTCGCCGTGGATCGGGACGGCAAGGTCCTGGCGGCCAATCCGGCCGCGGCCCGGCTTCTCGGATTCGAGCCCGATCACCTCGAAGGCGAGGACGCCGCCCGCGTCTTCCGCGCGCCGAAGGGCGAGGGGCACGTGCCCCCCGGCGCCTGCGCGTCGGCGGAGGAGCCGCGCGAAGTCGAGGTGGTGACGCGCTCCGGGGACGTCCTCCCCGTGTCGCTCAAGCTCCTGCCGCTCGAAGGACGCGACGGGTCGCTCCGCGGCACGCTGGCGCTCTTCCAGGATCTCCGCGAGCAGAAGGCGCGCGAGGAGCAGTGGCGGCGGCGTGACCGGCTCGCGTCGATCGGCGAGCTCGCGGCCGGTGTCGCGCACGAGATCCGGAATCCGCTCGCCGGGATCAGCAACTCCGCCCAATTACTAAAGAGGCGCCTGGAGAGCGACGATCCGCGGAGCCAGTTCGCGCACCTGATCCTCGAGGAGGTCTCGCGCCTCGACCGGATCGTCGAGAGCCTTCTCCAGTTCGCGCGCCCGTCCACGCCCAAGCTCACGCGGCAGTCGATCCTCCCTTCGATCGACCGCGCGCTCCTCTTGGTCCACGAGGTGGCCGTGCAGGAGAACGTGAACCTGCGCGTCGAGCGCGCCGACCGCGTGCCGGAGATCTACATGGACCACGACCAGGTTTTACAGGTCGTGTTGAACGTCCTCATGAACGCGCTCCAGGCGCTCACGCAGGGGGGCGAGATCGAGGTCAGGGTCGGACCGGCCCGGAAGCGCGCCGCGGAGCGGAGCAGCATTGGGCGCCGCGCCACCGACCGCCTGCTCGAGCGCGAGCGGCCTCCGCTCCAGGACGTGGTCGAGGTGCGCGTGAAGGACAACGGCCCGGGGATCCCGGCGGCCGTCATCGCGCGGGTGTTCGATCCCTTCTACACGACGCGCACGCAGGGCACCGGTTTGGGACTCAGCATCTGCCAGAGCATCGTTCGCGAGCACGGCGGCGCGATCTCCATCGAAAGCACGGTGGGACAGGGCACGACCGTGAGCATCGATCTACCCGTGGAGAAACGACATGGAGACAGACGCGGCAGTCCTCGCTAAGCAGACGGTCGGAATCCTCGTGGTGGATGACGAGCGGACCCTTCGGTTCACCCTCAAGGAAGGCCTGTCCGACGAGGGGTACCGGGTGGAGACCGCGGCGGACGGGGCGGAGGCGCTCGAGAAGATCGAGCGCGAGGAGTACCAGCTCGTGCTGCTCGATCAGAAGCTCCCCGATACGAACGGGCTCGAGCTTTTGAAGACGATCAAGGCGAGGAAGCGCGGCCTCCAGGTGGTGATGATGACCGCGTACGGGCAGATCCCGCAGGCGGTCGAGGCGACGAAAGCGGGCTGCTACGAGTACCTCTCGAAGCCCTTCGAGCTGGACCACCTGAAGCTGATCGTGCGGAACGCGCTCGCGCAGACGCGCCTCACCGAGGAAGTGGCCCGGCTCCGCGACGTGGACCGGCGCCGCTCGGGCTCGACCCTCATCGTCGGCGGCGGCTCGCGCATGAACAAGGTCATCGACATCGTGGCGAAGATGGCGCAGAGCCCCACCTCGACCGTGCTCCTCTCGGGAGAGACGGGCGTGGGGAAGGAGCTCCTCGCGCGCGAGATCCACGACCGGAGCGCGCGCCGGGACGGCCCCTTCGTCGAGCTCAACTGCAGCGCCATCGCCGAGAACCTCCTCGAGAGCGAGCTCTTCGGACACGAGGCGGGCGCCTTCACCGACGCCAAGAAGACGAAGAAGGGGCTCATGGAGATGGCCAATCTCGGCACGCTCTTCCTCGACGAGATCGGCGAGATGAGCCCGAACCTCCAGGCGAAGCTCCTCCGCGCGCTCGAGATGAAGCGGTTCCGGCGCGTGGGCGGCACCGTCGACATCGCGGTGGACACGCGCATCGTCGCCGCGACCAATCGCGATCTCAAGGCGATGGTCGGACAGGAGCGCTTCCGCGAGGATCTCTACTTCCGCCTGAACGCGCTCCAGCTCGTCGTCCCGCCGCTCCGCGAGCGGCCGGAAGACATCCCGCCGCTCATCGACCACTTCGTGGGGCACTGGAACCGCGAGCTCGGACGGAACGTGAACGGGCCGAGCGACGAGGCCCTCACGCTCCTCCTCGCCTACCGCTGGCCCGGCAACGTGCGCGAGCTCAAGAACGTGATCGAGCGGGCCATCCTGCTCGAGAGCGAGGAGTGGATCCTGCCCGAGCACCTTCCGCTCGAGATCGTGGGCGCGGGAGGATCGGGCGCGGCGGTGATCGGGACGATGATCCGGACCGAGAAGAGCATCGTGCCTCTGGCCGACGCGGAGCGGATGGCGATCGAGCTGGCGCTCGAGCAGACCGCGGGCAACAAGACGCGCGCGGCCGAAGCGCTGGGCATCTCGCGCCAGACGCTCCGGACGAAGCTCAAGGAGTACCGGATCGACACGCCGGGAGGCCATGGCGCCTGAGCGTTCCCGCTCCGACGTTCACGCTCGAGCGGGGCGGCGCGACCGCCCCGAGAGCCGCCCGCCTCGCCACGCCGCACGGCGTGATCGCGACGCCCGCGTTCATGCCGGTGGGCACGGCGGGAAGCGTGAAGGGGCTCACGCCGGCTGAAATCCGCGCGGCCGGCACGCAGATCGTCCTCTCCAACACCTACCACCTGATGCTGCGCCCCGGCGCGTCGGTGATCCGCGAGCTGGGCGGGCTCCATCGCTTCATGGGATGGGACTGCCCGATCCTCACCGACTCGGGCGGCTACCAGATCATGAGCCTGGGCGATCGCGCGAAGGTCACCGAGGAGGGCGTGCTCTTCCACTCGCACCTGGACGGCAAGCCGGAGATGCTGACGCCGGAGCGCGCGATGGAGATCCAGGCCGACCTCGGCGTGGACATCGCCGTCACGCTCGATCACGCCGTGCTCCTTCCCATCGACGATGCGGGGGCCCGCGCCGCCGGGGAGCGGACGCTACGGTGGACCGAGCGCTCCCTCGCGCACGCGCGCACGCGCACGACGCCAACCGGGCTCTCGCAGCTCCTCTTCACGATCGTCCAAGGAGCGGGAGACGCCGGGCTCCGCGCCGAGATGGCGGGGAGGAGCGCCGCGATTCCGTGCGACGGCTACGCGATCGGCGGACTCTCGGTGGGGGAGAGCAAGGAGGAGACGTGGGCGCTCGCGCGCGTCGTGAACGGGGCGCTCCCCGTCGACCGGCCGCGCTATCTCATGGGGATGGGAACGCCGGTCGATCTGCTCGACGGGATCGCCGCGGGCGTGGACCTGTTCGACTGCGTCCTGCCGACGAGGAACGCGCGGAACGGAATGGCGTTCACCTCCGACGGCCCGATCAATATCCGGAACGCGGCGCACGCGCGCGATCCGGCCCCGCTCGATCGCGACTGCCGCTGCGAGGCGTGCCGCGAGTTCAGCCGCGCTTACTTGAGGCACCTGCACCAGGCGGGCGAGATGCTCGCGCACCGAATGCTGACCTTGCACAACCTCACGTTTTACCAGACACTGATGCGCGAGGCCCGTTCCGCCATCGAGGGGGACGCGTTCGACGCCCTCGCGAGCGCCTTCAAGGCGCGCTATCGCGAGCGGACGGTCTGACCCCACCCAGGAGAACCCATGCTCGACCAGGCGTTCGCGCAGGCGGCCGGTGCGGCCGCGGCGCCGTCACCCCAAGATCAGATGCTCCACATGTTCGCGATCCTCGCGATCACGATCGGCATCTTCTATTTCATGATCATCCGCCCGCAGCAGAAGAAGCAGCGCGAGACCGAGGCGATGCTCAAGGCGGTGAAGAAGGGGGACCGCGTCCTCACGTCGGGGGGCATCTTCGGGACCGTCATCGGGAAGAAGGGCGAGAAGGACGAGATCGTGGTCCTCAAGGTGGGGGACGACGTGAAGATGGAGTTCTCCCGCCAGTCCATCGTCCAGGTGATCGAGCGCGGTGACTAGTCCCGAGCTCCATCTCCGCTATTACGGCGACCCGATCCTCCGGCAGAAGGCCGCTCCCGTGGCCAAGGTGGATCCCGATCTCGCGGCGTTCGTGAAGGGCATGTTCGAGTGCATGTACCGCGCGGACGGCATCGGCCTCGCCGCGCCGCAGGTGGGCCGTCTCCACCGCCTGTTCGTGCTCGACGTCCTTCCCGAGGACTCGCCCCGCGTGAAGCAGGCCTTCGTCAACCCCGTCATCGTCAAGCGCGAGGGCTCCATGGTAGCCGAGGAGGGCTGCCTCAGCATCCCCGGCATCCGCCACGACGTGAAGCGCGCCGAGCGGGTGATCGTGGAAGCGATGGACGAGACCGGCGCTCCCTTTCGAATGGAGGCCGAAGGGCTCGTGGCGCGCGCCATCCAGCACGAGACCGACCATCTGGATGGCGTCCTCTTCGTCGACCGGCTGAGCGCGATCCAGCGAAAGCTCCTCGACGGCAAGCTGAAGCGCCTCGCCGAAGAGAGAGCGGTCGAGTCGCCGGGTAGCTCACCGTCCCACTAGGCGCGATGCGCCTCGTCTACTACGGCACGCCCGCGGCCGCGGTGCCCCCCCTGGAGAAACTGGTGACGGGCGGTCGCGCGCCGCTCCTCGTCGTGACCCGCGCGGACCGTCCCAAGGGGCGGGGCCTCGCGACGGGCTGCTCGGCCGTGCACGAGGCGGCCCTGGCCATGGACCTCCCCGTCGCCACACCGCGCAAGGCGGGCGCGCCCGAGGAGATCGATCGCGTGCGCGCGCTCGAGCCCGACCTCCTCCTCGTCGTCGCCTACGGGCAGATCCTGCCGCGCGCGCTCCTCGAGGTCCCGAAGATCGGGGCGCTCAACATCCACTTCTCGCTCCTGCCGCTCTATCGCGGCGCGTCGCCGGTCCAGGCGGCCCTCCTCGCGGGGGATCCGAAGACCGGCGTGAGCGCGATGTGGATGACGGAAGGGCTCGACGAGGGCCCCGTCTTCGAGGCGATCGAGACGCCCATCGAGCCCTTCGAGGACGCGGGAGCGCTCGGCGCGCGGCTCGCCCTGCTCGGCGCGGACTGCCTCGCGCGCGCGCTCGACCGGATCGAGCGCGGGGAGCGCGAGGGGCGTCCGCAGGACGGCGCGCGCTCGACCTACGCGCCGAAGATCGCGCCCGACGCGGGGCGCCTCGATCTCGGCCTCGAGGCGGGCGAGATCGAGCGCCGCGTTCGCGCGTACACCCCCGATCCCGGCGCGTTCTTCGATACCCCCTCGGGGCGGCTCACGCTGCTCGGCGCCCAGGCGGCGCCGGAGGAGCCTGGCGCGGCTCCGGGCACGGTGCTCGGCATCGACCGGGAGCGCGGGCTTCGGATCGCTCTCGCGCGCGGATCGGTCTGGATCGCGACCCTCAAGCCGAGCGGACGGCGCGCCATGAGCGGCCGCGACTTCGCGAACGGAGCGCGGCTCCGGCCGGGCTCGTCCTTCCTCGCGGCCATGTCCCCATGAGCCCGGGACGAAGGCCGCCGCCGCGCACGCGCCGCAAGGCGGGCGCGCGCGAGATCGCGCTCCAGATCCTGCTCGCGGTCGAGACCCGGCGCGCCTACTCGGACCGCGTTCTCGAGACGAAGCTCCGCGAGGCCGCGCTCAGCCCGGTCGACGCCGCGCTCGTGACCACGCTCGTCCAGGGGTCGATCCGCACCAAGGCGCTCCTCGACCACCACCTCGAGCACCTGACGCGCGGAGGATGGGAGCGCCTTCCCGGACCGATCCGCGCCGCGCTCAGGATCGGCGCCTACCAGGTCCTCGTCCTGACCCGCATTCCCGCGTCCGCCGCGGTGCACGAGTCGGTGGAGCTCGCGAAGCGGTACGGCCACCCGGGCACCGCGGGGCTCGCGAACGCGGTGCTTCGCCGTCTCGCCGCGGGCGAGCGCGCACCGCTCCCGGATCGCGACGCGGATCCCGAAGGCTATCTCGCCATCGTCCACTCGCATCCTCGATGGCTCGTCGCGCGATGGCTCGCCCGTTACGGCATGACCGAGACCGAGCAGCTCCTCGCGGCGGACAACAGGGAGCCTTCCGTCTCGGTGCGCGCGAACGCCCATCGGATTCGGACGGCCGAGCTCGCGAAGCTCCTTCGCGCGGAAGGGATCGAATCGAAGCCCGGACCCAACGGCGGCCCGGTGCTCGTGCTCGAAGGCGGATTCGTCGCGTCGCGCTCGCCACTGTTCCGCGATGGTCTGCTCTCGCTCCAGGACGAGGCCGAGGCATCGGTGCCCGGCCTCCTCGACATCAAGGCGGGCGACCGGGCGCTCGATCTCTGCGCCGCGCCCGGCGGGAAGGCGTCGCAGATGGCGGAGCGGGTCGCCCCCGGAGGGCGTCTGACCGCGGTCGAGATCCAGCCGGGACGGGCGCGCGCGCTCCGCGAGAACCTCGTCCATCGACTTCGGCTCCCTGGCGTCGACGTGATCCTCGCCGACGGCCGGACGGCCCCGTTCGACCGACCCTTCGACGGCGTGCTCCTCGACGCTCCCTGCACCGGCCTCGGCGTACTCCGCCGTCGCGCGGACGCGCGCTGGCGGAAGGAGGAGTCGGACATCGCGACGATGGCGGCGCTCCAGTCCACGCTCCTCGACCGGGCGGCCGCGCTCACGCGCCCGGGCGGAGTTCTGGTATATAGTGTCTGCTCGCTGGAACCGGAGGAAACGGACCGCGTGGTGGCCTCGTTCCTCGAGCGCACGCCCGCGTTCCGGATGGAGGACGCGCGACCCCACCTCCCGTCCGGGTTCGCGTCCGACGAGCCCGTCCTTCGGGCGACTCCGCACCGGCACGACACCGATGGCGTCTTCGCCGCGCGCCTCCGGCGCCGATGACCGCGGACGCCCCCCAGGGTGGGACGGGAGAACCGATGAGGGAGCCCCTGACCGAGACGCGAGAGCCGACCGAAAGCGCCGAAGAGCCGGCCGAGCTTCCGAGCGCCATGGGGCCGGATCTCGAGCCCTCCGATCCGGACCCGCCTCCGCCGCGCGCCGAGCGCCGCCGCGGCTTTCGCTTCAACTTCATCACGGGCACGCTCGTCCTCGCCGCGGTCGCTCTCCTGGGCGGTTTCCTCATCGTGAACCTGATCCTCATGCCGAGCTTCGTCGGGCAGGGGGCCGAGGTGCACGTGCCCGAAGTGATCGGGCTGAGCGAGCGCGAAGCCGAGCGCACCCTCGCCGGCGAGGACCTGAAGCTCTCCAAGATCTCCGAGCAGTGGAGCCCCGACGTGCCGCGCGGTTTCATCACCGAGCAGGATCCCCCGGCCGGCGGCCTCGTGAAGCGCGGCCGGCGCATCTCCGTCATCGTGAGCCTGGGCGCGCAGGGGACGAGCGTGCCGGTGCTCGAGGGCGTGACGGCGCGCCAGGCGACGATGCTCCTCGAGAACGCGGGATTGAAGCTGGGGCACACGGCCCGCGCGTACGCGGACGACGTGGGGAAGGATCTCGTGATCGCGTCCGATCCGCCCGGCGAGACCGTGGTGGAGCAGGACGCCGCGGTCGATCTCCTCGTGAGCCTCGGCCCCGTCCCGCGGAGCTTCGTGCTTCCAGATTTGAGCGGCCACGACGGGAGCGCGGCCGCACGCGGGTTGCGCGACCAGGGCATCGCGGTCGCGGTAAGGGAGAGCCGCGGAGCGCAGAAGTCGGGCGACGTGAACGCTCAGGATCCGCCGCCTGGGCGGCGCGTCGCGCCGCGCGACTCCGTGATCCTCTTCGTGCAGCCGTGAAGGCCGCCGAGTCCGCCGTGCGTCCCGACACCTGGTCCAGGCCCCGCAAGATCCGGATCTGTCCGTCCATCCTGTCGGCCGACTTTGCGCGGCTCGGCGAGGAGATCCAGCGCGTCGAGCGCGCGGGGGCGGACTTCCTCCACATCGACATCATGGACGGCCAGTTCGTCCGCAATCTCACGTTCGGTCCGATCCTGGTCGAGGCGATGCGCCGCCTATCCTCGCTTCCGTTCGACGTCCACCTCATGATCGTGGAGCCGCTCCGCTTCCTCGAGCCGTTCGCGAAGGCGGGGGCGGATCATCTGATCGTGCACGAGGAGACGGTGCCCGACCTTCGCGAGGCGGCGCGCGCCATCCGCGCGCGCGGCCTCAAGGCGGGAGGCGTGGTGAAGCCGGGCACCCCGATCGAGCGGTTGATCGCGGCGCTGCCCGATCTCGACATCGCGCTCGTCATGACGGTCGAGCCTGGCCAGGGGGGACAGCCCTTCCTCGAGGATTCGCCCGGGCGCATCGCCCGCCTGCGCGAGGCGATCGACCGGGGCGGGCACGACTGCCTCCTGCAAGTGGACGGCGGCATCGCCGAGGAAACGATCGTCGAAGCCGAGCGCGCCGGGGCGGACACGTTCGTCGCCGGCCACTCGATCTTCCGGACCCCCGATCCCGAGCTGGCGCTCAGGCGCCTCCGGGCCGCGGCCGAGCGCGCGTGAATTTCCTCGTCGTCGGCGGCGCGGGGTACATCGGGAGCGTCGTCGCCGAGGAGCTCGCGCGGGGGCGCGATTCCGTTCTCGTGCTCGACGATCTCTCGACCGGGCACAAGGACGCGGTGCCGCCGCTCGCCTATCTCGTGAAGGGCCCCACCTCCGATCCCAAGGCGCTGCGCGAGGCGTTCACGACGAAGGAGATCGACTGCGTCGTCCACCTCGCAGCCCGCTCGATCGTCTCCGATTCCATGGCCGACCCGCAGGGATACGAGGAAGCCAACGTGCGGCAGGGGACGATTCTCCTGGACGCGATGAGGGAGCACGGGGTGAAGCGCATCGTCTTCTCCTCGACCGCCGCGGTCTACGACGCGTCGGCGCCCATGCCGCTCCACGAGAGCTCGCCTCTGGTCCCGGGGAATCCGTACGGGCAGACGAAGCTCGAGTTCGAAGCGATCCTGCGCGAGCGGGAGCGCACGGACGGGCTCCGCTACGTGGCGCTCCGCTACTTCAACGTGGCGGGGGCGAGCATCGACCACGGCGAGGATCATCGCCGGGAGACGCACCTGATCCCCCTCCTCCTGGATGCGGCGCGCGGCGCCCGCGAGGCGGTTCCGGTCTACGGGAGCGACTACCCGACTCCCGACGGCACCGCGGTGCGCGACTACATCCACGTGGTCGACATCGCCGAGGCGCACGTGCGGGCGATCCGTCATCTCATGGACGGCGGTCGAAGCCTCACGCTCAATCTGGGCTCGGAGCGGGGGCTCTCCGTCCGCGAGGTCATCCGCTCGGTGGAGCGGGTTACCGGCCGGACGGTTCCGACGGTCGAGGCGCCCCGGCGCGCGGGCGATCCCCCGGCCCTCATCGCCTCGTCGGAAGAGGCGGAGCGCGTGTTACGCTGGAAGCCGCAGTGGGGAGACATCGACACCATCATCGAGACCGCGTGGGCCTGGCGCCAGCGGTATCCGGAGGGATACGCCGAATGACCGCGAACCGTAGAGATGAAGAGACGGAAGAGAGCCTCGTCCGGGTCGCCGACGTCTGGGACGAAGCGACCGCGACCCTGCTCTGCGACTTCCTGAACGAGCAGAAGATCCGCGCCACCGCCGTGTCGGCGCAGATACCCGCCTTCGGCATGATCGAGCGGGCGGGGAGCGGGCACTGGGGCTACGTCGAGGTGCTCGAGCACGACGCCGACCGCGCGAAGGAGCTCATCCGCGACTTCTACGCCGCGCGACCGGAAGCCGGAAACGGAGAGGCCGCCGGTTGAACCCCTCCGCCGTGCCCGCATCGCCCTCCAAGATCACCAGGAGATCCCTCGAGGAGCGGATCGCGTCGTTCCGCGGACGGCGCGTCCTCGTCGTCGGCGACGTCATCCTCGACCGCTATCTCTGGGGACGCGCGACGCGGGTCTCGCCGGAGGCGCCGGTTCTCGTCGTCGACATCGACCGGGAAGAGCTTCGCCTGGGCGGCGCGGCCAACGTCGCGCACAACGTTCGCGCGCTCGGCGCCGATCCCGTCCTGATCGGGGTGGTCGGCGAGGATCAGGCTGCCGCCGATCTGGATCGCCTCCTCCGCTCGCGCGGCGTCGACCCGTCGGGGCTGGTCCGCGATCCCGCCCGGCGCACCACGCTCAAGACGCGCATCATCGCGCACCAGCAGCAGGTGCTTCGCGCCGACGAGGAGAGCAAGGACGGGATCGGAGCGGCGCCGGAAGCGGCGCTCTGGGATCGCGTGGAGCAGGCGATCGGCCAGGCGGACGCGGCGCTCGTGAGCGACTACGGCAAGTGTGTCGTAACCCCCGCGCTCCTCTCGAAGCTCCTTCCGGCCCTCGAGCGCCGGGGCGTGCCGAGCGCGGTCGATCCCAAGGAGGAGCATTTCTTCCGCTACACGGGGGTCAGCGTCATCACGCCCAACAGCGCGGAGGCGGCGCAGGCGTGGGGGCGCCGGCTCAAGACGGAGGCCGAGCTGATCGAAGCGGGATTCGGGCTCCGCGAGAAGCTCGATGCGGGATCCGTGCTGATCACGCGCGGCGAGGAAGGGATGTCGCTCTTCACGGCCGAGGGGCACACGCACTTCCCGACGCACGCGCGCAAGGTGTACGACGTGACGGGCGCGGGGGACACGGTCGTCGCCACGATCGCGACCGCGCTCGCCGCCAGGGCCACGCTTCCCGAGGCCTGCGTGCTCGCGAATCACGCCGCGGGGATCGTCGTCGCGCAGCTCGGGACCGCGACGGCCGGTGCCGAGGAGCTGATCGCCTCGCTCGAGGACCTTCCCGTTGGGTGAGATCCTCACCCTCGAAGAGGCCCTCCGCCGGCGCGCCGCCGCGCGAGCGCTCCGGCAGACCTTCGTGTTCACGAACGGCTGCTTCGACGTGATCCATCCCGGGCACGTCGCTCTCCTGCATCAGGCGCGAGGCCTGGGGCACGTGCTCGTCGTCGGGCTCAACTCGGATCGCTCCGTGCGCGCGCTGAAAGGCGAGGGGCGTCCGGTCCAGAGCGAGGAGGCGCGCGCGACCGTCCTCGCCGCGCTCGCGGACGTGAGCGCCGTCGTGGTGTTCGACGAGGAGACCCCGCTCGAGCTGATCCAGGCCTTGAAGCCGGACGTGCTCGTGAAGGGCGGGGACTACGCTCCCGAGCAGGTGGTTGGGCGCGACGTGGTCGAGAAGGCGGGGGGACGCCTGGTCCTCATCCCCCTCGTTCCCGGCGTGTCCACCTCCGCCATCCTCTCCCGCCTCTAGCCCCCCCCGCATCCGGGCTTCCTGCAACACCTTGCGACGCCAAGGCTTCCCGTCGCACGCTTGACACTCACGCGCGCGAGCCGGTAACGTCGTCCGGTTCTAGACCCCTTGGAAGTCAACGCCGAACGACGAACCGATGGCGCGCCGCCGCGCTCGCCGAGCGACTCGAAGCTCGACGGGCCCCCGGCCGGTGCCGCCGGATCGCCACACCCTTGAAGGAGGTATGCCTCGAGTGAGACGCGTGCGAAGGGTCGTCATCATGGGCGCCGGCGGGCGCGATTTTCACAACTTCAACACCTTCTTCAAGGACAACCGGAACTACGAGGTGGTGGCGTTCACCGCCTCCGCCCAGATCCCCGGCATCGACGATCGGAGATATCCGAAGTCGCTGGCCGGCCCGAGCTACCCGAAGGGAATCCCCATCTATAGCGAGCAGGAGCTGCCCGAGATCGTGCGCGAGCGCGACGTCGATCTGGTGGTCTTCGCCTATAGCGACGTCTCCCACGAGTACGTGATGCACAAGGCGTCCTGGGTCGCCGGGATGGGATGCGACTTCATGCTCATGGGGCCGAAGTCGACCCAGATCAAGAGCCGGGTGTTCGTGGTCGCGGTGACCGCCGTGCGCACGGGATCGGGCAAGAGCCAGACGACGCGGAAGGTCTGCGCGGTGCTCAAGGGGATGGGGAAGAAGGTGGTCGCCATCCGCCACCCGATGCCCTACGGCGAGCTCTCGCGGCAGGGCGTGCAGCGCTTCGCCACCTACGCCGACCTCGACCGGCACAAGTGCACGATCGAGGAGCGCGAGGAGTACGAGCCGCATCTCGACCAGGGCACGATCGTCTACGCGGGCGTCGACTACAAGGAGATCCTCGCGGCCGCCGAGAAGGAGGCGGACGTGATCGTGTGGGACGGCGGCAACAACGACTTCGCCTTCTACAAGCCGGACCTCACGATCGTCGTGGCCGATCCGCACCGCCCAGGGCACGAGCGCCGCTACCATCCCGGCGAGACCAACGTCCGCCTCGCGGACGTCGTGATCATCAACAAGGAGACCACGACCGACTACGCGAACATCGAAGCCGTTCGCGCGTCGGTGCAGCAGATGAATCCGGCCGCGGTCATCATCGACGCCGCCTCGCCGATCACGGTCGATCGTCCGGAGCTGATCCGCGGACGCCGCGCGCTCGTGATCGAGGACGGTCCCACGCTCACGCACGGCGAGATGAAGTACGGCGCCGGCGTGATCGCGGCAAAGCGGCTCGGCGCGAAGGAGATCGTGGATCCGCGGCCCTGGCTGGTCGGCGAGATCCAGGACACGTTCCGCCAGTATCCGGACATCGGGCCGCTCCTGCCGGCGATGGGCTACTCGCCCGAGCAGATCCGCGACATGGAGCGGACGATCAACGCCACGGAGTGCGACGTCGTCGTCGTCGCGACGCCGATCGACCTCCGGCGCCTCATGAAGATCCGCCCGCCGTCGGTGCGCGTCGGCTACGAGCTCGAGGAGATCGGGCGGCCGAAGCTGGAAGACGTGCTGGCGGAGGCGCTCAACCGCCTCACCCAGGGACGCAAGCCGGCAGCCAAGCGGCCGCCCAAGAGCGGCGTTCGCCGCGCGGCACGGAAGGCCGGGCCACATCCGAGACGAGGGAGCCGATGAACCTTCACGAATACCAGGGGAAGGAGATCTTCCGCGCGGCCGGGATTCCGGTGCCGCCGGGGGAGGTGGCCAAGACGGCGGACGAAGCGGTCGCGATCGCCGGGCGACTCGGCTATCCGGCCGTGGTCAAGGCGCAGGTCCTGATCGGAGGCCGCGGCAAGGCGGGCGGCGTGAAGGTGGTCAAGACGCCCGAGGAGATGGCGCGCGAGGCGGGACGCATTCTCGGCATGGACATCCGCGGACACACCGTGCACAAGGTCTTGATCACGCCGAGCGCCGAGATCGCCCAGGAGTTCTACGCGGGCGTCGTCCTCGACCGGAAGAGCGAGACGCCGCTCCTCATGGTGAGCCCGGCCGGAGGAATCGACATCGAGGAGGTCGCGCGCTCGACCCCCGAGAAGATCCTCCGCCTCCACCTCGATTCGCGCGGGCTGCCCGACTACCGCGCCCGGGCGGCCGCGCGATTCCTCGACACGCGGTGGGACGTGCAGAAGCAGCTCGCTCGCGTTCTCGTCCGGCTGGCGCGCGTCTATCGCGACCAGGACTGCTCGCTGGCCGAGATCAATCCGCTCGTCGTCACCAAGAAAGGCGAGGTCTGGGCGCTGGACGCCAAGGTGGTGATCGACGACAACGCGCTCGATCGCCATCCAGATCTCGCCGAGCTGCGCGATCTCGGCGCCGAAGACCCGGGCGAGGTGGAGGCGCGCGAGCGCGGCCTCTCCTACGTCCGCCTGGACGGCACCATCGGCTGCGTCGTGAATGGCGCCGGCCTCGCGATGGCGACGATGGATCTGATCCAGTACCACGGCGGAAAGCCGGCCAACTTCCTCGACATCGGCGGCTCGAGCAATCCCGACAAGGTCACCGCCGCGATGAACATCCTGACGCGCGACTCGCGCGTCAAGGCTGTGCTCTTCAACATCTTCGGCGGCATCACCCGGTGCGACGACGTCGCGCGCGGGCTCCTCACGGCGCTCGACCGGATCGGCGCCAAGACGCCGATCGTGATCCGGCTCACCGGCACGAACGAGAAGGAGGCGCGCGATCTCCTGAGCGCGCGCGGCATGACCGCCTTGAGCGACATGGACGAAGCGGTGCGCGCGGTGATCGCCCGCGCGGCGGAGGCGGCATGAGCATCCTGGTCGGGCGGGGGTCCAAGGTTCTGGTGCAGGGGATCACGGGGAGGGACGGCTCCTTCCACGCGAAGCAGATGAAGGAATACGGGACGAAGGTCGTCGCGGGCGTGACTCCGGGCAAGGGAGGCACGGACGTCGGCGGGATCCCGGTCTATGACTCGGTCGAGGAAGCGGTGGCGCGCACGCGCGCCGACGTGTCGGTGATCTACGTGCCGGCGGCCCTCGCGCAGGACGCCATCTACGAAGCGGTGGATGCCGAGGTTCCGCTGGTCGTCTGCATCACGGAGGGGCTTCCCGCGCGCGACATGATCGAGGTCGCCTCGTATCTCAAGGGGCGCTCGACGCGGCTGATCGGTCCGAATTGCCCGGGGCTCATCACGCCAGGGCAGTGCAAGGTCGGCATCATGCCCGGGTTCATCCACACGCCGGGGCGGATCGGCCTCGTGAGCCGGAGCGGCACGCTCACCTACGAAGTGGTCTGGCAGCTCACCCGCGCGGGCATGGGACAGTCGACCTGCATCGGCATCGGCGGCGACCCCATCGTGGGCACCCGCTTCGTCGATACGCTCGCGCTCTTCGAGGCGGACGATTCGACCGACGCGATCGTCCTGATCGGCGAGATTGGCGGCACCGACGAGGAGGACGCGGCGGCGCTCATCGAGAGGCATGTCTCGAAGCCGGTGGTCGCGTTCATCGCGGGACAGACGGCCCCGCCCGGCAAGCGGATGGGGCACGCCGGAGCGATCGTCTCCGGAGGCGCGGGCACGGCGCAGGAGAAGATGGCGCGCTTCGAGCGCGCGGGCGTCCCGGTGGCCAAGGTGCCGTCCGAGATCCCCGGCCTGATCGCGGCCGCGCTCCGGGCCAAGCGCCCCGCGCGGCTCAAGCTCGTGTCGCGAGCGAAGGGGGCGGGGAAGAAGAAGACCGCCCTGAGAGCGCGCAAGGCGAGCGCGGTGAAGAAGACGGCCAAGGGCAAGACTGCGAAGGCGAAAGTACGGCCCAAGGGGAAGGCGACGACCAAGGCGCGCGCGAAGCGGGCTCGGTGATACGCGTTCCGCGCGGTCGCTGCGCGACCGCGCGCTTAAAGCATTTCATGAAAGCGGCCCAGGAGGAAGCGTAATGGCGGTGGAAGAGACGCTGTTCATGATCAAGCCGGATGCGGTGGCGGGGAAGAGGGTGGGGCTGATCCTCGCGGAGATCGAGAAGGCGGGCTTCGAGATCCTCGAGATGAAGCTCGTCCGGCTCACGCCCGAGAACGCGCGCCGTTTCTACGCGGTGCACGAGGGGAAGCCCTTCCTCGACGACCTCGTCCGGTTCATCTCCTCCGGTCCGGCTCTTCCCTGCAGGCTCCGTCGCGACAACGCGATCCTGTTCCTCCGGGAGCGGATCGGCGCCACCGATCCGAAGGAGGCCAAGCCGGGCACGATCCGCGCGCTCTACGCGGAATCCAAACAGAACAACGCGGTCCACGCCTCGGACTCCCCCGAGTCCGCGCGGACCGAGATTCCGTTCTTCTTCTAGCGGGGCGCCGGGGGCGCCGCGCATCGGTTCACGCCCATGCAGATCGATCTGAAACAGCTGCCGCAGGGTGGGAGCACGCTCGACTTCGAGCTGCCCCCCCCATCGGTGGGAATCACGCCCCAGGACGCCACCGTCGAGGGGCCGCTCAAGCTCCACCTCTCGCTCGACCGCCGGGGGGACGAGGTCTGGATTCGAGGGAAGCTCCAACTCGTTACGGTTCAGGAATGTAGCCGCTGCCTGACGGACTTCAAGGAGCCTCTCGACTTGGCGTTCGAGGTCTTCTGTGCTAAGGTGCACAGCCCCAACGTGGTGAGCGCGTCCGTGGTGGATGAGGACGATGAGGGGGTGCATGTCCACGATGGCCGGATTCTCTCCATCGATCATGAGATCCGGGAGGCCGTGATCCTCGGCCTCTCCATGAAGCCGCTTTGCAAGGAAACGTGCGCGGGGCTTTGCCCCACATGCGGCGACGATCGAAACCTGGGACCTTGCCGCTGCGCACGTGCGGCCGCCGGGTGATCCACTGACCGTGGATCGCCGGGCCGGGCCCGCCTCCATCTCGACACGAGGGTTCACGACGAATGGCCGTTCCCAAGCGAAGGCACTCGAGCACGCGTGGCAAGAAGCGCCGCACCAACTGGAAGCTGAGCGTGTCGGCGCGGTCGCTCTGTTCCCACTGCAGCCAGCCCAAGCTCCCCCACCGCGTCTGCGGTCACTGCGGCTACTACGCCGGGGAGGAGATCGTCACCCGGGAGGCGTCGAAGACCACCTGAGGCGTCCAGAGGACTGACCCATGGGCCGCCAAGGAACAGGACCGGTCATCGGTGTCGACGCCATGGGGGGCGACTTCGCCCCGCGCGTCGTCATCGAGGGAGCGCTCGAGGCCCTGCGGGAATCGGGGGCGGCCTTCGACGTCGCTCTCGTCGGCGACGAGTCGGCGATCGTCGAAGAAGCCGACCGCCTCGGCGTCCGCTCCCGCCTGCCGCGCATCATCCACGCCTCCGAGCAGGTGGAGATGGCCGAGTCCGCGGCCGCGTCCGTGCGGAAGAAGCGCGACTCCTCGATCAGCGTTTCCGCCCGCCTCCAGAAGGACCACGAGACCGACGCGCTCGTCTCCGCGGGCAACACCGGCGCGGTGGTCGCCGCCGCCCTCTTCGACCTGGGCCGGATCGAATCGATCCAGCGTCCCGCCATCGCCACCGTGCTTCCGACGCCGCAGGGGAACGTCGTCGTGCTCGACGTGGGCGCGACCTCCGATCCCAAGCCGGTCCACCTCTACCAGTTCGCGTTGATGGGAAGCATCTACGCGCGGCTCGTGCTCCACGTCGAGCGCCCGCGCGTGGGGCTCCTCAATATCGGCGAGGAGGCGGAGAAGGGAAGCGAGCTCTACTACGAGGCGCAT
The DNA here is from genome assembly GCA_036274595.1 of Candidatus Eiseniibacteriota bacterium. Lineage (GTDB taxonomy): Bacteria > Eisenbacteria > RBG-16-71-46 > SZUA-252 > SZUA-252 > WS-9. The sequence goes on along the minus strand of DASUFL010000050.1, from coordinate 44,366 downwards.
CAGCTCCTGAAGCGGAGCCCGGTCCACTTCGTCGGCAACGTGGAAGGGCGGGACATCATCCTGGGCACCGCGGACGTCGTCGTCTGCGACGGCTTCGTGGGCAACGTGCTCCTCAAGTTCGCCGAGAGCGTGATCCCGTCGATTTCCGGGATGATCAAGGACGAGATCCAGCGCCATCCGCTCTCGATGATGGCGGGCCTCCTCTTGAAGCCCGCGTTCCGCCGCCTGCGCCGCCGCCTCGACTACTCCGAGGTGGGGGGCGCGCCGCTCTTAGGCGTCGACGGAACCTGCATCATCGCCCACGGCCGCTCGAACGTCCGCGCCATCAAGAACGCGATCCGGGTGGCGGCCCGATGCGCCGAGGCCAAGGTGGCCGACTCCATCCGCGCCGAGCTGCAACGCATCGCTCCGGAGGCAGCCTGATCGCTCCGCGCCGCGACGTCCACATCATCGGGACCGGCTCCCACGTTCCCGACAAGGTGCTGACCAATCAGGACCTGGAGCAGATCGTCGACACATCCGACGAGTGGATCACGAGCCGCACCGGGATCAAGGAGCGGCGGATCTCCGATCCGGCGACCCCCTCCTCGGTCCTCGCGACCAAGGCGGCGGAGCGCGCGCTCGAGATGGCGGGTCTCAAGGGAGCGGACCTCGATCAGATCGTCGTGGGCACGGTGACGGGAGATCGCACGTTTCCGTCGACCGCCTGCATCGTACAGGACCGGCTCGGCGCGACGCGCGCGTACGCCTTCGACATCTCCGCCGCCTGCGCGGGCTTTCTCTACGGGCTCTCCGTGGGACGGAGCGCGATCGAGTCGGGGGCAGCCGAGACGGTGCTGGTCATCGGGGTGGAGACGCTCTCGAGGATCGTCGACTGGACCGACCGGAACACCTGCGTCCTCTTCGGCGACGCGGCGGGCGCGGTGGTGCTCCGCTCGACCGGCCAATCGGGGGGCATCCTCGCGACGCGGCTCCACAGCGACGGCTCGCTCGTGCATCTCCTCGAGATGCCGGCCGGGGGCTCGCTCATGCCGCCGTCGCACGAGACGGTCGCGCAGCGGCTCCACACGATCCACATGAGCGGGAACGACGTGTTCAAGCACGCGGTCCGCGCGATGGAGTCGGTCGCCCTCGAGGCGCTCGAGGCCGCGGGCCGGAAGCCCGAGGACCTCTCGCTCCTCGTGCCGCACCAGGCGAACTACCGGATCATCGACGCCACCGCGCGCCGTCTGGGGCTCCCGATGGAGAAGGTCTTCGTGAACCTCGACCGCTACGGCAACACCTCGGCGGCGTCGATCCCGCTCGCGCTCGATGAAGCCAACCGCGGGGGACGCATCCGGAAGGGGGATCTCGTCGAGATGGTGACCTTCGGCGGCGGCTTCACCTGGGCCGCGGCGGTGGTCGAATGGTAGGTCCCGCGCTCCTCTTCCCCGGCCAGGGATCGCAATCGGTCGGCATGGGCAAGGCGCTCGCGGAGCGCTATCCGAAGGCGCGCGCCGTCTTCGAGGATGCCGACCGGATCCTCGGCTTCGCGCTCTCCTTGCTCTGCTTCGAGGGGCCGATCGAAGAGCTGACGCGCACCGAGAACACGCAGCCCGCGCTCCTCGTGACGAGCCTGGCCGCCTATCGCGTGCTCGAGGAGCGGGGCGTCCGGCCGGCGGCGGCCGCGGGGCACAGCGCGGGCGAGTACGCCGCGCACGTGGCGGCGGGATCGCTCCCGTTCGACGAAGGGCTGAGGCTCATCCGGCTCCGCGGCGAAGCGATGGCCAGGGCGGGCACGGACCGTCCGGGAACGATGGCGGCCGTCCTCGGGCTTTCGGCCGAGCAGATCGACGAGGTGCTCCGCACGGTCGACGCGCCGCACGATCTCGCCGCCGCGAACTACAACGCCCCGGGGCAGGTCGTCCTCTCGGGCACGCCCGAGGCGGTTCTTCGGGGCTCCGAGGAAGCGAAGAAGGCGGGGGCGAAGAAGATCGTCCCGTTACAGGTAAGCGCGGCGTTCCACTCGCCGCTCATGGAAGGAGCCGCCCGGCGTCTCGGCGAAGGAATCGACAAGGCGCCGGTCGGACGCGCCGCCTTCCCGGTCTACGCCAACGTGACCGCGGGGCCGGTGACGGAGCCGGACGCGATCCGGCGCACGCTCCGGGAGCAGCTCCTCCAGCCGGTGCGCTGGGAGCAGACGATGCGCGCGATGGTGGAGCAGGGCATCCGGCGCTACATCGAGGTCGGAAACGGACGCGTCCTGCGCGGGCTGCTTCGGGGCGTCGACAGGGAAGCGCAGGTGTTCGGCACGGACGATCCGGACGCGCTCGAAGCGACGGTCCAGGGGCTCGCGGAGGCGGCGGCGCGATGAGCCGCCCATTCGAGGGACGCGTGGCCGTGGTCACCGGCGGCGCGAAGGGGATCGGGCGGGCCATCGCGGTCCATCTCGCGGCAGGAGGCGCGAAGCTCGTGCTCGCGGGACGCTCGGAAGGGCCGCTCGAGGAGCTCAGGGCCGAGATCCAGGCTCAGGGAGGCGAGGCGGTGGCCGTCCGGGCGGACGTGGCGGTGGAGGCCGACGCGGACGCGCTCTGCGCCCGAGCGCTCGAGGCGTTCGGGAAGGCCGACATCCTCGTGAACAACGCCGGCGTGACCCGGGACGGGCTCCTCCTGCGCATGAGCGACGCGGACTGGGATCAGGTCCTGGACACGAATCTCAAGGGAGCGTTCCACTGCACCCGTGCCTTCGCCCGCCCGATGGTCCGCCAGAAGTGGGGTAGGATGGTCAACATCACATCCGTCATCGGGCTGATCGGAAATGCGGGACAGGCCAACTATGCGGCCTCGAAGGCGGGCTTACTTGGCCTCACGAAAGCGGTTGCGAAGGAACTGGCATCGCGCCATATTACCGTCAACGCGGTGGCTCCAGGCTTCATCGAAACGGCCATGACAGACGCCCTGGGCGACAAGGTCCGGGAAGGCCTCATGGCGCAGATCCCCATGGGCCGCTTGGGGAAAGCGGAGGACGTCGCCCAGGCCGTGGGCTTCCTCTGCTCCGAAGGCGCGGCCTACGTCACCGGTCAGGTTCTGACCGTGGACGGCGGTATGGTGATGTGAATCGGGGGGCGTTCCGAAGCCCTGCCGGACCGGAACGAATCAAAGGGAGGTGAGCAAGGACATGGCTGCTTTCAGCGAAGAGAGGGTGAAGCAGATCATCGTCGACCAGCTGGGTGTCGCGCCTGAGCAGGTCACCGCGGAAGCGTCGTTCATCGACGATCTGGGAGCCGATTCACTCGATACGGTCGAGCTGGTGATGGCCCTCGAGGAGGAGTTCGACCTGGAAATCCCCGACGAGGACGCCGAGAAGATGACGACCGTCGCGGACGCGATCAAGTACCTCGAAAACCACGTGCCGAAGAACGCCTAATTCGGTGCCGCGGGTCGGGACGATCCAGACCCGCGCGGAGCAGGGCGGTTTCACGAAAGGGAACGAAGAAAGAGCATGAGCCGATCGAACGGACAGCCGCGCCGCGTCGTCGTCACGGGCATGGGAGTGGTCTCCCCGCTCGGTTCCGACGTCGAAGTGTTCTGGAAGCGGCTGACCGCGGGCGAATCCGGCATCGGCCCCATCACGCGATTCGACGTCACGAAGTACGACACGCGATTCGGCGGGGAGGTGCGGGAGTTCCGCGCCGAGGACTACCTCGACAAGAAGGACATCCGCCGCGCCGACCTGTTCGTGCAGTACGCGATCGGGGCGACCGCCCAGGCCGTGAAGCAGGCGGGGGTGTCTCCCGAGACCGTGGACCCGAACCGCTACGGAGTCGTGGTGGGCTCGGGCATCGGCGGGATCGCTACCTTCGAGGACCAGCACCGGATCCTGCTCGAAAAGGGTCCATCGCGGGTGAGCCCATTCTTCATTCCCATGATGATCTCGGACATGGCGTCGGGCCAGGTGTCGATCCAGTTCGGCGCCAAGGGGCCGAACTACTGCACGGTGTCGGCCTGCTCCTCGGGCGCGCACGCCGTCGGCGACGCGTTCCGGATCATCCAGTCGAACGAGGCGGACGTGATGATCTCGGGGGGGGCGGAAGCCCCGATCGCCCCGGTCGCGTTCGCCGGTTTCTGCTCCATGAAGGCGATGTCCACGCGCAACGACGATCCCCAGAGAGCTTCGCGCCCCTTCGACGCCCAGAGAGACGGTTTCGTCATGGGGGAGGGCGCCGGCATCGTCGTGCTCGAAGAGCTCGAGCACGCGAAGCGACGCGGCGTGAGGATTCTGGCGGAGGTCGTCGGCTACGGCGCAACGGGAGATGCCTATCACATGACGGCTCCGGCCCCCGAGGGTGAGGGTGCGGGCCGTGCCATGAGGGCGGCGATCCGGGATTCGGGCCTTTCGCTCGAGTCGTTCGGATATCTGAACGCCCACGGCACCTCTACGCCACTCAACGACAAATTCGAGACACAGGCCATCAAGTCGGTCTTCGGAGATCGCGCGTTCAAGCTCCCGGTCAGCTCGACGAAATCCATGACGGGACACCTTCTGGGTGCCGCGGGAGGGCTCGAGACGATCATTTGCGTCCTCGCCCTGGAGCGGCAGACGCTTCCCCCAACGATCAACTACGAGACTCCGGATCCCGACTGCGACCTCGACTACGTCCCCAACACTGCACGAGCGGTCGAACTGCAGGCAGCCCTTTCCAACTCACTGGGCTTTGGCGGGCACAACGTCACCCTGGCGCTGTCGAGGTACATGGCGTAGGAGGATCCCGAAAGGGATCCGCACCACGTGAACTTTTTGCGAAAGCTGTTCGGTCTGGACCAGCCCGCCGCCCCCAAGGCGCCGGCGCCGGTCCGCTCGCGCGATCGGGACTTCGATCTGAAGGGCCTGGAGCGCATCCTCAAGTATCAATTCAAGGACGCCGGTCTGGCGCGCACCGCGATGACGCATCGCTCCTATCTCCACGCGAGCCCGGGGCGGAGCGGCGAATCGAACGAGAGGATGGAATTTCTCGGTGATTCGGTCGTGGGTCTCGCGGTGAACGAATTCCTCTACAACAAATTCCCGAAGCTTCGCGAGGGCGAGCTGACGAAGATGAAGTCGCTCCTCGTGAGCCGCGTGATCCTGTCGCGCACGGCGAATCTCATGGGGCTCGGGAACTACATCCTGCTCTCCGAGGCGGAGAACGGCTCCGGCGGGCGCGGACGCGCGTCGATCCTCGCCGACACGCTGGAAGGCGTGATCGGCGCGGTCTACCTGGACGGCGGGCTCGAGCCGGCGCGGAAGCTCACGGAACGGCTCCTCCTGCGCGAGGTGCACGAGATCCTGAGCGACGCGAATCTCGCGAACTACAAGAGCATGCTGCAGGAGTACGTGCAGGGCGAATTCAAGACCCACCCGCAGTACCGGATCTCGAGCGAGAACGGGCCCGACCACCAGAAGATGTTCGCCGTCGAAGTGGTCGTGAACGGGAAGACGCTCGGCCGGGGCCATGGGAACAACAAGAAGGAAGCGGAGCAGGAGGCGGCGCGCGACGCGCTCCTTCACTTCGAGAAGCTGGTCCGCCCCGAACGCGAAGGCGAGGAGGCAGGCTCGGCCGGACGCCGCCGCCGCCGCGGAGGACGCGGACGGCGCGGAGGTCGGTCGGGCGAAGGGGACGGCTCTTCGGCGGGCGAATCGCGTGGACGGAGCGGTCGCGACGGCGGCCGGGAACCGCGCGAAGCGCGGGATCGCGAAGGCCGAGAGCCGCGCGAAGGCCGGGAGCCGCGCGAAGGACGGGAGCCGCGTGAAGGGCGGGAGCCGCGCGAAGGGCGGGAGCCGCGCGAAGGGCGGGAGCCGCGTGAAGGGCGGGAACCGCGCGAAGGGCGGGAGGCCGGCGCTCGGGAGCCGAGCCGTGACGGGGGTGAAGCGCGTGAGGGCCGTGAAGGCCGCCGCCACCGCGGAGGTCGCGATCGGCGCGGCCGCGGATCGCGCGAGCCGCAAGCAGCTCGGGAGCCGCGCGAGGAAACGCGGGACGTCTATCCGACGCCCCGAGAGGTGGAGCCTCGCGACCACGAGCCCTACGAGGCTCCGGAACCGCGAGTCGAGCGCGAGCCCAAGGAGCCGCGCGAGCACGTGGAGCCACGTCCCTATGACGAGCCGCGCGACCGAGGAGAATCGCCCGATCGTGAACCGTCCGGCGGATCGTCGAGTGAGCGGAGTGAGAACGGAGGCGGATCGAGCGAGCAGAATTCGTCTCCGAATCGTGATCCCTGGGCGGCTTCGCGCTTGCACACCGATTCATAGACCGTTATAATCCAGAGCGTCGTCTCGAGACGGGGGAGGAAGGCCCGACAGGGTCTTCCTCCGTTCCTTTTTCCGGGAGACGACCTGACCGTGAACGCCCAGAAGCGGGCAGCACTTGCGGCACTCAGCCTCACCTTCGCCCTGGCTCTAGCTCCCTCGCCTGCCCGCGCCTACTTCTTCTCGCTCTACACGCCCCCGACCGTCACCTGCCAGATCCAGTCCGAGCTGGCGGAGGCAGCCGGGGACCACGCCGGGGCCATCGCCTGGGCGGAGTCGCTGACGGTGCTCGATCCCCGGTCGAGCTACGCGGCGTCGCGCGTGGCGAGCCTGTACGAGGACGGGGGCGAGGACGAGACCGCGCTCCACTGGGGGGACCGGGCGCTGTCCCTGGACAGCCTGAACGTCGAGGCCGCCATGTTGGTTGGGCGCATGCGGTTGCGCTCGGGAGATCCTGGGCTGGCGGTACAGGCCCTGACCCCGCCGCTCCGCCTCGTGGGCGCCATTCCCGAGCTCTACGCCCTCCGCTCCCTCGCCCACGAGCTCAACCGGAATTACGAGGCGGCGCTCGCCGACCTCAAGCGAACCGATGTGCTCCTGCCCGATTTCGCGTGGATCGCGACCGGGATCCTCAGTCTCTCACTGGAGGACGGCCGGCTGGAGGAAGCGTCTTCGGCCCTCCATCTGGCCCTGGAGCTCAACCCTGACGACCCGCGCACGCTAAGGCTCGGCGTGGCTCTGGCCCGGCGGAACGGCGATCCGCTTCTCGAGGAGCGCCTCCTCAAAGAGCTGGCCCAGGCCGACGAGCCCCGCCCGGAGGACATCGCGAGCTACGCCGCCTTCCTCATGCGCTCCCGAAAGGAAGCCGAGCTGGACGGGCTCCTCCGGCGAGCCGAGGCCAAGGGCCTGAACGGCGACGACGTCCGCGTGGATGCCGGCCAGGAGCTCCTGCGCTTCGGCGATTACGCGCACGCCCTCGAGGCGGTGAAGCCGCTCAAGAAGGACGCGCGCGCGGTGCCGATCCGGGCGCGGGCGCACCTGGCGCTGGGCGAGGAGAAGAAGGCGCTCGAAGGGTACCGGCGGCTCCTGCCGGGGCGGACCCTGGTGCGCGAGGAGTCGCTCATCGTGGCCTATCTCGAGATTCGAGTCGGCGACCGGAACGAGGGGATCCGGACGCTGGAGGATACGCGGTCGCGGCCGTTCGACACGCCGCGGCAGGTCCTCGCCGCGAGCCTGTGCTACTCTTTGCTTGGCCACCCGGAGGAGGCTCTGAGCCTGGTCCGCGAGAGCGCGGCCCGGGGAATCGACAGCCCTTCCATCTACGAGGAGCTGGGCTCGGCGGCGACGGTGCTGGGGGACAGCCTCCTCGCGCAATGGGCTTGGGAGCGTCTCCGGGACATGGGCCAGGAGACCTCGGAATGCCTCTTCTTCCTCGCCAGCTCGGAGCTGGGGCAGGGGGACCAAGCCAAAGGGATGGCCACCCTCACCCGCTCGATCCAGCTCGACCCCAAGAACGGTCGGGCGCTGCTCCTCATGGGGAAGCTCCGCCACAGGCTGGGGCAGCTGGAGATGGCGCGCGAGATCCTCATCCGCTCCGCCCGCTGTCCGGAGACTGCCGCCGAAGCAAATCGAGAGCTGGCCAAGGTTTGCCGGACTCTGCGCCTGGACTCGGAAGCCCGGGACGCGGAGAATCGGGCCCGCTCGGGGCGCCCCGCGCCGCCAGCCGGCCTGTCCCTTTTCCAGACCCCCTGACCCTTCCGGAAGCGCTTCGGAACTGCGCTCCCCGCTACGGTGTAGCATGAGCACGGAGAACGACGACGTGCCCATCGAGCCCCTACGCCTGAAAAAGCTCGACTTCGCCGAGCTGACCGATGAAGACGTCATGGAGCGCTGTGCGATGGGCTCCGAGGCGGCTTTCCGCACGCTCGTTCAGCGGTATCGCACGCGGATCATGAATCTGGTCTGCCGCTTCATCAACGACCGGGACCGGGCCGAGGAGATCAGCCAGGAGGTCTTCCTTCGGGTCTTCCGGAACCGCGAGCGCTACCGGAAGAGCGGGAAGTTCTCCACGTGGATCTTCACCATTGCGGTGAATCTCACGAAGAACGAGATCCGCAGCCGCGTTCGTCACCGCGGCACGTTCAGTCTGGATGCGATGGAAGAGGAGTCGAGTGGCCAGGGCGTGACGTTTCCCGACGCCAAACCGCTCCCTGACGAAGACCTGAACGCCCACGAGATCGGGCAGAAGGTCGCCGAGGCGCTCCGCAAAATCCCCGCGCGTTATCGCGAGGCGGTGGTGCTTCGAGATGTCGAGGGGCTCAGCTACGAGGAGGTGGGTCAGATCCTGCGCATTCCGGGCGGCACGGTTCGCTCGCGCATCAACCGCGCCCGGCTCATGCTGAAGGAGAGACTCAAACCGTACCTCACCCTGGAGGATGTATGAACTGCCGGTCTGCCGAAAACCTCTTTTCAGCGTTCGTAGAGGACGAGCTCAATCAGAAAGAGCGCCGCTTCCTCGAGTCGCACCTCCTCTCCTGCCGCCGCTGTACGGCCTCGATGCGCGAGCTCAAGGCCTCGATGGATCTCTGCGGCGCGCTCCCGGACGTGGACACGAGCCCTCACTTCGAAGATGACGTGATGGCCATGATCCGCTCCGGCGAGGCTCTGCGCCCTTCGCTCATCGAGTGGCTGCGCGGCCTCGTCACGATCGAGCGCATCCGTCCGTTCGCGCTCGCCGGCGCGGGCGCGTCGGCGGTTCTGATCGGTTCGTTCGCGATGAATGCGCTCCACCTGAACCCCTCCGCCGTGGTCGCCGACCGTACGGCCAAGGTCCACGAGACCCAGGCCGCCGCGCCGTCCGGCGTCGCGACGCCGGAAGAGGTCGCCGCCACGACGACGCCCGAGCCCACGGCTCCCGCGCCGAGCGCGCCGGCCGCCGTCAAGAGCGATGCGGGCTACGCCTGGGCCGATCACAGCGTCCGGACGTCCACGAGCATTCCGGACACGACGGTTCCCAATCCGGGCGCCCGCTACGAAGACGAGTACATCACCGACCAGTTCTTCCTCGAGCGCGGGACGGACGGAGGCAACAACCCGACCATCACCCCGGTCTCGAGTCGCGCGTCGGATGACGTCTACATCACGTTCTAGCAGCTCGACGTCCCGGCCCCGGCCAAAGCGGGGCGCGGTTGTCCTCGCGTTCTCGGTCCTGGTCCTCGCGGGACCGGGCGCGGGCGTCTCCCACGCGGTTCCTCGCCACGTCGCCTTCCGCTCCGACGAAGCCTCGCTCCTGGGAGTCGTCGATTCCGTTCACGCCTCGATCGTGACCGTGGTCGGCTACCCCCCTCCCGATCCCAGCGGGCGCGCAGGCAAGCGCCGCCGGTTGATCGGATCCGCCGTCGCCATGGCTCCGGATCGCATCATCGCCTCCGCGAGCGTCGCCATTCCGGGCGGCAGCGTGCGCGTGCTCCTCGGAAACGGCGTGGAGCGTCCGGCGATCTTGAGGGGCGTGGATCGCCAGTCGAACATCGCGCTCTTCCAGGTGGAGGGGGCCCGGCTCGAGCCGCTCGACGCGGCGCAGCCGCAGTCGCCGGCCGTGGGATCTTGGGTCGCGGTTGTCTCGAACGTCGGCATCACGCGTCCGCAGGCGGCCATCGGCCAGATCGTCGGTCGCGGCGAGCAGGTGGACGAGCACACGGGGAGCGACATCTTCGAGATCGACGCTCCCACCTATCCCGGCTCGACCGGCGCCGCGATCCTGAACGAGGACGGGGAGTGGATCGCGATGGTCGTCGGACGGGCGGCCCCGAGCCCCAGCGACGGCTCGCAGGTCGGTCTGGATTCGGGCGAGTCGATGCCGGGGCCGAGCAGCGTGCTGATCGCGCTGCCGGTGGACCAGGTGCTGTACATCACGAAGGAGCTCGACACCTACGGCAGCGTGCGGCGCGGCTTCCTGGGCGTTCAGCTGAAGCGCGGGCCCGCGAGCCCCGCCGATTCGCTGGGCATCCTGGTGGCCAACGTGGTGCCGGGGAGTCCCGCCGACTCGAGCGGACTCAAGGTGGGGGACCGGATCCTGGCGGTCGACGGCCAGGAAGCGCATACGGCGGACGATCTCACCGCCATCGTGCGCGCGATGCGTCCGGGGGACGACGTGGAGCTGACCGTGCTCCGCAAGGATGACATCTTCCCGATCCGGGTCGTGCTCGGCGCCGCGTTCACCAATCCGCCGGTCGGACCGCGCCCCTCGCGCGAGGATGAGATCCGTCGCGCGAAGTCGGATCTCGACCGGCTCGAGATCGAGAAGCGCCAGCTCGAGCAGCGCCTCCGCACACTCGAGGGCTCCTCCTCCCGCTGACCTCGCGCCGGCGTCGGGCGACGGCGCCCGCGGCGAGTCGAGCCCCCCTCTTCTCACTCCTTTCTCGCTCCGCCGCGCGTGTGCTAGCCTGCGCGTCACGATGCGGCGTCCTCGAACGCTCCCCATCGATCTCTCGTCACGCGAGATCCTGAACGCCGCGGACTCGATCGGCACGCCATGACTCGAATCCGCATCCGCCCGAAGCCGGTTGCGTACGACGTGACCGTCGCCGCGGGCCTCCTCGCTCGGGCAGGGTCGCTCCTTCGCCGAACGCACCGCGGCTCCACGGCTGTCGTCGTCACGGACCGGACGGTGGAACGCCTCCACGGCGCGCGGCTCGTCCGCTCGCTCGCGAGCGCGGGTTTTGCCGTGCGGCGCGACCTGCTGCCGGACGGCGAGCGCGCGAAGTCGATCGCGACGCTCGAGCGGCTCTGGGATCGCTGGTCGCGGAGCGGCCTCTCGCGCGACGCGATCGTCGTCGCGCTCGGCGGAGGCGTCGTCTCGGACGTCGCCGGGTTCGCGGCGGCGTGCTACGCGCGCGGTCTTCCGTGGGCCGCCTTTCCGACGACCGTGATCGGACAGGCGGACGCGGCCATCGGCGGGAAGACGGGCGTGAATCTCGCTCTTGGGAAGAACCTGGTCGGCGCGTTCCATCATCCCGTCGCCGTCTACGCGGACGTGGACACGCTGCGCACGCTCCCGACGCGCGCGTACCGCGCGGGGCTCGCCGAGATCGCGAAGATCGGCGTGATCGCCCGCCCCGGCATCCTCCCCCAGCTCGAGCGTCTCGCTCGCGCGGGGACGCGCGCCGCGCGCCCCACGCTCGTGGCCCCGCTCGTGCGCTCCGCCGCGGAGGCGAAGGCGGCGCTCGTCGAACGGGACGAGCGCGATCAGGGCGCGCGGCTCGCGCTCAACTTCGGGCACACGGTGGGGCATGCCCTCGAAGCCGCGACCGGCTACCGCCGCTATCTCCACGGGGAAGCGGTCGCGATCGGCATGGCGGCCGCGCTAAGGATGAGCGTGCTCGAGGCGGGACTCGACCCCGTCGACGCGATGGAAGCGGAGTCGCTCCTCACGGCGCTCGGACTCCCGACGCGCCTGCCGCGCGAGCCGGGGCGCGCGTTCTGGATGGCGCTCGCCCGAGACAAGAAGCGTGGACGATCCGGCGTTCGGATGGTATTGTGCCCCGCGATCGGCCAATCAAAAGTCTTTGAATTGCCAGCGCTTACCACCCTTCGACGGGTCGTTCTGAGTCTGGTCCGTCATCCGGGAGGGAACCCATGAGGGGCGACGCGCCCAAGGAGACGGCGCTGCCGGTCGAGGAGATCATCGCCAAGGATCCTGCCACCGCGCTCTACCTGCCCTACGCGGAGCGACTGGTCGAGGACGGGCGGCTCGAGGAGGCGATCGCGCTCTGCGAGGAGCGCAAGCGCCGTCCGGGACGTGGCGTGGGCGATCACATCGTCCTCGGCCGCGCCTATCTCGCCGACGGACAGCTCGGCCCCGCGCGCGCCGAATTCAAGGAGGCGCTCGATCTCGACCGCGAGAACGTCGTCGCCCTGAAGGCGCTCGGCGGCATCCTCGCGCACGAGGGGAACCACGCCGAGGCCGCGAGCTATTACCAGGCGGTCTGCCGCGTCGACCCGGGCGATCTCGAGTCGCAGACCGCGCTCCATCAGATCACCTCCGGCGAATTTCCGGAGATCCGTCCCGCCGACCTGATCGTGGGGCAGGGCGCCATGAGCTGGCAGCCGGTCCGCCTCCCGCGCGAGGAGGAGCATCTCTCCGAGCTCGCGCTCGGGCTCCGCACGATCGAGCGGTTCGACGCGTCGCAGGCGGAGACGCCGGCCCCGCGTCCCTATGCGGCTCCCGAGGCGGACTTCGATCTCCCGGTCGAGCGGATCGCGCGGGAGGAAACAGGCGCGGCGTTCGAGCCGCGGGATCTGCGCGGGACGATCGCGGGGGATCCCGCGCGCTCCGGTGTCGCCGCGTCGGAGGCCCGGGTCGACGAGCCAAGCCCGGAGCCCGTCCCGGCGCATGAGGAAGCGCGCGTCGCAGCCGGGCCGTCCGGCCTCGGAGACATCGTTGAAAACCATCCGCCGGTGGAGGTCCCGCGCGCTCCCGGGAAGGTCGTCGAAGGGAACAAGAACGCGTTCGAGACCTGGATCCGTCAGCTGGGCGGAAAGGAGTAGCGAGATCGCGCGCGACGTCTGGGTGCTCCACGGTCCCAATCTGGGGCTGCTCGGCCGGCGGGAGCCGAATCTCTACGGCAAGGAGACGCTCGCTTCCATCGACCGGCGCCTCGTGGAGCTGGGCCAGGCGCTCGATCTCCGCGTCTCGTCGTTCCAGACCAACCACGAAGGCGCGCTCGTCGACCGCCTCACGGTCGCGATGGACGAAGTCGACGGCTGCCTCCTCAATCCGGCCGCGCTCAGCCACGGCAGCCTCGCCCTGGCCGACGCGCTCCGGTCGATGACCATCCCCGTGGTGGAGGTCCACATGACGAACCTGTACGCGCGCGAGCGCGAGCGGCAGCTCAGTCTGACCGGCGGCGCCGCCACGGGCGTGATCATGGGGTTCGGCCCCGCGAGCTACGAGCTGGGGCTGCAGGCGCTCGCCGCCATGATCGCGCCCGCGAGAGGTCGGAGGAAGCGGACGTGAGCCTGAAGCGCGACATCCAGGAGCTGGTCCAGATCATGCGCGAGGAAGACCTCGCCGAGATCGAGGTGCGCCGGTGGTTCTCCTCGGTGCGCGTGCGGCGTCCGATGACCGAGCAGGCTCTGGTCCACGCGTCCGCCATGGCGCAGGCCGCGGCCGCCCCCGCGCACGGGCGCGAGGCGGAGGCCTCCCCGGAATCCCAGCTCACGCCGATCAAGTCCCCGATGGTGGGGACCTTCTACCGCTCCCCCGCGCCCGACGCGGATCCGTACGTCGAGGAGAACTCCTCGGTCGACGTGGGGCAGACGGTTTGCATCGTGGAAGCGATGAAGCTCATGAACGAGATCGAGTCGGACGTGCGGGGACGCATCGCGAAGATCCTCGTCGAGAACGCGCAGCCGGTGGAGTTCGGGCAGGTCCTGTTCCTGGTCGAGGCGGAGAGCGCCGCGTAGGCGCGGAGGGCGGGGAGACGGCATGAATATCAAGCGCGTGCTGCAGAGGATGGTCGAGATGGGCGCGTCGGACCTTCACGTCAAGGTGGGCACGAAGCCGACCGCGCGCGTGAACGGCGAGCTGATCCCGATCGACGAGCCGCCGCCGAGCCAGGCGGAGCTCGAGACCGTGGTGGACCAGATCCTCACGCCGAAGCAGAAGCGGGTGTTCGAGGAGACGAAGGAGGTCGACTTCGCCTTCGGCGTCACCGGCCTCTCCCGCTTCCGCACGAACTTCTACCAGCAGCGCGGCACGTTCGCGATGGTCTTCCGGCAGGTGCCCGCGACGATCCCCGCCTTCGAGGAGCTGAACCTTCCGTCCGTGATCGAGGACCTGGCGCTCAAGCCGCGCGGCCTGGTCCTCGTGTGCGGCACCGTCGGGAGCGGGAAGTCGACGACCCTGGCGGCCATGATCGACTCCTTGAACCGGCGGGAGCCGCGGAACGTCATCACGATCGAGGACCCGGTCGAGTTCCTCTTCCGCGACAAGAAGTGCACGATCTCCCAGCGCGAGGTGGGGCTCGACACGGACAGCTTCGCCGAGGGGCTGAAGCACATCCTCCGCCAGGACCCGGACGCGATCCTGATCGGCGAGATCCGGGATCCGGTGACCATGCGCACCGCCCTCATGGCGGCCGACACGGGACATCTCGTCCTCTCGACGCTCCACACGATCGACGCGGCGCAGACGGTGAACCGCATCATCTCCTTCTTCCCGCCGCACGAGCACGAGGAAGTCCGCTACATGCTCTCGACCACGCTCCAGGCGGTGGTCGGGCTGCGACTCATCCCGCGCGTCGACCAGTCGGGGCGAATTCCGGCGGCCGAGGTCCTCATCGTCACGGCGACGGTGCGCGAGTACCTGCTCGACCCCGAGAAGACGAGCCTCATCAAGTCGGCCATCGCCGACGGCGTGTCGCAGTACGGAATGCAGACCTTCGACCAGTCGATCATGAAGCACTACACCGAGGGCAAGATCTCGATCGAGAACGCCCTCAAGTACTGCTCCAACCCCACCGAGTTCGAGCTCCGCATCAAGGGGATCCACGCCACCTCGGACGAGACCTGGAAGACGTTCGAGCGTCCCAAGTCGGAGCTCGTCTAGAGCGCATGTTCCGGAAGATCCTGATCGCGAACCGGGGAGAGATCGCGCTCCGGATCGTTCGCGCGGCGCGCGAGATGGGCATCGAGACGGTGGCCGTCTACTCGGAGGCGGACCGGGACTCGCTCCACGTGCGGCTCGCGGACGAGGCGGTCTGCATCGGCCCGCCGCCCAGCTCCGCGAGCTATCTGAACATGGCGCGCATCATCAGCGCCGCCGAGATCACCGCCGCCGATGCCATCCACCCCGGCTACGGCTTCCTGTCCGAGAACGCCCACTTCGCCGAGGTCTGCGAGTCGTGCCACATCCGCTTCATCGGCCCGACCTCGGAGATGATCCGCACGATGGGGGACAAGGCGGTGGCCCGGAAGACGGCCGTCCTTGCGGGCGTTCCCGTCACGCCGGGGAGCGAGGGCGTGCTCGAGTCTCCCGACCAGGCGGCCGACGTGGCGAAGTCGCTCGGCTATCCCGTCATCATCAAGGCGGCGGCCGGCGGCGGCGGCAAGGGGATGCGCATCGCGACCGACGAAGCCTCGCTACGGAACGGCGTCATGACGGCGCAGGCCGAAGCGGAGGCCAACTTTGGCTCCGGCGCCGTCTACCTCGAGCGCTACGTCGAAAAGCCGCGGCACATCGAGTTCCAGGTGTTCGGCGACCGGCAGGGCAACGTGGTCCACCTGGGCGAGCGCGAGTGCTCCATCCAGAGGCGCCACCAGAAGCTCATCGAGGAGGCGCCGAGCGTGGCGCTCTCGCCGGAGCTTCGCGCGCGCATGGGCGAGGCGGCGGTGCGCGCTGCCTCGTCCATCCGCTACGAGGGGGCGGGCACGATCGAGTTCCTGCTCGGGCCCACGGGCGAGTTCTACTTCATGGAGATGAACACGCGCATCCAGGTGGAGCACCCGGTCACGGAGATGGTCACCCGGCACGACCTCATCAAGGCGCAGATCCTGGTGGCCGCGGGCGAGCCCCTCCCGTGGAAGCAGAGCGAGATCCAGCTCCAGGGCCACGCGATCGAGTGCCGGATCAACGCGGAGCGGCCGGACCAGAACTTCCAGCCCTCGCCGGGCATCGTGCGGTACTTCCACAGCCCCGGCGGACCAGGCGTGCGCGTGGACAGCCATCTCTACTCCGGCTACCGCGTGCCCCCCAACTACGACTCGATGGTCGCCAAGATCATCTGCTGGGGCCAGAACCGGAGCGAGGCGATCGCGCGGATGCGCCGCGCCCTTCTCGAGACGGTGGTCGAGGGAATCGACACGACGCTCTCCTTCCACCTCGAGGTGCTCGCCGATCCAGCGTTCGAGAGAGGCGAGATCCACACGGGCTATCTGGAAGAGTTCATGAGCCAGAGGACCAAGGCGGCGTGACGTCGACAGGCGCCCGGGGCGCCTCGGGCATCGCGCGGATCGACCTCTACCTCACGCCCTCGGAAATCGAGCGCGCGCCCCTCGAGGATCGCCGTCTCGTGGTCGTGGACGTGCTCCGGAGCTCCACCTCCATCGCGACGGCCCTCCAGAACGGAGCCTCGAAGATCATCCCGGTCGAGACCGTGGAGGCGGCGACCCGCCTCGCGCCAACGCTCGATCCGAAGACGCGGCTCCTCTGCGGCGAGCGCGACGGGCGGAAGGTGGGCGGGTTCGACCTCGGGAACTCCCCGCGCGAGTACACGCGCGAACGCGTGGAAGGGGCGACGCTGGTCTTCGCCTCCACGAACGCGAGTCCGCTCATGGCGGGCCCTCTCGACGGGCGCGAGCAGCGGATCCTCGGCTACGTCAATCTGGGGGCGATGGCGGAGCTCGCGCGATCGGAGGGGGCGGACCTGGCCATTTTCTGCGCCGGGAAGAGCGGCCGCTTCTCGCTCGAGGATGCGTCGTGCGCGGGCGCTCTGATCCGGCGGCTCGCCGGCGACGGCGATTCGATCGTCTTGAACGACGCCGCGGAGATGGCGCGCGAGTACGACCGGCGCCACGGCGCGGACCCCGAAGGCATCCTCCGCCTGAGCGAGCACGGCCGCTACCTGATCGAGCTGGGATTCGAGGAGGACCTGCCCGTCTGCGCCCGGATCGACAGCGTGCCGCTCGTGCCGCTCCTCAAGGAGGGACGGATCACGGCCCCCGGGACGGCCGCCTCCCGCCGCTAGCCGCCCCGCCTCGCGCGGCGCAGGAGCTCGAGCGCCACCACCCCGAAGAAGATGTTCCCGAGCCAGGCCGCGAGCATCGGCGGGAGCGTGCCGTTGTGCCCCAGCGACTGCCCGGTCCGGATGAAGGCGTAGTAGACGAAGCTGATGAAGATCGAGAGCCCGAAGCTGATCGCGAATCCGCCCCGTCTCACGCGGAGCCCGAGCGCGGTTCCGATCACGACCACGATCAGGTTCGTGAGCGGGAACGCCACTTTGAGGTAGAGCTCGACCAGGTACTTCTGCACGCGGCTCCCGCTCTGATGGAGCCGTCCGATGTAGTTCTGGAGCTGCCAGTAGGAGAGCGCCTTCGGATCCTCCTCCGCCGTCGCGAAGTCGTCGGGAGTCTCCTTCAAGCCCGGGAGCGTGAGCTCGTTGAACTCGGCCGCGTGCTCCCCATCGCGGTCGAATCTCCGGACGAAGCCGCGATGGAAGACCCACCGTCCCTTCTCCCAGTGGGCGGTCTCGGCGTCGATCCGGCCGGTCAGCGTGTGCTTCTGGATCTGCTGGATGACGACCTCGGTCATCGTCTGGCTCGGGATGTCGTAGGCCCGGATCAGGAAGGTCCGGCCGTCTCGTCCCAGGTAGGCAAGATTGGTCCGGATGGTCGCGCCCTCGGGATTCTGCTTCTTGATCTCCACGCGGTAGAGCCGGAGCTTCTGCGCGTTCAGAGGCGGCAGGACCATCTCGTTCACCACGAAGACGAGCACGCTCACGGTCGCGGCCACGACCCACATCGGAAGCGCGATCCGGGCGATCCCGATGCCCGCGGCCTGCATCGCCGTGAGCTCGTTCTGCCGTCCGATCTGCCCCAGCGCGAGGAGGCAGGAGAGGAGCATCGCCATCGGAAGCACCTGGACCACGATGCCCGGAATCGAGGCGAGGTAGTAGGTGAGCACGACGTGAACCGGGACGCTGTTGTCGAGGAAGGTGTCCATCTTCTCGAAGACGTCCACGATGATGAAGACCGAGACGAAGAAGACGAGCCCCGCGAGGAGCGAGAGGAGCTGCTCGCGCAGGATGTACCGGTCGAGGAGCCTCACGCCGGCACCGGCCGGCGCTTGCGCGCGCGGCGTCGACGCGGCCGGCGGCGGATCAGCTCCGCGGCCCGGAGCGTGAGGAAGAGTCCCACGGCGCCGATCACGATGTTGGGGGTCCACATGGCGACCCAGGGCGCGAGGAGCCTGCGGTCCGCCAGCTCTTCGCCGCCGGCCAGGCAGAGGTAATAGAAGATGAAGAAGAGGATCGAGAGGAAGGCGACCGCGATCCCGCTCCTTCTCGCGCGGATGCCGAGCGGCGCGCCGACGAGGACGAAGACCAGGCACGCGGCCGGGATCGAGAACTTCTTCTGCACCTCCACCTCGAGGCTCTGAGCCCTTCGGTCGAGCGCCTCGACCTCCATCTGGCGCATCTGGATGATGTCCGCCGTGGTCGGGCTCACGAAGCGGCCCGGCGCCTCCTTCGGCGGCGGCTTTCCGATCCCGCCGACGGACGAGAAGGCTCGGGTCGCGCTCCGGATCAGGGCCTGGAGGCCCCGGGGCGGCCGGTGGGGAACGGCCGCCTCCACGAACTCCCCGTAGCTCGTGAAGCCGGCCTGGCGGAGGATCTGGTCCCGGCGCTCGATCGCTCCCTTCAAGTCGGTGCGCAGCCTGTGGATGCTGGCCTGCATCATCCCCAGGCTCATCTCCCGGTCGCCCCGGGCGTCCCGGTTCTGGCGCTCCAGATCTCCCCCTAAGGTCCGAATATTGATGGTGTGGGTCTTGAACATGAGCCGACGGTAGGTCCGCTCCTCCTCGTTCGGGGGCACTTCGTGGATCTCGCCGTCGTGCAGCTCCAGGGACATCACGCGTCCGTCCTTGGAGTTGTGGATGACCCCCCAGTCGGCCAGGATCGTCGTGGGGCGCGCGTTCGAGTTGAGCTGGTAGATCTTCACGCCCCGGATCTGGTTCGTCCGGTCGTCGACTTTCTCGACGAAGATGCTGTACCCGACGAAATCGTCGACGAACACCCCTTCCTGGATCGTCGCGGTCGGACGCTTCCGTCCGACATCCGCCATGAGGTTGGCCAGGCGGTGGTTGGACTCGGGAAGGACCAGGTTGTTGAAGAGGACGAGGAGCCCGGCCAGGACGAGCGCCGCGTAGAACGGGACGCCGACGATCCGGAGCAGATTCACGCCGTTCGCCTTCATGGCCGCGATCTCGTTGTCCTGGGAGAGCCGGCCGAACGTGGCGAGGCACGCGATGAGGACCGCGCAGGGGAACGCCAGGGCCACCATGTAGCCCAGGGAGAGCACGAAGAGCTCGAGCACCACGCCGGCCCCAATCCCTTTGCCGATGGCGAGGTCGACCAGGTCGAACATGAAGTCCAGCGTCAGCAGGAAGATGACCACGCTGAACCCGATCAGGAACGGGTACAGGTGCTCGCGGAGGACGTATCGTTCGAGTATTCTCATCCGTCTTTCGGGGCGGGTCGTGGTGGGCGTGGCACGCGGCCGCAGTATAGGGAGCCGGGGCGCGTCCTGGCAAACCTTCCGGCCCCCCATCCAAAGGCGCCGCATTTACTTCCGGCTCGAACTCCGCACGAGACCAGGGGTTTAAGTACCAGCATCGACTCCCCCTTGTCGAGCCACCCAAGGAACGGAACACTCCGCGATGGACGCATGCTTCCTCGGTTGAGGTTGTTGTGCATCCTCGCTCTGGGCCTCCTTTTAGGGCCTTGGGCGAGGGTTCAGGCCGAACCCTACCAGGACCTGCCCGACCCCGACCGGCTGCAGCCGATCGAGGCCGATCTCAGCACGCCCGGCTTGCCCTCGGGATGGAGGTTCCGCCCCATCCACGCCAATGGCGACTACCCGACCGGCCAGCCCGACATCGACGTCACCGTCGACCCGGTCGCGGGGACCGTCCAGGAGAGCTACCGGGAAGGGGACGTCGAGGTTCGCGAGCCTCTCGTTTTGACCCCCGAGGAGTACAACCAGATCCTGAGCGGCCGCACCGTCCGCCGGCTCTGGAAGGACAAGGCCCGCTCCACCCGCTCCATGGATCGCGGCCAGCTCCGCTCGGGTACCGCGCTTCGCGTGGAGCTTCCCGTCCAGCTTCCCAAGCTCGTCCGGACCATCGTGGGCGACGGGACCCCCAACATCGAGATCTCGGGAAGCGAGACCATCACCTTGAGCGGGACCAGCGACTGGACCGCGAGCAACCGGATCCAGACCGAGCGGAAGAACCAGAGCGCGTTCCCCAGCTTCGACATGAAGCAGGAGCTGAACGTCAACCTGACCGGCTCGATCGGCGACCGCATCAAGATCGACATCGATCAGTCGAGCAACGTCACCACGTCGATCGACAACCAGGTGAAGCTCCGATACGAGGGCGGCGACGACGACATGATCCGCTCCGTCGAGCTCGGAAACACGAACCTGTCGGTGGAAGGCGCTTCGTTCCGGCAGGAGGGACTCTTCGGCGTCAAGACCGTGGCCCGGCTCGGCAGCGTGGATTTGCAGGCGATCGCGAGCAAGCAGGAAGGAAAGACCGAGACCGCGCGCTTCACTCCGTCCGGCGAGCTCAAGGATGTGCAGGTCCGGGACCTCGAGTACATCCACCGGACCTACTACTTCGTTGCCGACCATCCGGTGAAGATTCGATCCGGGACCCTGCACGTGTATCGAGACGACCGCATCCAGCTCACGAACTCGACGGAGAGCCCGGGTCTGGCCCGGGTCGATCCGCTCGTCGATTCCACCGATACGAACCCGCAGATCCAGGGGAACTTCACGCCGCTCACGCTCGACGAGGATTACTTCGTGATGTACCCCTACATCACGGGGACGACCGGCGAGATCCCGGTCATCCGCCTGCGCCAGGCGCTCGGTACGACGGAGATCCTGGCCGTGGCCTACGTGGACGACCTCACGGGCGAGCGCGTGGGCACCGTGGAGACGGGTGATTTCGACGCTCCCGACCCGTCCCTTCACAAGCCCGCGAAGACGCTCCTCTTGAAGGCGATCGGTGTCGAGACGAACCGGTTCAAGGTCGACCCGATCACGTCCCTGTTCGACCAGACGGACCCCTGGTTCCCGGTGCTCTCGTACGAGCTCCGCAACTTCTACGACCTCCAGGGTCGCGATATCGCGTTCGAGACCCTGAGTCTCAAAGTGAAGCGGATCCAGAACGGGGCGACCGACAATCCGGACTTCATCGAGCAGGGCGGGGTGAAGACGCCGCTCATCGAGATCCTGGGGCTCGATCAGCGGACCCGGGGCACGAACGAGGTCAAACCGGATGGGCTCATCGACGACACATTCATCGATCCGGAGACGGGCATCATGTTCTTCCCCGACCTCCACCCCTTCAATCCGACCACCTCGGGGACCGGATGCGCTCCCGGATTCGGCGGGTTCCTCTGCCTCGACAACTTCGGTCGTAATAAGCTCCAGGACGAGACCCTCACGAACCCGAAGGTCTACTACTCGCTCCTGCCCGATCTGATCTCCGACACCCGCTATTACATCGAGGCCGAATTCAAGAGCAGCACCCAGGGGTTCTTCCTCGGCCGCTTCGACATCCTCGAAGGATCGGAGACGGTCAAGGTCGACGGCATCCCGCAGCGGCGCGGCTCCGAATACACGATCGACTACCAGACGGGGCAGGTGAACTTCCTGAAGCCGCCCGGCCCCAACCAGACGATCAGCGTCGACTACTCGTTCGCTCCGGGCGTTGGATCGACCCAGCTGACGCTCCTCGGCGCCTCGGCTTCGTACAACCCGGGTCCCAACCTGGCCCTGACCTCGAGCGTGCTCTACGACAGCCGCGGGGCCATGGAGACGAACGCGAAGCTCGGCGAGGAGCCGGCCAAGACCGTCATCGGCGACCTCTCCTCGCTCGTCATCTTCAAGCCGGTCTGGATGACCCAGCTCGCGAACGTGATCCCGGGTGTGAAGACCAACGCTCCGTCCCTCCTCAACATCCAGGGGCGCGCGGCGATGAGCATGCCGAACCCGAACACGGCGGGGGAGGCCTACATCGACGACATGGAAGGGAACCGCGAGTCCAACACGATCGGGCTGAGCCGCACGCAGTGGTTCTGGAGCTCCACGCCGATCTCCGACATGGGGGACTCCTCGACCACGACGCCGATCCCCATCGAGCCGCTCGTGGCCACCCACAGCCGGCTCCAGTGGTACAACGCGCGCGGCGTGAAGGAGCACGATCTCAAGCCCATCTTGAAGAACGAGGAAGGGGGCGACGCCGAGCGCACGGTGGTCGAGATGAACGTCCAGCTTCCCACGGGGCAGGCGGTCATGGGGCCCGAGGACTGGACGGGCATCACCCAGTCCATCTCCACCGCCGGGCAGGATTTCTCACGGCTCAAGTACATGGAGATCTGGGTCAACGACTTCACCCAGACACACGGGCTGACGCCGGGGAAGCTCCACATCGACTTCGGCCGTGTGAGCGAGGACGCCTTCTGGAACCCGGATTCGATCCCGAACGGACTGCTCGATACCGAGGACATCAACGGTGACGGAAAGCTGGACCGGGGCGAGACGACGGACGTGCCGTTCGAGGACACGGGGCTCGACCACCTCCGGGACCAGGACGAGCCGGGCTACAACGCGCAGACCAATCCCGACCCGAACCACGACGACTATTCTTTCAATTCGGGAGCCACGCCCCTGGATTACAGCAACATCAACGGCACCGAAGGCAACGGCGAAGGCGTGCCGAACGCGAGGCCCGACACCGAGGATCTGAATCGGGACGGCTTCGCCGATTTCCAGAACGACTACTTCTCGGCGACGATCGACCTCTCCGATTCGACCTATGTCGCGGTGGACGTGGCGCACGACTATGCGGGACAGAGCCTGCCGGACGGGAACACGATCGCGCTCGACAATGGATGGCGGATGTTCCGCGTGCCGTTGACTCCCGAGATCTTCAAGCGCGTCGGGGCCGCGAACTGGCAGAACGTGCAGCACATCAGGCTCTGGATCAACGGTCTCTCCCAGCCGCGCAAGTTCCAGGTCGGCGGCATCGAGCTCGTGGGGAACCGCTGGCTGGCGCAGGCGATCGACCCCGCCAAGGCGGCGCGAGGGCTGGAGCTCGGCGTGGGCGTCCGGAACAACAAGGACGACAGCGGCGCTCCGTATTTCTATCAGGCGCCGTTCGCGGTTCAGAACACCCAGGGGGGGACCGCGAGCCGCAAGGAGCAGTCGCTCGCGCTCCACCACTTCAACCTGGAGAACGGCGACACTCTCATCGCCTTCAAGACCACGACCTCCACCAACGCCCTGGGCTGGACGCAGTACGGGCAGATCCGCTTCTGGGTGCACGGCGATCCCAACGCGGACGCGCAGAAGCTTCGCGTCGTCGCCCGGTTCGGCGCGGACACCGTGAACTACTACGAGTACAGCGCCCCGGTCCCGAACGATTCGTGGAAGAACATGGTCGTCCCGCTCGACCGCCTCTCGGGCCTCAAGGAGACCCTGGAGGCCGACTCCATGGGGGTCCGGACCGATACCGAAACCGGCGCCGCCACGGGCGAGGTGTTCCGCGTCGTCGGCAATCCGAGCTTCACGCGCGTTCTGCGCATCAGCTTCGGCACGACCATGACCGGGGGACCGCCCGGTCCGCAGGAAGGCGAGGTCTGGATCAACGACCTCCGCCTGTCCGACGTGCACCGCGACCGGGGCGTCCATGGAGAGATGAGCGTCCAGGCCAACTTCGCCGACGTCATCGCGCTGAACATCAACTACCAGAAGGAGGACGAGGACTTCTTCCGCACCGGCTCGGGGGTGAATACCGGGACCGGCCAGAACCACACGTCCACGAGCATCGCCACGACGTTCAACCTCGACAGGGTGCTGCCGACGAGCGGAATCCAGCTCCCCGTCCGTTTCTCGCTGAACCACACGTCCGATGTGCCCAAGTTCCGCACCGGCTCGGACGTGATCCTCTCGGACGCCCGCTCCGATCTCGAGACGCGTGAGCGGAACACGCAGACGATCGACATGAGCTTCCGGAGGTCCGGGACGAAGCGGAACGGGCTCTTGCGCTACACGCTGGACGCGCTCCAGGGCGCTCTCACGTACGCGCGCGACGGATCGCGCACGACGAGCGCCGTGGACTCGAACTGGACCTTCCGGGCATCGGGCAACTACGACCTCCCGATCGGCGGTCTCATGATCGGACTCCCGATCCTCAAGATCGGCGTCCTCCCGGACCAGCTCGGATTCAATGCGAACTGGGAGGCTTCCCGCGACGTCAACTACGGCCGGCAGATCTTCGAAGACGACGATTCGACCACGCTCCGCTCGGACGTGAAGACGCGCATCCTGACGGTCGGAGGCAGGACCGGCTGGACGCCGCTCTCATCCGTGCGCGTGAACTTCAGCATCACGTCCACCCGGGACATGCTGCTCCGGAACGAGGGGGGACTCGGATTCAACGTGGGGACGGAGCTGGTCCAGGCGCGGACGCTCGGCTTGAACTACACGCCGCGATGGCTGGGCCTCTTCTCACCCAACCTGGCGATGGACGGGACCTATCGTGAGACGAAGAACCCGCAGCAGCGGCTCCTCGACACCGATCCCCCCGACCTCAAGTCGATCTCGAACACGGGGAACGCCCGGTTCACCGCGGTCGTTCCGTTCGCGCGGCTCGGACAGCGCCTCTCGCGCCCTGGACACTCGGGGGCCTCGTACTTCAATCCGGTGCGCGCGGTGCTCTCGCGATTCCAGGACATCCAGACCACGTTCACGTTCACGCGCGGGAGCAGCGTGTCCCGCGTGACGGGGGACGCCGGCCCGGCGTTCAAGACCGGATTCACCGGCGCGTTCGATCCCGACATGGTGCGCCAGTCCAACTCGGTCTTCGCCGAGACGCGCGCCTACACGTCCGGAGCGAACACCACGTTCCGTCCCACGTCCTTCATCACGATCGACGCCCGGGCGGACCACAGGCTCGCGTTCAGCGAGGCGGGCATCGGAGGATCGCGGCGCACGCTCTCCTACTCGCTGCCCGATCTGAAGGGGCGGTGGCTCGAGCTCCATCGCCTCCTCGGCATGTCCGAGACCATCAGCACGATGTCGCTCAACTCGGGGTACAACTTCCGGGTCGACGAGGCGGGCCCCAAGGGGGCCGCCTTTGACACGCGCACGAACACGACCACCTGGGGCCCGCTCCTCGGATGGGATCTCGCCTGGCGCAACGGACTCCGGGCCAACATCGCAACCAACGTGACCCAGGCCACCCAGGTCGACCAGCAGGTCTACGGTGTCACCAGCGACCGGCAGCTGGTCAACACGGATGTCCGGTTCACCAAGACCTACTCGGCCGCGCGCGGGATCCGGCTGCCGTTCTCGAAGAAGCCGATGCGGCTCCCGAACGACCTCAACCTGAACCTCACCTTCTCGGCCTCGTCGGAGCGCAAGGTCACGAAGCGCCCCTCCCTGGGCGTGGCGGACATCGTGGAGATCGATCAATCGCGGTGGACGATCGGCAGCGCCACGAACTACAATTTCACCCAGACCATCTCCGGCGGGTTCAACCTCGGGTTCCGCAACCAGACCGACCGGAAAACGAGCATCACCACCCGCGGCTTGACCATTGCCCTCAACGGCCAGTTCCGGTTCTAGTCGTCCGGTACTCCCGACGCGCGCGATCCACGCGCTCGCCGCGGGCATGACCCTGCTCGTCCTCGGATCCTGCAGCCGCTCCGCCTCCGCCGTCGCCTTCGACGGCAAGCGCGCGTTCAGCGTCCTCGAGCGGCAGTGCGCCTTCGGACCGCGCAACCCCGGGAGCGCGGCGCACGACTCCTGCTTCGCCTACCTGGTCTCCACGCTCAAGAGCTACGCACCGGTCGTGGAGTGCGACACCTTCTATTACGACTCGCCCGTCTTGAAGAAGCGGGTTCCGCTCATGAACGCGGTCGCGCGCTTCCGGCCGGGGGTCAAGCAGCGCGTCCTCATCGGGGCGCACTGGGACACGCGCCCCTGGGCCGATCGCGATCCCGTCCCGGCGAAGCGTCATCTCCCGATCCTGGGCGCCAACGACGGCGCCTCCGGCGTCGCCGTCCTGGTCGAGCTGGCGCGGGCGCTCCGTCACGGGCACGAGCAGCCGACCGTCGGTGTGGACCTCGTGCTCTTCGACGGGGAGGATCTGGGGACCGACGCCGATCCGACCGGATACTTCCGGGGCAGCCAGCGGTACGTCGAGTGGAAGTCCGAGGAGACGCCCCCCATCTTCGTCGTGGTCATCGACATGGTGGGATCCAGGACCATGGTTCTCCACTGGGAGGGCAACTCCCGGAAGATGGCCTCGAACATCGTGGACCTGGTCTGGGAGGAGGCTCGGACCCTCGGCGTCCGGAACTTCCGCTCGGACGTCAAGCACACCGTCTACGACGACCACATTCCCTTCCTCAACGCCGGGATCCCGGCGATCGACATCATCGACTTCGACTACCCCTACTGGCACACCACCCACGACACGGTGGACCGATGCTCGTCCGAGAGCCTGGGCGCGGTCGGCAAGGTCCTCCTAAGTGTCATAACCAGACCCAACTTGCTCGCCAACTGAGATTGCCCTTGAACCTTCCGGCGTGAGCCGGTAGGTTGGGGGGTCCGAGTGGGCCAGGGGTCCACTCGTACTTTTTCGGCCCCGGCCCGGGGTCGCGGAGTCCCGGGGGGCTGCCGCATGGACGGTAACGAGCTGAAGGAGGACCTGAGCCGGCGCATCGGGGCCCTCCTGCAAGACGAGTCGTTCGATCTCTGGGACCTGGAGTTCGCGTCCCAGGCAGGCGCGACGGTCGTGCGGGTGTTCGTGGACCGGCCGTCCGGCGTCACCCTCCAAGACTGCGCCTACTGGAACAAGAAGATCGGGCGGTACCTGGAAGCCGAGGACGTGATCCGGGGACGGTACGTGCTGGAGGTTGGGTCTCCCGGGCTGGACCGGACGCTCGTGCGGCCGGAGCACTACGCGCGGTTCCTGGGCGCGAGCGTGGAGCTGAAGCTCCACGACGCGCGCGAGGGGCGCCGGACGTTTCACGGCGAGATCCGGGCCGCGGGTCCGGACACGGTGGTGATCGCCGATCCCGATGCCGGGACGGTGAGCCTGCCGTACGCGTCGATCCGGAAGGCCCGGTTAGTCGTCGACCCATGGGAAGGGATGCGCGGCCAGGAGCGCCGACGGAAAGGGTGAAGACGTTGGCACGCGAGCCTCAAATGCGAAACATGAACTACGAGCTGATGGAAGCGATGGCTCAGATCGCGCGCGAGAAGAGCGTCGACAAGGCCATCCTCATCGAGACGCTCGAGGCGGGGCTCCTCTCCGCGGGGAGGAAGCGGTTCGGCCCGAGCGCGAATATCGAAGTGCGGTTCGACGATTCGAGCGGAAAGATCCTGATGCGCTTGAAGCGCACCGTCGTCGAGGATGCCGACGATCTGGGCCTCGAGGTGGACCTCGCCGAGGCCAAGGGCGTCGATCCGGACATCGAGATCGGCCAGGAGCTGATCCAGGATCTCTCGCTCGAGGAGCTGGGGCGGAACGCGATCGCGGCCGCCAAGCAGGTCCTGGTCCAGCGCGTGCGCGAAGCCGAGCGCGAGCGGATCTACGAGGACTACCACGACCGCGTCGGTGAGATGGTGCGCGGCACGGTGCAGCAGGTGGATCGCGGCAACATCTACGTGAAGCTCGACCGCTCCGAGGGGGTGCTGCCCCCGCGCGAGCAGATCGCGCGCGACCGCTACCACCAGGGCGACCACATCAAGGCGTACATCATCGCCGTGGACAAGCTCGCCCGCGGCCCGCAGATCATCCTGTCGCGGACGCACCCCGAGTTCCTGAGGCGGCTGTTCGAGGCCGAGGTGCCGGAGGTGGCGGAGAAGATCATCGAGATCAAGGGCATCGCCCGGGAGCCCGGCTCGCGCGCGAAGGTCTCCGTGCTCTCGAACGACGACAAGATCGACGCCGTGGGAGCTTGCGTCGGCATCAAGGGATCGCGTGTGCAGGCGATCGTGCGGGAGCTGGGGGGCGAGAAGATCGACATCGTTCCCTTCAGCCACGACGCGATCGTCTTCGTCACCCGCGCCCTGAGCCCGGCCAAGGTGCTCGAGGCCCAGGTGGTCGATACGGAGCAGAAGATCCTGGTCACGGTCGCGGACGACCAGCTCTCGCTCGCCATCGGCAAGGGGGGCCAGAACGCGCGCCTCGCGGCGAAGCTGACCGGCTGGAAGATCGATCTCATCTCGAAGAGCGAGCGCGAGCGGCAGCGGGAGTTCGAGAAGAAGTCGCGCATCGACATCGAGGATCTGGAGGCGGCTGGACCCAAGCTTCGGGAGAAGCTCCTTCGAGAGGGGATCGAGACGGTGCAGGACCTCCTCAAGACGCCGTTCGAGGAGCTGCTCGCGATCCAGGGGGTCGGCGAGAAGACGGCCGAGAAGCTCCTCGAGGATGCCCGGGAGCTCATGGCGAAGCGCGGCCGGGAGCTGGAAGAGGAAGCCGCGCGGGCCGCGGAGGCCGAGGCGGCGGGGGCCGAGGCAGCGGTTGAGGCGGAGTCGCGGCTTGGCGTTGCGTCGGTCGCGGAGACCGAGCCCGAGCCCGTGGTAGAGCTCGAGGGCGGCGTGGACGATCGCCCCGAGGAGGTCGAGCCGGTCGTGGATCTGGCTCCCGCGACGGAAGGAAGGGAAGAGCCGCCCCTGGGAACGGCACCGGGCGAACCGGGCACCGAGGCGGACTTCGAGGACGAGGAACAAGCGCCCCCCAAGTAGGGCGGCGGGAAACGAGGGTCGATGCCAGCGGCAAAACGACGGGTGTACGAAGCGGCGAAGGACATGGGGATGTCGAGCGAAGCGCTCGTCAGCATCCTCAAGTCGCTCCAGGTCGAGGTGAAGAGCCACATGAGTTCGATCGACGAGAGCGTCGTCGAGCAGGTGCGCCTGAAGCTCTCGCGCGAGAAGGAGGCCGTCAAGGAAGAGGAGGCCCGGAAGCGCGAGAAGGCGATCCAGGCGGCGAAGGCCGCGGCCGATGCTCAGCGCCGCACGGCGCCGGCGCCTGGACTGGCCGGACTTCGCGGCGGCAAGCCGGCGAAGAAGAAGAAGCGGGCCGTGGACGAGAAGCTCATCCGCGCGTCGGTCCGCCGCACGATGGCCGAGATGGAAGGCACGCGCCGCCGCCGGCACCACCACAAGACCGAGGAGGGCGCTGCCGTCGGCGTCGAGGAGGCGCCGCGCGTCATCCGCGTGAGCGAGTTCATCTCCGTCGCCGAGCTCGCCGGACATCTCGAGGTCAAGCCGCAGGAAGTCATCGCGGTCTGCATGCAGCTCGGGATCATGGCGAACATCAACCGCCGGCTCGACAAGGACTCGATCCAGGCGGTGGCCGACGAGTTCGGGTTCGAGGTCGAGTTCGTCTCCGAGCTGGGCGAGGAGGTCGAGGAGGCCGAGGTCGAGAGCGCGGAGGGTCTCACCGCGCGTCCCCCCGTGGTCACCATCATGGGGCACGTCGACCACGGCAAGACGTCGCTCCTCGACTACATCCGGAAGACCAACGTCATCGCCGGCGAGGCGGGCGGCATCACCCAGCACATCGGCGCGTACGAGGTCGAGCTTCCCTCGCACGACCGCATCACGTTCCTGGACACGCCGGGCCACGAGGCGTTCACGGCCATGCGCGCCCGTGGCGCGCAGGTGACGGACATCGTGGTGCTCGTCGTGGCGGCGGACGATCGCGTCATGCCGCAGACCGTCGAGGCGATCGACCACGCGCGCGCGGCCAACGTGCCGATGATCGTCGCGATCAACAAGATCGATCTCCCCGACGCCAACATCGAGATGGTCCGGCAGGATCTGTCGAAGCACAACCTGCTCGTCGAGGAGTGGGGCGGCAAGACGATCGCCGTTCCGATCTCGGCCAAGAAGGGAACCAACGTCGAGAAGCTCCTCGAGATGATCCTCCTCCAGTCGGAGCTCCTCGAGCTCAAGGCGGACGCCTCGAAGCACGCGCGCGGCGTGGTCATCGAGTCGCGCGTGGAGCAGGGGCGCGGGATCATCGCGAGCGTGCTCGTGCAGAAGGGGACGCTCCGGGTCGGCGACGCGTTCGTGGCCGGGTCCACCAGCGGCAAGGTGCGCGCCATGCTGAACGAGCGCGGCTCGCGCGCCGAGACCGCGGGCCCGTCGACACCGGTCGAGGTTCTCGGCTGGAGCTCTCCGCCCCAGGCGGGGGACACCTTCGTCGTGATGGAGGACGAGCGGGAGGCGCGCGAGCTGGCGTCGAAGCGCGGCCAGCTCCAGCGCGAGCAGGAGCACCGCCTCTTCAAGCATGTCACGCTGACCGACCTCTACAGCCAGATCAAGGCCGGCAAGGTGAGCGATCTCCTCGTCGTCCTGAAGGGCGACGTGGACGGATCGGTGGAGGCGCTCGAGGACTCGCTGACCAAGCTCTCCACCGACGAGGTGAAGCTCCGCGTCATCCATCGGGGCGTCGGACAGATCACCGAGTCCGACGTGCTCCTCGCGGCCGCGTCGAACGCCGTGATCATCGGGTTCCATGTGAAGCCCGACCAGCGCGCCGCGGAGCTCGCGTCGAAGGAGAAGGTCGACGTCCGGCTCTACGACATCATCTACGAGGCCGTCGCCGACGTGAAGGACGCCATGTCCGGCCTCCTCACCCCGGAGATCCGGGAGACGGCGACCGGCTCGGCCGAGGTTCGTCAGGTGTTCCGGACGACCAAGTCGGGCGTCATCGCCGGCTGCATGGTCCTCTCCGGGAACATCCAGAGGAGCGCGCGCGCCCGGCTCGTGCGCGAGGGGCAGGTCGTCTGGGACGGCAAGATCGCCTCGCTCCGCCGCTTCAAGGACGACGTCCGCGAGGTGGCGTCCGGCTACGAGTGCGGCATCGGGCTCGAGGGCCGTGACGACATCCGCGAGAAGGACCTGATCGAATCCTATGTCCTCGAGGAAGTCGCGCGACGGCTCTCGTGAGATGCGGGTGGGCACCCTCGAGGTGGACCTGCATCTTCCGGCGTCCGATTCCCTGAAGGCCAAGCGCTCGATCTTGAACCACGTGAAGGACCGCGTGCGGTCGCGCTTCAACGCGGCCGTGGCCGAAGTGGGGCCGCTCGATCTCTGGCAGCGCGCCTCGCTCGGCGTCGCGGTCGTGGGGGCCGAGCCGGTCCTCCTGGAGCGCGTGCTGCGGGACGTGCTTGCCGCCATCGAGCGCGAGGATCGCCTCGCCGTGCTCGACTACCACATCCAGGTCGACTGAACCAACCGGACGGAACCCATGCCCCAGCGTGAAAGCCCAAGGACGCGCCGCGTCGCGGACCGCATCGTCGTCGAGCTGGCGGAGTGCCTCGCGTCGAAGGCCGAGGATCCGAGACTCCGCACGCTCACGGTGACGGGGGCGCGCGTCTCGCGCGACCTCTCCGCCGCGCGCGTCTGGGTGAGCGGCACGATGACACCCGAGGAGGAGCCGGGCGTCTTGAAGGCGCTCGCGCACGCCGCCCCGTTCCTCCGCTCCTATCTCGCGCCGAGGCTCGGGCTTCGCATCGTGCCCACGCTCGCGTTCCAGATCGACAAGTCGATCGAGACCGGGACGCGGATCGAGCAGCTCCTGCGCGACCTCGAGCATCCGGAAGGCGGGTGACCGCGATCGTGCCCGATCGCTTCCGGGCGTTCCTCGAAGCCCACCGCGAGTTCCTGATCCTCTCCCACGTCGATCCCGACGCCGACGCGATCGGATCCTGCCTCGCGCTCGCGCGGGCGATCCGCGGCATGGGCAAGGGAACGGCGGTGGTGAACGACTCGCCGCTCCCGGACAGCCTCCGCTTTCTCCCGGACTCGGACCAGGTCCTTCGACCGTCGGACGTCCAAGGACGCGCGTTCGACGCGGCGTTCGTGCTCGACTGCTCGAGCCTCGACCGCGTCGGACCCGATGCTGCGCGCCTGGTCGTTGCCGGCATGCCCGTCGCCAACGTCGACCACCACGCGGCGAACGACGGCTTTGGCGATCCGCGCCTCGTCAACGTGGATGCGAGCGCCACGGCGGAGCTGATCCACGAGATCCTCGAGGCCTGCGGGCTTCCGATCGACGCCGACACCGCCGAGTGCCTCTACGCCGGCGTCGCGTCGGACACGGGCGCGTTCCGCCATCCGAACACGACCCCGCGCGCGCTCCGGCTCGCGGCTCGCCTCGTCGAGCGCGGCGCCCGTCCGGCGCTCACCGCGGAAGCTCTCTACGGCCGGAAAACCGAAGCGAGCCTCAGGATCCTCGGCATGGCGCTCACGTCGCTCGAGGCGCACTCCGGCGGCCAGGTCGGCGTGATCACGCTCAGCCGCGACATGTTCGAGCGCGCCCGAGCCACGTCCGAGGACGCGGACGGGATCGTCCAGTTCGCGAAGTCGCTCGTCGGCACGCGCGTCGGTCTCCTCGTGCAGGAAGTCGCCCCCGGCGAGGTCCGGCTCAGCTTCCGCTCGGACGGAACGGTGGACGTGAACCAGGTCGCGGCGCGGTTCGGCGGCGGCGGACACAAGAACGCGGCCGGCGCTCGCGTGAAGGGCGACCTCCGCTCCATCCACGACCAGGCTCTCGAGGCGCTCGACAGGGCGGTGAATGGCGGATTCCCTCCATCTACTGGATAAGCCGGAAGGCTGGACCTCGCACGACGTGGTGGCGCGGATGCGCACCCTGCTCGGCGAGCGCCGCGTGGGGCACGCGGGCACGCTCGATCCCTTCGCGAGCGGACTCCTCCTCGTCGGCGAGGGGCGGGCGACCGGCATCCTCGGGTGCCTGGGCCTTCTCCCCAAGCGCTACCACGCGCGTGCGCTCCTCGGCGTGACCACCGACACGCAGGACCGGACCGGCAAGGTCCTGCGCCGTTCCAGCGACATCCCGCGCCGTGAAGACGTGGCCCATGCGCTCGATTCGTTCCGGGGCCCGCTCCGTCAGCGGCCGCCGCTCTACTCGGCCGTCAAGGTGCGCGGCGAGCGCCTGTACGAGGCGGCGCGGCGCGGCGTCGAGGTGGAGCGCGAGCACCGGCCGATCCAGGTGTACGCGCTCGAGCTGATCCATGCGGATCCGCCCGAGGTGGTCCTCGACGCCACCGTGAGCCGCGGCACGTACGTGCGCACGCTCGCGCACGATCTCGGCGAGACGCTCGGCTGCGGCGCGCATCTGACGGCGCTTCGCCGCACGGCGAGCGGCCCCTTCACGGTGGACCAGGCGCTCTCGTGCGATCGCGATCGGAAGCTCGGACGCGAGGCGTTCCGCGAGCGCTCGCTCGCGCCGGAGGAGGCGCTCGCGTTCCTTCCGCGCGTCCGCCTCACCGAGGACGAGGCTTCGCGGCTTCGCCACGGCCAGGCGCCCCTGTTCGACCCCGCGCGGGTCGAGGCGACAGGCGCCGCGTGGCCGCTCCCTCCGGGCGCCGCGGGGTGGCCGCTCGCGCTCCTCGGCATGGACGGCGCGCTCCTCGGAATCGCGCACGCGTCCGAGGAGCAGACGCCCGGCCTCACCACGCGGCTCCTTCGGGTGCTCGCGGAGGCATGACCCAGACCGCGCGCCCGATCGCGCTCACGATCGGCGTCTTCGACGGGCTTCACCGCGGCCATCAGGAGATCGTCGCCGCCACCCTGGCCGAAGCGCGGTCGCGCGGCGGGGCGGCCTGGGTCGCCACCTTCGATCCCCATCCCGACTCCGTGGTCCGGGGAACGCCCGATCGGCCGTGGATCACACCGCCCGGCGAGCGCGCGTCCCTCCTTCACGCGATGGGAGTGGACCGGGTCGAGACGGTGCGGTTCGACGACGACGTCCGCGGCCTCACCCCCGAGGGATTCCTCGACCGGGTGCTCGGTCCTGGCGCGCCGCTTCTGGCCCTGGTCGCCGGTCCCGACTTCCACATGGGAAAGGGCCGGGTCGGCGACCGGGCCTATCTCGAGGAGCTGGGCCGGAAGCGCGGCTTCGTCTACCGCGAGGTCGCATTCTTGGAGTCAGGGGGGAGCGGGGGCAAGCTCTCGAGCACGCGGCTCAGGCTTGAGATCGCGGCCGGGGCCATGGAGCAGGCGTCCGACATGATGGGGCGCCCCTACGCGCTCGAGGGGACCGTCGGCTCCGGCGCGGGGCGGGGGACGACCCTCGGCTTCCCGACCGCGAACCTCGAAGTGAGGCCCGAGAAGCTCCTCCCGGCCCCGGGGATCTATCTGTCCCAGAACGAGTTCGACGGCCAGACCTGGCCCGGCATCACCTACGTGGGGAGCGCCGGGACCTTCGGCCCCGGGCCCGTGCGGGTGGAGGTGTTCCTCATCGATTACGCCGGCGCTTTGAGGGGCCGGTGGCTCAAAACGCTGCTGATTTCCCAGCTCCGGGCCGATAGAGTGTTCCGATCGGCCGACGAGCTGATCCGGGCGATGGATGACGATCTCGCCCGCGCACGCGCCTTCTGGGCCGGCGCCCGACAGGCAGACCCGGCTCGGTAGGAATGCCCTTGAAACCCCACCCCCCTGTGCTAGAGTGCTCGCTCGTACACAGAGAGGGAAAGTCAAGGAGGTGGCACCGGTGACGCTGACGCCTGAGAGGAAGCGCGAAGTAATCGGCCAATTCAAGACCCACGAGACGGATTCGGGGTCGGCCGAGGTCCAGATCGCCCTCCTCACCGAACGAATCAAGTACCTGACGGAGCACTTCAAGGTCCACAAGCGCGACCATCACAGTCGCCGAGGACTGCTCCGGATGGTCGGTCAGCGACGTAGGCTGCTCGATTACCTGAAATCGACGAAGATCGAGCGCTACCGGTTGGTGGTCAAGGAGCTTGGCCTCCGCAAGTAGCTCCTCCCGCGCGAGCGGGACCTCGCCGTAATTCCTCCCTAGGACACTCCCGCGGCGCCCCGCCTGGCTCATGGCTCGCCAGGGGCGCCCCGATGGCGTTCCGAGTCATGGAGTTTCAGAGAGGAGAAACGAATGCCCGAATCAGTGAGCGTCGAGCTCGGCGGCCGTACCCTATCCATCGAGGTCGGGAAGGTCGCCAAGCAGGCCTCGGGGGCCACTTGGGTCCAGTACGGCGAGACGGTCGTGCTGAACGCGGCGGTCGCGAGCAAGGACCCCATCGACAAGGACTTCTTCCCGCTGTCCGTGGAATACCGCGAGAAGACCTACGCCGCCGGGAAGATCCCGGGCGGCTTCTTCAAGCGCGAGGGCCGTCCCACCGAGAAGGAGATCCTGTCGAGCCGCCTCATCGACCGGCCGCTTCGGCCGCTCTTCCCGGACGGCTATCGCAACGAAATCCAGATCATGTCCACGGTCCTCTCGTCGGACCAGGCCAATGACGCCGACATCCTCGGACTCACGGGCGCCTCGGCGGCGCTCATGGTCTCGGACATTCCGTTCCCCGAGCCGGTCTCGGCGGTGCGCGTCGGCTTCGTCGGCGGCCAGCTCACGCTCAACCCCACCTTCGCGGAGCTGACCGAGTCGGAGCTCGACCTCGTGGTCGCGGCCACCGACTCGAGCATCGTGATGGTGGAAGCGGGGGCGCGCGAGGTGTCGGAAGCGACGATCGTCGAGGCGCTCGAGTTCGCCCACGTCGCCATCCGGAAGATCAACCAGCTCCAGCACGAGCTCAAGGCGCGCGTCGGGAAGCCCAAGCGCGAGTTCCCGCTCCCGAAGCGCAACGAGGCCCTGGATCGCCAGATCGCCGAGACCTATCGGGACCGCCTGCAGAAGGCGAACCGGATCTCGGAGAAGCTCGAGCGGCAGGCCGCCCTCGACGCACTCAAGGTCGAGGCGATCGAGCTGTTCGAAGGGACCCACCCGGGCTCGGCCAAGGACGTGAGGCGGGTGCTCGGCGAGCTCGAGGAGCGCGCCGTCCGCGAGACGATCGTCAAGGAGAAGAAGCGGCCGGACGGCCGCGGCTTCGACGAGATGCGGAAGGTGACCTGCGAAGTGGGCGTCCTTCCGCGCACGCACGGCTCCGCGCTCTTCACGCGCGGCCAGACGCAGGCGCTGGTCGTGGCCACGCTCGGCACGAAGGTGGACGAGCAGCGCGTGGAGGAGCTCGAGGGGCAGAGCTGGAAGAGCTACATGCTCCACTACAACTTCCCGCCCTACTCGGTCGGCGAGGTCCGTCCCTTCCGGGGCCCGGGCCGCCGCGAGATCGGGCATGGCGCGCTCGCCGAGCGCGCGATCGAGCCTCTGATTCCGAGCGACGTCGACTTCCCGTACACGATCCGCATCGTCTCCGACATCCTCGAGTCGAACGGCTCGTCGTCGATGGCGACGGTCTGCGGCGGCAGCCTCTCGCTCATGGACTCGGGCGTGCCGATCAAGACCCACGTCGCGGGCGTCGCGATGGGGCTCGTCAAGGAGGGGAACGACTTCGCGATCCTCACCGACATCCAGGGCGTCGAGGATCATCTCGGCGACATGGACTTCAAGGTCGCCGGCACGCGGAACGGCGTCACCGCGCTCCAGATGGACATCAAGATCTCGGGCGTCTCCTACGCCCTCATGGCGGACGCGCTCGAGAAGGCGCGCCGGGCGAGAATGCATCTCCTCGACATCATGGATGCCGCCATCCAGACGCCGCGCGCGGAGCTGTCGCCGTACGCGCCGCGCATCTACATCATGCAGATCGACCCGGACAAGATCCGCGAGGTCATCGGACCGGGCGGCAAGATGATCAAGAAGATCTCGGCCGAGACCGGCACGCAGATCGACATCGAGGACTCGGGCGAGATCCGGATCGCCGCCTTCTCGGGCGCCGACGGCGATCGCGCGCGGGAGATCATCCGCTCGATCACCGAGGATCCCGAGATCGGCCGCGTCTACCAGGGCACGGTGCGCCGCGTCGTCGCGTTCGGCGCCTTCGTCGAGATCTCGCCGGGCAAGGACGGGCTCGTCCACATCTCCGAGCTCGAGACGAAGAGGGTGGAGCACGTCGAGGACGTCATCAACGAGGGGGACTCGGTCCTCGTCAAGGTGATCGGCATCGACCGCGAAGGGAAGATCAAGCTCAGCCGCAAGCAGGCGCTGCCGGGTCACGAGAACGATCCGGTGGTCGTCTCCGAGCCGCGCGGCGACCGCGGCGGCGATCGCGGCGGTCGCGGCGGACGGGATGGCGGTCGCCGGCGTCCGGAGCCTTCGCGCCGCTAGCGGCGCCTCGGCGTCGCCGGTGCGGTTGACTGCCGAAGATTTCACGCGGGTCACGCTCCCCAACGGAATCACCATCGTTGGGGAGCGGATGCCCGCGGTTCGCTCCGTCGCGGTCGGGGCCTGGATCAAGGTCGGATCCCGGCACGAGGTGGGCCCCGAAGCCGGAGTCTCCCACTTCCTCGAGCACGTCGTCTTCAAGGGGACCCGGCGGCGCGACGCGCTCGCGATCGCTCTCTCTCTGGAATCCGTCGGCGGGAGCCTCGACGCGTTCACCGGGCGGGAAATGACCTGCTACAACGCGCGCGTCCTCGAGGAGCACCTGGACCTCGCGGTCGACGTGATCGCCGATCTCGCGCTCTCCCCCAAGATCGATCCCGCCGACGTGGAAAAGGAGAAGGGAGTCATCCTCGAGGAGATCCATTGCTCCGAGGACACGCCCGACGACCGCGTCCACGACCTCTTCGCCGACACGGTCTGGCGCGGGCATCCGCTCGGACACCGCATCCTCGGCGACGAGCAGACCGTGTCCGCCTTCACGCCCGAGATCGTGGCCGAGTATCACGGCCGTCATTACGTCGCGCCCAACCTCCTCCTGTCCGTGGCCGGAAGCTTCGATTGGGATCGCTTCGTCGGTCTCGTGGAGCGGCACTTCGTCGCCGCGCCCGGGCGCCCGGCGCGGAGCCGCGCCGAGGCCTCGCCCAACGGCGGCGGCGTCTTCCATCACGTCCAGGATCTGGCGCAGCAGCATCTCTGCATCGGGGGCGTCGGCCTGCCGCACGAGCACAAAGACCGGTTCGCGCTCGTTCTCCTCTCTTCGCTCCTGGGGGGCGGCATGAGCTCGCGGCTCTTCCAGCGCGTGCGCGAGCAGGAGGGCCTCGCCTACTCGGTCTACACCTACGCCGATTCGTACGACGACACCGGCCTCTTCTGCGCGGCGATGAGCGTGCATCCGGACAAGGGCCGGCGCGCGCTCCAGCTCACGCTCGAGGAGTTCGACCGCGCGGCCCAGGAGGGAATTCCGCCGGACGAGCTCGATTCGGTGAAGATGCAGATCAAGGGGAGCCTCCTGCTCGGCACCGAGAGCACGTCGGGCGAGATGTCGCGGCTCGCGCGGGCCGAGATCTACGCGGGCCGGAACGTTCCGGTGGCCGAGCTGATCGAGTCGATCGATCGCGTGACGGAGGCGGACGTGCGGCGTCTCGCGGGAGAGCTCCTCCAGCGCGACCGGCTCAGTCTCGTCGCGCTCGGGGGGCGCGGGGAGCGGCCGTATGTGGCCTCGGATCTCCTCGACAAGAGCGCGCGGGGGACCCCGTGACCACGGTGCCGCTCAAGATCACGCTGGAGGAGCACGCGGTCGGCGCGCCTGAGTACCAGTCGGAGCACGCCGCCGGGATGGATCTCGTCGCGGCCATCGACCGGGAGATCGAGATCGCACCGGGCGAGGTGGTCGCCGTTCCGACCGGGCTCCGTCTCGAGATCCCCGTCGGATACGAAGGGCAGGTGCGCCCCCGAAGCGGCCTCGCCGCGAAGCACGCCATCGGAGTCCCCAACGCCCCCGGCACGATCGACGCCGACTACCGTGGCGAGGTCAAGGTGCTGCTCGTGAATCTGGGCCGTAGCCCCTATCGCGTGCAGCGCGGCGATCGGATCGCGCAGCTCGTGATCGCTCCCGTCGTCCGTGCCGCGATCGACGTGGTGGCCTCGCTCACCACGACGGCGCGCGGCGATGGCGGGTTCGGCCATACCGGGCGGTGAGGCGCTGGGGACCCAGAGCTCCATCCAGCGTGTTCGTCTCGATATGAAACGTCGATTCTCCTGGCTCGGAATGGCCCTGGCCGCTGGCCTCCTGTTCCTCCTGCCCTGGCGCACCGCCGCGCCGAAGGCGGCGATGGCGGACGAGGCGACGGCCGCCGCGACTCCGCCCGCACCTGCCGAGGCGGCTCAAGCCCCGGACACCGCGGACGCCGGGCCCCAGGCGGGCCTCGCGGCGGTGCCGTGGAAGATCGGGGAGTACTTCCAGTTCTCGATCGATTGGAACGGACTGAACGGCGGCGGCTCCCTCATGCAGGTGCAGAACATCGTGCGCGTGGACGGGCGCCGGGCCTACCGCATCGTCACCAAAGCGGAATCGAACTCGTTCGTCTCCAAGTTCTACAAGGTGCGCGACCGGGCGGAATCCTTCGTCGACGCCGAGTCCCTCTACAGCGTCCGCTTCGTGAAGCACCTGCGCGAGGGGGGCTACAAGAAGGACGTGGACGTCCGGTTCGAGCAGAGCGCGGGGAAGGCGCGCTACGACGACGGCAAGACCTACGACGTGCCGAAGCGCGTGCACGACGTGCTCTCCGCGTTCTACTATGTCCGCACCGTGCCCCTTCCGGACGGAGCGACGCTCTCGATTCCGACGCACGACAACGAGAAGACGTACGAGATGGTCGTGAAGGTGCACGGCCGGGAGAAGGTGGAGGTCCCGGCGGGCAAGTTCGATTGCGTGGTCGTCGAGCCGATCCTCAAATCGGAGGGCGTATTCAAGTCCAAGGGGAGCATCCTCGTCTATCTCTCGGACGACGCGCGCCGGATTCCCGTGATGGTGAAGAGCAAGATCCCGATCGGTTCGATCGCGGTGAGCCTCACCGACATGAGGCTCGCGTTCCCGGGGCGGCATTGAGGCCGACGTCGAGCGCCGCGCGATGAGCCGCCACTCCGAGATCGATCTCAAGGGCGTCCGCACCATCCCCGTCGCCCAGCGGCCGACCAAGGTCCGGACGGAGCAGTTCGCTCCCGCACCGGATCCCGATGCGCCGGTCGGATCCTTCGACCAGTTCCTCCCCGACCTCCTTTCCGGAGCCGCGCTCCGCCACCTCGTGGAAGCGTGGGTTCTCGCGCGCGCCGACGGCAGGCCCGCGGTCGCGATGCTGGGCGGCCACGTCATCAAGACCGGCGTGCAGCGGCCGCTCCTGGCGCTCCTCGAGGCGGGAGCGTTCACCGCCGTCGCGATGAACGGGGCGGCGGCGATCCACGATTTCGAGATCGCGCTCTTCGGAAGCACGTCCGAGCCGGTGGAGGAGACGCTGGGGGCGGGACAGTTCGGCCTCGTCGAGGAGACGCCGGCGCTCATGAACCTCGCGGTCAACGAAGGAGCCAAGCGGGAGAAGGGAATGGGCGAGGCGCTCGGCGACTTCCTGAACGAGGCCGACGCGCCGCACGCGTCGCTCAGCCTCCTCGCGCGCGCCGCCCAGCTCGGGATTCCGTGCAGCGTGCACGTGGCGATCGGGACGGACACGCTCCATCAGCACCCGTCGTTCGACGGAGCGTCCACGGGCGCGGCCACGCACCGCGACTTCCGGATCTTCGCGGCGGCGCTCCGGGATCTCGAAGGTGGGGTGGTGCTCAATTTCGGATCGGCGGTGGTCCTGCCCGAGGTCTTCCTGAAAGCGCTCTCGACCGTGCGCAATCTCGGCCACGAGGCCGCCCGGTTCACCGCGGCGAACTTCGATCAGATCCGCCACTACCGGCCCGAGAAGAACGTGCTCGAGCGCCCGCTTCTCGCGGGAGGCCATGGCCACTCGTTCGTCGGCCCCCACGAGCTCTGGATCCCGCTCCTGGCCGCGCTCTACCTCGGACGGCGTCCCACCGCGTGAGCAAGACCCGGGTCCTGCTCGTCCTCTTCGGCCTTGCCTTGAGCGCGGCCGCGATCGTGATGCTGGGCCGCTCGATCGACGTCGGCGAGGCCATGCGCGCGATGGGCCGGGCGTCGATTCCCTGGTTCCTTGCGGCCAACCTCCTCACGATCGTCGTCTACTGGCTCCGATCGCTCCGCTGGCGCTCCCTCCTGAAGCCGCACGCGAGTCCCACCGTCGGACGGCTCTTCCGCGCGAACATGGTCGGCTTCCTGGCGATCAACATCCTGCCTGCGAGACTGGGAGAATTGGTCCGAGCCTTTGCGCTCGCCCGGAAGGAACGTATCTCTACGGCCGCCGTCCTCGGATCCGTCGCCGTGGAGCGCATCCTGGACCTCATTTTCCTGGGTATTTTTTGGGCGCTGTCGCTTCTGTTTGCGCCGCTCCCGTCCTGGTTCAAGTGGAGCGGCTACGCGACGATCGCGATCGCGGTGGTCGTGGGGGGTGGAATCTGGTTCCTGAATGCCGCGCGCGGGCGATCGAGCCGACTGCGTACCGGGGTCATGACGTGGGTGCCTCACCGGATGAAGGACCGGTTCTCGGCATCGGTGTCCGCGTTCGGCGAGGGGATCCAGATCGTCGGAAAGCCGGCCCTCC
This sequence comes from Candidatus Eiseniibacteriota bacterium, assembly GCA_036274595.1. Lineage (GTDB taxonomy): Bacteria > Eisenbacteria > RBG-16-71-46 > SZUA-252 > SZUA-252 > WS-9. The sequence continues at coordinate 2,914 of DASUFL010000050.1, read as the reverse complement.
TCTTGGAGGCGGCCTTCTGGTCGGCGGCTTCGTGGCTGGTGAGCTGCGGGACCTTCCTGCTGGTGGGTTGGAGCCTCGGTATCACCCTTCCGCTCTGGTCGACCTTCCTCCTCACCTTCATCATTTGCGTCGGGATCTCGCTCCCCTCCTCCCCGGGCTTCATTGGGGTCATGGAGTGGGCCTGCGTCGTGGGGCTAGGCTACATCGGCGTCCGGGGTCCCGAAGCCCTCGCCTTCGCCATTCTCTACCACCTCACCCAGCTCCTCCCGCTCGTGATTTTGGGGACGTACTTCGCGATCCGCGAGCATCTTGCCCCCATCCGGTTGGTCCAGCCCGAGACCATCGAACGCGCCTCGAACCGAAAAGACTGACGACACAAGACACGGGGCGGAAGACAGCGGTAACACTGTAAAGCTTTTTTAGTTGACTCCGGGGTGGGGGGTTGCTATACTGCTTTTCGCACTAAATCCGCGCTCAGACGACACTTAGATAGGGATCTTCCGAACTGGAGGCAGGATGAGGTCTTCCGAGGGGAAGCCTCAGTTGCATGACGGCGGGAGTCGCTTGTCCCTACTAGCGTCTACTACCCTGGTCGCGGCTCTAGGTTTCACGCCCTGGGTGCTCGGCGCAGAGACACCATGGATCCAGCTCGCGTTCCGCGTCCTGGGTCTCGTGGCGCTTCTCGTTGTCTCCCTGGGCACCATGCGAGGCGTGCTCGTCGGCAGTCGATGGGCGGCGCGCGCGGCGGCGGGAGCCCTGCTCCTGGTCGCCGTCTCGCTCCTGTCGGCGGCGATGTCGGTCCATCGGGGCAAGAGTCTCGAAGCCATGCTCAACCTGTTCGCGATCGCTGGGTTCTTCCTCGCCGCGGCCTTCCTCGTGCGCGGCAACCGCATCCTCCGATCGATCGCGCTCCTCGAAGTTCTCGCCGCGCTGCCTGTTGCCGCGTTCGGCCTCGCACAGCACTTCCGTCCCGACATCCTTCCCCCCGGCAATCCCTACCCGGGCCGCGCGCTCGGCCCGTTCGGACAGCCCAACCGCCTCGGGGGATATCTGATCGCGATCGTACCGGTAGCGATCGCGCTCTCCTTCGCGGTCCAGGACCGCGTGCTTCGATGGGCACTCCTCGCCGCCGTCTGCGGCCTCACCCTCTGTCTCCTGGCGACCTACTCGCGCGGTGCCTGGCTCGGTCTTGCGGCGGGCCTCATCGCGCTCACGGTGATCGTCGCGTCGACGCCCGGCCTCATGCCCCGTCCGGCGCTCGCGATCGCCGCGGCCGTCGCGCTCGTGCTCCCGCTGGTATGGCTCGCCCCTGGCATTGCTTCCCGGCTCCATCCCGCTCCGGCGACCGGCCCCGCGTGGAACCTGCCGATCGACCCCGAGCGCGAAGGAAGCGGCGCCATGCGGAAGGCCATCTGGTCGGGCGCGCTCCACGCGGCGTCGGAGCGTCCGTTCCTCGGGTGGGGCATCGGCGCCTTCCGTGAAGCCTACGACCGATCGAAATCCCCGGTGTTGAAGCGCCTGGAGGCGGAAGGGGCGCGTACGGCCGATCAAGCGCACAGCGTCTATCTCGTGACGCTGGCCGAGCGCGGCGCTCTGGGTCTCGCCGCGCTTCTCGTGTTCGCGGGGCTGGGTCTTGCGGCCGGCCTCGCGGCTCTCCGATCGGCCTCCCCCGACCTTCGGCCACTGGCGGCGGGTCTCATCGCCTCCGTGGCGGCGCTTCTGATTCACGGCGCGTTCGAGGACAACCTCGCGTTCGCGCCGCATGGAACCTTGCTCGCAGCCAACCTGGGACTCCTGGCGGCGTCGCTTCCGCACCGCGATTCGCGCATTCGCGCGCGGTGGGTCGGCGCCCTGGGGATCCTCGCCGCCGTCTGTGGCCTTGGACTGAGCGCCTCGAGCGCGGTCGCGGCCACGGACGCGCGTGCGGCCCAGGCCGCCCTAGCGGCGGGTCAGGTGGAGCGGGCGATGGAACGTAGCACCGCAGCGACCCGTCTGGCGCCGTGGGACGACCTCTTCTGGGTCGGTCGTGCCGATGCCGCGGCCGCTGCCGCCCGTGGGGGGCGCGGGATCGCAGCGCTCCGGGTGGCCGAGGCTTCCTACAAGAGCGCGATTGCCGTGAACGGCAGCGATCCGGTGACGCGTCACCAGCTCGCCCGCCTCTACCTGGCGCACACGGACCTGTTCGGTTCCCAGGGTGTGACGAGGGCGCGCCTCGAGCTCGAGGCCGCGCTCATGCAGAACCCCTACTACGCCGAGATCCGGAACGACCTCGGGGTCGCCTTCCTCGCGTCGGGCGAGCGGTCGAAGGCCGTTCAATCCTTCCGCCAGGCGAGTCAAGGCCGCCGCGAGTTCGTGGATCCGCTCCTCAACCTGGCCGCGCTGGCCCTCGAGGACGGGAACGGGGCCGAGGCGAAGCGGATGGTGGATCTGGCCCTGGAACGAAATCCCCATTCACCGCGCGCCGCCGCGATGCGCGAGTCGCTCGCGACGCGCCCGGGCGCGTGAGGCGATCCAACGGCGAATCGATTTTTGGAGATCAGATTTTTGGAAATCAAATGAAGAATACGACCAAACGGAACGAGATCGAGAGGAGGTGAGCATCCGGTCGTCGGCTGTAGACGGGTACAAGCTCGAATTCATCGGATGGCATCGTAGAACGAGTTTCGAAATGAGGGAGGACACGCAATGCGCAACCATGCTTTTCTAAAAGTCGCTCTCCTCGGGCTTCTGGCCTTCGCCCTCATGCCGGGTTACGCGGCGGCGGGACAGGACCTGTCGGAGATGCTCGCTTCGAGCGCCGCGGTGCACGCGACCGCGGTGTCGGGACCGATACTCCAAGTGAGCCCGCTGGCGCACGACTACGGCGTGCAGGACAACGGGACGAGCACGAACTTCAATTTCACGGTCAGCAACA
>DASUFL010000049.1:0-21835 GCA_036274595.1 Candidatus Eiseniibacteriota bacterium | reverse complement strand
AGCGCGCTCCCCTCGATCGGCTCGAGCGCGACGAGCACGGACTCGGGCAGTGCCAAGGGAAGCCGGTGGATGCGGAGCTGTGCGGGACCGGCGACCGCGCGGGCGGTGCGCGTGAACGACTGGACCGAGGCCCGAACCGCGAGATCGATCCCGACGTACACGCCGACGCCTGCGGCCACGCCGAGGAGCGTGAGGAGCGTGCGCCCGTAGTGGCGGCGGAGCGGACGGAGGCCGAGCGCGGCGAGCAGCTGGCCCAGGGCCACGCTAGTGGATCTCGGCGATGCGACCGTCGACCAGGTGGACGCGCCGGTCCGCGATCGCGGCGGCGGCCTCGCTGTGCGTCGCGAGGACGAGCGCGGTGCCGCCCCCGCGCGCGAGCGAGGCGAGGTGGGAGAGCACCGCCTCGGCGTTCGCCTGATCCAGGTTCCCGGTCGGCTCGTCGGCCAGGACGAGCTTCGGATCGTGCACGAGCGCGCGCGCGATGGCGACCCGCTGCATCTCGCCGCCGGAGAGCCGCCCCGCGGCGCGGTCCGCCTTGTCGGCGAGCCCGACCCGCGCGAGCAGCTCGCGGGCGCGAACGTTCACCTCAGGCCCCTGGCGCCCGCCGAGCCACAAGGGCAGCGCCGCGTTCTCGAGAGCGCTCAGGTAGGGGAAGAGGTGGAAGAACTGAAAGACGAAGCCGAGCGTCTCGCGGCGAAGCTTCAAGAGCGACTCCTCGGGAAGCGACTCCACCCGCGCGCCGCCGATCTCGATCGTTCCCGATGTGGGGCGGTCGAGCGTGCCGATCAGGTTGAGGAGGGTCGTCTTGCCCGAGCCGCTCCGCCCCAGGAGGGCCACCACCTCGCCCCGATCGATCGTGAGCGAGATATCGGTGAGCGCGCGCACGTCTTCGCCCGCCGCGGGATAGACCTTTCCGACCCCGGTGAGCCTGGCGACGGGCGAGAGCTCCGGCCGCTCGGCAGGGCGCCGATCGTCAAGGGCGGGCTTGGCCATCTAGAGCTGGTCGTAGTTGGGGCCGCCGCCACCCTCGGGCGGGACCCAGGTGATGATCCCGTAGGGGTCGGCGATGTCGCAGGTCTTGCAGTGGACGCAGTTCGAGGGGTTGAGATGGAGACGGATCTTGCCGTCTCCGTTCGCGGGCAGGATCTCGTACACGTTCGCGGGGCAGAAGTGCTGGCAGGGATTCCCGTACTCCTCGCGGCAGCGGCCCACGCAGATCGAGAGGTCGTGCACGAGGAGATGGCTGGGCTGATCCTCCTCGTGCTTCGTCCCCGAGTGGTACACGTCGTTCAGCTTGGTGAACGTGTGCACGTTGTCGTAGCGCTTCTGCGTCACCTCGAGCGACACGGGCGTGACGCCGGTCTCCGCGAGCGTCCCCATGCGCAGGTGACCCGGCTTCCAGCGCGGGCGCTCGCCGAACCCGAGGCCCCCCGTCACGAGCTGGAGTCCAGCGTCCACCATTCCCATCCAGAGCCCGCGATCGAATCCCTGGTGGAAGTTCCGCACGCTCCGAAGCTCCGCCGCGGCCCAGGATTCGAGGAACCGCCGGTCGTATGCGGCGAGCGTCTCGGCATCCTGCTTTCCGGCGACGAGCGCGTCGAGCGCGGTCTCGGCGGCCATCATGCCCGACTTCATCGAAAGGTGGACGCCCTTCAACCGCTGCGAATTCAGGAACGCCGCGCTCTCGCCCGCGAGCATGCCGCCGGCCCACGAGAGGCGCGGCATCGAGTACCAGCCGCCCTCCGCGATCGCCTTGGCGCCGTAGGAGAACAGGGTGCCGCCGTCGAGGAGCCGCGCGACCATCGGATGGCGCTTGTACGCCTGGAACATGCCGTGCGGATCGGTCGTGGGATCCCGGTAGTCGAGCATCGTGACGAAGCCGACCGCCCAGCGGTCCCGGTCCATGCCGTAGATGAACCCGCCCCCGAACGTGTTCGCGTCGAGCGGGTGCCCCATCGTGTGGATGACGCGCCCTTTGGGCACGCGGCCGGCGGGCATCTGCCAGACCTCCTTCACGCCCGTGGCGTAGAGCTGCGGCGCCTTTCCCTCGTCGAGAAGGAGCCGCGGCGTCAGCCGCTTCGTGAGGGATCCGCGCGCCCCCTCGCAGAGCACCGTGATCTTGGCGCGGATGTCGGAACCGGGCTCGAAATTGGACTTCCGGTTTCCGTTCCTGTCGATCCCCTTGTCGCCGGTGCGCACGCCCACCATCTGGTCGCCTTCGAAAAGCCCCTCGACGGCCGCCATGGCCGGCAGGACGTAGGCGCCGGCCGCCTCGACGAGGCCGCCGAGCCACTGCTCGAAGTTGCCGAGCGAGACGATGTGATTGCCATGATTCCGGAGCGGCGGCGGCAGGATGGGGAAGCGGAAGTGACCCTTCGACGAGAGGTAGTAGAGGTCGTCGCTCGTGACGTCCGACTCGATGGGCGCGCCCTTCTCGCGATAGTCGGGGAGGAGCTCCCGGAGGGCGCGCGGGTCGAGCACGCAGCCGGAGATGCCGTGCGCGCCGATGGCGGAGGCCTTCTCGAGCACCGCGATCGAGACCTCGCCGAGCGGCGGGGTGCCCGCGGCGGCGGCGCGCTCGTTGTGCGCCTGGACGAGCTGCGTCAGGCGAAGCGCGCCGGCCAGTCCGGCCGGACCGCCGCCGACGAAGACGACGTCGACGTCCAGCGTCTCGCGGTCGCTCATCCCAGAGGAGTCCGGAGCTCCTCGAGCCGCATGACCGCGGTGTTCGGACCGGGAGCGTGCTTCAGGCCCTCGAGGTACCGCTCGGCGTCGAGCGCGGCCATGCAGCCGCTGCCGGCGGCCGTGACCGCCTGGCGATAGATCCGGTCCTGCACGTCGCCGGCCGCGAACACGCCGGGGATCTCGGTCATCGTGCCGTGCTGCGTCACGATGTAGCCGGCCAGATCGAGCGGGAGCTGTCCCTCGAAGATCTTGGTGTTGGGCTGGTGGCCGATTCCAATGAAGACGCCGTCGATCTCGTGCTTGGTGAGCGCGTTCGTCTTCACGTTGCGGAGCGTCACGCCGGAGACCTTGCCGTCCCGATCGTGGATCTCGACCACGTCGGAATTCCAGATGAAGTCGATCTTGGGATTGGCGCGCGCCCGCTCCTGCATGATCTTGGACGCGCGGAGCGTGTCGCGCCGATGGACGATCGTGACCTTGCTTGCGAACTTGGTGAGGAACGTCCCCTCTTCCATCGCGGTGTCGCCGCCGCCCACCACGAACAGGCGCTTCTGCTTGAAGAAGAAGCCGTCGCACGTGGCGCAGGCCGACACGCCGTGCCCCAGGAGCTTCGCCTCGCTCGGGATGCCGAGGAGCTTCGCGGAGGCTCCGGTCGCGATGATGAGCGCGCGGGCTCTCAGAACCTGGCCCCCGGCGTGGATCTCGAACGGTCGGGCGCGCAGGTTGACCTTCTCCGCGTCGGCATGGAGGAACTCGGTGCCGAAGCGCTCGGCCTGGGCCTTCATCTCGGCCATCAAGGCGGGGCCCATGATGGGGTCGCGGAAGCCCGGGTAGTTTTCGACCTCGGTCGTGGTGGTGAGCTGACCCCCGACCTGAATCCCCTCAATGACAAGAGGTTGCAGCTCCGCCCGGGCTGCGTAGATCGCGGCCGTGAGTCCGGCGGCTCCGGAGCCTAGAATGATGAGGTCTCGGGTCTCAGACATGGAACATCGGTCCTCTCCACGGGTTAGATGCCATGGGCCGTCGAGGAGGTCGAAACCGGGGCCCGAGCGCCGCATCCAAGTGTGAGTTCATCGGATAGTAGGCAAACCGCGTTCGCGCTTCAAGGCCGCCCGCCCCCTAGGAAGGAGCACGCTCCATGAGGAAACTCGTACCGACGTCATTCCTGGCCCTCATGCTGGCCTTCGCGACGGCCGCCTCGGCCGCCCCGGCCACCTGGACCATCGATCCGAACCACTCCGAGGTCGGCTTCTCCATCCGGCACTTCTTCAGCAAGGTGCCCGGCACCTTCGGCAAGTTCTCCGGCTCCGTCGTGTACGACCCCCAGAAACCCGAGAACTCGAGCGTGAAGGCGGACATCGATCCCGCCAGCATCGACACGAAGAACGAGAAGCGGGACAACCATCTTCGCTCCGACGACTTCTTCGATGTCGTCAAGTTCCCGACCCTCACGTTCGTGAGCACGAAGGTGACGGCCGCGGGCGAGAACAAGATCAAGGTGGATGGCAACCTCACCATGCACGGCGTGACCAAGCCGGTGACGCTCGACGTCACGTTCCTGGGCGCGGGCCCGTCGCGCGAAGGCGAGCAGCGTTCGGGGTTCGAGGCCACGGCCAAGCTCAACCGGAAGGACTTCGGGATCCTGTGGAACAAGACGCTCGACCAGGGCGGCACCATGCTCGGCGACGACGTCGATATCAGGTTGAACGTGGAGGGCGTGATCCGTCCGGATCAGCCGGCCTCGCCGCCGAAGTCCTGACCTAAGGGCGCGCCTCGCGCGCGTCCGGCTCCATCGTCCGCCGCACCCAGGCCGACACGCGCTCGATCATCTCGAGGAGCTGCGGCGGGGTGCGGCGGATCTTGTCTCCCGCCTGAAACGAATGCCCCGCTCCCTCGATGACTGCGAGCTCCGTCGTTCCCGACGGTCCCCACGACGCGAGCGTCCGTCCTTCCTCGAGCGGTACCGACCGGTCGCGATCTCCCTGGACGACGAGATAGGGGATCGAGAGCGACGAGGCCGCGCGATGGAGATCGTACCGCGGGCCGTTTCGCGTGATGTCGTCGTAGATCTCGGGTCCCAACGGAAGCTCGGCGCGCGCGCGGAAATCGCGAACGATGTGGGGCCTCTGCCCGCGCCATGACTCGAATGCGGCATCCGGCCAGACGCCGATCCGGGACGGCGCCGCCAGGGTCACCACGGTGCGGACTTCGGGATGGGAGGCGGCATAGAGGAGCGCCATCGCGCCCCCCCGGCTGTGACCGATGAGGCTCAGCCTCAGATCGCCCTGGTCGAGCCTCTTCGACAGCCACCGCGCCACGCGGTCGATGTCGTCGAGCTCGGCCCCGTACGTGCTCTTGCGGAAGCGCTCGAGCTCGGTGAAGGCGCCGTCCCGGCCCGACACGCCGGAGCCCGACATGTTGAACGTGGCGACGGGCATCCCCTGCGATGCGATCGTGGACGCGAGGAGCGGGATGAAGCCCCAGTCCTTGTAGCCGCGAAATCCGTGGCAGAGGAGAACCGCGCGGGCGCCGGGGGCATGCGATTCGGCGGCGTAGAGATCGCCGCGGAGCGGGCCGCCGTCCGCTCCCTCGATCTCAAACGGCTCGGGCGACGAGATCACGAACGAGGTCGGGCAGGACCTGGATGTCTCCCTCGACGAACGGAAGGTCGTGGAGATCCGTGGGATCGACCCACCGGATCTCGGCACACTCGATCGGACGGGGCGTTCCGGCGCGCGCGCGGCAGAGATGGAAGTAGAGGGTCACGGTGCGATCCGGGTAGACGTGTGTGAGCGCGCGCCAGAGCGGCCCCACCTCGACCTCGATCCCGATCTCCTCCCGCATCTCGCGCTGCAGGCACTCCTCGATCGTCTCGCGATCGTGGCGCTTGCCGCCGGGGAACTCCCACCGTCCTCCCTGGTGATCCCCCTCCTGGCGCCGCGCGATCAGGACGCGCGCGCCGTCCCAGATGATGCCGGCCGCGACTTCGTGGCGGCGCACCATCCGCGGCGGTTCGCCGGACCTCATCGGTCGAAGCTCCGGCGGCTCGAAGGATGCGACAGCATCAGTGGCTCTTGGGAACCGATGCCTTCTTCAGCTCCTTGTCGAAGAACCGGCTCGTGCGGGCCCACGCGTCCTTCGCGTAATCGGGCTTGTAGGTGCCGAAGGGATTCGTGGAGTTGGCGAATGCGTGCCCCGCGCCCGGGTAGATCTTGAAGTCCACCCTCTTGCCGGCGCCCCGGAGCGCGGTCTCGAACGTCTTCACCTGGTCGGGGCTCGGTCCCTTGTCGTCTCCGCCGAAATTTCCGAGCACCGCGGCCTGGATCTCCTTGATCTTGTCCGCGTCGGTGATGGGAGCGCCGTAGTACATCACGCACGCGCTGATGCCCGGATCGGCCGCGGCCAGGCGGATCGCGTACTTCCCGCCCATGCACCAGCCGACCGTTCCGATGGCTTGCGCTCGGACGTCCTTCCGCGACCGGAGGTAGTCGGCGCCCGCGCGGAGCGACGCGACCGCGTCCTCATCGACGAGCCCGCTCATGTATTCGTGAGCCTCGTCGTTGTTCTTCGCGAGTTTGCCGCCATAGAGATCGACCGCGAGCGCGACGTATCCCAGCGCGGCCAGGGCGTCGGTCCGGCCCTTGATCCAGTCGCTGATGCCCCACCACTCGTGGACCACGACGACCGCCGGATGCGTGCCGCCGCCCTTCGGGAGCGCAAGATAACCTCCGTTCGTCCCGGAACCCTTCGGGAACGTGATCATCTCGCCCGCCGTGGCGCCGGAGGGGAGGAAGACGGCGAGTGCCAGAACGAGCAAGGCAAGCGTGCGTTTCATGTCATGGCTCCTTCGTGGTCGAGGGATCGGTGTCCGTGGAAAGAGCATACTCGATCTCGGAGCGCGCCTTGGGATCGCGCTCGCGATGGAGCGCGCGGAGGAGGTCATCGCGCGCGGCGCTCCCGCCGATCCGCCCGAGCGCCCAGGCGGCATGGCCGCGGACGGTCGGATCGGGATCGCCGTGGAGCGCCTGGGCGAGCGCGGGAACCGCGCGCTCGTCGCCGACGTTGCCCAGCGCGACGGCCGTGTTCCGGACGAAGCGATCCCGACCCGCGCGGCGCAGGGCCGTGCCGGCGAATCGCTCGCGGAACGCGCGGTCGTCGAGAGCCAGGAGCGGGATCAGCTCCGGCGTCTGCTGGTCCGGCCGCTCGGCGAACTCGGGCAGCGCGGTGGGCGTCGCGAATCGATTCCACGGGCAGGCTTCCTGGCAATCGTCGCAGCCGAAGATCCGCGCGCCGATCGCGGGGCGGAGCTCGATCGGGATCGGCCCTTCGTGCTCGATCGTGAGATAGCTGATGCACCGGCGCGCGTCGAGCTGGTACGGAGCGGTGATCGCGCCGGTGGGGCAGGCTATGATGCAGCGCTCGCACGTTCCGCAGTGATTGCCGGCCGGCAGCGATGGCGGGAGGTCCAGGTCGGTGATGATCTCGCCCAGGAAGCACCAGGATCCCGCCCCCTGGCGGATGACGTTCGTGTTCTTGCCGATCCATCCGATCCCCGCGCGCTCCGCCCACGCGCGGTCGAGCATCGGTCCGGTGTCGACGTAGAGCGCGAAGCGGACGCCAGGCTTCAAGCGACGGATCGCCCGCCCGAGGTGGAGGGCCCGCTTCTTGAGGCGCTTGTGATAATCGCGGCCCCAGGCGTAGCGCGCGATGCGGCCGGTCCAGGCGGCCGCGTCGCTGGGCTCCCGGGAGTCGGTCGCGGAGCCGCGCGGCCAGTCGCCACGGTAGTACGAGGCCGCCACCGAGATCACGGTATGCGCGGAGGCGAGCGCCGCGCGCGGATCGGCGCGCCGCTCGGGCTCGCGCGCCATCCAGTCCATCGTGCCGTGGCTGCCCGACTCGAGCCAGGCGCGGAGCCGCTCGCCGTGCGGATGGGCCTCGGCGCGCGCGAATCCGACCGCGTCGAAGCCGAGGCGGCGGGCCTCTTCGCGGATCGCGGCGGCGAGGTCGACCGCCTCGGAGGGGGCCGGTGCGGCTCCTGCGCCCGCCGGGCTACGACCCGCATCCGCTGTGGTAGCATTCATCGATGAGCGTTCTGGAGGCACGTCCTGTCTTCCCGCTTCCCAACGTGGTGTTCTTCCCGAAAACCATCCTCGCGCTGCACGTCTTCGAGCCCCGCTACCGTCTGATGATGGAGGAATCCCTGCGCGGAGACCAGACCGTCTGCGTGGCCCTCTTGAAGCCGGGCTGGGAAGGGAATTACTACGGCTCGCCCGAGGTGCACGAGATCGGATGCGTGGGGCGGATCGCGGAGCACAAGCTCCTCCCCGACGGGCGCTACAACATCGCGATCCACGGCGAGTACAAGGCCTCCATCCAGTCCTTCGAGCGGAACGAGCCCTACCGGATCGCAAAGGTGCAGCGGATCGAGGAGGACTCGAGCTGGGTCCGCGCCCCCGTGTCGGCCGAACAGGCGAACGAGCTGCTCGAGCTCTTCCAGAAGGCCGGCGCGGCGCGCGCCGCGGGGTTCGATCTGACCGGCGTCTTCGGGCCGCACATGGGCTCCGACGCGATCCTCAACACCATCGCCATGTACCTGAACGTCGATCCGGCCGAGAAGCAGCGGCTTCTCGAGATGGAGAGCCTGGAGCTTCGCTATCGGGCCGTGCACGACTTCCTGCGCGACACCTCCGCCGTGCAGGACTCGATCGACCGCCTCCGCCATCTCTTCCCCGGCGAGCCTCGGCGGAACTGACGTGGACGTTCCGCTTCTCCTCACGCGGCTTAGCACAGCCTATCCCGAAGCGAAGTGTGCCCTGGACCACAGAGATCCGTTCGAGCTCCTGATCGCCACCATCCTCTCCGCGCAGTGCACGGACGCGCGGGTGAACATGGTCACGCCGGCCCTGTTCGCCCGGTTCCCGGACGCGGAGGCGATGAGCCACGCGACGCAGGAGGAGCTCGAGGATCTGGTCCGAACCACCGGGTTCTTCCGGAACAAGTCGAAATCGATCCGCGGGGCTTCGGAGCGGCTGGTCGGGGAATTCGGCGGCGTCGTCCCGCGCACGATGGACGAGCTCTTACGATTACCCGGGGTGGCGCGAAAGACGGCGAGCGTGGTACTCGGCGTCTCCTACGGCGTGGCGGAGGGGGTCGTGGTGGACACGCACGTCGCGCGCGTGTCGCGGCGGCTCGGGCTGACCCGGAACGGCAAGGTCGAGAAGATCGAGCGCGACCTCATGAAAGCGATCCCACGCAGCGATTGGATCGAATACTCGCACCTGATCATCTTCCACGGGCGGCGCGTTTGCGAGGCGCGGAAGCCCAAGTGTCCCGTCTGCCCCATCCAGGATCTCTGCCCGAGCGCAAAGTACTTCCTCGCCGGGAAGGCTCCGCCCTGGGAGCGCAGGATCCAGGCGGAGCGGGAGGAGCGGCGGGTGGCGCGGGCCGTGTCCACGCGAACGAGCGGCAAGGCCTCGCGCAAGGTCGTCGCCAAGTCCAAGAAGCGGAGCACGAGCGTGGCGCGTACGGCCGCACGCGGCCGGAAGGCGCCCCGCCTCAAACGAAGCTGAGCGGCCGCGCCGCGGCCGGGGAGGTTGTCATGGAGAAGCACGAGGGACTCTCGATCACGTGGCTCGGTCACGCGACCGTGCTCTATCGGTCGCCGCGGGGGAAGTCGGTCCTGGTCGACGCCTGGCTCGACCACAATCCGGCGACGCCCGATTCCGACAAGGATCTGGGTGCGGTGGACCTCATGCTCATCACGCACGGCCACTTCGATCACTTCGACGACTGTCTCACGATCGCGCGCCGCTACGGACCGGACATCGTCTGCAACTTCGAGATCGGGGAGTATCTCGGCCTCCGCAAGATCGACAAGGTGAACGGGATCAACAAGGGAGGCTCGGTCGAGCTGCACGGCATCCGCGTCACGATGCTCCACGCGGTCCACACGAGCAGCATCCGGGAAGGGGACTCGTTCTTCCCGGGCGGCGAAGCGTGCGGGTTCCTGATCCAGTTCGAGGACGGCACGCGCGTCTACCACACGGGGGACACGGCCCTCTTCGGCGACATGAAGCTCCACGGCGAGATCTACAAACCGGACATCGCGGTCCTCCCGATCGGGGATCTCTTCACGATGGCTCCGCCGGAAGCCGCGCTTGCCGCGAAGATGATCGGCGCGAAGACGGTGGTGCCGATCCACCATTCCACGTTCCCGGCGCTCCATGGAACGCCCGCGGCGTTGAAGGAAGCGCTCCAGGGCTCGGGCATCGAGGTCGTGGATCTGAAGCCTGGCGGACGAACCGCCATCCGGGAGCGCGCGGCGGCGAGGTAAGGGACTCGTCCCAGGACGAGTGGGGGATCCGAACGCTTGTTTGGGATTTCACAACTTTCCCCGAGGCCAGTTCTACTCGAAGTAAACGCGCTCCAGCACTCCGCCACGCCCCACGCGGAACGGTGTCCGCGCCTTGAAGTGAGCGCGGCTGGTCTGCGCTCCGTCGCGGCCCAGGTCGATTGCGCCCAGCGCCAGCCAGCGGCGCACGCGGCGGGCCATTTCGGCCGAGGTGGGATGCGGGTGGGGCGCGATCGTGGCCTCCTCGACATCCCCCGACGGGCCACGCGTCAGCGTGCAGCCGCAGAGCACCCTCACGAGCACGCCATCCCGCCTCTGAAATGCGGGATGCCGCACGCGAATCCAATCCCGATGGATGAACTGCTCCCGCACTCCGCTCCCGAGCCGACCGGGGAGCGTCGTCCGCTTCAGGTGAGCATGTCCGGGTAGGCCCAGCGCGGCGTTCATGGCCGCGGCGCCGCCAGGGCGATCGGGATCGAGTGCGCGGAGCGCCCGCGACGGTGCGACGCGCCCCCGCCGTCCGGGACCGCCCGTACCACGCTGTCCCGCGCTGGCTTTACCGCCCCCGCGCGGTCCGGCGCCCGCCTGGCCGCGCGTGCCGCGGCCGAGCGCCGGCAGCTTCATCCCGTGCGCCGCAAAGGCCTGCTCGATCCCGATCGATGCGACGCCCCCTTCCTCCGTCTGATCGATCTCGCGCATCCGGAACGCGACCGCCAGATACCGGGCCTCGCCGGGAGGCAGGGTTTCGATGGCGCGGCCCAGCAGACGGCCCGCCAAACGGCGCGCCCGCTCGACCCCGGCTTCGCTCGGATCGTCCCTGGCCTCGCGGGCCAGGAGCCACACCAGGAGGTCGTAGAAGGCGCCGGTGAAGACCCGCGAGAAGGAGTGCGGCTCGCCCGCCAGCGCGTCATCCGGCGCTCCCGCGGGGAGCGACTCGGGCTCCGAGTACCGGAACGAGTTGTTCGCATCGCGGAGCCGCGTCGGATCGTTCACCGCGCTGGGTCCGTAGTTATCGTAAATGGCGCGGCCGAGCGCCTCGGCGAGTCGCGACACGAGATTGCTCCTTCGCGCGGCGCCGGCGCTCTCCACGAGGAACTGCCGCCGCACGGCCACATCGGTCAGCGTGGTCAGCAAAGCGGAGCAATCGGCAAAGGCCTCGTGGAAGGAGGCGGTCTCGATGTCGACGCTCGACCAGTAGCCGGGCTGATAGATGTCGAGGATCGCGTGTCCCGCCTCGTGCGTCACGACGTCCAGGCTCTCACACGCGTACACCGTGCGCCCGCTTGCCTTGTCCTTGTCGAAGAAGAACTGGAGGCCCTTCCGATCGTAGAAGGCATTCAGATCGCGCCCGGCGCGAAGCTTCACTTTCAAGGGCCTCCCGCCCTGCCACGCGGCGAAGTCGCGGTCGAAGAGGTCCTCCCAGACGCGGATCACCCGCTCGAGCGCGATCTCCCCCTGCCAGTACTGGAAGGCGAGCGTTCCGGGCGCGTAGTCGGCGGGGGCGTAGCGACGTCCCTCGATGACGAAGGCCGGCATCCCCGGCTCGAGGGCCGAAGGCGTGGCGGGGACGAGGCCGACCGTGGCGCCAGGGTCGTTGGGGTAGATGCGGACGTCGCCGGCCGCGGGTGCGCGGCGGCGGCCCGCGGGCTTCGGGCGCTTCGTCACCAACCCCCGCTCCGTCACCGCGGGCGCCGGCTCCGGAACAGCGCGAGCAGGTCCGCCGTAGGAAGGGCGTTCACCACGTCGTTCCGCGTCAGCCAGCCCTTCCGAGCCGCGCCGATGCCGTAGCGGATATGCCCGTACTCGTCCACCGAGTGCGCGTCGGGATTGATGGCGAACTTCACGCCCATGTCCTTCGCCGAGCGAAGCTGGCGCCAGTCGAGCTCGAGCCGGCGGGGACTCGCGTTCACCTCCACCACGACGCCTAAGTCCGCCGCCGCGCGCAGGACCTCGTCCATCCTCACCTTGAACCCGTCCCGCTGGAGCAAGAGCCGCCCCGTCGGATGCGCCAGCACGGACACGTACGGATTTCGCAGCGCGCGCACCACCCGCGCGGTCATCGCCGCTTCGTCCATCGTGAAGTGCGTGTGGACCGCGGCGATCACGAAGTCGAGCTTCGCGAGCACGTGGTCCGGATAGTCGAGCGTGCCGTCCGGAAGGATGTCGGTCTCGGTCCCTTTCAAGATCCGGAGCTTCTTCGACTTCTTGTTCCAGCGGTCGATCGCCGCCCCCTGCTCGGCGAGCGCCCCCTCCGAGAGGCCGTTCGCGTAGCGCGCGGACGCGCTGTGATCCGAGATCCCGAGATAGGAAGCGCCGCGCTCGATGGCCGCCTCCGCCATCTCCTCGAGCGTCGACTTGCCGTCGCTCGCCACCGTGTGGCAGTGGAGGATCCCCTTCATGTCGGCGAGCGTGATCAGCTCGGGGAGCGTTCCCGCCTCCGCCGCCTCGATCTCGCCCCGATCCTCGCGCAGCTCGGGCTCGATGTACGCGAGACCGAGCGCGCGGAAGAGATCCGCTTCGCTCGCGACCGACGGCGCCTTCTTCATCTTCGCCGCCTCGGCCAGGAGCGTGTACTCGTTCAGGCTCCATCCGCGGTCGAGCGCGCGGCCGCGCACGCGAATGTTGTGCGCCGCGCTGCCGGTGAAGTAGTGGAGCGCGAAGGGGAATTCCTTCGGCGAGACCAATCGAAGGTCGATCGCGAGGCCGTTGGGAAGCCGGACGGAGGTCTTCGTGTCGCCGGCGCCGGTGATCGTGTGCGTGGGAAGGACCTCGAGGAAGGCCTTGGCCATGGCGGACGGCTTGGTCGTCGCGACGACGAGATCCACGTCCTTCACGGTCTCCATCCAGCGCCGCAGGCTGCCGCCCATCTCGGCCGCCTTCACCGCGGCATGGCCGCGCAGGTACGAGAGGAGCTCCTCCGCCATGGGGCGCACCTCGGCCGCGAGGTACCGTCCGGCGCCCTGCATCACGAGCGCGATGCCCTGGAGGATCTTCCGCTCCGACTGCTCGCCGAAGCCCTTCAGGACCCGCACCTCGCCCGCCTCGCACGCTTCCTTGAGCCGCGCGAGCGAGGTGATCTGGAGCGCCTCCCCGAGCGCGCGGATCTTCTTCGCCCCGAGCCCGGGCACCCGGATCATGTCGAGATACCCCCGGGGGACCTCGGCCGCGAGCTCGTCGTAGTGCTTCATCCGGCCGGTGGTCCAGAGCTCGGCGATCTTCTTCGCGATCGAGTCGCCGATCCCAGGGACCGACGTGAGCCGCCCCTCCTGGACGAGCAGGGCGAGGTCCTCGGCCAGCCCGTCGACAGCCCGAGCCGCGTTCTCGTGCGCGCGGATCTTGAAGGAGTTCTCCCCCTTCAATTCCAACAAGATTGCGATCTCTTCGAGTGTGCGGGCGACCTGGTGCTTGTCCACGGGGGTGGCCTCCCGGGCTTTAGGGCAGCGGGGTCCGGGCTAGGCGAGGTCGTCGAGGGGACGACGTCCGGAGAAGCCCTCGTTCATGGGGTGCCAGTGCTCGATCCGGGGCTCGCCCCGCCTCCAGCAAAGACAAACGACCTGGCCCTTGGATACGGTGTAGAAGTCCACGAGGCCCATGTCGAGGTCCCGGATGATGCAGCCGTGGCGGGAGATCTCCTCCAGGGAGCGGCGGAAGATCTCCATGCGGGCGGCGCACGCCTTCTCCCGGTCCCTGAGCTCGCGGACGTCGGGATTGGCGGCATCCGCGCCGCTCGACTCGATGGCGGCGAGGACCTCGATCTCCCGGCGGAGCGCGGTGATCTCCTTGCCGAGCGCGGCGAGCCCGTCGAGCGCCCGCTCCAGCTCGGGAAGCAGCAGGTTGGCCTCATCCACGGAGAAGAGCTTCCGAATTCGCTCCATCGCAGCCTAACCTAGCATCGGCCGCGGGAGCTTGCAACCGACGGACCTTTCTGCGAGGCTCCAGCCCGATGGCGATCGACGAACCGATCTCGCGCCGCGACTTCCTGCGCCACGGCGCAGTCCTTTCCGGCGCCGCCCTGGCCGCCGGCGCGTCCGGCCTCTCCTGGCTCAAGCCCCCCGACGCCGACGCGGCGATCATGGGGATCGGCAAGGAGCTTCGCGACGTCCTCAATCTCGAGACGGTCAATCAGATCCTGATCGAGGCCCTGAAGCGGGGCGGGGATTTCGCGGACCTCTTCGCCGAGCAGCGCTTCCGCACCATGATCGTCCTCGACGATCAGAAGATCGATTCGGTCACGTACGGTTATCCGCGCGGCGCCGGAGTGCGCGTCTTCTTCAGGAAGCAGACCGGGTACGCATTCTCCGACGAGATCGCCTACAACGACCTCCTCGACGCGGCGCACGTCGCGTCCGCGGTCGTGCTCAATCAGGGCATCGTCGCGCCGGTCGACGTGCGGGCCCGCGTCCTCACGCCGCCGTTCTCGGTCATGAACCCGGTCGCGCTCATGAACGAGAACACGAAGTTCGACATCATTCGCCGCATGGATGCGGCCGCGCGCAGCGTCAGCCCGAAGATCGTGTCGGTGCGCATCGAATACCAGGACGAGGCTCGCGACACCCTCATCGGCACCTCGGACGGCGGATACGCGATCGATCGCCAGTATCTCGTCTCGATCGGCTGTTCCGTGACGGCCGTGAACGGACCGGACCGGCGCACGGGACGAAGCTTCCTCGGCGGCCGCGTCGGCGAGGACTATTTCCTGCGCCGCGATCCCGAGGCGGTCGCCAAGGATGCGGCGCAGCAGGCGATGACGCTCCTCGGAGCGGATCCCGCTCCCGCCGGATCGATGCCCGTCGTGATCGCCCCGGGCTGGGGCGGCGTCCTCATCCACGAGTCCTTCGGCCACGCGCTCGAAGGCGACTCGATCCGCCGCGGCACGTCGCTCCTGAGCGGACTCATGGGACAGAAGATCGGATCGCCTCACCTTCGCGTGATCGACGACGCGCTCTGGCCCAACGGGCGCGGCTCCTACACCGTCGACGACGAGGGCACGCCCGGCCAGCGAACGGTGCTCGTGGACGGCGGCTATCTCCAGTCCTTCATCCTCGACCGGCAGAGCGCGTTCCTCCTCAATCAGAAGTCGACGGGGAACGGGCGCCGCATGTCCTACCGGCAGTGGCCGCTCCCGCGCATGACCAACACCTACATCGACCGTGGGACGGACGACCCGGCGTCGCTCCTCTCCGGGATCACGAAGGGGTTCTACGCCGCGGACCTCGGGGGCGGTTCGGTGGACACGACGAGCGGCAATTTCAACTTCGCGGTCCAGCTCGGCTACCTGATCGAGAACGGCCAGAGAACGAAGCCGGTGCGGGGCGCGGTCTTGATCGGCAACTCCCTCGAGACCATGCAGCGGATCGAGGGCATCGGAAGCGACCTCCAGGTCGACCAGACCCGGGGCATGTGCGGGAAGGACGGCCAGATGGTTCCCGTCGGCGTCGGGCAGCCCACGGTGCGCTTCGCCTCGATCACGGTCGGAGGCACAGCGATCTAGCATGCCCACCTCCCGCCCCGATGAAGTCCTGAACAACGTCCGCAGCATGGCGGAGCGCTCCGGCGCGGCCGAAGCCGAGACCTACTTCGAGTTCGTCCGCTTCGTCGAGGTGCGGTACCGCGAGGGCGAGGTGGAGCTGCTCCAGCAATCCGCGATCACGGGACTCGGGCTCCGGGTGCTGCGCGACCGGAAGATGGGCTTCCTCTACACGACGAACCTGAACCGCACCGTGCTGGACGAGCTGGTGGTGCGGACCATCGCCCTCGCCTCGCAGGCGACGCCGCGGGATGAGAACCGGCTCCCGGACCAGCAGTTCCCGCCGCAGACGAATCTCGAGATCGAGGATCCCTACGCCGACCGCATCACGCCGCAAGACCTGATCGTTCTCGCGAAGGCGCTCGAGGACAACGCGCTTCTCGTGAACAAGGTGAAGACCACGCAGACCGCGCGCGCCGGCTACGTCGTGGGGGAGACCCACTTCTCGAACACGTTCATCCCGTATCAGACGTTCCGGAACACCCAGTTCTGGCTCTACTGCTCCGCCGTGGCGACGGATGGGACCCAGAAGCGGGTCGGCTCCTTCACGGACCGCAAGCGCAACTTCCAGGACCTCACCACGCCCGACCGCGTGGGGCGAAAGGCGGGCGAGCGCGCGGTGGCGCGCCTGGGCGCCAAGCCCGTGCCGTCGGCGCGCGTGCCTGTCATCTTCGAAGCCGAGGCTGCGGGGGGATTCCTGGGCGGACTCTTCGGCGCCTTCAGCGGGCTCAACGTGCTCGAGCAGCGCTCGTTCCTCGCCGGCAAGAGGGGGTCGGTCATCGCCTCGCCTTTGCTGACGATCGTGGACGACGCCATCCTGCGCCGCGGGCTCGGATCGCGTCCGTTCGACGGGGAAGGATCGCAAACGCGGCGCAACGTCGTGGTCGACCGCGGCGTCCTGACCCGCTATCTCCACACCGCCGCCACCGCCCGGCGCGACGGGGTGAACCCGACCGGAAGCGCCTGGCGCGGCTACGATTCGCTCCCCGCCGTGGGCGCCTCCAACTTCTACGTCGACAACGGCTCGTCCAAGCTCTCGTCCATGATCGAGCAGGTGCCGAACGGCCTCCTCGTGACGGGCACGGCAGGATTCGGATTCGATCTCGCGGCGGGGGACTACTCGCAGCAGGTCGAGGGGAACTGGATCGAGAAGGGGAAGCTCGGCCGCCCGGTGGAAGGAATCACAGTGGCCGGGAAGATCTCCGACATGCTGACGGGAGTGGATGCCGTGGGACGGGATCTCGATTTCCGCTCCCAGTTCTGCTCGCCCTCCATCCGGTTCAAGGAGCTCACGGTCGGCGGCGCATAGGCGCCGACCCATCTTCGCCCTTCGTTCCGCCTCGACGCTCCGCCCCTACTCCCCGCCCCTGGGCTGGGTGTCGCCTTCCTCCTTCGGCGCCGCGTAGAGCTCGCCCACGGTGAACTTCTTCGGCTGCTTCACGTGGATGTAGGCCGTGTTCGCGGCGGCCGCCCCTTCGCTGCAGGCGGTGATGAGGAGCTTGTACTTCCCGGGGTACGTGGCGATGTCGCCGCAGCAGAAGACCCCGGTGACGTTCGTCTTCATGATGGGATCGACCTTGATCTGGCTCCCCTCGAGCTCGAGTCCCCACTGGCGCACGATCTTCGTGTCCATGAGATAGCCGATGTTGATCGAGACGAGGTCGATCGGGAGCTCCTCCGTGGCGCCGGTCTTCTTGTTCCGGACGACGACCGTCTCCACGCGGCCGTTCCCTTGGATCTCCACCGTCTCGGTCTCGAGAAGGGCCCGGATCGAGGACTCTCGAACGTCCTCGACGTAGCCGTCCATGCCTTGCCATTTGTCGAGCATGTGGATGAGCGTGACCTGGGCCACGTCTTTGAGCGAGAGCGCCGACTCGAGCGCGCTGTCGCCCCCTCCGATCACGAGCACGCGCTTGCCGCGGCTCTCCTCGACGTCGGGCATGCCGTACGTGACGCCCCGTCCCTTGAGCTCGGCCTCGCCCGGCTTGTTGATCTTGCGCGGCTCGAAGGCGCCGCCCCCGGTCGCGACGATGACGCTCCGCGCTTCGTAGGATCCCTTCGTCGAGACCACCCGCACGACGGCCGCGGCGTCGTCCCGGGCGATCGAGGTGACGTGCTCCCCCTCGTGGATCTCGACCCCCATGTGCGCCGCCTGCTCGACGAAGTTCCGCCCCAGGTCCTCGCCCATCACATAGGTGTACGAGGGCATGTCGTGGACCGGCTTCTTGGGATAGAGCGAGGCGAGCTGTCCGCCCGCGACCGCGGTCTCGATCATGAGCGTGGACATGCGGCGCATGCGCGTGAAGAGCGCGGCGGAAAGGCCGGCGGGGCCGGCACCGATGATGACGACATCCCAGATCATGCGATGATCCATTTGGAGAAGGAGGGTGGAACGGCCCGGCATGATAGCATGGCGGACGTTCCGCCCCGGCGCGTGCTACGCTCCACGAATGTCGGCGCCCGCCGCGATTCCGATCGCCGTCGTTCCCACGGTTCCACTCCTCGCCCTGGACACCGTCTGGTTCCAGGTGGCGGGCACGCTGTGCAATCTCACATGCAGCCACTGCTTCATCACCTGCGGCCCGACCAATCGCCGGCACGCGATGATGTCGCGCGCGGAAACGCGCCCCTACCTGGACGAAGCTCGCGCGCTCGGCGTGCGCGACTTCTACTTCACCGGCGGGGAGCCGTTCCTGAACCGCGAGCTCCATTCGATCCTGGAGGACGCGCTCGCGATGGCTCCCTCGACCGTGCTCACGAACGCGACCCTGATCGACGCCGCGGAGGCGAGCCGCCTCCGCGCGCTCGAGCAGGAGAGCCGCTACTCGCTCGAGGTGCGCGTGAGCCTGGACGGCCTCGACCCCGCGTCGAACGATGCGCTGCGCGGGGAAGGGTCGTTCGCGGGGGCGCTGACCGGGCTGCGCGAGCTCTCCAGGGCCGGCTTCGATCCCATCGTGACCGTGGCCCAGACGTGGAGCGACGGGGACGACGCCGCCCTGCGTGCGCGCTTCCACGACACGCTCCGGGACGTGGGGCTCGCCCGCCCGCGCGTGAAGGTGCTCCCGATGTTCCGGGTCGGCCGCGAAGCGAATCGGAGCGGCGGCTATGGATCGCGGGAACGGCTGACGCCCGAGCATCTCCTCGGATTCGACATGCAGAAGCTCCAGTGCTCGACCAGCCGCATGGTGACGAGCCGCGGCGTCTATGTCTGCCCGATCCTCATCGACAGCGAGGACGCGCGGCTCGGACCCACGCTCCGCGCGTCCCTCCGCTCCTTCCCACTGGCGCACGGCGCCTGCCACACCTGCTGGGCGACCGGGGCGACGTGCCGGAACTGATGGAGCCGATCGCCGTCTTCGGCGGCCCCTACGGCAATCACCTGGCGCTCCGGGCCGTGCTCGAGGACGCGGTGGGGCGCGGCGCCGGCGCGATCTACTGCCTGGGCGACCTGGGCGGCTTCGGTCCACGCCCTGGCGCGATGGCTCCGCTCCTCGAGGAGTTCGAGGTGATCGCTGTCGCCGGGAACTACGACCGGGCGCTCGCGCAGAGGCGGCCCGACTGCGGCTGCGGCTACACGCATCCCAAGGACAACGAGTACGCGCGGATCGCCTATGCGTACACCGACGCGCGGGCGTCCGAGCGGGACCGCGGGTGGATGGGCCGCCTGCCGGAGTCCCTGCGCCTCCTGCGCGGTGGCCGGCGCTATCTCCTCTGCCACGGCTCTCCCCGGCAGACGAACGAGTTCCTCTGGGAGTCCGCCTCATCCGACGCGTTCCTCGAGCGCCTCGCCCGGGACGCCGGCGCGGACCAGATCCTCTGCACCCACACCGGACTCCACTGGCAGCGGGAGCTGCCGCACGGCGCGCGAATCGTCAACGTGGGGGCGATCGGGCGCCCGGCCAACGACGGTCTCCGCGCCGCGTGGTACGCATGGTTCGCCGCCGACCGCCACGACGCGCAGTTCGTGCCGGTCCCGTACGACGCCGAAGCCGTGGCCGCGGAGATGGACGGGGAAGGGCTGCCTCCCGCGTTCGGCGACACGATCCGCACCGGCTGGTGGACCACCTGCCTCGAGATCCTTCCGGCGAAGGAGCGTGCCCGGGGCCGCTGGTAGATGGCCGATCCGGTCGGGCTCCTGCGCGAGTACTTGGCGCAGGTGCGTGGGGCGAGCCGGAATCCACGCCTCTATCTCGCGGGGATGTTCCTCTTCGGGGTGGGGCAGTCGATCTTCGGGCTTCTCTTCAATCTCTACCTTCGCGATCTCGGCCTCACCGACGCCACGATCGGGCAGATCCTCTCCAAGGTGGCGCTGGGCGCCGCCGTCGCGGCGCTGCCGGCCGCGTTCCTGTTCCGCCGCATGCCGGCGCGCAGGCTGCTCGTCGGCGGCGCCGCGCTCGCCTCGCTCGGGTACGTCTTCCAGGCGTCGTTCGTGCAGCCCGAGCTCCTCCTTCTCGTCGCGTTCCTGACGGGAATGGTGCTCACGATCTTCCGGCTCTCCATCGCGCCGGTCGTGATGAAGGAGAGCGCGACCGAGCGGCGCCCGTTCCTCTTCAGCGCCTCGTTCGGCGTCTTCTTCCTCTCCGCCATCCTCGGATCGGCGGTCGGCGGAGCGCTCCCGCACCTGGTCCACGTCGTCGCGCCCGCCAGCAGCCAGGCGCTGCGCCTGAGCCTCTTCGCGGCGGCGGCGGTCACGCTCGCGTCCACGTTTCCCTTCCTGGCCATGCGCTCGGGCGAGGAGGGCCAAGGCGCCGAGAGCAGAGGCGGGCCGGGCGCGCTCGAGCAGATCCAGGATCTCCTCGAGATCGACTGGGGCCTCCATCTGAAGCTCATCCTCCCGTCGGCGATGATCGGGCTCGGCGCGGGGCTCATCATCCCGTTCCTCAATCTCTACTTCAAAGACCGCTTCGGTCTCACGGAAGGGGAGATCGGGATCCTGTTCAGCGTGATGCAGGGGTTCATGGTCGCGGGCAACCTGTTCGGTCCGGCGGTCTCGCGGCGGCTCGGGCTCGTGCTCGGCGTGGTCGCGACCCAGCTCCTGTCGGTGCCGTTCATGGTCGTGCTCGCGGTCTCGCACCTGTTCCCCCTCGTCGCCCTCTGCTTCTTCCTCCGCGGCGGGCTCATGAACATGAACCAGCCCCTCGTCTCCCACTTCGCGATGGAGGTGGTCCCGGAGCGGGACCACGCCGTCACGAACAGCCTCCTCTCCCTCTCCTGGTACCTGGCCTGGACGGTGAGCGCCGACATCGGCGGGACGCTCATCGAGCGAAAGGGGTACGAAGAGCCCCTCCTCATTGCCGCGGCCCTCTACGTAGGCGCCTCGGTCCTCTACTGGATCTTCTTCAAGGACGTGGCTGAAGCGCGCCTTCCCCGGACCGAAGTCGAGATTCCCGAAGCCTAACTGTTGCTGCGTAAGGTCTTGTAGTTCCGGGCTCCCTGCAATCTCGGGTCAAGTTTCCCCCCCTGGATGCCGATGAGTGTCCGGAGCAGGAGGGGGAGCCGAGCCTGCACGGATGCGGGATGCACGCGGCTCCAGGGTGGCTGGGCGGATGACCACGGAGTTCCAAAACCGGAGGGGGAAGCAAATGAAGCGCACTATGGCCTTGGCTTTTGCCGCTCTGTTCTGCGTCGCCGGCTTTGCGGCCAACGCGAACGCGAACATGGTCGGCTCCGCGGAGCTCAACTTGGGCTACGTGAAGTCTTCGAACGACTACGGAACCGAAACGCTGGGTGGCGGCCTCGGTTTCGGTGGGGCCTACTGGCGCTCGGCGTCCCCGTCGATTTCGTGGGGTGCTGAGGTGTCGTATGACAATCTGGGCTCCCTGGACTATGACAACGGCGTGACCACGGGTCAGATCTCGAGCAAGGTGCTCCGTATTGAGCCGGCGATGCGCTTCAATTTCGGCGCGCCGACGGGCCCGAGCTTCTTCGCCCAGGGTGGTGGTGGCTACTACAAGGTGAGCTCGAAGGTGGAAGACAGCGACCCGCTGAACAACTTTGATGACAGCCAGGGCAAGTTCGGCTACATGCTGGGCGCTGGCGTTGGCTTCCCGGTCGGTCCGAAGACGAAGATGAACCTTCAGGGCCAGTACCACTCGGTTTCGACCGAGGGTGAGAGCCTGAACTATCTCGCGTTCCGCGCGGGCGTCGGCTTCAGCCTGTAAGCCTCGCGGCACGGTTGTAGCGATCGGGGTGGCGTCGTTTCGACGCCGCCCCGTTTCGTCTTTTCTGGCCTTTTCGTCGGACTGAAGTCTCTGGGGCCGGGCTCGGAGGCG
>DASUFL010000048.1:0-23344 GCA_036274595.1 Candidatus Eiseniibacteriota bacterium | reverse complement strand
CCGGGAACGCTTCAGGTGGCTCATCTGGAGGAGAACGTAGCGGCGGCCGGGCTGTCGCTATCGGCTCGAGAGATGGCCGAGCTCGATGTCGCCACCGCGCAGGGCGAGCCTGGATAGGCGTTCCGGCAAACGAACCGCCCTCGGAGCGCCATGCCCTGAGGGCGTTCGTTGCTTCGATGCCTAGAACCTGTCTCAGAAGATCCCGAATGCGATCCCCATCGAAGCGGTGAGCTTGTCGTTCTTCCAGGTGTCTTCCGTGCTGACGCCGCCGGCCGTGGTGGTGGCCGTCGTCTGCCCGAACCACTTATAGACACCGGCGTGGACTCCGACCCAATTGTTCACGTCGTACCACGTGCCCACCCCCGATCGGACCGCCAGCGAGTTGTGCACCTTGACCTCCTCGAGCGGGACGCCGAGCCGGTTCTCGTATGCCTCTCGTGCGGCGTTATCGACGGCGAAGCTGTTGAACGTCGGTCCGGCCAGGACGGAAGCCCCTACCTTGAATCGATCGTGGCGGTAGGCGCGCTCGATTCCGCCCAGCACGGCGATCGTCTGGAGCCGTCCCATCTTGGTGTCGGCCCCTCCGATGTCGCTGCTGAAATCGGCGTGCGTATACCCGACCGTACCGCCGAGTCGCCACACCCAACCTTGTTTCCGCTCGTTGGGATTGCGAGAGAAACGGTAGAGAAACGCGGGCGAAGGATTCTTGGTGCTGAAGCGGCTGTCAGACATATTGCGCCATCCAACCGCAGCGCCGATCGAGACGTGCTTTCCCGTTTGAGCCTGCGCGGTCATGGGGAAGAGCCCAAGAAGACACAGGATGAGAGTCTTTTTCATGAGACCCTCCCTTTCAGTAGTCCCTGGATGTGAAGTGCCAATGAAGCAATTGGCATCTCCCTTGGTTCAGGCGGCTCTTGCTACTTCCTACGTCGTAGGTGGCAAGTTCCAGGCCAGGGTTGCCTGCAGGTCCCAATCGATTGTGTTTTGGGGGGTTAGCGCCACTGTGGGGGATGGGAAGCTCTACGGAGCGCTGTGGCCTTGAATACAATCAGGCGGGGCAGGAGGACAGCGAGGGGCTACCGACGGGACGCGCTATTTTGCGGACGTTCCAGCTCGACCTCAGTGCGAAGGGCCTCGACGTCTCGATGGACGAAAGCCGCTGCCACCTTCCGCCCCTCGAGTTGGTACGTGATCGCGCAGTCACGCACCGCGCTGGTGAGCCGTCCTTGGATGTCGATCTTGTCCCAGCGCTCCGCATGGCCGACGTATACGAGCGTGAAATCGTACTGGTCGGTCCAGAAGAAGGGGACGGCGTCGAACCGCTCCCGCCGATTGAGGATGTTTCGCGCCGCGGTTTGCCCCTGACGTTCGGCGACGACCCAGTGCTCCACGCGAATGCGCTCCCCGGTATGCGGGTCCGGCCAGCGAGCGATGTCGCCGGCCGCGAAAATGCCCGGCACGCTCGTCTCGAGATATTCATTCACGGTCACGCCGCGGTCGACAGCGAGACCCGCCTGCTCGGCCAGTGAGATGGCGGGCCGGACGCCAATCCCGATGACCACGAAGTCGGCCGGCACGCGTTCTCCGTTCTTCAGCGTGACTCCGCTCTCGTCGATCGAGACGGGGACAGTTTCGAGATGGAAGGTTACCCCGTGCTCTTCATGAAGCGAGCGAATGAAGGCGCCTACATCCGGACCCAATACCTTCTGCATTGGAACGGTGTCCGGAGCGACGACGTGCACCTCCACATCGCGGGTGCGGAGCGCCGCGGCCACCTCGAGCCCGATGAAGCTGGCACCGACTACGACAGCCCGCTTGGAGGTCGACGCCTTGGCGATCAGGGAATCGCAATCGGCCAGTGTCCGCAGGTAATGAACGTGGGGCAGGTTGCTGCCCGGCAGGTCGAGACGCACCACATCGGCTCCCGTGGCGAGGAGCAGGGCTCCGTACGCTTGACGGGATCCGTCCGCGAGAATGACCTGTCGCTTCGAGGCGTCGATGCTCGTGACTCGGACGCCCAGCAAGAGCTCGATTCCATGCTCCTTGTAGAAATCCGCCGGCCGTAGGAGCGTGTACTCCGACGGCACGGTGCCTGCGAGATAGCCCTTGGAGAGGTTGGGACGATCGCAGGGCGGCGAGCCATCCGCGCTCAGCATGGTGATGCGGCCGGAATAGCCCTCCCGCCGGAGCATTTCGGCGGCCGCGTTGCCCGCAGCGCCGCCGCCGACGATCACGACGGACTCGGGCGCGCCGGTCACTGTTGGGGGTGCCGCGCGCTCCATCCTCTCGCCGACGTAGACCCGGCCGTCTCGCACGTCGACGGACCAGCGCGCGATCGGGTCCAGCGCGGGCGCTCGCAGCGGCTCGCCGGTGCGCAGGCTGAAGCATGCGTGATGCCACGGGCAACGGACCGTGTCGTCGACCATGAGCCCTTCCGCGAGCGGACCACCCCAGTGCGTGCACGTGGCGCCCACGGCGAACAGATCCTTTCCACGCCGTGCGACCAGAACCGCCTCGGTGCCGACGTGCCCCAGCAACATGGACCCGTCGCCGAGATCCGAGAGCGGAATGCCCTGGGCGAGGTCAGGTCCGCTTGGCTGTGCCGAATCGCTCATGGTTCCATGCTAGCACTTCGGCTGCTCCGTATCGACGAGGCCGCATATCGCCAGGGGTTACTTGTTGTAGGGAACCTCGCTCACCCAGTGGAATCCACGGCTCAGGAGGGCGAACTGCGTGGTGGGGATCTTCTGCAGGCGCGCGCTCACGCTGTCGCCCTCGAGAGCGCCGTGGAGGTCGAGGTGCGCCGAGTCCGCCCAGCTATAGGCGAGGGTCGTCTTGACCTTGCTCGTATCCGGCCAGACCGTGAAGGCGTTGCCCTTCGAGTCCTTCTCCAACCGGTAACGCTGCATCGAGTCGTCCATGTGGCGGATCGTCAGACGCCCTCGCGTGGAGATCCCCACCCGGCGCCATCGCTGCGAGGGCGAAGCCGTCTCCGGAACCGGCGCCTGATTGATCTTCAGCTCGACCACGTCGTACGCGCCGTCGAGTGCATCCCGGGTGCGGCCATCCCCGTACTCACGCCATCCCTCGTAAGCCACCTTCGAGGTCGAGAAGAGAAGATATCCCACCAGAGCGACCTTTCCCGCAAGGCGGAGCCGTGCCGCCGCTCGCGAGCCGTGCGGCGTCAAGGTCGCGGGCTGAGTCGGTCGATTCCGCAGGAAGAAATCGAAGAGCCTTGGAACGTCGGGCAGGAGAAGGAACGCCGCCATGAGCCACAGGTGCACGGAGTAGAGCTTCACCGGGACGTCGTAGCAGAAATTGAGCATGACCACGTTGGACATCACGGCGAGCACGACCAGCCCGCCGAGCATGGTGGTGCGACGGAAGAGGAGGAGGAGTCCCCCCAGGACCTCGGCAGATCCGACAAAGAAGGTGTACGGCGTCGAAAATCCCATGAACGTCCAGAGCAGCGCCATGGGACTCGAGTCGCCGTACGGCTGCAGTAGCCGGAGCGCGCTCGGCTCGGGGAACTGGGACTTGAACACCTTGAGCATTCCGTATCCCAGCATCGCGCTGGCGAGCACGTAACGGACGTAGACGCGGAGCCAATGCCCCAGGACCTCGTGCTGCTTCGGCCGCACCAGAACGGTCCAGAGCGCGGTGAGCGCCACCGAGAGAACGATCATGCAGGCCAGCATGAGATAGCTGAACGTGGTGTCCCCGCTCCCCGTGTTGGCCACCGGCACGTCCGCCAGATGGAACACGGTCTTGCCCAGCCATGGAAGAAAGGATTCCCAGAGCTTGTCGTACGGTTCGACCAGGCGCTCCGTGCCCGGAATCCAGCCGATGGGCCAAGGGAAGGAGTAGAGGACGAGGTAGACGCAGGCGAAGCGGAAGCCCAGGCATCGGGCGAAGCTCCAGCGTGGAGGCGCGGACTGGGGCGGGCCAGAACCGGCCTCGGGGACGGCATGGACCGGTGCGTCCTGCATGGGCGGGACTATAGCACTGTCGTCCCGAGGTTCTGGGCTTAGAGCTTCCGAGCGGCGCCTCGTCGCACCGCATCCTCGGCAATCCGTCGGAGCTGCGACCGGTGCTCGAGCTCCTGCTTCTCCCACTCGCGATACGCCTTCTCACGTCCCTGGCTCACGTCTTCCATCTCGCGTGAGATCTGCTCCTGGTCGTTCGATAGCGGTTCATAGGAGTGCTCGAGCTCCTCGAGCGAGACCGTGAGCTTGCGCATCTGGGCTTCGAGCTCGCGCACCGACTTGCCGTCGTCGCGCGCATCCTCGAGGGCATCCCGTTCCTTCTCGAGTTCTTGCCTCTGGGAGTCGAGGCGCTCCATCTGGGGATGGAGCTGCTCCATGCGCCCAGACAAGGCTTCGAGACGCTCGTCGAACGGCCCCAACAGGCGAGCCTGGAGCTCGTCCTGCTTCTGGTACACAGACTGCACGGACGCGATCGTCACAGGCTCGTCGGTCGCGTACTTCGTCCCGTCCAGGCGGAACCACCAGATCCGGCCGCCGCCAAACTTCTTCTGCGCCTTCCGTGCATCGGAAGCATCGTCGTACCCATGGCCGGTCCTCATGGCGCCGCCCATGGTGTTCCCGCCCGGTTCCACAAGGAGATAGGCGAATCGCTCGATCCGGAGATTCACCGGCGTTCCCGAATCCTCGTCACTCGCATGCCCGCTCTTGGCCTGGAGCTGAAGCGGCAGCAAGGTCACCGTCGCGAGCAACACCAGGACAACGCCAGCGACCCGGCCCCAGCGTGACGACGACTTCGAAGCATCGAGCATGAGCAACCTCCGTAGCAGAGCGCCTCGCGTGGGAGATCCATAGGAGGCGATGGTGGAGAGGGGGCGCGGAGCGACCCCGAAGTGAACCAGGATCTCGCCGTAGGCCCGCGGCGACGCACCCGTGGAGAGGAGCGCACGCTCGTCACAGGCCTCCTCTCGAGATTGGGCGTATTCACTCGAAGCCCAGCGCGCGAACGGATGGAACCAGAAGAGCGCCTCGACGGCCGCGGGAAGCCATCCGAGAAGGAGATCGTGCCGCGCCACGTGAGCGCATTCGTGAGCCAGCACGAGTCGCCGAGATACTTCGGGGAGGGCGACCGCCTCGACAGGCAGGAGGATTCTTGGACGCCGTCCCGCCAGCGTCACGGGCACGTCGAAATCGCCGGTGACGCGCAACTCCGGCGCACTCCCTGGGCGCATGCCTTGGATGATCTGTAGCTCCTCCGCCGTCGCCCGGTAGGGATCCGCAGCCGCCCACGCCTTTTCGACGTCCCGGAGCGCACGAAGGTGACGGATCACGACGAGGGCGAAGCCCAGGAGCCACGAGGCGACGAGGATCCGGAGCCAGAGGTCCGGGGACCAGGATGGCGATCGCTCGGCGACCCGGTCCGCCACGTGCGTCGTGAGCGCCTCAGCCTTCTCGGCCGCGACACGGGACGGCGCGGCCAGGGTGGCGAGGGCGGTCGCGCGGGTGGTCTCGGGGAGCACGATTCGTTGCGCGGGCATCAGAGCGATCAGGAAGTGCGCCGCAACGAGCCACCAGATCCAGGCCCGGCGCGAAGGAGGGATCCTGTGGCGCCACGACGCGGTGAGCGCCCAGACAACCGCCGCGGCCACGCCGCCGGCGACCGAAGCGCGCAAGAGTGCGGATGCGATCGCGTACAGGCTCATGACGTCCTCCGTTTTCGCTCGGACAGAGCGCGGACGGCCCGATTCAGCTCGTCGAGCTC
This sequence comes from Candidatus Eiseniibacteriota bacterium, assembly GCA_036274595.1. Lineage (GTDB taxonomy): Bacteria > Eisenbacteria > RBG-16-71-46 > SZUA-252 > SZUA-252 > WS-9. The sequence goes on along the minus strand of DASUFL010000048.1, from coordinate 17,599 downwards.
CTCTTCACTCACGTCCGATCGCTCGGACAGGTAGGCGGCGAATGGCGAGATGGATCCCCCGAGCGCGCGGTCGACGAACTGGCCGACCGAACGTCTCATCGTCTCCACGTGACCCTCGAGGGCGCGATAGACATAGACGCCGTCCTGCCTCCGGCGGACGACGTGCCCTTTGCGGCGGAGTCGCTCGAGCACGGTGAGGACCGTGGTGCGGGCGAGTCCGCGGGACGAGCCGAGCTCCTCCCAGAGCGCGGTGGCCGTGAGGGGTCCGTGCTGCGCCAGGTGGAGAAGAAATTCGAGCTCTTGATTGCTGGTCGGACGGGGTTGCATGGTTCCTCCGCAGAGTGACTACAAATGTCGTCTAGCGCCATGATGCCGACGACGACAGATGTAGTCAACGGGAAAATTTCAGAGTGCGGCGGCAACGACCTCCACGAGATGATCTAGACTTCCCTGGCGGGGCCCGAGCGCCTCGCCGGAGGGGAAGGCACAGCCCAAGGCGATCGCGGCGATCATCATGGACGCCGCGGCCAGGGCCGGCGAGATGGCCGTCGGATCACGTTGAGGACAGAGTCCATGTCTCGAGAGTTTGACGTCGTTTGCCTCGGAGGCGGCGTTGCCGGGGAAGCCATCGCGGAGGGGCTCAAGGGTAGCGGGCTGACGCTCGCTGTCGTGGAGCGTGAGCTCGTCGGGGGGGAGTGCCCGTACTGGGGTTGTGTGCCCTCCAAGACGCTGCTCCGCTCGGGGGAAACCCTGAGCGAGGCCGGGCGCGCGCGGGTTCTCGCCGCATCGCGAGTGGACTGGACGGTCGATTTCCCGAAGATCTCCACTCGCGTGCTGTGGATGGCGCGCAATCTGGACGATTCCCGCCCCGCAGCCGCCATGGAGGCGAACGGGGCCACGCTCGTGCGCGGCGAAGGGAGGGCGACGGACTCCCGAACCGTCGAGGTCGGAGGAGAGCAACTCGTCGCGCGCCGCGCCCTGGTGATCGCGAACGGGAGCACGGCATCGATTCCACCCATCCCGGGCCTGGACAAGACCGACTACTGGACCAACCGCCAGGCGGCGATTCCCCGAGAGCTCCCGGCCTCGCTGACCATCCTGGGTGGAGGCGCGATCGGCGTCGAGCTGGGGCAAGCCTTCGCGCGCTTCGGCTGCAGGGTCACGGTGATCGAAGCCGGTCCCAGGTTCCTGGGACAGGAGGAGCCGGAAGCCGCCGATGCTCTTCGGCCGCATCTCGAGGCCGAGGGCATGATGCTGATGATCGGGGACCCCTGCGTGGGCGTGGAGCAGCCGATGATGGGCCCATCGGGCGAGCGCTCATCGGTCGTGGTCCACCTGAAGTCGGGGGCGATCGTGCGCGCCGACAGGCTCCTCGTGGCGACGGGCCGCCGTCCCAACGCGGACGCGTGGCGCGGAGCCGGGCTCGCCCAGACGGAACGTGGGTGGTTGAAGGTGGACCCCGCGACGCTCGAAGCAGGTCCCGGCGTTTTTGGAGCCGGGGATGTGACGGGACTCGGAGGGTTCACCCACGTCGCCTATTACCACGGTCAGGTCATCGCGCGGCGGTTGCGGGGAATGGATGCCAGGGCCGATCACACCGCGGTCCCCCGGGTGACCTTCACGGATCCGGAGGTTGCCTCGGTCGGATTGAGCGAGGCGTCCGCGCGCGCGAAGGGCATCGATGTCGCCGTCGCGATCGCCGATCCAGCCGAAACCGCTCGCGGATACATTCATGACTTTCACCGGGGCGCGCTCAAGCTGATCGCCGACCGGCAGCGCGGTGTTCTGATCGGCGCGACGCTCGTGACCCCGCGCGCGGGCGAGATCCTGGGCGAGCTCGTGCTGGCGATCAAGCTGGGCACGCCGCTCGAGATCTTAGCCGACGTGATTCACCCGTTTCCGGCGTTCAACCGCGTGCTCGGGGAAAGCCTGGGCACGCTCGCGGTAAAAGTGGCGGCGCCCAGCATGGCGCCCGTCTGACCCCTATCCCATTCGAAACGGAGGCCATCATGGGCACGAACCAGAACCAGAATGTCGACCTGAAGCTCGAGGTCGTGGTCCTTCCTGTTTCCGACGTCGATCGCTCGAAGCGTTTCTACGAGGGCCTGGGCTGGACGGTCGACGGGGATTTTGTGGGCCCGGACTGGCGGGTGGTGCAGCTGACCCCTCCCGGGTCGCCGTGCTCCATCCAGTTCGGCAAGGGAATCACGTCCGCCGCCCCCGGCACGGTCCAGGGTACCTATCTCGTGGTCGACGACCTGGAATCGGCGCGCGCCGCGCTCCTTGGCCGCGGCGCAGCTGTGAGCGACGTGTTCCACTACGCCGCGGGTCGGGGACCACGCGTGCCAGGCCCGGATCCGGATGGCCGTTCGTATTTCTCGTTCGCGTCCTTCAGCGACCCCGACGGCAACGGCTGGCTACTTCAAGAGATTAAGACGAGGCTGCCTGGGCGAGGCTTCAGCACCCTGGACCTTCCGACCATGATCGAGCTCTTGCGGGAAGCGGAGCAGCGTCATGGTGCGTTCGAGCCGACCGCGCCGAAGCACCACTGGTCCGATTTCTACGGCGCGTACATCGTGGCGCGCGGGCAGGGAAAGACGCCGGAGCAGGCTGCCGAGGAGGGCGCTCAGAACGTGGGACGCACTCTCGAGCGTGTGGGAGCGTAAAGGAGAACTGAACCATGAAACCTGTCACTGTCGCGCCATTCGACTTGAAGCCCCCGGGAGAGGAGCGGTTCAGAGAGCTGGTCGCCGACCTCAGCGAAGAGGAGCGGGGCGTCCTTCTCGAGCATGGGACCGAGGCCCCCTTCTGCGGGTTGTTCCTTACCGAGAAACGGGAAGGGGCCTACACCTGCCGCCTGTGTGGCCTTCCTCTGTTCCGTGCCGGGACCAAGTTTGAAAGCGGTACCGGCTGGCCGAGCTTCACGGCCCCGTTTGCCGAAGGGCACCTCCGCGAAATCCACGACACCAGTTATGGAATGGCGAGAACCGAAATCGTCTGCACCCGTTGCGGCGCACACCAGGGCCATGTCTTTCCGGACGGTCCGCCGCCCAGCGGACGGCGCTATTGCATCAACTCGGTGTCGCTCGCGTTCACACCGAAAGGGGAGCCGTTGCCGGACAAGCTCGGACGAGGGGCGCCCGAAGGCGAGGTCTGGGCGGGCTGAGTCTGCGTAGCTTGCGTCACGCTGGTGCGGGGGCCGCGACGTTTCCTCGGCGGCTTCTCCTCACTGTCGACCGAGCAGTCGACGAGCACAGAGGTGGAGAATCAAGCGCCGAGACGTGACGGCCCCCGATGGAAGGACGTACTACGCGGTCTTGATCGGTACGAAGATCCCTTTGCTCGACTCGGCCTTCGGAATCGCGATCGTGAGGACGCCATTCTTGAAGACGGCGTTCACTTTGTGCTCATCCACCGGAAATGGTAGGCGGATGGACCGCGTGAAGACTCCATACGAGCGCTCGATCCGATAGAACCGCTCGTCCTTCTCCTCTTCGTCCTTCTTCCTGTCCCCGGAAATGGTGAGAATGTGATCCTGAAGGGAGATCTTGATATCCTTCGGGTCCATCCCCGGGACTTCCATCTTCACGAAGAAGAATTCCTTCGTCTCCGAGAAGTCGAGGACCGGGGTCCATTCTCCCAATCGTCTTTCCGGAAGATCCGCTTCCCAAATCCTGTCGAATAGGCGGTCCATCTCGTTCCGGAGGACCGTCAGTCCGTTTCCCGGCATGAGCGCCTTCACGATCTCATCCCCCTTCCGGTTCATTCGCGCCCGTCTCGTGCTCGATCTACCACTACCATGACGATCGTCCTTGTCGTGGGGACTTGCCACGGTCTGATGGTATGAGGAGCTGGTCGCCGAAGGTGGTATCCGGGACGCGAACGACTCTCGAGTACTACCTCCGTCTACGCACTCCTTATCCCAGGAGATCGTTACCTCCATCCCAGCGGAAGGAACACAGTTGGGCTGGGAAAGGAGGCGATCTCATGAACGAGACGTCACAGCTGTCAGAACCCCTGTCACCCGCACCGCGGTTGCGCCAAGCTCGATGGGAACGAGGAGCAATGGAAACAGCAAACCGCATCCGTGTTGAGGGACATGTGAGCGCGGGCTTCGAGGCCGTGGGGGAAGCGTTTGCTGAGAATTTCTCCCGGCGGCACGAATTGGGCGGCGCCTGCTGTGTGTACCACCGGGGTGAGAAGGTCGTCGACCTGTGGGGCGGCGTGCGGAACAGGCGGACCGGCGAGCCATGGGAAGAGGACACCATGGTCCTCGTCTACTCGGCAACCAAGGGGCTGGCTGCGATGACTCTGGCGGTCGCCCATTCGCGCGGCTGGCTCGACTACGAAGAGCGAATCGCCACATACTGGCCGGAGTTTTCCCAGCAGGGAAAGGGCGCGATCACCGTCCGCCAGCTCCTGGCTCACCAAGCGGGCCTGTTTGCCTTGGATGAGCCGGTGGACAGGGGCGTCGTCGCCGATCTCGATCGGCTGGCGGTCGTGCTGGCTCGCCAGATGCCGGCGTGGGAGCCCGGCACGAGGCAGGCGTACCATGCGATCACCCTCGGCTACTACGAGAGCGAGCTGCTGCGCCGGATCGATCCCCAGCATCGCAGCCTGGGGCAGTTCTTTCAGGACGAGATCGCGACGCCGCTGGGGCTCGACTTCTATATCCGTTTGCCTGAGTCGATCCCCGATTCCAGGCTCGCGACGCTAGGGCGGGCAAGCCTGACGGCGATGCTGCGTGGGTTCGGGCCGCGCTTCTTCCTCACGGCCTTCAATCGCCGCTCGAACATCGCCCGGGCGCTCATGGGTTCCGAGTTCCCTCTCGACGAGCAGCGAATCTATGCCCGCAACTTCGAAGTGCCGTCCGGCGGGGGTGTCGGCACGGCGCGTGCCATGGCTCACGCTTACAGCGTATTCGCGACCGGGGGGCGGGAGCTGGGGCTGCGTCCGGAGACCTTGCGGGCGCTGATGGCACCGGCGGTCCCCCCCAAGCACGGTTTCTACGACGAATGCATGCAGACCGACGGGGTGCGGTTCTCGCTGGGATTCATGAAGCACGGCCCCGTTTGGGCCTTTGGAAACGAAGGCTCGTTCGGATTCCCCGGATCAGGCGGTTCCCTAGGCTTTGCCGATCCAAAGGCGGGCGTCGGCTATGGGTACGTCACGAGTCAGATGGGGACATCGCTCGCAGGGGATCCACGGGACCTCGCTCTACGGAATGCGTTGTACTCGATCATCTAGCCGGGTGGGCGGGGCAGCGCGCACCCACCGGAGTAAAGTGGTCCGGCGGCGCTACTTGAGGACCACGAGCTGCCCCGTACGCGTATCACCGGCCGATTCGACTCTATAGAAGTAGATTCCGGTCGCGAGCGGATTGCCGTGAGCGTCTCTACCGTCGATCGCAACTTCGCGAAAGCCCGCCGCGGCCTGGGGCTCATCGATCAGGACGCGGACCAATCTCCCCGAGACGTCGAACAGGACGGCGCGAAGCCGACCCGGAAGGGGAAGCATCAGCGAGAGCTTGCTCGTCGGGTTCATGGGATTGGGATAGAGGCGGGTGCTGAGGGGGCCGGACGGGGTAACGGCCAGCTCGAGCGACGCACGGATGAGAGCACCTGATTGGAGCGTCCCCTCGATCACGAGAGTCACTTCGGTTCGACCTTGTAGTGGACCGAGCAACGACCTGAGATCCGCACGCGCGAAGCAGACAGTCATCTCCGCGACGCCATTGTGATCGCGGTCTCTGATGACGGCAGCTTTCGAATCGCGCACGCCAAGTTCATCGCCCGTGCTCGCGCCTTCAGCGTGCATGACAAGGCTCTCGGCGACGATCTCCTCAGCCAGGAACGCGCCGCCCTCTGGCTCGAGTTGGATGCACAGGGTCGGTCGATCCGAAGAGAGCAACGGTGTGGTGCGTGAAGCGCCGAGCACGAATGCTCGTGCAGAAAGAACCGCGGTGATCGCGGCGGTTGTGGTGGCGGATACGGTCAGCTCTCCGTCACTGACCGAGAGCGTGACGCTGTAGCTCCCGAGAGAAGCATAGGCGTGCTCGACCTGTGCCCCACTTGCTTGGTGGTCGTCCCCGAAGTCCCAGCTGTAGGTCAATGGGGCTCCCTCGGGGTCGCTCGAGGCGGATCCATCGAACGAAAGCGGCACCCCGACGGTGCCGCTATAGGGTCCGCCCGGGTTCGCGGTCGGCGGGCCGTTCGGTCCGCATCCGAGGTTGAAGTACGCGAGAATCGCGGCCTGCCCGGTGGCCACGAGATCCGACCGGCCATCGCGGTTGAGATCCGCCAGGGAAGCGTCGATCACGTGTCGATCGAAGATCGTCCCCGTCGGAGTCGCCAGGCTGTCCGCCTCGATGCCGGGGAACACGAGAGAGGATCCGCGGGTCTGGTCGAACCACTCCTCCCCAGTGGCGACAACGTCGTTGCGTCCATCGCCCGTGACTTTACCCACGGCTACGGACCAGAATCGATAGGGGGCCTGGGACTGCCACGCCGGTGAGAAAGAACCGGTGCCGTCGTTGAACCACACAGACAACTGGTCGTGTGCGAGAACGAGATCGGGCCACGCGTCGCCATTCAGGTCCCCAACAGCGACTGAATGGGCGGAATATCCTGCGTCCGGGTAGATACCGGCGGCCCCGAATCCTCCCGCTCCGTCCCCACGGATCACGAGCAAGAACGAAGTGTAGTACTGGCCGACCACGACGTCCTCACGACCGTCCCGATTGAGGTCGCCGGTTGCGATGGTCATGAGCGGGCTCGAAATGGCGGCCGAACCCCCGAGTGTGAATGTCCCGTCGCCGGCGCCCAGCAGGACGCGAACGCTGGGAGATGCTCCTCCCTCGCCGACGATCAGATCGATGCGTCCATCGGAATTCATCTCTGCTGCCGACAACGCTTCGGGGTCGTGCGGGTACCCAGAGATTGGAGTCGCGAGAGGCGGGCCGAACGCACCGCCTCCCAAAGAGAGGCGCACAAACACTCCGCTATTCACTCCTCCTGCGGTGACGAGGTCGGCGCGACCGTCGCCGTTCAGGTCCCTGAGCAACGACGAAGTGGTTTCCGGAAGACCCGCCAAGGCTGGAACCTCTCGGAATGTCCCGTCCCCATTTCCCAAGCGCACGATGACGTCATTGGTTCGGAACGAGAAGCCGAGCAAATCAAGAACATGATCTCCATCGATGTCTCCGACCAGCGAGCGCCGTGCGTCGTCCAGGGGCACGACGGGCGCAGCCAGCACGGAAGGGCACGTCGGTCGGACCTCGATTTGCATGGGTGCGGTCGCCGTGTGGACACCGTCGGAGACGGCGATCTGGGCGGTGGCAGTGCCCACGTCATCCAGCGACGGACGTAACGTGACGACGGCAAAGGCGTAGGTTGGATAGCTATTCTGCGTCTGCACCGACACGTAGGCAGGGCCGGAAGCTTTGCTGAAGGTGAGATAGGTCGCGTCCGGATCGGAAGTCGTTGCCCATATGGTCTGGGTGGCGGACAGCCCGGCTCCGACACTCATGTCCTGAAGCAGAGTGAACCGCGGCGGGGACGATCCCAGCACGTGCAAGGTAAAACTGGCCCGGGATTCCGCAATGCCGTCGTAAACGCCGAGTGTGATCGTGTGATCCCCGATATCGGCAGGGCCCGGACGGAGCGCGATGTAGCCGGATAGAGAGCCCGGAGTCGAGGCCAGAATCTCGACCGAAACGAAGCTCTGCCCCGAGACGATGTGAGCCGATAACACATCGCCATCGGGGTCCCGTGCCGAGAAGGGAACGTTCCTGGTTGTCTCGTTCTGCATGGTGACGCTGATGAAGTCGCTGACCACGCAGGGGCGGTTCGCCGGAGCTTCGGCGAGGACGCCGATCTGGAACACAGCCTCGTCGCGCAGAGCTCCCTTTACCGCTGCCACGGTGGCCGATGACGTGCCGATATCCAGGGCCGAAGGAGCGAGATGGATCTGCCCTCTCGCGGTCGACGGGCTCAGGACTGGCAACGTGCCAACGTCGACGAACGCCGGCCCGGACACCAACTCAAAGGTGATCGGGCCGGGATCGCCGTCCGCATCGAACGCAGTGATTACTTGATCTGCTGTGCCGCCGGCCAGGACGCGCATGTTGCCTACGTTGGAGAGCGCAGGGGGTGCCGGGCTGTCCGCGACCTCGATCCGCACCGATGCGAGTGACACACGGAATCCGTCAGACGCAGAGATCGTGGCCGAGTCAACGCCCGCGTCAAGGTAGCCCGGTGCGGCATGGAGGCTTCCCGTGCCCGAAACCGGGTCGGTCGTGAGCACGGTGAGATAATCAGGGCCAGCCGCCTTGTAGAATTGGATCGCCTCCCCGTCGGCATCCGTGGCCGATATGGGGAGCGAGGCGATTTGTCCTTCGGTGGCAATGAGAGTTGGTATCGGCGCGAACACCGGAGCGTGGTTCGCCATACCTCCCCAGGAAGCCCCGTCGACGTCGAACCAATCGGAGCCGAGCTTCAACGTGTTGTCAAAGTCGTTGCCGGAACAGGACGATCCAAAGTTGGTTCCATATGCGCCGGAGATCGGGGTCGTGGAAACAATCGCGAGGGCGGGTGAACCGGACGAACGGGACAATGCTACGGTCGCGAGTCGGTATGTCCCCGGGGGCAGAAACGTGCCGCCGCCGAACCCCACGTGGGCGTCAGAGCCAAGAGTTGTAGTCCCAAGGTTGACGGAAAAGGCCATTCGGTCCGTGATGGCACCCCACGACACGGACCCACCGTTGGCGCGAAGGATGAATTCGTACGAGACGATCGTCATGGGGCGATCTTCCGTCGGGCAGAGGGCTGCGGCGCCCGCCCGATTCCGATCGGTTCGGAGCCAGACATCGACCACGGTTGTTCCGGTCGGCGACACAACGTCTGCCTCGTTGCTCTGCCCGTCTCCGTTCGTATCCAGATACATGTACTGCGCATGAACGGTCGCAGGCGCCAGCGGCCCGAAGATCAGCGCCAAAAGGCACCAAAGGACTGGGTGATTGGCGCTGAGCCGTACCAAGACACACCTCCTGCGAAACGCTGTAGGGGTGAAGTGCGCTGCGGTCCCCTGAAGGTACAGTGACGAAGTTGATGCTTCCAACTAGATTCCCTGCACGGAGCCGACCAAGTGATTCTGGCTGGCGTGGTTGCCGTCCCCACCGTATTGCCCAGTGTCTGATCAGACACAGCAACACATGACGGGCAAAGGTGCTGTCGCTAACCAGAATAGAGTCGGGACGTATAGATTCCCGCCATAATCCCGTGTTCGTCGTGACACACAAATCAAGTGGCGGTGGCTTGATCGGAAGCGGGATGTGGATCCGAGCTTCATGTGCGCGAAGCGGTTACCGACTCGCGCCGGACGGGGTACGGCGCATGCACAGGGTCACGCCGGGTTCTGGTACAGTGCCGCCGAATGGGCGGGAGGCGTGGCGAGGGGTGCATGCGAACTATTCCGGTGGGGTCCTGGGTCTTCGTAGCTCTATTCGCCGCTACTTTCGCCTGCGCCGATGAAATCCCCGCTCCCTCCGCCGACATCGAGTTCCCCGTCGTTCTCGGAACGTACTCGACCACGCTGATCGGCAGCCTTCCCGCCCGCACCCAGAACATCCGTCTCGCCGCGAGCGCTCTCGACGGCACGGTGCTCGAACCCGCGCAGGTCCTCTCCTTCAACCGTCGGGTTGGAGAGCGCACTCTCGGTCGCGGCTATCAGCCGGCGCCCGTCATTCTTCACGAGGCCCGCGACGTCCAGGTGGGCGGGGGGATCTGCCAGCTGGCCTCGACGCTCTTCGACGCTGCCCTGATCGCCGGCCTTCGCGCGACCGAGCGCCACCGCCATTCCTACCCCATCGACTACATACCGCTCGCCCAGGACGCGACGATCGTCTGGGGCGCGAAGGATCTCAAGATCCTGAACTGCCTCGATCAACGCGTGCGCTTCCGCGCCGACATTGTCGGCACCACCCTGACCGTGCGGGTCGAGGGGGAGAGCGCGGCGAGCGCCGAGTTCGAGCTCCAGACCGTGGAGCGCGGCGCGGACCAGGGCGATGCGACCCCTGGACGCGAGGTGGAGCTCTTTCGCCTGCGGCTTGAAGCGGGCGAGGAGGTGGGCCGCGAGCTGATGCATGCGGACCTGTATCCGCCGGAGCTTCGCCGGCCCGCGCCGGAGACTCGATGAAGCTCTTCTGGAGCTTGGCGCTGGCGGGCTGCCTCATCGTCCCATGCGCGGTGAGGGCAGGGTCCTCCGGAGAGGATCCCTACGCCATGTTCGCCCGCTCTCCACAAGGCGCTCGCCTCCTGGTCATCGCACGCGAATCGATGGGAGCGCACTGGAGCGACTCGCCTTCCCGTGCCGATACGGTGGAGATCCCCTGGCCCGCCGCTCCGCGAGGGATCTACATCAGCCTCACGGACGGACAGGGCACGCGGGCTTGCGTGGGGAACGCCACACCCTATCGAGGAAGCCTGGTCGAGACGGTCCGCGCGCTCGCCGTGCAGTCGCTCCAGGCGGACCGAAGGCATCCCCCTGTCCGCCGCGAGGAGCTGCCCGGCCTTCGCATCGTCATCTCGTTCGCCGGGCCCGCCGAGGCGCTGACCGATCCGATGCAAGTCGACCCGGGCCGCGACGGCTTGCTCGTCTCCTCGAGCGGCGGGAGCGTGGCGTTTCTTCCGGGCGAAGCGCGCACCGTCGCCTGGGCGCTCCACGAAGCTCGCCGCATCGGTGTCATCCGGGGGCCGATGGAGGACGCGCGCTACTACCGATTCCCCGTGATCGTCCTGGCCGAAGTCCCACCCCCGTCTCACCCAGTGGAGAGATCCAATGCATCGCCCTGATTCCCGCGCCCTGCTCCTGGTGCTGTCGCTCCTCCTTCTCCCACTCCCGCCGCGCGCGGCGCGGGCGGACGCCAGCCGCATGACCGGCCGCGTTCTCGATGCCGGAACGCTGACGCCCATCGCGGGCGCCGAGGTGGAGCTGGCCAACATGAACGCGGGGCAAGGGTTCTTCCGGACCCGTTCGGACAAGTCGGGGGCCTTCACCATCGAGGGGATCGCCGCGAACCGGTACTACGTCCTCACGGTCAGCGCCCCGGGCTACGCGGATTTCATTCTCAACGCGTGGCAGTTCCCCGACGCGCAGCGCGCGGTCGAGGTCGCGATTCCCCTGGACCGCGCGGGAACCCTCGAGGTGCGGGCCACGCGAGCCAACGGTCGCACCGCCGTGCCCAACGCGCGCGTTGCGATCGTGAGCGAGCGCGCGGCGCGCTGGTGGGAGGGCGCTCGCCCGGCCCCCGCGCCTGTGTTCACCGATGCGAAAGGCGTCGCGCGCTTCGTGGACATCCAATCGGGAAGCTGGGCGGTGACCGTGGATCTGCCGGGCTTCCTCACCGCCGAATCGCGGCAGGTCGCGGTGCGTCGAGGCGAAACGACCACCGTCCCGGCATCGCTCGTCAAGCCCGGAAGCCTGTCCGGAACGGTTCGGCTCGCGGACGGCTCGACCGTTCCCAACGTCACGATCACCGCGCGGGGACCGGCGGAAGGCGTGGGCACCAGCGATCCCGAAGGCGAGTTCACGATCGAAGGTCTTCCGCCCGGACGCTACCGCCTGGATCTGAGCCAGGATGGATTTGCGCCCTACAGGAGCCGGGAGACCTACACGCTGGAGGAGGGCACGTCGCGCGGCGGGATCGCGGTCACAGTGACGCCGAACTCGCCCGAGTTCGCGATCGTGATGGACCGTGAAGCGTTCGTCCCCGGCACCGAGATGCGTCTGGGACTTCGCTCGTTCCGGGTCGGCACGCTGGGTCTGACGCTCTTTTCCATCCCGACCCCGCGACTGCTGGATCCGACGCGCGATTTTCGCCGGCTCGCGGACCTTCCGGACACAGCGGGGCTTCCCGTGGTGAAGCGCTTCGATCATGCGCCGGCCGAGGGACCGCGGTACGCCTGGCGCGAGGAGCAGGTTCTCCTGCCGACGGACATCGTTCCGGGCGCGTACTTGCTTCGTGCACGGGGCGCGGGGATGGAGCGCCGCGCGATCTTCTTCGTCACGGACCTCGGGATCCTCGTCAAACGCTCCCCGACCCGCGCGCTCGTCTCCGCCGCGTCCCTCAAGACCGGCGATCCCGTCGCGGGCGCTTCGATCTACGTCACCAACGCGGAGCCCGGGGGCGGTGGCGGCCTGCAGTGGCCGGCCGGTCTGCGCGCCGCCGCATCCCGACCTCCCGCCACGACCGATCCGCGAGGACTCGTGGAGATCCAGCGGATCGACGCTTCGGGCGCGCGCTTCGTCGCGGTGAGCGTGGACCACGGCGTCTCGGTGGCGGAGTCACCCGTCTCAGGCGCTGCGCGCCAGGGCGGCGATCGCGTCTACCTCTACACCGAGCGCCCGATCTACCGGCCCGGGCAGACGGTCTACTGGAAGCTCTTCGCCCGCGCGGAGCAGGGTCAGGGGTACGGGATGCCGACGGACGATCGCGCGAGCGTGGCGCTGATCGGGCCGGATGGCTCCAGCCGCGCGATCGAGTCGACCCGCATCTCTTCGTCCGGGACCAGCGACAGCTCCTTCGTCCTGCCGGCGGATGCGGCGCTCGGGGATTGGCGCGTCTCCGGCACCGTGGGCCGCGCGACGTCCGGAGCGACGTTCGCCGTCCAGGAATACCGGAAGCCCGAGTTCAAGGTGGATGTCACGCCCGATCGCGAGGTCTACGTGAACGGCGACGAGGTGCGGTTCGTCGTCGTGTCCAGCTACTTCTTCGGCTCGCCGGTGTTCGGGGCCACCGTCCGCTACAACTTGTTCGAGACGAGACTCGATGGACAAGCCTCTTTCGGGGAAGGGGAAGGGGACGAGGAGACAGAGAGCCCGAGGCCCGGATACGGACGCGTCCTCATGACGGGGGAGGCGCGCACCGACGTGGACGGACGCGTGGCGATCGAGTTCACGCCGCCGCGCGTCACCTACGACCGGCGTGTCAGCCTGGAGGTGGAGGTCCTGGACGCGTCCAACCGCGCCGTGAGCGCGCGGGGCAGCGCCATCGTCGGACGCGGCCTGTTCACGATCCAGGTCCAGCCCTCGGCCGCGCTCGTCCTGGCGGGACAGGCGATCGGGATCGACGTGCGCACGGCGGATCATCTGGGAAAGCCCGTGACCGCCGCCGTCCAGGTGGATCTGGACCAGGATGCCTGGAGTCCGCTGGAGCATCGGTACGTGCGCTCCACCCGTCCGCTCGCATCCGCCACCGTGACCACCGACGCTACGGGGAAGGGATCTCTCTCACTCCTTCCGTCGCCCGCGCGTTCGGGATATATCAAGATTCTGGCGCGCGCCGACGACGCGAAAGGAAATCGCGTGACCGACGAGAGCAGCGTCTGGGTCTACGACGCGGACGTGCGCCAGTACGCCTACCGGTACCCAAATCTGGAAGCGTTCCTGGACCGGGACCACTATGCCGCGGGAGACACCGCGCGCATCCTGGTCAACACGGATGCCCGGAACGCCCAGGTGCTCGCAACCGTGGAAGACAAGGAGATCGAGGCGGTGCAGGTGGTGACTCTCGCCGGGAGCACCGGCCTGGTGAGCGTTCCGGTGCGGGCGGAGTACGCTCCGAACGTCTTCGTCTCGGTCAGCGTGCGACGAGGGGCCGAGGTGCGCTCGCGGACGCTGGAGCTTTCGGTGGCGGGGCCGAAGCACGACCTCGCCATCCGGCTCGAGACCGATCGGCCCGAGTACCGCCCGGGCGACGAAGCTCATATCCGCGTCGAGACTCGCGACGGCGCCGGTCAACCGGAGCCCGCCGAGGTCTCGGTGGGCGTCGTCGACGAGGCGATCTACTCCCTGCGCGCCGACGACACCGCGGATCCCAACGACGTCTTCTACGGGAAACGGCCGAACTGGGTGACGACATCGGTCTCGTTTCCACTCCTCTACTACGCGGGCGTGGACAAGGGGCGGGAGCGTGAGGTCCGGAAGGATTTTCGCGACGTGGCGCTGTGGGCGCCGGTGGTCCGCACGGATGCTCAGGGACACGCCGATGTGGCACTCCACTGGCCGGACAATCTCACCACCTGGCGCATCACCAGCCGAGGGATGAGCGACGCGACGCTGGTGGGGAAGGCGGTCGCGAAGACACTGGTCTCCAAGCCCATCGTAGCCCGCATGGCGCTTCCGCGGATGTTCATCGCGGGTGACGAGACCGCTCTTCTCGCCGTCGTGAACAACCGGTCGAAGGCGCCGGTTCTCGGAGTGAAGGAATCGATCCGCGCGGAGGGCTACGCCGCGACCACCGGCGAGACCAACCGCACCAGGGATCTTCCCGCCGGCGGCGAATCGCGCAGCGCGTGGCCGGTCCGGATCGCGCGGGACATTGAAGGGGATTCGGCTCAGGCGCGGTTCACGTTTCGCGCCGTTGGCAAGGACGACGCCGACGCACTGGAGCTCTCGACGCCGGTTCTGCCTCGGGCGGTGCCGCTGGGTTCCCGCGGTGCTGGCGTGCTGGACCGCGCGAACGCCGGCGTGACGGTGGCCCTTCCATCCGATCTCGTGACGTCCGGGAGCTGGGTCTCGATCGAGTGCTCGCCGTCGCCCGCCGCCATGGCCGTCACCGCGGCGAATTACCTCGCCTTCTATCCGTACTCCTGCACCGAGCAGACTGCGAACGCCATCCTCGCGGGCGCCGCGCTCCGAGCCGTGAGCATGCGCCTGGGGCAGGACGTGCCCGGATGGGTCGACGCTGGGAAGAAGCTCGCGCCCTTCGTGGATCATCTCGTGGCGTTGCAGTCTCCCGACGGAGGTTGGGGATGGTGGGCGGGGGGTGAGCGCGATCCCTATCTCACCGCGCTCGCCCTCGAGGCGTTGGCGCGCGCCGACGCCGTGGGCCTGGGCACGCCGGCCGCCGCAAACGCCATGTGGCGGGGTGCGCGGATCGTGCCTCAGCTTCTTGCCGAGGAGCGATCTCTAGACGGTCAGTGCTACATGCTGGCGCGCCTTGCCCCGATCTACGCTCGCACTGATGTCGAGCGGACGGCTCCGGGGTTCCCGGAAGAGATCAGCATCGTGGCCTATTCCGTCTACGACCGTCGCGCTCGTCTGGGCACCGCCGCGCTGGCTCTGGCGACGCGCGCTCACGCGGAGATGGGCCGCATGACCGAGGCCCACGCGCTGGTGGCTCTCCTCAAGAAGCAGATGATCTCTTCGGCAGGGGAGACCTACTGGCCCGGCGATCCCGACCCCTACGCCTGGTTCGGAGAGGACGTCGAGAACACGGGCTATGCGCTCGCCGCGATCCTTTCCGTGGCGCCCAGGGATCCTCTGGGCCCTTCCACGGTGCGCTGGCTCGCGGGGCGGCGCCACGGCGGCTACTGGAGGTCGACGCGCGCCACGGCCCCGGTGATGACCGCGCTGGCGCAATACCTCCTGGGCCACGCCGCGGAGCTCAAGCCACAGTACCGGCTGCGCGTCCAGTGGAATGGCGAGACGGTGATGGATCGGGCCGTCACGCCCGCGGACGCGTTCGGAAGCGAGGGATTCTCGGTACGGGTGCCCGGCTCGAAGCTGAAGAAGGGAGAGAACCGGCTCGACATCTCGCGCGACGGAAGCGGAGCGGCCTACTTCGCGTGGGAAGCCAGGGCGATGGTGCCCAGCCCCGGCCCGAGCACCGCGGGCGAGAAGCGGCTGATCGTGACGCGCGAGTTCTTCCGCGCGGAGCTCACCGCGGACCGCCGCGGCCGACCGCGCTATCTGGCGACGCCGATCGCGGCCGGCGAAGGGGTTCGCATCGGCGAGCACGTCCTGGTGAGACTCACGCTCAAAGCCGACCGCGATCTTCGCTGGATCATGATCGAGGATCCGCGCCCTTCAGGTTTCGAGGTCAGCGAGCTCCTGCCGCAGGGGACGGAGTGGCCCTGGGGAACACATGCTGAGCAGCGGGACGACCGGAACGTCTTCTTCCTGGATCAGCTCGAGAAAGGAGAGACCGTGATCGAGTACATCGACCGTCCCGAGATGAGCGGGGCCTTCACGGCCCTCCCGACGACCGTGTCGAGCATGTACATGCCGGAGCTCACGGCCCGCTCGGGTGAGGCCAGGGTCATCGTGGGCGAGAAGTAGACGCCAGCGCGGAGGTCGCCAGAGCGAGAAGCGCCGGGGCAGCGTGGGGGTGAGCTCGTCGAGGTGCCATAGGGGACCAGGACCATCCGGTCCCTAATGGTAGCATCAATCCAGACTGTTTCTTGCCAACGGAGATTGTTGGATGTGGCACACCAGTCTCCGTGTGAAAGGGGGTTCGTAGAATGGCTGCGCCCTTCGTCCCGGAGGAATTCGTCGTTCCTGGGCTCGAGACGAAGGAATTTCGCCTCCGAACGCTCACTGTCAATGATGTCGTCAAGGACTACGACGCCGTGATGACGAGCGTTGACCATCTGAAAACAATCTGGCCAGGCAGCGTGTGGCCAGAGGGTCTTACATTCGAGCAAGACCTCATCGACCTCGGCTGGCATCAGAAAGAGTTTCAGATGCGGAAGTCCTTTGCTTATACCGTCGTCGATCCGACTGAATCGCTGGTCCTAGGCTGCGTCTACATCAACCCCACACGCAAGCGTGGCTACGACGCGGTCGTATATCTTTGGGCGCGTCAGAGTGAGCTTGCTGGCGGACTCGAAACCCGACTCTTCGCTTCAGTAAAGGAGTGGATCGCGAAGGAGTGGCCCTTCCAGAAGGTGGCTTTTCCGGGGCGAGACATTGAGTGGGAGGTTTGGCGAGCTATTCCAGATCAGTAACGATAGCCTGCGCTGGGTTCCACGACCTAGGGAGGGGTGACCCCCATGAGTCGCAAGTACGTGTTGAGTTGAGCGCGGTGATAGATTTCGTGCTCCTGAACACCGTCGAGGATCCAGTGTAGGGTGGCCTTGCGCTCGGCCCCGGCGTCACCTGCCCAGGTGAATACGCGCTCCAGGTCGGCGACCGGCCGTGCAAGCCAGCGCTGGGTCGGCCGGTGCGACTCCTCCAGCAGGGCGCGAAGCGCCGCGTGATCCGGCGCGTCGCGCACGGTCTTCCAGCCCTGCGACGGATCTTCGTGCTCGATCAGCCAGTGCTCCCATTGGCCATCCGTCCCGCCATCGACGATGTTGTGCACGAACCCCCACTCGTTCTCCGCCACATGCACGATGATCTGACGCGCGGTGAGCATCTCGGGCCTCGGCTTGAAGTCCAACCGCTCCGGTGGCACGGCATCGAGCGCGATCAGGAGATAGGGCCGATACTGCGCTTCCCAGAATGGAAAGAACGAGCGGATCGTTCCCGCGTGATGCGACGCCGATAGCTTTCGACTGGCATCGCGGATCTGAACTGCGGTCGTCGTATTCATTCGATCTCCTCTTCGATGAAGCCGGAGTCTCGAAGGTCGATGAGTGACACAACCATCGTGCATGCACCGTACGGGACTCAGGGTTCGTCAGCGTGCCGCAACGTATCGTTGATCCAGTCTTGGATACTCCGAGTGTCCAGTCGATTGTTGTTGTTATGGCGTCGGCAGTCGTGGCCACCATCGCTCACGTTGGCGACGAGCACTTCCGCATCGTTTGGGCCGGGC
>DASUFL010000047.1:0-4123 GCA_036274595.1 Candidatus Eiseniibacteriota bacterium | reverse complement strand
GAAAGCGCTCTGCGTCGAAGAAGTCGGGACTGCGCAGGTGCGTGTCGCGGTCGCCGACGCCGGTATCGATGCTCGCGACGGCGATGGCCACCTCGACCCCGGCCGCCTCGGGGTGATCGCGGTCTCCCGTCAGCGTCGCCTTCGCGTCCTTGAAGCGGCCGCGCACGGTGGTCATCATCATGTGCTTGATCGCGAACTCGACGCTCGAGTGCGCGGGGTCGAGCTGCCAGGTAGGCACTGCGACACGTCCCGCGGTTGCGGTTCCCATGGTACCTCCCATCGTGCCGAGGTTCGGCGCGGTCCTTAACCCGGGGACATCGCGCAGAGATTATATGGTGTCCGCGATCACGATGGTCAATATGGTCCTGCGGTAGGCGGTAGATCGAGGGAATCTGTGCCGGCTGGGCCCGAGGCCAGACATGCAGCGGCGAGGAAGGAGTTCAGCTCTTCAGCCTCGATCGGGCCTCGGGGACCTCCAGAGTGGACAGGGGGCGGAAACAGGTACATCGCGACCTACACGACTCATACACCCCACAGATAGAAAAAGCTCGGCACGACCTAAGTCGTTGCCGGGCTTGATTGCCCCTCCTGGGCTCGAACCAGGACTCTCCTGATCCAGAGTCGGTACCGCTGGGGCGGCGGTTCCGGTCAAGTCGCCGCCGATCCCCCCATCGGGCTCGATGGAGCCCGGTACGGCTCAGGGCGTGCCGCTCCGGCCCCGGACCGCGGCGCGAAGGCAGAGAACCGCCACCGTCGCCGTCGCCAGCATCACGGCGCCAGCCGAGGGCATCGCGAGCCATCGCAGTGACTCCTTCGCGGCGCCCGTGCTGCCCAATCCCGGTGCCATAAAGCCCGCCGCCATCCAAAAGACGGAGTAGCCCAGGGCGCCCAAGCCGAGCGCAAGGCTGAGGACTCGCGTCGTGCGCGGAGTCGCGCCGATCAGGAGCATCACCACCACCAGACCCACTGCCGCAGTACCGATGGCGCCGGCGTGCAGATGGGCCCGCTGCATGTAGTCCCACGACTTGGCGAGCACCGGCTCCGCGGCCGCGGCATCCCCGTGATACACGGTTGCCGTGACGGCCGACGCCGAGGCGGCGAGGCGGCTCTTGATGATACCCTCGTTCAGCCCGAACACGCCGCCCATCGCGAACCCGAAGAGCAAGGTGCACACTGCGACCGCGAGCCCCGGAAGCGCGGCGCGCAGCGATTCCGGCTGCTGCAACGGCATCGAACCGATCCTGGTGAAGGGCCGCTCCACGACCGAAGTCTCGATGCGCTGGATAGTGGATGATGACACGTCTGACATGATCACGTCCCTCCTGGTAGCCGTTCTACCTGCCGTATGCCGCGGCCCGCGTCCTGACGATCTCACCCACCAGAATCGCGGCGGGATAGAAGAGCTCCTCCTCGGCCTCGGCATGCGCGGCCAGGGTCAGGGCGAGATCCTCGACCTCGGCATTCGACTGCGCCCGGGCAACTTCCGCCAGGCGCGCGGCGGCAGCGTGTATCCCCTGATGCTCCTCGAGCATGCGCGGCAGCTCGGCGCGAAGGGAATCGGTCATCGCCAGGACCGCGGCCATCTCGGGTTTGAACTCGCCTCGCGCGAGGGGCGCCAGCAGGCCGAGAGGCGGTAGCGCGATCTGCTCCTCGCGGATGAAGTGGGGATGGAGCACCTTGGCGAGCGCACGCGCTGCGTCCCCCGTCGGGCCCGGTGCCGCCGTGGCACGAACCAGCCGCTGGTGAATCGCATCGTGTTCGGCCTTCATGGCCGCCGGAATGGCGATGGCTGCCGTTCGATGGCCGGCTTCCTGGGCGGACAGACTGGCTGGGATCGTCATGACGATACCGATGGCGAGGGCGATGGCAGCGGTGGCTCGGCGAGCTGGGCGTAGTCTCATGGTACTCAAGCTATTGCAGGCGCATGATGGAAGGATGAAAGTGCCCTGAAACCCTGCATCAACTCACGGCAGACAAATCGTCACCCCCAGATGAAGATTGTTTGAGCTTTCCTCAAGCCGGGATGCCAGTCGTTTCGATTCGTTCCCGAGCGCCGACGAGCGCTTCCAGCAGTACGCGAATCCGGTCGTCGGCCTCTTTGCCGGAGGCGTCCGCGCCAGCGGCCTGATCTAGTTCTTCCTCGGCGACCCGCACGCCGAACGCGTTCCTGTCGTCACGCTCTGGCAGCACGCGGACGAAGAGGCAATGCTCCGCGTTATGGAATCATCGTCGAGGCTGGTTAGCCGACGATCTGTGCCTCAAAGCTGAAAACGGTGGCAATGGGCGAAGAAAGAAAAAGGCCCGACACCACGTAAGTAGCGCAGGCCTTGGAGCTGCCTCTCCTGGCTCGAAGGCCGAGCCCCGAAGTAAAATGCCCACCGTTGTTCACGGTGGGCATTGCCCCTCCTGGGCTCGAACCAGGACTCTCCTGATCCAGAGTCGGTACCGCTGGGGCGGCGGTTCCGGTCAAGTTGCCCGGAATCGGTCACTTACCGAGCATCGGTGCCCGCTTCCCTGCCCCAAAACGCCCGGTTTTGCCCGGAGAAACTGTAGCAGAAACGGTAGCAGTCGGCGGCTGAGGCTGGCCCGGTGCGATCCTGGGCGGTAGCCTAGAGTGACCTCAGTCCGACAGGTCTCTCTGACCGAGACCATGGAAAGGCTCACGGCTGCCTTGTCTCATCGCTACCGCCTCGAGCGAGTCTTGGGCTCTGGCGGCATGGCAGTCGTGTACCTGGCAGAGGATCTCGAGCGCTCCCGCAAGGTCGCCATCAAGGTTCTGAGGTCCGATCTTGCCGCCGTGGTCAACGGGGACCGCTTCCTCCGCGAAATCGCGATTTCCGCCAAGCTGACTCACCCCCACATTGTCCCGCTGTACGACTCCGGCCAGGCCGAGGGGACCCTGTATTCGGTCATGCCGTATCTCAGTGCGGGCTCGTTGCGGGGCCGGCTGATTCGGGAGCGGCAGCTAACGTATGACGATGCTCTCCGAGTGACGCGGGAAGTGGCTGATGGCTTGGGTTACGCCCACGAGATGGGCCTGGTGCACCGCGACATCAAGCCCGAGAACATCCTTTTCGAGGCGGGCCACGCCGTCATCGCCGACTTTGGACTGGCCAAGGCGATCAGTGAGGCCGGCGGGGAACGTCTCACCGAGACGGGAATCGTGGTCGGCACTCCGACATATATGAGTCCCGAGCAGGCGGGTGGCGGACACATCGATGGGCGGAGCGACATCTACAGCCTCGGCTGCGTGTTGTACGAGATGCTCGCCGGCGACCCTCCCTTCACCGGGGTGAACGCACGCGCCATCATCACGCGGAAATCGACCGAGCCCCCACCCAGCCTCCGAGCGGCGCGGAGCACTGTGCCCCCCGCAGTGGAGCGGGCGCTTGGACAAGCACTGGCGATCATTCCAGCCGACCGGTTCCGCACGGCCGCCGAGTTCGTCAGCGCTTTCGAGGGGCGTGGGATCGAGGCAGCGGAGCCGCAGCGCGACTCTCTGCGCACACGCAAGTCACGGTACGCGATCCTGACCGGTGTTCTCGTCGGCAGCCTGTTGCTGGGAGGCGGTTGGTGGACCCTGGAACACCCGGACGACAGACCGGAGTCACTGGCGGTATTGCCCATCCGAAATCTTTCCGGCGACCGCGAACAGGTCTATTTCACCGATGCCATGCAAGAGGCCATCATTAGCGAGTTGGGTCAGCTCGGTACACTGCGGATCATTTCGGAGGGTTCGACCCTTGGCTACCGGGACACGAAGCAATCGGTCGCGGAGATCGCGCGGAAGCTTGGCGTCGATGCGATCGCCCAGGCATCCGTGTACAAGACCACCGACAGCATTCGCATCCAGGTGAGGCTGACCCTCGCCAGACCGACGGAGCGTCAGCTCTGGAGTGCAACCTACGACGGCGGCTCGCGCGAGGTGCTGGCGCTCCAGACCAAGGTGGCCCGAAGCATTGCTGACAAGGTGCGAGCCACGCTCTCCCCACACGCACCGGTACGACCCGCCGCGGCACCACCGGTGGATCCCGAGGCTTACGACGCCTATGCCAGAGGCCGCTTCGCGTTCAACAGGTACACTGGCCCCGGAACGTACGAGGCCATCGCCTACTTCGAACAG
>DASUFL010000046.1:5000-19986 GCA_036274595.1 Candidatus Eiseniibacteriota bacterium | reverse complement strand
CACGAGCACGCGCGCGGTGCCGCCGCGCTCGAGGCGCACGGCGGCGGGGCTGCCCACCCGCTCGCCGTCGCGGAACAGCGCGACGGCGGCGGTCACCGCCGGCCGCTCCGGGCCGCGCGTGCGCCCGACCACGACCTCGACCGCGAAGTCCGTCCCGACCGGGATCCTCGCGGGCGTGCGGACCTCGAGCACGAGCACGTCGTCGCGCCGGTCGAGAAGCGCCACGTCCACGGGAATCGGGGGGGGCTCCGGGGGCCCCAAGGGCATCCAGCCGTCCGTGTAGAGCCGGATCCGCTTGGCCCCGGTCGACACCGCTTCGGCAAGCGCTGTTTCGATGCCAGGCTTGCGGCTGAGGATTGCCCCCCGGGGGAGGGGATCCGGCAGCTCCGCGGAGCCGGAGAGGTCGACGACGGCCGCTGTCCCCCCAGCCCCCCCCATTTCGGGACCTAGCCCTAGCGTGCCTGCCAATGCCAGCAGCAGGGCGAGCCCTGCGGGGGCCACGAGGGCCTTCTTGCCCGAAAACCCTTTCATTGACGCGCTTTCCAACCGTTTGCTACCCTCCCGCCTTCCATTCTGACCCAAGGAAGGAGGCCCGTGTGACGAAGACCGAGCTGGTGGAGGCGGTGGCGCGCGATCTCAACATGACCCGCGTGGACGCCCAGAGGGCCGTGGAAGCGGTTTTCGGCCAGATCGCGGAGGGCCTCGCGCGGGACAAGAAGGTCCAGATCCAGGGCTTCGGCACGTTCCAGTCGAAGATGCGCAAGGAGCGCGAGGGCATCAATCCGCAGACGAAGGAGCGGATGAAGATCCCGGCCAGCAAGACGGTCGGGTTCAAGCCCGGCCAGGAGCTCAAGAACAAGATCTGATCGTCCCTCCGCCGACGACGACGTTCCCTTCGTAGAAGACGGCCGCCTGTCCCGGGGTCAGAGGCCACGCCTTCCCGGCGAAACGGACGTGGGCGCTCGTCTCCCCCGTGGGCTCGACCGTGGCGGGAACGGGCGACGCGCGGTAGCGGACGCAGACATCCACGGCCAAGGGGCCTCCGGGCGCGCTCCCGGCGGTCCACGTGACGCGGTCCACGGCACACGCCGCGAGGCCCAGCTCCGCGCGGGGGCCGACCACGACCCGGCGCGCCTCGGGCTCGAGGCGCACGACGTAGAGCGGCTCCTTCGCCGCGATGCCGAGCCCCTTCCGCTGCCCCACGGTGAAGGAGGCCACCCCCTCGTGCGCACCGAGGGTCGTGCCGCCTGTGTCGACGATCGTCCCGGGCGCGAAAGCCTCGGGGCGCTCCCGGCGCACGAGGTCGCGGTAGTCGCCCGAGGGCACGAAGCAGATCTCCTGGCTGTCGGGCTTCATCGCCACCGGAAGGCCGGCCTCCGCCGCGATGCGCCGCACCTCGGGCTTCGCGAGGTCGCCCAAGGGGAAGCGCACGCGCTCGAGGTCCGCCGCACGGAGGCCGTGAAGGACGTAGGACTGGTCCTTCGCGGCGTCGGCGGCGCGGGCCACGGCCCACGCGCCGCGGTGGCGGACGCGGCGCGCGTAGTGCCCCGTTGCCACGGCGTCGCCACCGAGGGCCCGGGCGCGGTCGAGCAGCGCGCCGAACTTGATCTCGCTGTTGCAGGCGACGCAGGGGTTCGGCGTCTCGCCGCGCGCGTAGGCGTCGACGAACGACGCGATGACCCGTGCGAAGGCCCCCTCGGCGTCCTGCACGTAGTAGGGGATGCCGAGGATCGCGGCCACGCGGCGCGCGTCGTCGGCCTCGTCCGCACCGCAGCATCGGGGCCTTGCCCCGGGCGCGGCCCCCGGAGCCCCCTCCGCCTTCACCCCCGTCCGCAGGTGGATGCCCACCACGTCGTGGCCTTCCCTCCGGAGAAGGAGGGCGGCAACGGCGGAATCGACGCCGCCGGACATGGCCACGAAGATCTTCACGGTGCTTGGAGGGCGATTATAATCGCCGGGTTCCGCCGGCCGGCCCCATCGCAGGTAGCGGACACGGATACCCATGGATACGTTCCTGCTCGCCCTGCCCCCCGCGTCGGAGCCGAAGCCCGAGGCGCCCTCGTTCGGGATCGGGAACATGCTCCCGTTCCTGCTCGTCCTCGTCGTGCTGATGCTCTTCATGCCGCTGCTCTCGAAGAAGGAGCGGACGCGGCAGAAGCGGCTCCAGGGCCTCAAGAAGTACGACCGCGTCGTCACGTCGGGCGGGATGTACGGGACCGTGATCTCCTTCGACGACCAGACCGCGACGCTCGAGGTGGCGAAGGGGCTCCGGATCGTCTTCAAGCGCTCCTCGGTCTACGACATCGAGAAGGAGGGCGAGGCCCCCGCGCAGGAGACGCCGGAGAAGCCCGCGGGGGCGAAGGGCTAGGAATGGCCGCGCTCCGGGCGCTGCTCTTCGCGGTCTTCGGCGGCTTCATCGGCGCCGCGCCGGCGGCCCCGGCGGTCCCCGACCGCGCGGGCCACGACGCGGGCGCGAACGGCGCCGTCTCCCATTCGCAGAAGAGCGAGCACCCGACGCACGAGATCGGCGCGCCCCTCGCGCGCGACCGCGCGGCCGCGCCCCCCTGCACGGACACGCCGGGCTCCGCGCCCGCCTTCGCACCGCCGCGCGAGACGCATCGCCCTTCGCGGCACGTCGCGACCGCGACGCGCCTCTCCGGGGGCGGCACGCCCCTGCCGCCCGTCGCGGATGTCCGCGCGGGCCTCCTCGACCTCCCGCCGCCGGCCCGCTGACGTCCGCGCGGCCGCGCACGGGCGCGCGCCGCCGCTCGCGTCACGGGTCTTTTCTTTGGGAAGGGATGAGTCATGGGACAGGGTCTTTGGGTTCGCTTTCTGGTCATCGGCGTCACGGTGGGCTTCCTCGGCTACCTCGCCGCCAAGGGCGTCGCCGAGAACGAACTCGAGCTCGGCATCGACCTCAAGGGCGGCACCGAGCTCGTTTTCCAGTTCAACTTCGACAACGTCACGGCGCGCGCCGAGACGCTCACGACCGCGATCGGCATCATCCAGCAGCGCATCGACGGCTTCGGCTTGAAGGACATCTCGATCCAGCCGATCGGCGACCGGGGGTTCGCCGTCCAGATCAGCGCGACCGACAAGGAGAAGGTCGACGCGGTCAAGGAGATCATCACCCAGCTCGGCAAGCTGGAGTTCCGGATCACGGTCGAGCCGGATTCGAACGACAACTACCTCTACTACTGGAAGCTCTTCCAGGACCGGCTTGCGAAGAACATCCCGTCCCCCGAGGCATCCCGGATCAGCCCGGCCGACCTCAAGCCGGAGGATCACACCCGCTACCCGCAGGGGCTCCGCTGGTACGAGCTGAGCAACGACGCCAAGAAGGAGTTCCCGACGACGCGCCGTCCGGCGACGGAGTCGGGGCCGCAGCCCTGGGTGCTCTGCAAGCTCGACGAATTCAACGTCTCGGGCGAGGACCTCGACCACGTCCGCCACTCGCTCGAGGACGGCGGGAGGGGACCGAACTTCTCCGTCCACTTCGAGGTGAGGAAGCTCGCGCAGGGGCGGATGTCGGATCTGACCGCGAACGAGGGCGATTTCATGGCGATCCTCCTCAACGAGGAGGTCAACTCGGCGCCCGTGCTGAAGAGCACGCTGAGCCGCAACGGCGAGATCTCGGGGAGCTTCTCCGAGGAGAAGGCCAAGCAGCTCGCGGCGGTCCTCCAGGCCGGCGCCCTCCAGGAGAAGCCGGCGCTCGTGTCGGAGCGGACGATCGCGCCGGACCTCGCCGGCACCGCCCGCGACAAGGGCATCCTGTCCGTCGCCCTCGGCTTCGCGGTCGTTCTCGTCGTGATGGTCTGGTACTACTACGGGGCTGGCCTTCTCGCGAACGTCGCGCTGCTCCTGAACCTCGTCCTGCTGGTCGGCGTGCTCGTCTGGTTCGGCGCGGTGCTCACGCTGCCCGGTCTCGCGGGCATCGTGCTCACCGTCGGCATGTCGGTGGACGCGAACATCCTCGTCTACGAGCGAATGCGCGAGGAGCGCGAGCGCGGGAGGACGGTCGCCCAGGCGATCGGCCTCGGCTACGAACGAGCGCTGGTGACGATCATCGACTCGAACCTGACGACGCTCATCACCGCCTACTTCCTCTTCCAGCTGGGGTCGGGCCCGGTCCGCGGGTTCGGCGTGACGCTGGCGATCGGCATCGTGGCTTCGATGTTCACGGCGCTCTACGTGACGCACGCGGTCTTCGACCTCCTGCTGAAGAAGAAGCGCGTCACCGAGTTGCGAATGCGGCCCACCCGCCCGCCGCCGCCGATCCCGTGGACCGGCCGCGCGATGCGGGTCGCGGTCATCAGCTCGGCGATCGCCATGGTCGCGGGCGTGCTGGTCTGGGAGGGGGCGCCGGACAAGATCCGGTACGACCTCGACTTCACGCAGGGAAGCAAGCTCATCATGCGGTTCGCCTCCCCGCAGTCGATGGCCGACGTGCGCGAGGCCCTCGACGACGCCGCGCACGCGAACTCCATCTATCGGGAGATCTCGCTCCGGGCGACCGCCGAGGGGGTCGGCCAGACGGTCACCGCGGACAGCAGCCCGGCCTTCGAGCTGCGGTCGCAGCTCGTCGCCGACAAGGACCAGATCGACGAGATGAAGGCCATGCTCCGCGAGACGTTCCGCGGACGGCTCCTGCCCGGCCCCTTCAAGAGCACGATCCGTCCTGCCGAGGGCGGCGGGCTCACGGGCGAGATCTACTTCGCGAGCGACCGCGTGCGCGCGGAGCTTCTCGAGGCGGCGTTCCGCCAGTTCGCGGACGCCGAGCAGGGCGCGCTCCGCGGCGCGCGCGTGGAAGCGCTGGAGCCCCCGCCCGGCGCCGGCTCGGCGTTCCGCGTCACGTTCCCGTCCGACCACAAGGTGGACGCCCTCGTGCTGAACGCGCGGGGCGCGCTCGATCGGTTCGATCTCGAAAAGGCCAAGCAGCAGGCCGAGGCGACCGCCGCGTCGGAGCAGCAGACGCCGGCGGAGCAGGAGGCCGGCAAGCGCATCCGGGCCGCGCTCGAGACCTACCGGAAGGAGGACCTCGCGTCGGGCATGTTCAAGGAGTGCGATCCGTTCCCGCTCGCGGACCTCGTGAACCCGTCGACCGCGGAGGAGCATCGCGACGCCGCCGCGAAGGCGATGGCCTTCTCGCTCCTCGGCATCATCGTGTACGTGGCGTTCCGGTTCCGCTCGTGGCCGATGGGCTTCGCCTCGGTCATCGCCCTCATCCACGACGTCATCGTGACGCTCGGGGTCGCGACGCTCGCGAACTGGCTCGGCATCATCGACGCCCGCCTCAACCTCGTGACGGTCGCGGCCTACCTCACGCTCATCGGCTACTCGATCAACGACACGATCGTCATCTTCGACCGGATCCGCGAGAACCGGGGGGCCAGCGGCCGGACGCGCCTCGCCGAGATCATCGACCGGTCGATCAACCAGACGCTGTCGCGCACGATCCGGACCTCGCTCACGGTCTTCATCGTGGTCGTGATCCTCCTCGTGTTCAACTACGGCGCGAACTCCTCGCTCGAGGGCTTCGCGTTCGTGCTCACGTTCGGCGTCGTGACCGGGACCTACTCGACCATCTTCATCGCCAGCCCGACGCTCCTCTACCTCCCGTGGCTGTGGGAGCGGTCGGGCGGGAGCGCGAAGTCGCTCTTCCGCAAGTCCGTGCCGTACATCGTGGCCGCGGCGGGCGTCCTCATCGGCGGTGCGTATCTCCACCCCGCCGCGGGTGCGGGGGCCCACGACTGGACGGTCCCGGTGTTCAACAACCTGCTCCTCTCGGTGCCGGTGGGCGTCCTCGCGTTCTTCCTCTGGAACTTCGTCGTGTTCGTGCGCATGGAGCGCGCGGACGCGGAAGCCGCCTGATCCGATTCGAAAATGCGGCGTCGTCCCTAGCCCGGTTATTCACGAGTCTCGCGGTTCTGGGCGGTCCATCCGGCCGATCTCCGCGTCGCTCCTCCTCGCGGGCTCCTTTGGAGCCAGCTTCGCCGTCGCTCCTTAGATCTCGACCGCCTGTCCTCGCCCAGAGCACCGCATCGACGCTCGTTCCGCCGGCTCCCTCGCCGAACGGATCGGTCCCGCCTGCCCGCCGGTCTCGATCCTCGTGAATAACTCGGGCCAGGGGGCGGCGCCGCGTCGTTCCGGGAGTCCGCTCCCCGTTCCGTCCCCCGCCCCCGGGCCCCCTCCCCATCCGGGCGGATCCATGCTTGACCCCCCATATATCGCGGTCTAAGATTCATTCCCGTCCTAGGACGTGTATAGAGCGCTCGAACGCGGACGGTGGAGGACTTTCATGGCGGACCGGCTGAAGTATTTCCTCTTGGGCGTGCTGTTCCTCGTGGTCGCGGGGGTCATCGCGTACGACCGGTGGAACCCCGCCAGCGAGACCCAGGAGGTTGCCGGGGACAGCGACGGCGACAGCGGCACCGACGTCGACCTCACCGTCAACCCGCCCAGGACCGAGCCGCCGGCGATCGCCAACGAAGGCCAGCCGCGGCAGACCCCGCCGGCCCAGGATCCGGTTCCCGCGCCCGACAACGTGAAGCCCACGCCGCCGCCCGAGAGGAGGCCCGAGCCCGTCGAGCAGAAGCCCGCGCCCAAGCCGGAGCCGAAGCCCGAGCCCGACCGCACGCACGTGATCCGGAAGGGCGAGACGCTCGAGGCGATCGCGATCAAGTACTACGGCACGCGCGACGGCATCCAGTGGATCGTGAACGCCAACGGCCTCGCGAACGCGAACAGGATCTACGCGAGTCAGAAGCTCGTGATCCCCGCCAGGAAGGAGATCACGAAGCAGAAGGGGTCCGGGGACGCCGCTCCGGCCAAGACCGCCGAGAAGTCCCCTTCCCGCTACACGGTGAAGGCCGGCGACGGCGACCTCTACGCGATCTGCCGCCGGATCTACGGCAGCGCGACCGGCGCCCGCGTGAGCCAGATCATGGACATGAACCACCTCTGGAGCGCGGACGTCAAGACCGGCACCGTCCTCATCCTCCCGAAGCCGTAGTCCCCTCCCGCGCGTCGCCGCGGAGCCCCGCGCGAGCGTGCTCCCGTCCGGTCGGTCAACCTCCGGCCGGGCTGTCCCGCCCGGATCGGTCGGGAGGGCGGCCGGCAGGACCGAGCGCGAGCCGGATCTGACGACACGTCGGGCGGCCCGGCCGAATCGAACCCCTAGTGCGCGAGCGTCTCGACCATGCGCGCCGCGCGCGCAAGGTCGGCCTTGGTCATCCGGACCCGGACGGCGACCACGCCGTCCTCGTAGACGCGGTCGAGGATCGTCCCGCGGTCCGCGAGCCACGCGAGGAGCTTGCCCTCCCCCGCCGGCAGGCGGAACTCCGCCTCGCATTGCCCCTCGAGGATGTGCTTCTCGACCGCCTCCGCGAGCCGGTCGAGTCCCGCCCCCGTCAGGGCGGAGACCTGGACGGACTCCAGGTGGCCGGCGCTCGCGAGCGCGAGATCGAGCGGATCCCCGACGCGATCCGTCTTGTTGAGGACGACGATCCGCGGCGACCCCTCCGCCCCGATCTCGCGGAGCACTTCGTCGACCGCCTCGATCTGGAGGCGCGCGTCGGGATGGGATGCGTCGACGACGTGCAGGATGAGATCCGCGGTGCGGACCTCCTCGAGCGTCGCGTAGAACGACGCGACCAGGTGGTGCGGGAGGTTGCGGATGAAGCCGACGGTGTCGGAGAGGAAGACCTGCTTCTTCCCCGGAAGGGTCCAGGCACGCGTCTGGGTGTCGAGCGTGGCGAAGAGTTGGTCGGCGACGTACGCGTCGGCTCCGGTCAGCCGCCGCAGCAGGGTGGACTTGCCGGCGTTCGTGTAGCCGACGAGGCTCACCGTGTAGTAAAGGTCGCGACTCTGGGCCATCCGCTTCCGGCGTTCCGCGATCGTCCGGAGCTCGCGGCGGAGCTCGTCGATCTTGCGGCGCAGGATCCGGCGGTCGATCTCGATCTGCTTCTCGCCGGGGCCGCGCATGCCGATGCCCGCCTGCGCGCCCATGCCGACCTCGCGGCTCAGGTGGGTCCACATGCGACGCAGCCGAGGAAGCAGGTACTGCGCCTGCGCGAGCTCCACCTGGAGCCTCGCCTGGTGCGTTCGCGCGTGGAGCGCGAAGATGTCGAGGATCAGCTCCGTCCGGTCGACGACGCGCACGCCGAGGATCCTCTCCAGGTTGCGGATCTGGCCCGGCGAGAGATCGACATCGAAGATCACGACCTCCGCCTCGTGCTCGCGTGCCAGCGCCGCGACCTCGGCCGCCTTCCCCGCGCCGAGGAAGGTCGACGCGTCGGGCCGCCGCCGGCGCTGCACGATCCGCCCCACCTCCTTGACGCCTGCGGTCTTGGCCAGGAGCCCCAGCTCGTCGAGCGGGTCGCCGTGCGTCGGCGGATCCGAGGGCAGCTCGACGCCGACGAGGACGGCCCGCTCCCCCCCGCGGCGCGGGAGCGCCCGCATTCCCTGCTCAACCATGCGACCTCGCGGTCCGCGGCCGGAACTCCGCGCCGCGCTCCCGGGTCCAGACGTAGCTCCCGAGGAAGCGCGCGTCGTCGGCCGACGGGTGCTCGCGGCGCGCGTGGGTGCCGCGGCTCTCGAGCCGCAACGCGGCGGACGCGGTGACCATGGATCCCAGCAGGAGGAGGTTCTCGAGCTCCAGTCCCCCCCAACGGCGGTGGCGGACCTTCCCGGAGAAGAAGCGCCAGGGGCGGATCGCCGCCGAGGCCTCCTCCAGCCCCGCGCCATCCCTCATGATGCCCGCGAGACGCCATGTGCAGCTCAAGAGCGACTTGCGGAGATCCTCGATGTCGATCTCCCGCTCCTCGATCGTGCGTCCGGCCGCGTGGCGGACGTGCGCGAGGGGCGCGGTCGCCTGCGCGGCGTGCGCGGACGCCGCGCGCCCCGCCCGCGCCCCGAGGACGAGGCCCTCGAGGAGCGAGTTCGACGCGAGGCGGTTTGCGCCGTGCATGCCGCTGCAGGCCGCCTCGCCGCAGGCGAAGAGGCCCGGAAGCGTCGTGACGCCGTCGAGGCCGCTCGCGATGCCCCCGATGAAGTAGTGGGCCGCAGGGCGGACCGGCACCAGGTCGCGCTCGGGGTCGATGCCGTACCGGACACAGGACTCCACGAGCCCGGGGAAGCGGGCCCGCGCGCGACCCGTGGGCCAGTGCCGCATGTCGAGGAAGACGCCGGTCACCCCCGGCCGTCCGAGGTGCGCGACGATCGCGCGAGACACGACGTCGCGCGGGGCGAGCTCGGCGGACGGATGAGCCTCCGCGAGGAAGCGCCTTCCCTCGTTGTCGACGATGTGGGCTCCCTCGCCGCGGACCGCCTCGGTCACGAGGATGCGATCGACGCCCGCGAGGTAGAGGGTCGTGGGATGGAACTGGACGAACTCGAGGTCCTTGAGCGCGGCCCCGGCGCGGAAGGCTGCAGCGATGCCGTCGCCCGTCGCGCCGCGGACGTTGCTGGTTTCCCGGTAGAGCCGTCCCGCGCCCCCGGAGGCGACGACGACCGACTTCGCGAACACCGAGGTCACCGCGCCCTGGCGGTCGAGCACAAGCGCCCCCACGCAGCGACCGCCTTCGGTCAAGAGGTCCGTGACGAAGAGCCGGGAGACCATCTGGATGCGCGGGATCCGCGCGACGCTTCGCAGGAGCGCGCGGATGATCTCCAGACCCGTCGTGTCGCCGCGATGGAGGACCCGGCGGCGCCCGTGCCCGCCCTCCTGCGTGAGGTCGAAGCCACCGTCCTCCCGATCGAAACGGGCTCCCATGGCGACCAGGCGATCGATCGCTTCCGACGCGCCGCCCACGACCCGCTCGACGACCTCCTCGTCGCAGAGGCCGCAGCCCGTGCGGATGGTATCCGCCGCGTGTGCGGCGGGGTTGTCGCCGCCGCCCAGCGCAGCCGCGACGCCCCCCTGCGCCCACGCCGTGTTGCAGATCTCCGGCTCGTCCTTCTCGATCACGAGCACGGAGCCGCTCTCCGCGGCGACGAGCGCGGCGCTCAGCCCGGCCACGCCGCCGCCGATGACGAGCACATCCGTCTCCCGGCTGGGCAGGTCGCGCGTGTCGAAATCGAGGAGGTAGCGCCCCTCGGGTGCCAGCTGGCCGCTCAACGCTCCGGCTGTTCCCCCGGGCCGCTCTCGCCCTCGTCCGCGCTGACCGGCTCGATTTCGCGAAGCACCGGGGTCTCGCGGCGCACGACCAGGCTCCTGACCTTCCCGAGCCGGATCCGGAATACCCCGAACTCCGCCTCGCCGCGATACGCCGTCTCCTCGACATAGGTCGGCAGCCGGAAGTCGAGCGAGCTGCCGTCCTTGAGGGTCGCGGTGGCGCGGAGCCCAGGCTCCTTGTCCGCGGCGATCTCGAGACGCCTCACCACGCGCAGCGGGATCGCGATCGACGCGGCGCCGCGCGTTCCGGGGATCACGTCCTCGCCCACCGCGCGCCGGAAGCCGATCAGCTCGGTCGCGACCCCCTCGCCGTCCGTGACCCGGACATCGAGTCCCTCGACGGGCGGGCCGTAGTCGGGCAGGTCCTCCCGCGCCGTGTGGCCGAGAATGCGCAGCTGACGGACATCGCGGAAGAAGATCGTCAGGCGCCCGAACGGCGCGTAACCGCTCAGCATCTGCTCCCCCTCGCGCTCATCGAAGGTCGCGTCCACGCCGTTGCCGGACCGGAGGGTGATCTGCGCACGCATCCGCCCTCCGGGCTGCCCGGGCCGCACGCGGAGCTCGACGATGCGCTCGTACGGCACCTGGATCTCGGCCGCGCCCAGGAAGCCGCGGAAAACGTCCTCGCCCGAGATGCGGTAGAAGCCGACCAGCCGCGTGGCAACGCCCTCGCGGTCGACCAACTCGACATTGCGGAGCGGCAACTCCGGGGAGAGCGGCTCCTCGCTCCCCGCGGCCAACGTCGTAACGAGCAGCAGCGCCCAGGCGATCCGCATGGAGACCCACCGGATTATACGCCTGTCCGGGGCGTCCATGCAGCAGCTTGGCCGAGCGTGGTCCCCCGGAACCCCTCCACTTCCCTCCACGTGGGCGGCCGGATCAGCGATCCTCGTCCCCGGCCGGGTCCGGCGGGGCGACGCTATCCTCCTCATCCTCGGCGTTCATCTCCACGACGATCCCGGCCTGCTGGCCGTCGTCCCCGTCCCCGATGGAGTAGGCAAACGACATCTGGCCACCCTCGCCGAGGAGGCCGTCGACGTTGGTGTTCTTCAAGATCTCCTGCTGCTTCACGTCCAACGCCCCCGAGATCTCCTCCCGCGTGTCCTGCCGGACGCGGTCGACCGCCTCCCCGTAGGTCTCCCCGCGCCCCGGGATCTTCTTCTCCCGGTAGGCCATGAGGTCGCCGGCGAAAGCGAGGATGCCGCCCGCCCCGGGGCCGTTCTTCATCGCCTCCTCGAGCTTTTTCCTCGCCTCCGCGCGCCTTTCGGAGGGGCTCGTCCCGGTCTCGTCCGGGATCTTCAGGATCTCGTCGATGCGCTGCCGTCCGCGGGCGACCGCATCCTCGATGCGGGTGCGCTGCGTCGGGGTCAGCGAGAGGCGCTTCGCGAGGTCGTCGATGTTCCGGGCGAATGCCCTGCCGCCGGACACCCACGGCGCTCTCGGCCCTGCCTCGAGGTGCTCCTGCCTCTCCTCGAGCCTCTTGACCCGCTCCTCGATCGTCATCGCGCGGGCATCGGCGTGGCCTCCCGACGTCGACGACGCGCGCCGGACGGCGTCGGGCGGCCGCACCGCTTCCCCCCCGCGGCTCGGAATCTCCCGCTCCGAAGGCGGCACGAGGGGAAGCTCGGGCGATCTCGCCTCGCGGGTCGACGCGCGCGCCGCCCCCAGGTCCCGCTCGAGGTGATCCACCTTGACGTAGAGCACCGCGGCGGCCGCCAGCGACACCGAAGCCACGAGCGTCGAGACCCAGGACATGCGCAAGCAAGCCTCCTTCGGACCTCAAGGGACCACGAGATGATACGCCCCTGTGCCTCGCGGGACTCCCGGGCAGGCGCCCCTCGAATCGAAGGAGCCCCAAGGACCGGGCGCGCCAACGCCGGTTCGTGTACAGTCGTGGCTCCGGCGGGGACGTAGCTCAATTGGGAGAGCGCCGGCTTTGCATGCCGGAGGTCACGGGTTCGAATCCCGTCATCTCCACCACCGTCCCTTGGCGGCGACCTCCCGAGGACGGACCCGTCGCGCCCCGCGAGCCCCGGCCACGCCGGGGCTCGCGCGCCTGGTGCGCACGGGTGGACTTGAACCACCGACCTCCCGCTTATCAGGCGGACGCTCTAACCCCTGAGCTACGCGCGCTTCGAGAAAGAGCAGCGGTAAAGAAAGCGGCCCGCCGCGCGAGCGGCGGGCCGTGATTGAAGCGTGGCAGCGACCTACTTTCCCGCTTTTGGCAGTATCATCGGCGCGGAGGGCTTAACGACCGTGTTCGGAATGGGAACGGGTGTGACCCCTCCGCTGTGACCACCACGCATTGTTTCTAACCGGAATAGAGGTAGTGCAGCCCGAGGCACCTTGGCGGGTGTGCCCCGCCAGCCGAATCCCCCGCGCCTCACGGCGAAGGGGAGGGAAGAAAAGCGGTCAAGCCAATCGGCCGATTAGTACCGGTGCGCTGAACGCATCACTGCGCTTACACGCCCGGCCTATCAACGTCCTAGTCTTGAACGGGCCTCATGGGAGATCTTGTCTTGAAGGAGGCTTCGCGCTTATATGCTTTCAGCGCTTATCCTTTCCGGACGTAGCTACCCTGCAATGCCACTAGCGTGACAACAGGTACACCAGCGGTCCGTCCACCCCAATCCTCTCGTACTAGGGGTAAGTCTTCTCAGATCTCCTACAACCACGGGAGATAGGGACCGACCTGGCTCACGCCGGTCTGAACCCAGCTCACGTATCACTTTAATTGGCGAACAGCCAAACCCTTGGGACCTCCTTCAGCCCCAGGATGTGATGAGCCGACATCGAGGTGCCAAACCTCCCCGTCGATGTGAACTCTTGGGAGAGATCAGCCTGTTATCCCCGGAGTACCTTTTATCTCTTGAGCGACGGCCCTTCCACACGGAATCCGCCGGATCACTAGGCCCGACTTTCGTCTCTGCTCGACTTATAGGTCTCGCAGTCAAGCGCCCTTATACCCTTACGCTCTTAGTGCGGTTGCCAAACGCACTGAGGGCACCTTTGGAGTCCTCCGTTACTCTTTAGGAGGAGACCGCCCCAGCCAAACTGCCCAACTAGCACTGTCCCCCGCCCGGTTTCACGGGACGAGGTTAGGATTCAAACTTGATAAGGGTGGTATTTCACCGGTGGCTCCACGGAGGCTGACACCTCCGCTTCAACGCCTCCCACCTATCCTACACAGATCAAGCCTAAACCCCATACTAGCTTGCAGTGAAGGTTCACGGGGTCTTTCCGTCTACCCGCGGTTAGGCGGCATTTGCACCGCCATTGCAGTTTCACCGAGCCCGTCGTCGAGACACTGACCAACTCGTTACGCCATTCATGCGGGTCGGAACTTACCCGACAAGGAATTTCGCTACCTTAGGACCGTCATAGTTACGGCCGCCGTTTACCGGGGCTTCGGTTCGGAGCTTCACCCGAAGGCTGACCCCTCACCTTAACCTTCCGGCACCGAGCAGGCGTCAGTCTGCATACAGCGTCTTTCGACTTAGCGCAGACCTGTGTTTTTGATAAACAGTCGGTTGGCCCATTTCTCTGCGGCCCCCAGGAGCTCCAGACGCGAAGTCCTTCACTCCCAAGGGCGCTCCTTTTCCCGAAGTTACGGAGCTAAATTGCCGAGTTCCTTGACGACGGATAACTCGAGCGCCTTGGGATTTTCACCCCTCCTACCTGTGTCAGTTTGCGGTACGGACACGACACGGTCATGACCCGCGAAGCTTTTCTCGGGAGCATAGCATCAGTGACTTCGGCTCCAAATCGGCCTCCGCATTGCCTCTCAGGGTATGTGTGCCAAGGATTTGCCTTTGGCACCCCCTACGGGCTTGCGCGCACACTTCAATCCGTGCGCTCACCTAGCTTCCTCCACCCCTCCTCGGGTATTGGGCCGTGCCGTGGTACGGGAATATTAACCCGTTGTCCATCGACTACGCCTTTCGGCCTCGCCTTAGGTTCCGACTAACCCTGGGCGGAATTACCTTCCCCAGGAAACCTTAGGTTTTCGGCGAAGTGGATTCCCACCACTTTTATCGTTACTCGTGCCTGGATTATCACTTCGACATCGTCCAGACGTCCTTACGGTCGTCCTTCAACCTAGCGTCGAACGCTCCCCTACCGCTGCGCCCGGCCCGCAGGCCAGACGCAACCCGTGGCTTCGGTGTATGGCTTGAGTCCCGATCATCCTCGGCGCACGAGTGCTCGACGGGTAAGCTGTTACGCACTTTTTAAATGATGGCTGCTTCTAAGCCAACATCCCCGCTGTCTTAGCACCCGTACTTCCTTACGCACTTAGCTATGCTTAGGGACCTTAGCCGTCGGTCTCCGTTGTTTCGGCTTTGACCCTGGAGCTTATCCCCCAGGGACTCACTGCCGGGATGAACATCGCGGTATTCGGAGTTTGATTGGGACGGGTAAGTGGGTAACCCCCCAGACCCATTCCGTGGCTCTACCCCCGCGATTCATCTCCCGACGCTGCCCCAAAAGGCATTTCGGGGAGAACCAGCTATCTACGGGCTTGAATAGTCTTTTGCTCCAAACCACAGCTCATCGGATGAGTTTTCAACCTCAAACCGTTCGGACCTCCACGGACTCTTACATCCGCTTCATCCTGGCCATGGTTAGATCGCCCGTTTTCGGGTCTACCACCTGCGACTTAGACGCGCTATTCACACTCGCTTTCGCTTCGGCTTCGGGCCTAGAAACCCTTAACCTTGCCGCAGACGGTAACTCCCAGGCCCATTATGCAAAAGGTACGCGGTCAGGCGTGGCCCGAAGGCCATAGCCCTACCACGGTTTGTAGGCACGCGG
>DASUFL010000046.1:0-2500 GCA_036274595.1 Candidatus Eiseniibacteriota bacterium | reverse complement strand
AAGACCAGTTCTTCGCGCCGCGTCCAAGTCGGATGCGGCAAGCGGAGGAATGTACCGCCACCTCAAGAAAAGGGCAAGTTCTTCCGACTCGCCGCCCTCCGCGCTGCGCCGCCGAGATCCTCCGATCCACGCCGGCCCGCCATTTCAGCCGGTCCTGCACGCTTTTCCCGCCGTACCCCCCTGGGGTGCCGACGGCCCGCCGGGGGGCGCCGGGAGGGACGGTTCCCGGCCCCCCTCGCTACACTGGCCCCGTGGAAGCGCTCACGCGCGAGCAGAGCCGCGAGATCGACCGCCTGGCCCAGGAGGAGCTGAAGATCCCGGGGCTGATCCTCATGGAGAACGCCGCGATCGGGATCGCCTCGGAGGCTGCGGCGCTCGGCGCGGGTCGCGAGGGCCCCGTCGCGGTCGTCTGCGGCGCGGGAAACAACGGCGGCGACGGGCTCGCCACCGCGCGCCACCTGTCCAACCGGGGCCTCGACGTGCGCGCCCACCTCGCCGTGCCTGCGGACGCGTACGCGGACAAGTCGGACGCGGCCACGAACCTCGCCATCGTCCGCGCGATGGGCATCCCGGTGTGCGAGAACCTCGAACTCGGCGAGCCGGCCCTGGTCATCGACGCGCTCCTCGGAACCGGGCTCGCGCGCCAGGTACGGGATCCGTACCGCGCCGCGGTCCTCGCGATGAACGAGGTCCGCTGCCCCGTTCTCTCCGTCGATCTTCCTTCCGGCCTGGACGCGAACAGCGGGGAGGCGCTGGGCGTCGCCGTCCGCGCGACGGTCACCGCGACGATGGTCGCGCCGAAGATCGGCTTCGCGAAGGCGGACGGGCCGCGTCACGTCGGGCAGGTGGTGGTGATCGACATCGGCGTGCCGCGTTCGCTGGTGGAGCGCGTCACGCGCGCGACGGCCCCCACGACGAACCGCTGAGAACGCGGCCCGGAACGGCGCGCCGCGCTCGCGCGACTCGGCGCCCGCTGGCCTCGGGCCGACGCCGGGACTTCTCCACAAGCTCTCAGCGCGCGATCTCGACCCTCGTTCCCCGCGGCGTCCACTCGAACAGCCGCTCGACGTCCTCGCGCAGCATCCGCACGCAGCCGGAGCTCGCCTCCTTGCCGATCGACCCGGGCTCCGTCGTGCCGTGGATGCCGAATCCCTGGTGCTCCGGCGTGTCACGGAACGCCATCCAGCGCGAGCCCAGGATGTTACGCGGGTCGCCGTAGGGGATGATCACGCCCGCGCGCGGGTGCCAGTCGGGATTCCGGATCATCTCGGCGATCGTGAAGGTCCCTTCCGGCGTCGTGCCCTCGCGGCCGAGCCCGACCGGGAAGTCCTGCACGTAGCCGCCGGCGAACAGGTAGTAGAGGCGGAACTCGCCCTTGCGGATCACGATCTGCGGCTCGCCGATCGGCACGCGGATCGAGACGCCGGCGCGGAGGTTCGTCGCGGCGCCGAGGCGGTTGATCTCGACGAGGAACCCGGGGCTCAGCTTGGTGCCCCACTGCGGGAAGACCTTGGCGCAGAGCACGCTCAGGCTGTCGCCGCGCTTCGGCACGTAGCTCTTGTCCATCCCCTCGACGTGCCGCGTGAAGAGGAGGTCCCGGGCGAGCTCGCGCAGCTTCGAGCGCAGCTCGGTGCGCTCCTCCTCGGCGAGGTCCCTCGCGAACAGCACGGGCGTGAGCTCGAGCCACGCCGTGCGCGCGTGCACGAAGCCCTCGTTCGTCTTCCCCGCGTCCGCGTAGAGCCGCAGCGCCTCGCGCCCCCGCTCGTAGTGCACCCAGCGCGCGGCGTCGCTGTCCGGCGCCTCGCGGAGGAGCTTCTCGCCCAGCGTGCGTGCCGCCTCCATGTCCGCGCGCGCGAGGGCGCCGCGCCACTCGACGGCGAGCTGCGCGGCCGGGCCCTCGTCCGCCGGCGCGGCGGCGGGGGCGCCGAGATGCTCGAGCTCGACCGACGGCCGGGCGGCCCCCTTCTCCTCCGCCGGCGGCGCCGCGGCCTCCTCGGTCTTCTCGACCTCGAGGGCCGGCGGGGCGGCCTCGGCCGGCTCGTCGGAGGCGAACCAGTGCCGGTACGCCCAGTATCCGCCGACGATGACGAGCAGCGTCCAAAGCCAGTTCTTCATGCTCCCTCCGGGATCCCGGAAGGGTACGGCGTGCGGCGGACAGAAAGTGTACCGTCGCTCGCGCTTCGGTGCAGGAGGGGACGGGGAGGCATCTGGGTCATCCGATGACCCAGTGCCGGGGCGCGGGGGAGGGGACCCGACCTCGAAAGCGAGAAAAGCCCGCCGGGCGAACCGGCGGGCTATGGAATCCTCCACCGCAATGCCGTGCACGAGCTCTAGCGGTCTAATCCCTTGTCACCTGAGGTGGGCACCACGCAGTGGGACTTCGTCTTCCCCGCCTCAACAGGGCATGACGGCCTCCCACCATCGATTGGCTCCCGGTTCGAGGGTTATCGGATCAGCCGACTTTGTCGTCCCGGTCACGAACATGGCAGAGGATTTTTTT
>DASUFL010000045.1:0-15022 GCA_036274595.1 Candidatus Eiseniibacteriota bacterium | reverse complement strand
TAGGACGGCGTCGCGCCCGCGCTGTCGCCGCCGGTGAGCTGCGGATGGAACACGACGTGGGCGCCGCGGGCCGCGGCCCACCGCGTCGCCTCGGGATAGCGCCAGCCCTCGTGACAGATCGTGATTCCAAAGGTGAGCCCGCCCACTTCGAACATGCGCCGGCTACCTTCAGGAACGTAGTACGGCTCCTCTTCCACCGGGATCTGATTCTTCGGCTGGAAGCCCAGGCGCTCCCCCGCGCTCGAGATCACGAACGCGACGTTGTGGAGACCGGCTCGAGTCTCCCACTCCATGGGAATGACGACGCCCACGCCTGTTTGTCGCGCCGCCCTCGAGACTTCCTCCAGAGCCGACTCCTGCCGCTTCTGGTCGGCCGGCGCGACCGGAAGCTCCTGCCCCCTCAGACCGAAAAGGTAGGTCTCCGGAAAGCAGACGATCGCGACGCCTTGGCCCCGCGCCTCATCGAGAACCCGCCGAAGCGTGTCGAGTCGATCGCTCACCGACGGCACGTTCCGAACGGACGCCAAGCCAATCCGCACGATCCCCGGCGCGCTCATGGCCCGACCTTAGTGGGAATCCGCCGCGGAGGTCAGCATCAATCTGCGCCCTCGGTGCTCGGCCCTCCGCGGACGACCTACGGTTCGAGCGCGCTCGTAGGTCCAAGGGAATTCTTGCGGCCGGACGAGGGCGGGTCTAGCGTCGATTTCAGGACCAGAGCCATCCGGCACTCGTTGCGAAAGGGGGTTTCCATGAACGTGACGACGTCGCTCAAGGAGCGGGCAGTGTCTTTCCTCAAGCTGGCGGCCTCCGGCCGCGTAGACGAAGCCTACGACCAGCACGTGGGAGCGGGCTTCCTCCACCACAACCCCTACTTTCGCGGAGACGCGGCGGCCTTGAGAGCGGCCATGGCCGAGAACGCGGCCCAGAATCCCAGGAAGACGCTCGAGGTGAAGCGGGCCCTCGAGGACGGAGATCTCGTGGCGGTCCATTCCCACGTGCGACAGAAACCGGAAGATCCCGGCGCTGCTGTGGTCCATCTGTTCCGCTTCGAGAACGGCCGCATCGTCGAGCTGTGGGACGTGGGACAGCCCGTGATGGACGAAGGGCCCAACGAGCACGGCATGTTCTGAGATACGAACGTGCCGGCTCGGCGCCGGCCTCCTCTGGCGCCGACGTCAAGAATCCGCTATCCTCTTGTGGCGCAATCACACTACACAATTGAGCTCGACCCCTTCCCGAAGGACTCCGCCCCGCCATGATCGGCAAGAAGCTGCGCGCCTACGAGATCACCGAAGAGATCGGCGCGGGCGGCATGGCCACCGTGTTTCGCGCCTACCAGCCCAGCATGGACCGGCACGTCGCGATCAAGGTCATCCGCTCGTCCATCCTCCATGACGAAGGGCTCCGCGAGCGCTTCCAGCGCGAGGCGCGGCTCATCGCACGGCTCGAGCACCCGCACCTCCTCCCCGTCTACGACTTCGACGGAGAGAGCGATCCCCCCTACATCGTCATGCGCTATCTCGAAGGCGGGACGCTGAAGCAGGTGCAGCAGCGCGGAACCGTGCCGCGGGAGGAGATCCTGCACGTGCTGCGCCAGCTCGCCGGCGCGCTCGACTACGCGCACCGCCAGGGCATCGTGCACCGGGATCTCAAGCCCTCGAACATCATGATCGACCGCGAGGGGAACGCGTTCCTCACGGACTTTGGAATCGCCCGCTCCGCCGGCAAGGACAAGGACCTGACCGGCACCGGTCTCATGATCGGCACACCCGGGTACATGGCGCCGGAGCAGGCGCGCGGCGACGGCCAGGCCGGCAAGGCGGCCGACATCTACTCGCTCGGCGTCCTCGCGTTCGAAGCGCTGGCCGGCTCCGCGCCGTACGAGCACGAGAGCGGGTTCGAGGTCATCCTCGCCCACATGAACGCGCCGATCCCGAAGGCCAGCGAGCGGAATCGCGACCTGCCGAAGGCCGTGGACACGGTGCTCGCGCGGGCGCTCGCCAAGCAGCCGTCCGAGCGCTTCTCCTCCGCGACCGAGTTCGTGGAGGCGCTGACCCGCGCGCTCAAGATCAAGCCGAGTGACGCCCCGACGAAGCTTCAGTCGATGACCCAGACGATCTCCGTGGATCAGCTCGCCAAGCTCGCCGCATCCAAGGGAGAACGCGAAACACCCGGGACGGGGACGCCGTCGGAACAGCAGCGCCAGATGACCGCCGTCGCGGTGGACGTGAAGGAGCTGGCGGAGATCCTCTACGAATCGGGGGCCGACAACGAGCGCGTGCGCGCGACCGTGAGCGCGCTCTGGACCTCCTTCGGCGAGATCGCGAAAACGGCCGGAGGGTTCCTCCACAGCCGCACCGACGATGCGGGGCTCATCCTCTGGGGGCGTGAGCGCGCCCGTGAGGACGATCCGGAGAACGCGATTCGAGCCGCGCTCGCGATGCGCGACCGTGCGCTCGAGGAGTCTCGCAAGGTGCTGGGCGCGTCCTGGGAGCCGAGCGAGGAGAATCCACTCCCCTTCGTCGCGGGGATCACGACCGGACCGGTCCTGCTCGAGCGGGACGGGGACAGCGGCAGCTACACCGCGAGCGGCGCGCCGATCACCTTGGCGGCGCGGCTCAAGGAGGCCGCGCCCCCGGGCGGAATCCTCACGGCCCACGAGACCTTCACGCTCGTGCGCGGCGTGTTCAACTTCCTCCAGCAGGATTCTCTGCGGGTGCGCGGGCGCAAGGACCCGATCGAGGTCTACCTGGTGACGACCGCCAAGCCCCGCGCGTTCCGCCTCCGCGCGATGGGCATCGAAGGCGTCGAGACCCGGATGATCGGCCGCGAGATCGAGCTCCGCCTTCTCCAAGAGGCGATGACGCTCACGCTCGAGGACGGCGAGACGCAGGTGGTCACGGTCGTGGGCGAGGCCGGCGTCGGCAAGTCGCGCCTCCTGTATGAATTCAACAACTGGATCGACCTTCAAGAACAGGTCGTCTGGTTCTTCGAATCGCGCGCCACCCAGCCCTCCATGCTCCAGCCCTACTCCCTGGCTCGCGACCTCTTCTCGTTCCGGTTCCGCATCCTCGACTCGGACCCGCTCGCCCAGGTGCGCGAGAAATTCGTACAGGGCGTCGCCGGATTCATGGGCGAGG
Organism: Candidatus Eiseniibacteriota bacterium; assembly: GCA_036274595.1. Classification (GTDB taxonomy): domain Bacteria; phylum Eisenbacteria; class RBG-16-71-46; order SZUA-252; family SZUA-252; genus WS-9. Next base: position 11,882 of record DASUFL010000045.1, on the reverse strand, counting down.
GCTCGGAGAACAAGGCCCACTATATCGGACAGCTCGTCGGCTTCGATTTCACGGGCATCCCCGAGATCGCGGCTGCCCTTCAGGATGCCGAAGGGTTCCGGCGCACGGCGCAGGGCTATCTGGGCGAGCTCTTCACGACCGCGTCCAAGGTAAACCCCGTGATGATCTTGATCGAAGACATCCACTGGGCCGACGACCGCTCCCTCGATCTCATCAACAACTTGGTCCGGGACAACACCGAGCTTCCCCTCTTCGTTCTCTGCATGGCCCGGCCGAGCTTCTACGAGCGCCGGCCCCAGTGGGGCGAGGGACAGCGATTCCACGAGCGAATCCAGCTCGAGCCTTTGTCACAGCTTTCGAGCCGCCGATTCGTGCGCGAGCTCCTGAAGCACGTGCTCGAGGTGCCTACCGCGCTTCGTGACCTGGTGGTCGATCGCGCGGACGGCAATCCGTTCTACATCGAGGAGCTGATCAAGGCGCTCATCGACGACCGTGTCATCGTCAAGGGAGACCCCAATTGGTCCGTCGATACGACGCGCCTGTCGACGGTCCGCGTTCCCGCGACGCTCACCGGAGTGCTCCAGGCGCGCCTCGATACGCTGCCGCCCGCTCTTTACCAGCTCCTCCAGCGGGTCTCGGTGATCGGACGCATATTCTGGGACGCGGCCGCCATACGTTTGAGCCAGGAGGCGGCCGGGCTCGAGCCGGCCGAGATCAAGGGAATGCTCGAGGAGCTCCGCGATCGCGAGATGATCCTGCAGCGTGAGGAGTCTGGCTTCGCCGGTACGGTCGAGTACGTGTTCCGCCATGCCATCCTGCGCGATGTCACGTACGAGACCGTGATTCCGAGGCAGCGCCGGGCGCTCCACAAGATGGTCGGCGACTGGCTCATCGAGGTCGGCGGCGAGAGGGCGGATGAGCATACGCTGCTCGTGGCCGAGCATTACAGCAGGGCCGAGGAGGTCTCGCTGGCAGCGGCCCAGCTCATGAAAGTCGGCGAGCGCGGGATCCGCCTCGCGACGTACGACGAGGCCTCGACCGTCCTCCAGCGGGCGAGGGAGATGCTGACTTCGAAGGAACATCTCGAGGAGCGTCTCCAGGTGGATCTCCTGCGTGGCGATATCGAGGCGATCCGCGGCTCCTGGACCAAGGCCCGTGAGGTCCTCGAGTCCATTCTCGAGGAAGTGAGAGCCATCGGGAGCCTTCCCCTCCTGGCTCAAGCGCTCGGGAAACTCGGCCGGATCGCCATGTGGCAACTGGATCGTCGGCGGTCCATGAAGTACCTCGACGAGGCAATCATGATTTCGCGAAGCCTCGGCGACGAGAAGATGCTGATGTTCAACCTGCGCCAAGTCGGCAACGCCCTGCACGAGGCAGACCCCGAGCGATCGATCCAGCACCTCGAGGAGAGCGTCGCGATCGCCCGGAAGCTCGGCGATCGGGTCAGCGAGGCCACCGGGCTCAACTCGCTCGGCATCGTCTTCTTCGTCGCTCGTAGGATCGACGAGGCTCGGGACGCTTACTTGCGCGCCATCGAGGCGCACCGGGCGGTCAGCGACCGTCTGGGCGAAGCCATGGCGCTCGGCAATCTGGGAGGCCTCTATGCGAATCAAGGTGATCTCGACGCGGGCGAACGGTGCGTGCAGGAATGTTTGTCCCTGTCGAAAGAGCTGCGCGTTCCCGCTCTCATCGTAGATTCCCAGACGACCCTCGCCGCCATCCATCTCCGTCGTGGTCGCGACCGGCAAGCGCACGCGCTCCTCAAGGAGACCGTGCGGACCGCTCGTGAGCTCGGCCTCCCGCTCCACTTCTTTCCCCTGCTCCACGGAGTCCTCCGGCTTCGAGCGGGCGATCGGGCCAGAGGGTTGGCTTGGGTCGGATATTCGCGGGTTCACAGCGTGAGCAAGTTCGAAGTGAAGACGTTCATGGAGTGGTTCGCGGATGCGATTCGCGGGAACGATTCCGAGGAGGACGTCGACCACGCTTTGAAGGCGGGCGAGGGGATGAAGCTAGAGGAGATCCTGGAGGAGGCGGAGCGGCAGGCTCCCTGAGGGAACGCTAGCGCCGCCCCAGCGCTCGGAGCGCCTCGGTGGCCTCGGCATCGCCGGGCGCGAGCACCAGCATCCTCTTCGCGAAGTGGTCGATCTGGGCCGGATTCCCCAGCTCGCGAAAGACCGAGAGGTAGTGTCGGATGGCCACCGTATCGTCCGGCGAGATCTGAAACGCCCAGTACGCGCACGAGTCCTGCCCGGGGTTCTTGGATGGATTCCCGAAGACGCGCCCCATCATGTTGACGGCGGTCTCGTAGTCGATCGGAGGCGCCGAGGAGCGCAGACGCTCCGCCTCGGCCGGGCGGCCGTAGGCGAGAGCGATCGAGGCGGCCAGACGGAGATCGTAGGACCGGAGCTCCTCGTGGTCGATCTCGCCCATGTGCTCGAGGATGCGAACCGCCCGATCCGGCTCGCCCGAGGCCGCCACGGCCCGGGCGTAGGTGGCGATGGGCCGACCCACGCTCTCGGCTTCGACATCCTGCGCGGTCGAACGGAAACGGCCCTCGACCGGATCGATGTCGATCACGTGCAGATCCCCCGTGATCCGCCAGAGAAGATCCGCCGAGTACCCCGCCGCGCGATCCTCGACCTTGGCGGCGTGCACGGAGGGGTCGCGATACCAGACGCTGGGCGCCTGCCCGTCGAAGAGCGTCGCGGCGATCCCTCGCGAGCCGGTCGCCGCCACGGAGACGAGCAGCTGCGCCCTTCGCGGAACGGTGGGTTGGATTGTCAGAACGCGGTGGCGCACGAGGTCGATGGCTTGAGCGGCATCGACCAGCACAGGCTCGGACCAGACCCGCTCGGTTGGAAATGCCATGCCGCGAAACCAGACCCCGAGAAGCAGAAAGGCGGCGAGCGCGAGCCCCGCGGCCACGCGCGGCAGGCTCCGGAGACCGAGCGCGAGCAGGAGGCAGGTCCCCGGCGCGATGATCACGATGTAGTACGGCACCCAGATCTCCACGAAGAGAATGGGGAGCGCGAGCGCGGGGAGCGAGAGCAGCAGCGCGATCGCGACGAGACGCGCCGTCGATGGCGTGTCCCCCGTGCCGCTCGAGGTCCTTCCACGGCTGACCCAGGCGAAGCCCACAAGGGCGAGAGCGGCCGCGAGCGTGACCACGGGGTTGAGATCCGCGGGCCAGGGAGTCTTGGTCCAGGTCGCCGGGACGTTGACGAGCGCGAGGAGATAGCGGCCGAGATAGAGGCCCCATCGGTCGAAGTGCCCCAGGCCCACGTACCCACCTTCGGGCGCCCGAAGGCCATGGGCGAGGAGCTTGTGGAGTCCGGGATGGATGCCTGCCCAGAGCACGAGCACGGCGCCGAACGCGATCGCCGATCGCGCGAGCCGCCTCGGCTCGCGGCCGAGCACGAAGTCATATCCGATCAAGAGCGGAAACCAGCCCGCCGCCGATTCCTTGGACAGGAGCGCGAGGGCGGCAAAGAGGGCCGAAAGGCCGAGGCGGCCGTCGTGACGGGCGTTGAGCGCCAGGAGCAGGAACGCGGTCGCGAAGAGATCCGCCGCGGCGGTCACCCAGGCCACGAGACTCGGCGCTGCTCCGAGAGTCGCGAACGCGAGCCCAGCGAGGAACCCCGTCCACGGACCCGCGACCTTCCGCGCCCATCGAGTGACGAGCGCCGCGCACAGCATGAGGAGGAGCAGGTTGCCGATGTGCCCCGTAAGGCCCGAACGGGGGTCGACGAGGCGAAGGAAGAGGAAGTAAAGGCCCTGCGGAATCGGCCGGTAATAGAACAGGGACGGGTCGGGGCGTAGATTCGCCGCCCAGTCGCCCGTGCCGCGCATCGTGAGAAAGATGTAATCGTCCCAGAAGTATCCCAAACCGAGACGCGACACGCAGAGCGAAGCGGCCACGAGGGCGGGCACGAGCCAGACGACCGCCTCAGGCACGCTCCGCGCTGGAGGGCGTGCTACCCTACTTGGGTTGGCGGACCGTGATCGTCGCTTGTGGGAGGCTCGAGTCATGAACCGCTTGGCCGGCTTCGCTCATTCGCTCCTGCGCATCGTGTCGGGATACCTCTTCATCCATCCGGGCGGGATGAAGCTCCTCGGCTGGTTCGGCGGCATGCCGCCCGGCGCCGAGTTGACGCCCCTCCTCGTGACCGCGGGTGTGATCGAGATCGTCTGCGGCACGCTCATCTTCCTGGGCCTCCTGACCCGCCCGGCGGCCTTCCTCGCGTCGGGGGAGATGGCGTTCGCGTACTTCATCGGCCATTTCCCGCGCGGATTCTGGCCCATCCAGAACCACGGCGAGCCCGCGGTTCTCTTCTGCTTCATCTTCCTCTACTTCGCGGCGAGCGGAGCGGGACCGATCAGCGTCGATCACCTGCTCGGGCTCGATCGGCGACGCAATCCGTTGGCCGACGAAAAACCCGCGGCGGCATCGTAGGACCCTGGGCGATCGCGCTCCAGACCAATTCCACGGCCGCCGGTGGAGCTTCGGGGAGGCTTGCTGGGACGATCATTCATGTGGCATGATTTCAAGCGCTTACCGCATTTGGATCGCGCAACGCTTCAGACGCGAGAGGCTGCCCCAAACCGCACGATGATCCCACCCGAAGGGTCTCCCGCCCCCGCGGACGACCGTCTGCCCGAGGACTCGATCGATCACATCGTGGCCTCCGTGTCCGACGGGACGCCGATCGACTGGAGCGGCGAGGAATTCGACGCGCTGGCCACCCGGCTCGGAGACCGCGCGCGCGCCCTTCTCGACGTTGCCAAGATCGCCGCGTTCAGCCGCGCCCTCCAGCGCGAGGATCGGAAGGCGAGCCACAAAGCCCAAGCGGCCGACACGCTCGGGCGCTGGGGCCCGTTCACGCTGCTCGAGCGGTTGGGCTCGGGCACGTCGGGTGAAGTGTGGCGCGCCTGGGATGGATCGCTGGAGCGCGAGGTCGCGGTCAAGTTCCTCCTGCCCCGGTCGGATGACGAGTCGCGGGAGTCGCTCCTCGCCGAGGCACGCGCGCTGGCCCGCGTCCGCCATCCGGGCGTGGCCACCGTGTTCGGAATCGCCGAGCACGACGGCCGCGTGGGCCTGTGGATGGAGCTTCTTCGCGGCCCCACGCTCGCGGAGGTCATCGAGCGCAAGGCGCCGCTCAGCGTTCGGGACGTGACGCTCCTGGCGCGCAGGCTATGCGAGGCGCTCGACGCGCTCGACCAGGCGGGCATCCTGCACCGCGACATCAAGCCGTCCAACATCATTCTGGAGACGGGAGGACGGGCCGTTCTCACCGACTTCGGACTCGGCTCGCGCCGCCGCCTCTTCGTCCCCATCTCCCCTCGCGACGGGTCGGGGACGCCGCTCTTCATGGCGCCTTCGCTCCTCGAGGGCGGACCGGCCACGCCGCGCACCGACCTCTACGCGCTCGGGGTGACGCTTCGATGGGCTCTGACAGGACGTCCTCCCTTCGAGGCCGGAACGATGGACGATCTCAAAGCCGAAGCCCGCCGCGGTCCGTCCACGCCGCTCGCGCGGGAGCGGACCGACGCGCCTTCCGGACTCGTGCGCGCCATCGAGCGGGCCATGGACGCTTCGGTGGAGGCGCTCAGCTACACCGCCGCCTCCATGAGGCGGGACCTCGGAACGCCGGCCGCGCAGGCGGAAGAAGACGCGGCGGCCGTGGTCCGAGACCGCCCGTCCGTCGCCGTCCTTCCCTTTCTCAACCGGAGCCAGGATCCCGCCGAGGATTACTTCTCCGACGGCCTCGCGGAAGAGCTGCTCACGGTCCTGTCCCAGATCGGCGGCCTCCACGTGGCCGCGCGGACCTCGGCGTTCCAGTTCAAGGGAAGGAACGAAGACCTCGCAACCATCGGGCGGAAGCTCAGGGTCGGGACGATCGTCGAAGGGAGCGTCCGGCGGTCGGGGAACCGGATGCGCGTGGTCGTGCGGCTCGTCCAGGCGGACGACGGCATGCTGCTCTGGTCGGATTCGTACGACCGCGCGCTCGAGGACCTCTTCCTTGTGCAGGACGACATCGCGCGCAGCGTCGCGCGGGAGCTCCACGCGACGCTCATGGCAGCGCCCCCCACCGACGCGCTTCGCCGCGGCGTCGAGAACGCGGTCAAGGGACGGAGCCAGGACCCCGAAGCCCACCGACTCTATCTCGAGGGACGCTATTTCCTCCTGCGTCGAACCCGCAAGGACCTCGCACTCGCGCTCGAGCGGCTGCGCGCGGCGGTCGCGCGGGATGCGAGGAGCGCGATCGTCTGGTCCGAGCTCGGCCACGCCACGGCGGAGGAAGCGGATCAGGGTATGGCTCCCGCGGACGAGGCCTATGCTCGGGCGCGGGAGATGATCCAGCGCGCGCTCGACCTCGAGCCCGATCTCTCCGTGGCGCACGCGCGGCTCGCGCGCATCCAGGTCGCGCGCGACTGGGATTGGCCCGCCGCGGAGGCTTCGTTCCTGCGCGCCCTCGACCGCGATCCGGCGAATGTCGCCGCGCTGCACGGGGCCGCGGTGCTCCTCCAGGCCCTCGGGCGCACGGACGAGGCGCTGGCGCTCAATCGACGGGCCATCGACCTGGATCCCCTGAACATGCCGTCGCTCCACAACCTCGGCTGCGTCTATTATGAGGCGGGTCGGCTCGAGGAAGCGGAGACCGCGCTCCGGGAGGTCCTCGCCATGAACGAGACCCGGCAGATCTCGCGCTCGGTCCTCGCACAGGTCCTCGAGGAGATGGGGCGATGCGAGGAGGCGCTCGAAGAAGCGCTGCGCGAGCCCGACCCGGCCTATCGTTACCTCGCGCTCGCGCTCATCCACCATCGCGAAGGGCGGATCGCCGAGCGCGACCTGGCCCTGCGTCAGATGGAGGATGCGTGTGGCGAGAGTGAGCCTACGCAGGTAGCGGAGGCGTACGGCGCCTGCGGGATGGCGGACGCCGCTCTTGCGTGGCTCGATCGGGCATCCTCGATGCGTGACGCGGCGCTCGTCCATGTCAAGCCGAGCCCGCACTTCCGCTCGATCCGAGACGACCCGCGTTTCAGGTCGATTCTCAAGACCATCGGCATGGACGCCTCCTGAACGTGATCGGAACCACGCTCTCTCATTACCGGATCCTCAATCCCCTCGGCGCGGGGGGCATGGGCGAGGTGTACCTGGCTCGGGACGAGCACCTGGACCGCGACGTCGCCGTGAAGGTGCTCCAGCGCGGAATGCTCGCCGAACCGGCCGCGCGGGAGCGCTTCCGACGCGAGGCGCGCGTGCTGGCGCGGCTCTCCCATCCGGGCGTGGCCACGATCTACGACTTCGGCACGCAGGAGAGCGTCGACTTCCTCGTGATGGAGTACGTTCCCGGCGGCACGATCTCCTCGAAGCTCAAGTCCGGTGCCTTCCCCGTCCAGGACGTGCTCCGGCTCGGAGCCTCCATCGCGGAGGCGCTCGAGGAAGCGCACAGGCGAGGGTTCCTCCACCGCGATCTCAAGCCCGGCAACGTGGTGCTCACGGCCGACGGCGCGCCGAAGCTCCTCGACTTCGGACTGGCCGGCCTCCTCAACTCGGGCGTGGGCCAGGCCACGGAGCTGACCCAGACCGGAACCATCATGGGATCCCTCCCCTACATGGCGCCGGAGCAGCTGCGGGGCGAACCGGCGGACCTCCGCAGCGACGTCTGGGCGCTCGGCGCGCTCCTCTACGAGATGGCGACCGGGCGTCGTGCGTTCGCCAACGATCGGCCCGAGGCGCTCATGTTCGAGATCCTGCACACGATGCCGCGTCCCCTCCGCATCGTCCGGGCCGACGCGCCTCCCGCGCTCGAGCGGCTCGTCGAGAGCTGTCTCGACAAGGATCGCGCGCGCCGCCCCAGCTCGGCAGGCGAGGTCGCGCGCATGCTTCGGGCCGTCCAGTCCGGAGGCGGCGTGGACTCCGGGACGCACCGCGACCCGCCGACGGAGATCTCGCGGAATGCGATCCGCTCGCTCGCGGTGCTTCCCTTCGACAACGTGTCCCGCGATCCCGCGCAGGAGTGGTTCGCGGACGGCATGACCGAAGCGTTGATCGGAGATCTCGCCCGGCTCCAGGGTCTCCGCGTCATCTCACGCACGTCCGCCATGAAGTACAAGGGGATCGCGCGATCCTTGCCGGAGATCGGCCACGAGCTCGGCGTGGATGCCATCCTCGAGGGATCGGCGCTGCTCGTGGGTCCACGCGTCCGGATCACGGTGCGCCTCGTGTCCGCGCGCACCGACGAGACGCTCTGGTCCGAGCGCTACGACGACAAGCTCGAGGACGTGCTGGACGTGCAGAGCAAAGTCGCCGCCGCGGTCGTGAAGGAGATCGAGCTCCACCTGTCTCCGCGAGAGGTGAAGCGCCTCGCCAAGCGGCACACCGTCAAGCCCGAGGCGCATCTCGAGTACCTGAAGGGCCTCCATACGATCGCAGAAACGTCGCCCCAGGCGGTCGAGGTCAGCCTCCGTCACTTCCGACGCGCGCTCGAGATCGACCCGAGCTACGCCCCCGCGTGGGCCGGCATCGCCGACTGCCACAGCATACGGGCGCAGCGCGGCATGGCGCCGCCCGCCGAGGCCATCCGGGAGGCGGAGGAGGCGGCCCTCAAGGCGCTCGAGCTCGACGATTCCGTGGCCGGGGCGCACGCCGTCCTGGGACATGTCCGGTTCCAGCTACGCGACCTGGCCGGCGCGATCCGCGAGCTCAAGCGCGCGATCGAGCTCAACCCTGGGCTCGCCGAGCCCTATCAGGTGTTGGGGCGCGTGCTCTACAGCGTGGAGCAGCACACGGATGCTCAGGCGGCCATGCTCGAAGCGCTCCGCATCGATCCCATGTCCATGATCATCCACACTTCGGTCGGCGACGCTTACTACTACGCACGCGAGTTCGAGCGGTCGGTGGTCTACTACCGGAAAGCCATCGAGCTCGATCCCCGGTTCGACGGAGCGCACACCGATCTCGCGCGCTCGCTCGAGGCGCTCGGCCGCTTCGACGAAGCGCGGCGGGAGTACGAGGAAGGGCGCGTCCTGAGCGGGGGCGTGGCGGGACCCTCGTTCGGCCTCGCGCACCTCGCGGTGAGCCGGGGGGACACGGCCGAAGCGCGCCGGATACTCGCGGAGCTGACCGAGGCGAGGTCGCGCCGCGTCGTATCGGCGTGGGGCATCGCCGCGCTCCATGCCTCGCTCGGCGACGTGGACGAGGCGTTCACCTGGCTCGAGACCGCGGTGCGGGAGGGGGCGACCGGGCTCACCTTCCTGCGGGTGCACCCCCGGCTCGATCCGATCCGCCACGACCCACGGTACGGCGAGCTCGTCCGGCGTCTGGGGCTCAACGCCGTCTGACGCGCCCCCGGCCGGAGCTACGAGAGCCCGTAGAGCGGCCGGTACTTCCCCTCCAGGTACGCCATGTAGGGCTCGATCGAGAGATCGCTCCCCGTCACCCGCTTCGTGAGCTCCGCCGGCGTGAACTTCGCGCCGTGGCGGTAGATGTTCTCCTTGAGCCAATCGTGGAGGGCCCCGAAGGATCCCCGCCGGATGTCGGCCGGGATCTCGGGGCGCGCCTTCACGGCAGTCGCGAAGAACTGAGCGGAGAGGATGTTCCCCAGGGTGTAGCCCTGGAACTGGCCCCCGATCAGCCCGTGATACCAGTGGACGTCCTGGAGCACGCCGTTCGCATCGTCGGGCACCGCCACCCCCATCGAGGCCTGGAATCGCTCGCGCCAGGCTCGCGCGAGATCCCGCACGGCGAGCTTCCCCTCGAGGAGATCGAGCTCCAGATCGAAGCGGAGCATGACGTGGAGGTTGTAGGTGGCTTCGTCGGCGTCGGTGCGGATGAGCGATCGCTCCACGCGGTTGATGGCGCGGTAGAACGCGTCCACGCTCACCGTGTCGAGATCGCGGCCGAAGATCGCCTGCATCCGGGGAAGGAAGTGCTCCCAGAAGCCGCGACTCCGTCCCACGAGATTCTCCCAGAGGCGGGACTGGCTCTCGTGCACCCCCGAGGAGGATCCGCCGGCGAGCGGCGTCCCCTCGAACGAGGGATCGAATCCCATCTCGTAGAGCGCGTGGCCGCACTCGTGCAGCGTGGAGAAGAGCGAGTCGGTGACGTCGTTGTCCCGGGTTCGCGTCGTGATGCGCACGTCGCCGTGCGCGAACCGCGTCATGAAGGGATGCCGCGTCATGTCCTGGCGGCCGCGCGTGAAGTCGAACCCGAACGCGCGGATCACCTCGAGCCCGAATCGAAGCTGCGTCTCGAGCGCGATGTTCTTCCGAAGGGGCGAGTCGTCGAGCTGGGGCCGTGAGGCGATCGCCTGGACCAGCGGCTCGAGCCTCGCGCGAAGCGCGCCGAAGAGCCCCCGCACGTCCGCGGCCCTCATCCCATGGTCGTGCGTGTCGATCAGGGGATCCGCGATGTGGTCGTAGCCGGGATGGCAGTCGGCCGCGCGGCGCGACAGCTCGAGCGTCCGCTCGAGATACGGCCGCATCCGCTCGAAATCGTTGGCCGGCCTGGCCACGGTCCAGGCCTGGTAGCTGAGCGCCCCGTTCTCCTCGATCTCGGAGACGAGCGACGCCGGCATCTGGCGGTCCCGTTCCCAGCGGTGGCGCGTCACGCGCACCAGCGACGCCTCGTCGGAATCGTGGGGCATGGACTCCGTCTCACGGGCCACGGCGTCGAGAAGCCGTCCTGTCTCCGCGTCGATGAACCTCTCGTGCGCGAGCCTCGAGAGCGTGGCCATCTGCCGGCCGCGCGCGGTGCCGCCTGCCGGAGGCATGTACGTCGTCTGATCCCAGCTCAGCACGGCCGTCGCGCGTCTGAGGTCGTCGATCTCGCTGAGCCTTTGCTTCAGAGCGTGGAGCGATTCCATGAGGTCTCCCCGGGGGTCCGGTCCCTGCGATCGAGGCAAGACCGGGGAGTATACCGAGGCAGGAACCGCCGTTTGAAGGACGATCAGCTTCTTCGCCGCCAAGCCTCGCTCTCGGCCACGCCGCGCCGGTGAGCGAGCCGCGGTGCTTGCGCTACCCGTTGATCGTGAGCATACCCCCTTCGGGATAGCGGGTGCCGGCGGTCGCGCCCACCGGCGCCACCTCGTCGATCCGGTGCGAATCCACGGACGTGATCGTGACCTCGAGCGCCTTCACGTTCTCCTCGAGATACTCCCGGCGCTTCGTGCCGGGAATGGGAACGATGTCGCTCCCGCGCGAGAGGAGCCACGCCAGGGCGAGCTGGGCGGGCGTGCACCGCTTCTCCCGCGCGATCTCCTCCACGCGGTGGACGAGGTCCAGGTTTCTCCGGAAGTTGTCGCCCTGGAACCGGGGATGGTTTCGCCGCGCGTCGTCCTCGGCCAGATCCGACTCCCTCTGAAACCGGCCGGACAGAAATCCACGACCGAGGGGGCTGTACGCGACGAAGCCGATGCCCAGCTCCCGGCACGCGGCGAGCACGCCATCTTCGGGATCGCGGGTCCAGAGCGAGTACTCGGTCTGGAGGGCGGCGATGGGATGGACGCGATGCGCGCGCCGGATCGTGTCGGGCGCGGCCTCGGAGAGACCGAGATAGCGGATCTTTCCGGCCCGCTTGAGCTCCGCCATGGCGCCGACGGTGTCCTCGATGGGCACGGAGCGATCGACGCGGTGCTGGTAGTAGAGATCGATGTGGTCGACGCCGAGACGGCGGAGCGATGCGTCGCAGGCCTGCCGCACGTGGTCGGGCCGGCTGTTCTGCCCGAGCCACGCCCCCTTCTCGTCCCGCACGTTCCCGAACTTCGTCGCGAGCACGACCTCGTTCCGGGGGCCCCGGATGGCGCGCCCCACGAGCTCCTCGTTCGTGTACGGACCGTACACGTCCGCCGTATCGATGAACGTGACGCCGAGATCGAGCG
>DASUFL010000044.1:0-8123 GCA_036274595.1 Candidatus Eiseniibacteriota bacterium | reverse complement strand
GCGCATCAGCTCGCGGCGCGTCCCGAAGTGGATCCGAAGCGGGTCTTCGTGATCGGGCACAGCCTGGGCGCGCTGCTCGCGCCGGAGATCGCCGTGCGGGCGGGGAACATCGCCGGAGTGGTGGCGCTCGCGCCGCCCGGCCGGCCGCCGTGGGACATCGTGCTCGCCCAGATGCGCTATCTCGAAGCCCCGCCCGATCAGATCGCGGACATCGAAACGAAGGCTGCGATCCTACGGCAAGGAAAAGCCCCCGAGGGAACCCTGCTCGGTGCGAGCGGCGCCTACTGGCTCGACTGGTCCAAGCGCGACGGGGTCGCCATGGCGAAGAAGCTCGGCAAGCCCGTGCTCGTGCTTCGCGGCGAACGTGATTTCCAGGTCGCGGACGAGGATCTCGCCACGTGGCGGGTGGGACTCGAGGGACAGAAGGGGGCGATCGTCCAGACGCTGCCCCATTTGAACCACCTGTTCATCCGCGGGGAAGGGAAGCCCTCGCCCTCCGAATACGAAAATCCGGATCACGTCGATCCGAACGTGATCGAGATGATCCGGAAATTCGTCACGGCTGCCCCAGCGCGCTAGCGGCGGGCGCCCCCCGACGGGCAGAAGATCTCCATCACCGGCTTGCCATCGACGCGCTTCGGCGGCGTGATTCCGAGCACGTACGCCGCGGTCGCGAACGTGTCTTCGGTTCTCACCGAGAGATTCGCATCGATCGTCAGGTCCAGATTCGCGCAAACGCCCGGTCCCGCCGCGATCCAGGGAATGAACCGGCTCCGCGGGTCGACCCCTCCGTGCGATCTCCCCGCGCCTCCGTGGTCCGCGCTCACGATGACGAGCGTCGAGTCCATGAGATGCTCCTCGCGCAGCGCGTCCAGCACCCGCCCGATGCTCGCATCCGCGACCGTGATGGCGTCGAGCTGCTCCTGCGAACCCCATCCGTACCGGTGTCCCGCGCTGTCCACGCCGGGAAGATGGACGAACAGGACCCCCGGCCGGTGGAGCGCGATGGTCGCGACCGCCGTGTCCGCGACCGACGCATCGGTCGCGACGCTCGCGCTGGGGACGTAGGACCAGTCGAGAGCGCCCGGTTCCTGGAACGCATGGAACTTCGATTTGCCCGCGGCCATCGCGGTCGAGTAGCCCGCCTGGCGCGCCAGCTCGAACAGAGTCGGCCACGCGGGATAGCGGCCGGGCTGGTCGTCGTTCCAGTCGACGCGATGCTTCTCCGGCGGAACGCCGGTCAGCATGGACATATGCGATGGGAGAGTGACCGCGACGTCGGTGGTGCGAGCCCACATCGTAAAGCTCCCGTGCGCGAGGAGAGCGCGGAGCGTCGGGGCGTTGGCGCGAAGCGCAATGTCTCCGCGGAGCCCATCCACGCTCAGGATCACCACGTGCGAGAGGGCCGGAATCGGCCGGTGCGGCGTCGCCTGGGCCCAAGGCGGGGAGACCAGGATCGCGAGGAGAGACAGCGTCAGCCGCCGGAGCATGGTCGGCAGGGTAGCCGTCGCGTGGAGTCGATGGGGCAGCGGAGTCGTGTCGGACATGCTACGGGCGCGGGACCTGTTCCTCGGGTGGGAAGCGCGGAGCGTTTGATCCGAACGCGGCCGGGCCGCGATCACTTCACCGGGTCGAGGACGACGCCGTGGAGGCCCAGGAACGCGACCGCTTCAGCCGCGGTGCGAAAGACTGCGACCTCCTTCGTGCTCGAGGGCTGAAAGCTCCGGTAGGCTTCGTACATGCGGCCGAGCCCGTAGGCGAAATCCTGCGGCGCGATGACGGCGAGCTTGGTGCTCGCGCCCAGGATGGTGCCGCGCTTGACGTCCATGTCGGCGGACAGGGAGGCGAGCGCCCGCATCCGATCCGCGGTGGGGAGGATCACCTCGTCCACCGCGCGCATGTCCACCAGCTCGTCATAGCCCCGGACTTCGTCCCGGGACCACACGTCCTTCTGGTACTCGAAGAAGTCGCCTTCTCCGAGGACACCCCGTCCCCGCGCAATCACGACACGCCGGGTATGGTCGATTTCGTATTCGATCGGCATCGGCCCCCCCATCTAAGGGGCATGCTAGCCCCGCCTCGTGCGCTCACTCAAGCCCCGAGTAGGGAGTGGGCCGGGGTGCCTAGTGCTTGCTCGTGTCCGGTGGCGCAGCCTGTGCCGGCTTCGGCGCGACGGGCTCCGGCGTCGGCATCGCGGGCGAAACCGGAGCCGCGGAGGGCGAGAACGCGGGCGTGGTCACCGGCTCCTCACCGCTCGACGCCGAGCTCCTGGCCGAGCGCGAGTGCTTCGAGCTCGGTGTGGCCGTCGATGCGTGCCGTGGGACCGTAGCCGGGGCGGCGGCCGGGGCGGTGGATGGCGCTGGCGTCGCGGCGGCACCCGTCTGGATCGGCTGCGGCGTGGGCACGGGCGACGGCACGGAGTCGGTCGCCGCGGCCGCCGGAGCGGGCTGAGCTTGCGCGGCCGGCTCCGAGCTCATGGGATCCGCCGGACCGCTCTTGCCTGCCTGCACGAGATTCCAGGCTCCGAGTCCCACGGCGATGATGGCGAGTATCGTCGCGATCATCCCGGTCAGGGCGGCGCGCTTGAGAGAACGTAGCTGGCGACCCGTGATGGTGACCGGTTCGTCCAGGTGATCGTCCTCTTTGTATTCCTCGAATCGGCTTCTCATGACGTCCCCCTTGGAACAATTGGGTACGGGGTCCGGCAAGGCACCGCGCTTGGCGCAGCAGCCCCGGGGCCACGGATGTCGAGCGAACTCGTGCCGAATGCAGGGGATACGCGCCCCCTTCGGTACGGATCGGTGCGGGCTGTTACGCAGCCCTCTCGGCGGGATGGCAAAATGCAAGTTCCGGACCGGTGGGGCGGGCCGGGAGCTTGCGCGGGGCTCAGGCGGGTTCGATCCCGAGCTTGCGCATCTTCTTGTAGAGGTGACTCCGCTCGAGGCCGAGACGCGCGGCGGCCTTGGTGACGTTGCCGCCCTCGAGGCGGAGCGTCTCCTCGATCCGATCCTTCTCGAATCGACGCACCTGCTCGGCGAGGCGGGAGTCGTCGTGGTCCACCCCGTGTGGCTCGGCCGTGGAACCAAGCACGCGATCGACCGCCTCCGCTCCGACGCGCGTGCTGGGCGTCATGATGATCAGCCGCTCGACCACGTTCCTGAGCTCGCGCACGTTGCCCGGGTACGGATAGCGCGCCAGGCGCTCGATGGCGGAGGGACTGAAGGTCTTTCCTCGACCGCCTGTCTCACGAAGCAGGTCGGCCGCGATGTGTGTGACGAGCACCGGTATGTCCTCCAGCCGATCGCGGAGCGGGGGAACCGTGAGCGGCACCACGGCGAGGCGGAAGTAGAGGTCTTCGCGGAAGGACTCCGCGCGCGTGAGCTCGGCCAGGTCCCGGTTCGTGGCCGCGATCACGCGCACGTCGACCTTGATCGCGCGATTGCCGCCCACGCGGAAGAACTCACTTTCTTCGAGCACGCGGAGAAGCTTCGTCTGCGCCCGCTGGCTCAGGTCTCCGACTTCGTCCAGGAAGAGCGTGCCCCCGTGCGCCTCTTCGAAACGCCCCCGCCGCGACTGCGTGGCGCCTGTGAACGCGCCCCGCTCGTGCCCGAACAGCTCGGACTCGATCAGCTCCTCAGGGATGGCCGCGCAGTTCACCGCGACGAACGGCTTGTCGCGGCGCGGTCCGGCGGCGTGGAGCGCGCGGGCCACGAGCTCCTTTCCGGTCCCGTTCTCTCCCTGGATCAGCACGCGCGCATGGCTCGATGCGGCGAGCTGGATTTCCTTGATGAGGGCCCGGATCGCGGGGGAGTCGCCGACGATGGAATCCGCCCAGGCCTGCCGCAAGCGGCGATTCTCCGAGCGCAGCGACAGGGAGTCGGTGGCGTTCCGCAGGAGCACGAGCAAGCGCTCGAGCGAGATCGGCTTCTCGAGGAAGTCGAACGCGCCGAGCCGCGTCGCCTGGACCGCGGTGTCGATCGACGCGTGGCCGGACATCATGATCACGACCGTTTCCGGCGCCGATTCCGCGATCTCTCCCAGCAGGTCGAGACCGCTCTCGCGGGGGAACCAGACGTCGAGGAGGATCACGTCGTACGCGTCCTTGAGCTTCGTCCGCGCCTCGGCCACGCTCGCGGCCGTCTCCGTGTCGTAGCCCTCGCGCGCGAGCGCGCCTTCGAGGCTCGAGCGGATGTTGGCTTCGTCGTCGACGATCAGAATCGACGGCATGGCTCAGGCCCCCTCGCGCGGCAGGCGAAGGACGAACGTGGTGCCGCGCCCCTCGTCCGACTGGACCGCGATGATGCCGCCGTGCTCGGAGACGATGCGGTCGACGATCGTGAGTCCGAGCCCGCTTCCGTGCGTCTTCGTCGTGAATCCAGGTGAGAAGAGCCCGGCCCGCTGCTCCGCGGAGAGCCCGGGACCGGTATCGGTGACCGTGAATTCGGCGCTCCCACCGGCGGGGCGCGCTTCCACCGTCACCTTGCCGCTGCCATTCACCGCCTCGAGGCCGTTCTTCACGAGATTGACGAGCGCCTGCCGGAGCTGTCCGGCGTCGGCGCGCAGCGTGATCGGAGAGGGAGGGGGCTCCACGGCGAGACGACCCTCCTCGATCTCCCGCGCGTAGAGGGCGCGGAGGTCGTCGAGGAGCGCGCCGGCTTGCACGGACGCGAGCGTGGGAGCGGGGAAGCGCGCGAAGTCGGAGAACTCCTGGAGGAGCCGCTTCAGCGAATCGACCTCCGCCGAGATGGTCCGCACCGCCTGATCGAGGACGGTGGGGAAATCGGGTCGGTGGAGGTCGTAGCTCCGCTTCAGGTCCGCGACGGAGATCGCGATCGGGGTGAGCGGATTCTTCACCTCGTGGGCCACCTTGCGGGCCATCTGGCTCCACGCGGCGTGGCGCTCGCTCAGGACGAGCTTCTCTCGATAGGCCACGAGATCCGCGCGCATGCGGTCGAGCGCCTCGCCCAGGGTCTCCAGCTCGCGCACGCTGTGGATCGAGATCGGCTCGTCCCACTCGCCACGCGCGAGGCGGCGCGAATGAGCCGCCAGGCGTTCCACGGGGCGCGAGACCTGGCGGGACCAGAGGAAGCCGAGCAGCATCGCGACCACGATGCCGCCGAGCGCGAGGAGCACGGCCGTGAGGCGGAGCGCGGCGATCGTCTCGTCGGACGGAGTCGTGGGTGTGAGTGCCGTGAGCATCGCGGTGCCCGATGCGCCGAGGTCGAGTGGAGCGCTCAGGCCCCAGTAGGTTCCGTGCCCGATCGTGGCGCGCGACGCTTCGGATGGAAGCGCCTGCTCCAAGGGGTCGGGAAGCGTCGAGGCGGCCAGCCGTCCGGTACGATCGAAGAGGACGAGATCGAGCCCGCGGCGCTGCTGGAGGCGGATCAGGAAATCGCGATCCAGGAGGACGCCGCCGCGAAGCGTGCCCACCCAATGGTTGTCGTAGGTGATGGGACTCGCAAGGTCGAGCTCCACCGCGAGCGTCGAATCGGCTGGAGCTCCGGTCGCCGTGGCTACCGGAAGGCTGTCGAGCCCGTCGACCTCGAGATAGTCCAGGTCCAGAAGGATGCGGCGCTCGGCGAGATAGTCGCCCAGCTCGCGTGCACCCCCCGCGCGCACGAGGTAGAGCCGGCGCAGGAGCGGATCGCGGCTCAGGATCCCGAGCTTGGCCTCGGTCCTGAGGAGGCGCTCCCTCATCTCCGCCTGAAGCGCGCGGACGCCGGTCTCGAGACGCCGTCCCGACTCCTCTCGAACCATCGTCTCCACGCGCTGGGACATCAGCACGAGCGCGAGCCCGAGCGGCACGATCGCGACGAGCGCGATCCCGAGGATGAGGCGGGTGCGCAGGGATCTCATCGCTTGCGTCCCGCAGTCTCGCAATCGAAGAGATTCACGATCGCGGAGAGGTCGATCGATTCGAGGTAGGGACGGAGCTCGGGACGGCTGATCACGGGGCACCCGAGGAGGAAGAGCCAGACCTGGGGCTCGACGGTATTCTCGTCGAACGAGCTTCCGTCGGTCGGCTCGTCGAAGTACGTGAGGAGCAGGACAGCTGCGCCTCGAGTCGGCCGCGCGGAGGGGCCGAGACTCCTGAGAATGCGCTCGCGTCCGGGAAGCTTGGGGTCGACTTCGAACGACCACGCCGCCATGGAATCGGCGTGCGCGTGCGCGATTGGCGCGAGGTCGTCGCGAAAGAGGTCAGCGTTGAGACGTGCGAGGGACTCTTCCGCGCTCCTGGGGATCCGCCCCACCTCAATCGCGTCCGAGCTCGCCCGGTCTCTCGGGCGGACACCAACGACGCCTCGCGATCGGAAGGGCTTGGGCGTTCCTGTCCATCGCATCGTCTCGCGAATGTGGGACGAGGCCTCGCCCGGCCAGAATACCGCCGCGTCGATCTCGCCTCGCTCCAGTGCGATCTCTTCGTCGGCAGCGTCGTTGAACTGGCGGACGAGGAGGGTATCCGGGAGATTCTTCGCCCGTGGCCGGACCAGAATGCGAGAGCCATGCGAGGTGTCCGCGATCACCTCGTAGGCGCTGGGATTGAGAACCAGCTGGCGGCACTCGAAGAAGGGCTGGATTCGTCCAATCGACGGCATGCCGATCCGAAGGAGGGTCCGCGTCAACGGCGCACGTTCCGCGTCCACGCGGATTCGGTCGAGATGCTTCACCCGCGCCAGGGAACCGGCTGTGATCGTCGCTACGACGAGCGTCGAGTCCTCGATGACACGGACGACGCCCGAGGCGACCTCCTTCTTCTTCTCGAAGAACCGGAGCCTCGACCCCGCCCTTACCCACACCGAATCGCGCGCGACGAGGTAGGCGCGGTCTCCCCGCGTCCAGATCACGCGTGCGTCGAACGGAGCTGCGTTCGCGACGGCAGCATGCAGCACGGCCGCCATGATGAGCCCGGCCACGGGGATTGCGCCGCGGAGGCGTGTCAGAGTTTCCACAGTTGTTCTTATCGGCTTGAGGCGCATTGGACTGAGTCCTCTAAGAGCCTGCTCCTACGCGACGGATGTGTCAACCTAGACACGTTTTTCGGAGCCTCGCCGGGCCCACCATCCACTTAACTCTTTTGATTCCAACTACATTCACATTTGGCCCATTGCTTGATCTAGGCCAGTCCCGAGCGGCGGCAATAAGTCCCGCCCTCCCGGTCCTGGTGCACGGGGCATGTGCCGACCACCAGGCGGCTCGGGTCAGGCTCCGGCGACCTGCCCGACACCGGCGGATTGATCCGGACGGGAGAAGGACATGAAGGGCAAGCAGGCGGGTCTCGTGGCGGTGGTGGCGGTGGCGTTTCTCACCATGGGTTGCGGCAAGCAGGAGCATCAGAAGCTGTCGAGCGACACCAGCAAGCTGGAAGCGGATGTGCTGCGGCAGCCGGTGGCAACGACGGCGAGTCTGGTACACACGACGCCCCGTTCCGAGCAGAACGAAGGGCTCCCCATGGCGGCGGATTCGCTGCCCCCGGATGTGGTCGCGAGCGCCTCCGCGCTCGTGGCGGATCGGGGCCAGGTCGTGGAGATCACGGCGCAAGGCTCGATGGACATCACCGGGATCATGGTGTCGGACGGCCTCAACAAGATGCCGCTCGCGTATGACATGGACGCCAAGGCGTGGCGCGGCGTGTATCGCGTCCCGCTGCGCACCAAGGCCGACCGCGTCGGACTCGCGGTCACGGCGACGAATGGCCGGGGCCAGTGGCAGCGCGTGTGGGTCTTCATCGAAGTGGGCAAGCCGACGGCGGGCGGTGAGGTGAAGACGAGCGTCGAGGAGAAGACGGGCGCCGAGCAGCAGACCGGTACCGAAACGCAGGGCATCACCGAGCCGGCGCAGGGCGCCGGCGAGGGCACGGAGCCCGCGAAGGAGGCGCAGCCGATCCAGACGGAGAACGGCAACGGCTGATGAAACGACCGCGCGGCGCGCGCGGCGAGACGACAAAGCCCCGCGGACCGAGAGTCCGCGGGGCTCCTCATTTTGCGAACGAGCGTACTACTCCCGGCTGGCCAGCTCCTCCACACGCACGCGCGCCGTGCCTGCGCGATAGAAGCCCAGCTCGCGCGCGGCCTCCTCCGACACGTCGATGACCCGTCCCTTCCGGAACGGTCCCCGGTCGTTCA
>DASUFL010000043.1:0-73567 GCA_036274595.1 Candidatus Eiseniibacteriota bacterium | reverse complement strand
CGATCCTGCGCTTCGAGCCGACGATCTCCGCCTCGGCCTCGTCGAGAGGCAGCCGCGAGAGGATGGGATGGGTCATGGTGTGAGCGCCGAACTCGATTCCATGGGCCGCCATGAGCCGCACCTGATCCCAGGTCATCATGGCGGGAAGGTCGGGCGAGCCTTCCGGGCCGAGGTCGCGCAGGAGCGCGTCGATCGCCGTCTCGCGCTCGGCGTTCGACAGGCGCATCAGAGCGTAGAGCGCGCGATGCGCGACCCTCTCGCGAGTCATCGGATCGGACAATTCGGCGGATTCGCCGCCGGGGAGCTTGATCGAGTGGGCCCGTGCGGTCCGGAATGCATCGAGCACCCGGTCGAACCAGAGGCTCTCCCCTGTTCCGATGCTCTCGGTCGCCAGGAACACCGTGGCCGGAAGACCGAGTTTCCTGAGGATGGGGTAGGCGTCGGTGTAGTTGTCTTCGTATCCGTCATCGAAGGTGATCGCGACCGCTCTCGACGGAAGGGACTCGCCGGCCCTGACGCGTTTCACGAGATCGTCGAGCGACATCACGTGGAAGTGGCGCGCGAGGTGCTCCATCTGAGCCCGGAACGCTTCCGTCTCCGTACGCTCGATCGCGAAACGCGGGGAGGCCCGGTTGACGCGGTGGTAGAGGAGCACGAGGAAGGCGCCGCGCCGGCGCCGGCCGATGGAAATGCCCCCCTTCCCACGGAGCACTCGCCAGCGATCTCCGGCGCGCGTGAAGGTCTGGGTCAGGCCCAAGCCATACGCGACGCGCGCGGCCCAGCGGCGCACGAGGGCCCGGCTCAACCCGCGCCCTCCGAGAGCCGTTCGGGCCTCAGGAGCTTCTTGAGGACCGCTCTCGCTCCACGCACGCCGAACAGGATTCGGTTCTTCCACGAGGGCGGTCCTGTGGTCACGCGGGCGCTCCAGACGGTTTCCGCTCCCCAGGAGAGCTTGTGCGCCGTCACGCCGCCCAGAAAATCGTAGACCGCGATGCCCCGCGCGATGCAGTCCTGGAACACGTGCGCGCGAAGCGCGTTGCCCGCACCATGCTCGAACCACGCGGGGTCGAGCCCCTCCTGCAACAGGTACATGCGGTTACCATACTCGAAGCAGTACTGGTGAGCGACGTAATCGGTCCCGATCCGGAGCGAATAGAAGCGAAGACGGTCGCTCTCGAGGAGCCTGCGGGACAGGAGCGCATAGAAGTCACGCTTGGCCGCAGTCTGGAACACGCCCGACTTCCCCTCGGCCTCCCATCGCCGCCGATGCAGGTCGTAGAGGGACTCGAGCCGTGCCTCGAGCTCGGAGCGATCGGTCAATCGGTCGCACCGCCCGTGGAACTCCTCGTCCATGACCCGCAGTACCGAGCGAACCTTCGTTCGCATGCGCGGCTTGAGGGACTTGACGTAAGCATCCCAGCTCGCCGGCAGGCTCACGCGCGCGCAGGGCACGCGCCAGTCATGCCACAGCCATCCACGCATGGTTGCTTCGGCCAAAAGCGGAGCGAGGTGGGGCGATGTTTCCGGGATCTCGTTGAGGAGGAGCAGATCCCACCCCGGTACCGATGTCCGGAGGCCATCGATGATTCCGGCGACGACCGTCCCCTCGTGCCCCCGGGCCGAGATCCAATCGAGATAGTCGGAGTCCGCGGAGCCGTCGCCTAGCAGGACGAGGGTGCGATGCCGCATGCCGGGCACGAGCTGTCCGAGGCCGCGATAGAGGAGCGCCAGCCCCACGAGGCTTCCGTCCGACACGACCCGAAGCACGATCAGCTCGCGCCCCGATCCATAGGCCGCCCACCAAGAGCGGAGCCAGTCGGGAGACAGGAAGATCGTGTCGCTCGCGC
The DNA here is from genome assembly GCA_036274595.1 of Candidatus Eiseniibacteriota bacterium. Classification (GTDB taxonomy): domain Bacteria; phylum Eisenbacteria; class RBG-16-71-46; order SZUA-252; family SZUA-252; genus WS-9. The sequence continues at coordinate 71,720 of DASUFL010000043.1, read as the reverse complement.
TCCGAGCGAGGAGCGCCTCCCACTCCGGAACGAGCCGATCGAGCTCCTCGGCCGTCCGGAGCACTTCGACTCGGACCCCCGACCGGGGCCGGGTCCCGGCGCCGGCCCCCGGACCGGGACTCACGCGGTGGAAGCATGGCGCCTAAGCCAGAGCTCGAGCACCATGAGATTCCAGAGGAAGACGCCGTAGTACGTCGTGGGGTCGGTGCTGTGGCGCTCGACGAGCGTCTCGAGGGCGCTCCGGCGAAAATATCCCGCGACCCGATTCGAGGGACCGAGCACGAGATCGCGCATCATGCCGTTCAGCGTCGGATCGGTCCGGAGCCAGACCGGGATCGGGAGGCCGAATCCGTGCTTGGTCTTGGCAATCGTTTCGGGCGGCAGGAAATCCGAGTAGGCGCGCTTGAAAAAACTGCGGAGCTCGGTCCCCCGCATCCGGATGCGGGCCGGGACGGCGCCCGCCACCTCGGCCACGCGCGAATCCAGGAACGGAAAGCGGACCGCCACGCCGGCCGCTTCGGTCGCGCGCGTCACCTTGATCAGGTCATTGTCCGAGATGGTGAGCTTCAGATCGAGATAGAGATGGCGGTCCAGGTCGTCCTCGGCCGCAGCGCTCCGGTAGTAGTGCGACAAGAGCGCTTTGTGGCTGTGCTCTCGCGTGATGCGTTCGAGCTGGGCGGGGGCGACGATCTCGTCGAGCGGAAGGACATGATCGAGGTCATACGAGGAAATCCGGTCCACATAGGGAGTTCTGGCGCGGCGCACGTACTTCGCTCCCTTCACGAACAGCGGAACCTTCGTCGCCGCGAGGGCCTCGACGAGCGGCCGGAGGACCGGCTCCCGGAGCCAGCCCGGAACCTTCTGGTAGTAGCCGAACAGGCGCTGGATCGAGTAGCGCTCGTTCCCCGCGAAGAGCTCGTCCCCGCCATCTCCCGCGTACAGGACGTCGATGCCATGCTCGCGCGCGACGGTCGCGCAGTAGAAGGTCGGGATCGCCGACGCGTTGCCGAACGGCTCGTCGTAGGCGTCGAGCAAGGTCGGGATGGCGCGCACCACGTCCTCGGGTTGGACGAAGTACTCGTGGTGCTCCGAGCCGAAGGCGCGCGCGGCGATCCGCGCATACTCCATTTCGTTGAAGCGAGGCTCGCCGAAGCCGATCGAGAAGCTCTTCACCGGCCGGCCTGCGATCTTGGTCGCGAGGCCGAGGACCGTCGTGCTGTCGATCCCGCCGCTCAGGAACGCGCCGTAGGATGCGTCGCGGTCCATGGCCAGCCGGACCCGCATGGCATCTTCGAGGGATTCGCGAAGGTCCCGGGCCAGCTGGCGCTCGCTCGGGCGCTCGGAGGTGCCGAAGACCATGTCCCAGTACGGCCGGAGGGTCATGGTCCCGGACCGGTAGACGAGCTCCGTTCCTGGCGCGAGCTTCGCGACGCGCTCGTAGATCGTCTTCGGGGTCGGTATGACCGAGGCGAGGAGCACCTCCAGGACGGAGTCCGCGTCGATGCTCGGGCTTCCAGTGCCGGGACGGGCCAGGACCGGGGCGATGCGGGAGCCGAACGTGAGGCCGCGCATGTCCAGGGAGTAGTACAGCGGGTGAATCCGAAAGCGGTCGCAGGCGACGCGGAAGGTGGCGTCGCGGCCGTCCCAGACGGCGATGACGAAGTCTCCGCGAAGCCGCTGCCAGAGGTCCGGCCCCGCGCCGAGGTAGCCTTCGAGAAGCCGGTCCGCGAGAAGGCTGGCGCTGCCGGGTGCCTGGCCATCGTGCGTCGAGCCGGCGTCGTCGAGCTCGACGATGGATCCGTGGAGGGCGAGCAGGAGAATGGAGTCCCCGACCTGTCGGCGCGCGACTGCTGCCGCGCGATGCGGGAACTCCTGGGTGGCGAGCGCCGCCGGCCCCGCAGCCACCGCATGGAGGGGATGGGTGGCGCCGGGGTGGCTCTCCGCGCCCATCACGGCGAGATCGGAGATGTCAGCCCGGCCCCGCGGATCCGCGAGGACGAATCCCCAGAGACCGCTCATCGAAGGACGATCCCGATCCTCAGCGGACCGTGGTTCCGGGCGTGGAGGTCGAGGGTGTCCCAGCGGTAGTGGTGGGCGGGCCCGCGCTCGGCGTCGGAGCCTTCGAGCCTGAGGGGGCCGTGGATCCCGTCGTGCCCGCGCCCGGCGTTGTTCCGGCCTTCGGCTTCTTCTGGGCTTCCGCCAAGAGGCCCAGCGCGTAGGTCAGGTTGGGATTGAGCCGGAGGGCGTCCTTGAGGCGCGCAATCCCCTGCTCCGTGTCCCCTGTCGAGATGAGATAGGCGCCGTATTGAGCGAACGTGTACGGCTCGTTCGGGAACGTGCGCACCGCCTTCTCGAAGTAGACGATGGGCGTTGTGGAGTCCTTCATCGTGCGGCAGATCAGCGTCATCAGATGGAGCGCCCTCGGATGGTTCGGGAACACGAGGAGGACGTATTTCAAATCTCCGAGCGCACGGTCGAGCTCGCCCGACTTGTATTTACTCCAGAAATTTTCCTGGGCGAGGTGATTTCGCTCGGCATTCGCCAGGAGCTCTTGTGTGAATCCGTCCGTGCGGCGGGCGAAGTAGTTGCGGTTGAGCCACGCGTCACCCTGTTCCCCCTGGCTCTCCTGGGCCGACGCCGCGCGGGGGCCGAGCAACACCAGGGTCGAAGAGGCGGCGAGTGACGCTCCGAGGAGGATGATCGCCAGCGCGCGGGAGGCCCGGACCACGAAGTGGAGCGCGAGCGGCTTGAGCGCCCACTTGAGCGTGCGGTCGACGACGCCGAAGAACGCCACCGCCGGCCGCACCAGCGGTCGAGGCAGGAAGATGAAGTGGTACGGATGCGGAATCACCGCGTTGTACTCGAAGTCGTGAATGCGGACCCCGGCCGACGAGACCGTCGCACGGAATTCCTTCGCATACCAGGGAACGTCATAGCTTTCGGGGACGCTGTGCTTCGACTTGTATCGGGTCACGAATTTCACCAGGGCCGTCGCGGGAAGGAGGATCAGGGACCACCCTTTCTGGGCGCTCATCGAGGGTGTGCTCAACAGGAGCATGCCCGTCGGCTTGAGGATACGGCGCATCTCTTCGAGGGCGCGCTTCGGGTTACGGATGTGCTCGATCACCTCGCTGCAGGTCACCAGGTCGAAGGCCTCGTCGGCGAACGGGAGGAATTCCCCGTTCGCGGTCGCGGCGATCACGCGCGGGGCTCCCTCCTTGTGCATCCGCTCGGCCATGTACGAGACCTGGTGGGCCGAGATGTCGATCCCGACGATCAACGGCTCCTGTCCCTCCTGGCGGTACCGCTCGCGGATCAGGTTGAGGAAGTATCCGGCGCCGCACCCCACGTCCAGGATCGCATGCCCCGCCCCCGGTTTCACCCATTTCACCATGCGCTTCTTCACCCGCTCGAACAGGAACCGGCTGACCTCTTCCGGATAACCGAGGGCACGGTCGAACTCCACACCCGACTCGTGGTAGCCGGTGAATTCGTAGTTCCGCTCGAACTCGGGTCGCTTCCACACCTGCCTGGGATCGCGCCCGACGTGCTCGGCGCCCTCGTCGATGAAGAGGTCATAGATCGGAAGGCTGCCCGGTTTCATGGCGAAGGAGAGCCGGCAGGCCGCGCAGTCGAGAAGGGTGTCCTGGAAGGAGAGCGTACCCCGGCAACGGGGGCAGCGAAGAATGGCCCCGACCTCGTCCCGCGAGATGGATGAAGCGGCGCTCATCGCGCTTCCGCGGCCTTGCCCTCTGGTCGCCGTTTCCACGTATCTCGTCCTCTGCTTGCGGCCCGGAGTCTCGCCTGCGTGTACACCTTCGAGTACACGGAGGTTGTGATGCTCCAGGCGCGGTTCGTCTCCACCCATTCTCGCCCCCCACGGACGAGATCGGCACGGAGCGCGTCGTCGTCCAGGATCGTTTCGACGGCCGAGACCAGGGAGGGCACGCTGCCGGGCGAGAACAGGAGGCCGGTGCGGCGATCTTGGATCAGCTCGCGATGCCCCCCGATGTCGCTGGCCACCAAAGGCTTGCCCATCGCCATGGCCTCGAGCGGCTTCAGGGGCGTCACTAGCTCCGTAAGCCTAGTAGAATAACGGGGATAGACCAGAATGTCAACCAACCCGTAGAGCCCCGGGATCCGCTCCTTGGCTATTCTACCCGGCATCACGACCACCTGCTCCAATCCTTCGCGGCGGATCTGATCGCGGAGCGCCTGCTCCCGCGGCCCGCCCCCCACCAGAAGAAGTCTCAGGTCGTCGCCGCGCTCGCGCAGCGCGCCCATCGCGGAGAGGAGGAGCTCGAGCCCTTCGTAGCCGTAGAACGAGCCCAGAAAGCCCAGGACGCGCTTCCCTTCGAGTCCATGCTCCCGGGCGAACTCCCGGTCGGGCTCCCCTGGCTGGAACGAGCCAGGGTCGATGCCGTTCCAGGAGATGTCGATCGTGTCGGACGGAATGCCCCGGCCTTCGAGCTCCTGCTTCATCCCGTTGCAGATGACGACCACGTGATCCGCGCTCTTGCAGGCCCAGGTTTCGACGCCGCGCACCGTGCGGTAGCGGAGCGATCCCGCGCGATCGGTTCCGTGGTCGACGGCGGCGTCCTCCCAGAAGGCGCGCACTTCGTAGACCACGGGGAGCCGCAGCGCACGCCCCGCGCGGAGTGCCGGCACCGCGCAGAGAATCGGCGAGTGCGCGTGGATCAGATCGGGGCGCTCCATGCTCGCCACCTCGCGGATCCGCCGCTCGAGCGCGCCCATCAGCTTCATCTCATAGGCGAGCGGAACGGGACTCGCCGGGATGGCGCCGGTCCGGTAATACCGCACGCCGTCGACCGTCTCGACGGGCGGCGTCTCCTTCTTCCAGCTCTCCTCGTGCTTGGGTGACGTCACGGCGACAGGCTGGAATCCCTGCTGACGCTGGGCGTGGAAGATGGACGCCGCGCGAAACGAGTAGCCCGCCTGGAGCGGGAGGCTGTGGTCGAGCACGTGGAGGATCTTGAGCCCCTGCGGGAGCGGCTCGCCGATCGGCTCCACGCTTCGTTGCCGTTCAGGACGCAACGCGGGCCTCCCGTGCCGGCGCCCGGTCGAGCGCGCTCTCGAGCACCGCGTGGGCGGAGCGCGCCGTTGCCTCCCACGTATGTCCGGCGGCGAAGCGCGCGATCTCCGCGCGATCCCATGCGCGGCCGAGACCCTCCTCGAGCCCCCGCGCGAACGCTTCGTCGCTCGGTTCGACCATGATCCCCACGCGCTCGCTTCGGAGGATCTCGGGCACGCCTCCGACGCGCGTCGCGACGACGGGCGTGCCGCAGGCAAGCGACTCGAGGATCGCGTTGGGCCATCCCTCCCGCTCCGTGGCGAGCGCGAAGAGGTCGGCGGCCGCGTACCAGGGAGCCAAGGACTCGTGCGCGAGGATGCCGGTGAAACGGACGCGATTCTGGAGGCCGCGTCCCTCCGCGAGTCTGCGGAGCCGCTCCTCCTCGGGTCCTCGTCCCGCGATGACGAGCGTCGCTCGCGATGCGGTGGATCCCGGGCTCACGGACGCGAGCGCGAGCGCGCGGAGGAGCCGGTCCATGCCCTTGTTCGGGACGAGATTGCCCACGGAGAGGATCACGGGTCCTTCGCCGAGCTCGAGATCCCGGCGCGCCGATCCGCGATCGATGGGATGGAACCGCGCCGCGTCGACGCCGTTCGGGATCACCGAAACGTCCGGCGCTCCCATCTCGCGCATCGCCTGGGCGAGCGCAGCGGAGACCGCGACGAGCCGCTTCGACCCGACGAGCACCTCGCGCACGAGCGGAGCGAGGTTGGGCATCTGGCCGATCAGGTTCACGTCGCTTCCCCGCGCGGAGGAGACGACAGGGACGCCGAGCTCCCGGCCGAGGCGAACGGCGGCGTAGGCGTCGGGATAGAGATAGTGGGCATCGATGACGTCGAAGCGAAACTCGCTGCGGAGGCGCTCCAGGCGCGGGCGAAGCGCGCGGTGCAGGAACGCGCCGTGCCACCGCGATCCGACCTTCGGGAGCATCGTGTAGCGCGGATGGAGGATCTCGATTCCGGCGCGCTCCTCGCGCGACAGGACGCGCCGGAACGCGCCGCGCCATCCGGGAAGCGGCGGATAGTAGGGCACCGGCGCCACGACCTTGAGCTCGACGCCCGGGATCCGCGCCAGGTGGAGGATCCGCTCCCGCACGAACACGGCCTGGTTGGGCCACACGTTGTTCGGGAAGAGCGACGTGAAGACGAGGACCTTCACCCCGCTCTCCTCTGGAAGCGGCGTCCCCAGTGCTCGAGCATGAGGATGCCCCACAGGTACGGCGAGAAGTCGCGCGCGCCGCGCTGGTGAAGGGTCCACAGGCGGCGGATCTCCTCGGTCCGAAGCCGCTCCGCCACGAACGAGTCCGGCGCGAATACGGCGGACTCGAACACGGGCTTGAGCTCTCCGCGGAACCATTCGTGGATCGGGATCGAGAATCCCATCTTCGGGCGGTTCATCACCTCATCGGGGAGCGTCGTCCCGAGCGCCTTCTTGAAGATGTACTTCCCTTCGCCGTTCCGGAGCTTCATCCCCGCCGGGATCGATGCGGCGAGCTCCATGAACTCGTGGTCGAGGAGCGGCACCCGAACCTCGAGCGAGTGGGCCATGCTGGCGCGGTCGACCTTCGTGAGGATGTCGTCGACCAGGTAGGTGTGGATGTCGACGTACTGGACGCGCGAGAGCGGGTCCCAGCCCTTCGCCCGGTCGAACCACGTCTGGAGCACCGAGTGCGAGTCGTAGCCGCGCACCATGGCGGCCGCCTCGGGGCGATAGAGGCTCTGCCTCATCGCGGGAGTGAAGCAGCTCACGGAATGCCCGTAAGCGCGCTCCGCGTCCCGCGCCAGATTCGAAAGGAGCGTCTTTCCGCGGAAGATTCTCGGAGCCCAGTCGGCCTTGGGATAGATGCGCCCCAGCGTGCCGAAGAGCGGGCGGCGGATCGCGCCCGGCAAGAGGGCGCGGATCCGGTTCTCGAACGCGTCGAACTTGTACCGCCGGTATCCCGCGAAGTTCTCGTCCCCCCCGTCGCCGGAGAGCGCGACGGTCACCCGCTCCCGCGCGACGGCGGAGACGTAATAGGTCGGGATCATCGAGGAGTCCGCGAACGGCTCGTCGTAGTGCCATGCGAGGTCGTCGAGAATCCTGGCCGCGTGCGGCTCCACGATCTTCTCGTGGCTCTCCGTGTTGAAGAGGCGAGCCACCTGGCGCGCGTACGGAAGCTCGTCCCAGGCCGCTTCCTTGAAGCCGATCGACGCGGTCTGGACAGGATGGTCGATGAGCCCCGCCATCGTCGCGACCACCGCGCTCGAATCGACGCCGCCTGAGAGGAACGCTCCCAGCGGCACGTCGCTGATCAGGTGGCACTCCACGGAATCCCGGAGCTTCTCCGCGATCGCCTCGGCCGCCCCCTGCTCGGTCCAGTCGCGACGCGGCTCGAACGAGATGTCCCAGTACTCCCGGATGTGGAGTCCATCCCGGTCCACGCGCATCGTGTGCGCCGGCGGCAGCTTCCGCACGTGCGTGAAGATCGTCTTCGGCGCCGGCACGTAGAGATAGGTCAGGTAGTCGTCGAGCGCCAGCGGGTCGAGCGTGCGGTCCAGGTCGGGCGACTCGAGGAGCGCCTTGATCTCGGATCCGAAGAGGAACCGGTGGCCATCCCAGGCGTAGTAGAGCGGCTTGATCCCGACGCGGTCGCGCGCCAGGAACATGCACTGGCGCCGCCGGTCCCAGAGCGCGATCGTGAACATGCCGCGCAGATGGCGCGCGCAGTCCTCGCCGTACTCCTCGTAGGCTTTCAGGATGACTTCGGTGTCGCTCTGCGTGTGGAACGTGTGTCCGCGAGCCTCGAGCGCCTTCCGGAGCGAGCGGAAGTTGTAGATCTCGCCATTCAGCACGACGGCGAGGGACCGGTCCTCGGTCCACATCGGCTGGTCGCCGGTCACGAGGTCGATGATGGCGAGCCGTGCGTGGCCGAGAGCCGCCGGCCCGTCGTGATAGCAGCCGTTCCCGTCCGGGCCCCGATGGCGGAGCGCGCTCGTCATCCGCCCCAAAAGCTCCAGGGACGGGGGGCTTCGGAAGTCGACGATGCCGCAGATTCCACACATGGTGTCGGGCCCCCGCCTAGACGCGACGCGTGTCGGCGTCGAGGAACGTACGGTGCCACTCCTCGAGCACGAGGAGGCACCAGATCCAGGTTCCGTAATCCCGCTGCCCCGCCTCGTGGAGGTCGAGCACGCGCTCGACCGTGCGCCGCCTGAAGTAGCCGCGGTCGAGCGTACGCCGGTCGAGCAGCCGCTCGCGCGCGCTGGCCCGAAGCTCCTGCTGGAACCAGGCGCCGGTCGGGACCCCAAAGCCCTGCTTGGGCTTCTCGAAGACCGAAGCCGGCAGGTAGCGGGACGCCATCTTGCGGAACAGGTACTTCGACACCGAGTCGCGCAGCTTGAGCGCGGGCGGAATCGAGGCCACGTACTCGATCAGCGTGTAGTCGAGGAGCGGCGCTCGCACCTCGAGCGAGTGGGCCATGCTCATCCGATCCACCTTGGTGAGGATGTCCTCCGGCAGGTAGACCTTCGTATCGAGGTACTGGAGGCGCGACAAGAGATCCATCGAGCGGAGGCGCGGCTCGCTCACGGCGGTGTGCCCGTTCGGCTCGCGGAGCGCCGTCTGCGTGCGCCACTCGGGGCTCAGGAGCTGTTCCTTGATGTAGGGGTAGAGCCCGAGCCCGTAGCCGGGCGTGAGCGGCGCGTGGTGCGCCGCGGCGTAGAGCCGGTTCCGCCCGGGCGCGGCCAGGGGCATCCGGTCGGCCAGGGGCGCGAGGACGCGGCGGCGCACCGAGGCCGGAATGAGGTGGTACGGCGGGACGCGGAGCGAGTCCTGGTACCGGGTGTATCCCGCGAAGAGCTCGTCCCCGCCGTCTCCGGCGAGCGCGACCTTCACATGCTCGACCGCCATCTTGGAGACGTAGTACGTGGGAATGGCGGACGAATCCCCGAAGGGCTCGTCGAAGTGCCAGACGAGGTCGGGCAGGATCCCGATCGCCTCGGGCCGCACCTGGAACTCGTGATGGTCGGTGCCGAAGTGCCGCGCGATCATACGGGCGTCCTCGATCTCCGAGTAGCCCTCCTCCTCGAAGCCGATCGTGTAGGTCTTCACGGGACGGTCCGAGAGCTGCGCCATCATGCCGACGACCGCGCTCGAATCGATGCCTCCCGAGAGGAATGCGCCCAGGGGGACGTCGCTGATCATCCGCCGCCGGACCGCCTCGCGGAAGAGGTGCTCGAGCCGCTCGAGCCGCTCCTCTTCCGTCCGCTCCTTCTCCGTGACCTGGAAGGTCACGTCCCAGTAGGGGCGGATGGTGATCCGGTCCTCTTCGAGGAGCAGGTAGTGCGCGGGCGGAAGCTTCCGGATCGTTCTCAAGATTGTGCGCGGAGCGCCGATGCAGCCGGTCGAGAGGAACTCGTCCAGCGCGTGCGGGTCGATGTCGCGGTCGATGCCCCCGTAGCCGAGGATCGCCTTCATCTCGGATCCGAAGACGAAGCGACCGGGGCGAGCGTGGTAGAAGAAGGGCTTCTTCCCCAGCCGGTCGCGTGCGGCGAAGAGCCGCCGTCGCGGCGCGTCCCAGATGGCGAAGGCGAACATGCCGTTGATGTGGTCGAGGCAGCCGACGTCCCACGCCTCGTACGCGCGGAGCAGCACCTCGGTGTCGGAGCGCGACCGGAAAACGACGCCCTTCCCTTCCAGCTCCGAGCGAAGCTCCGGGAAGTTGTAGATCTCGCCGTTGAAGACCATGGTGAGGCCGGTCCCCTCGAGCGACATGGGCTGGTTGCCCGCCGCGCTCAGATCGATGATCGAGAGACGCCGGTGGCAGAGCCCTGCGGGCGGCGCGAGCCACGCGCCCTGATTGTCCGGACCGCGATGGGCGATCAGGGACGCCATCCGATGGAGGACGGACTCCGTAAGCCGAGGTGGATCGGCGGTTTCAACCGCGCCGGCAATGCCGCACATGGTTCCGATCGTGATGGTTGGGGGCTGGGTGGCGCGGCCGCCATGCGGCGGCGAGCCGCGAATCGGGCCGGGTCGAGGACGAATTATACAGAACGGCCTCCCGCGGTTCGAGCCCCGGCGCCATGCGGCGCCGGCTCGGACCGGCGTCGGGCGACGACCTCTTCGAGCAGATGGTCGAGCGCTTGACCGTGGTCCGCCCAGCGGTGGTGCCGCTCGACGTAACGGCGCGCGCGGACGCCGCGCTCGCGGCGGGCCGTAGGATCGCGGAGGAGCCGTACGAGAGCCGCCGCGAGAGCGTCCGCCCCCTCCGCCGACTCCACGCCCTCCTCGCTCCCCGCCGGGATTCCCTGGAAGGCGAGCCGCGTGCCCACGACCGGGAGTCCCGACGCCATGGCTTCGAGCACCTTGCTCTGCATGCCGCGGGAGATGCGGAACGGGGCGATGGCGACGGCCGCCTCGCGCAGATACGGTCTCACGTCGGGGACGGCGCCGGTCACGACGATGCGCGGCGGATCGGCGAGATCCCGCACTCCCGCCGCCGGCTCGCGTCCCACGACATGAAGCTTCACGTTCGGGACCTCGCGCCGGACGAGCGGCAGCACGTCCCCCACGAAGAATCGCATGGCGTCGACGTTGGGCATGTAGCTCATCATGCCGACGAACACGAGGACCGGCTCCGTCCCTGGCTCGGGCGCCGGCTCGAAGTAGTCGAGATCGACCCCCATGGGAATCGCCGTCACGTTGCCCGCGCCGGTGCGCTCGCGAAACAGGGCCGCCTCGGTCTCGGAGACGAAAAGCGACCGGTCGAACGTACGTGCGATCCGGGCGTCGTGGCGAAGGAGGAGATCCGCTTCGCGCGCGTAGATCAGTCGGAGCGGTCCCCGGTCGCGCGCGGCATACGCCCGCCACTTCTCGGAATCCACGTCCACGAAATCGATCACCCGCGCGACGTCCTCCGCCCGCTCCACGTACTGCGCCATGCCCGACGAGAAGACGAGCGCGAGGTCGATTCCCTCCTCGGCGAGCGCCCGGTCCACGCCGCGAGCGATGCGCGAGGACCGAAAGCAGGCCACCGAGAAGGGATCGCCCGTGAGGAGCGCTCCCGCGGCGCGCGTGAGGTTGGTCGCGGTGGTGCGCCGGTCCACGACGAGGCTCGCACAACGCTCCCTGAGCTCCGGTACGTGCCGCTCGTCTTCGGCCGAATCGACGAAGGTCGCGACGTGGACGCGATGGCGCGCCCCGAGCGATTCGATCTGATGGTAGGAGCGGATCTTGTCCCCCTTGTCCGGAGGGAACGGAATGCGGTGGCAGAGATAGAGGATGTTCACGGGAAGTAGCGCACCAGGTGCGGCCCGACCCACTGGGTGAGCTTGAGCGGCAGCTTCCGCCACACGCGGATCGCCATCGAGAACTTTGGATTGCGCGGGCTCAAATCGGGCAGCGCCTTCCCCCGCGGCAGGTGGTACTGGTAGGCGAGCGGGGTGGGCTCGAAGCCCCAGTGGCGCTTGAAGTGATACGAGCCGCTGTCGACCTTGCTCCGCCCGAAGTCGAAGACGCCGAGGCCGCGCTCCATCCCGTAGAGGAGAAGGCTCCAGTACATGAAATCGTTCGTCGCGTACTGGATTCCCTCGCGGGTCGCGCCGCCGTAGTACGGAAGGATCTGGTCGCGGTAGCGGAACGTGAGCACCGCCGAAAGAAGCTGGTCTCCCTTGTAGATCCCCAGGATGAACGCATCCTCACCGAAGCGCTCCAGCACGTTCGCGAAGAGCGCGCGCGGGAAGACGGGGGTTCCCAGATTGCGCACGCTCTCGGAGTAGACGTGGTAGAAGCCGTCGAGGAGGTCGCCCTGGCCCACGCGTGCGGTGAGGCCGTGCTTCTGCGCGACGCGAATGCTGCGTCTTTGATTGCGCGGAATGGCCGCCATGTTCTGCTCGGCATCGGCAAGGATGGGGCGGCGGAAGGTGACATAGAGGTCCTTCCCCGCGAGCCCAGGGATCGGGGTCTCGTTCCGGAGCTCGAGGAACGAGGCGCCGCGCCCTTCCGCGAGCCGCGCCGCATGGTCGACCAGAGCGGAGCGCGCCTCGTCGTCATCCGCGATCGGCCCGCCGTAGACCGCCTGCGGGGTCGAGATGAGCGAGCGGCCCCAGGGAAGCATGGGCACCAGGAAGAGCGGGAGGAATCCGACGACGCGGCCGTCGCGCCGGGCCAGGATGGAGGCGTGCCGGTACCCGAACGTCCTCCGCACGACCTCCAGCCAACCGGGCTGATGGAAGAAGGTCGCGGCGGGATGCGCGGCGGCGTAGCCGGCCCAGCCGGTGCCGTCGAGCGGCGCCTCCGCGATCGCCACGGACGCGAAGGCCGTGGTCGGCGCCGTCATCAGCCGGCCGGCTGGAAGGACTCGACGGTCCGGGCGAGGCCCTCTTCGAAGCCCACGGCCGGGCGATAGCCGATCAGCCGCTGGGCGAGCTCGATCGACGCCTGGGAGTGCTTCACGTCTCCCTGGCGCGCGGGCTGGAACTCGGGATCGGGCGTGACACCAAGGAGCCGGCCGATCACGTCGAGGAGCTGGAGCAGCGTGTAGCGGTCGCCGCAGGCGATGTTCATCGCCTCGCCTCGGCCCGGCCCCTCCGTGCAGGCGGCCAGGTTCGCGGCGACGACGTTGTCGATGAAGGTGAAGTCGCGGCTCTGGAGACCGTCGCCGTAGACGACGGGGCGCCGGCCATTGCGGAGCGCGGTGACGAACCGCGGCACGACCGCGGCGTACTGGGAGTTCGGGTCCTGTCTCGGACCGAACACGTTGAAGTAGCGGAGCGACACCGTGGAGAGCCCCATCGTGACCGCGTACACGCGCGCGTAGATCTCCCCCGCCAGCTTGCTCGCCGCGTACGGCGAGAGGGGCGCGGTCGGCTGTTCTTCGTGCTTCGGAAGGGTCGCGGCGTCGCCGTAGACCGACGAGGACGACGCGGCCACCACGCGCTTCACGCCGTTGTCGCGGGCCGCGTGGAAGACGTTGAGCGTGCCCCCGACGTTCACGGCCGTCGAGTCGATCGGATTCTCGATGGAGCGCGGAACGGACGCGAGCGCCGCCTGGTGGAGCACGTAGTCCACGCCGGCGGTCGCGCGGCGGCAGGTCTCGAGCGAGCGGATGTCCCCTTCGACCCACTCGAGGCGATCGGCGGGTCCCGCGGCGCGCACCGCCTCGAGATTGGAGACCCGGCCGGTCGACAGGTTGTCGAGCACGCGAACCTGGTGCCCGTCCTTGAGCAGGCGTTCCGCGAGATGGGAGCCGATGAATCCCGCTCCCCCGGTGACGAGATAGTGGGCCATGGCGCCTAAATCCTGAAGACGCCGCGCGTGCGGCGTCCCTTGAGGACGTTCCGGCAATCGACCACCGTGCGCGCATGGCGGGCCACGAGTCCATAGTCGAACATCTTGTGCGCCGTCGCGATCACGACGCAGTCGGCGGCCCGCAGGGTCGCGGGCGTGAGCGGGCGTGACGTGAACCGGCGTCCGTTGTGCTCGAGCGAGGGGCAGAACGGGTCCGAGTATTCGACCTTGGCTCCGTCGTTCGCGAGGGTCTCGATGATGTCGAGCGACGGGCTCTCCCTCACGTCGTCGATGTCCGCCTTGTAGGCGATCCCGAGAACGAGGACCCGAGCCCCGCGCACGGATTTCCGGCGCGTGTTGAGGGCCTCGCCGACCCGGCGCGCCACGTGGTGCGGCATGTTGGCATTGACCTGCCCCGCCAGGTCGATGAATCGGGCCTCGAATCCGCTCTGCCGCGCCTTCCAGGAGAGATAGAACGGATCGATCGGGATGCAGTGTCCGCCGAGGCCCGGGCCGGGATAGAAGGGCATGAACCCGAACGGCTTCGTCTTGGCGGCATCGATCACTTCCCAGACGTCGATCTTCATCTTGTCGCACATGAGCGCGACCTCGTTCACGAGGCCGATGTTGACGCTGCGGAAGGTGTTCTCGAGGAGCTTGACCGTCTCCGCGACCTGCGTCGACTGGACCGGGACGATCCGGTCGATGACCGTGCCGTAGAGGAGCGCGGCGGCGCGGGTGCAGTCGGCCGACGTTCCGCCGACCACCTTGGGGATGTTCTTCGTCTGATAGGTCGGATTGCCCGGATCCACGCGCTCGGGCGAGAAGGCGAGGAAGAAATCACGCCCCGCCTTGAGACCGCTCTCTTCGAGCATGGGACGGACCAGCTCGTCCGTCGTTCCGGGATACGTGGTGCTCTCCAGCACGACCAGCTGCCCGCGCTTCAGCCTGGGCGCGATCTCACTGACCGCGGCCACGATGTAGGAGACGTCCGGATCCTTCGTCTTCCGGAGCGGCGTGGGGACCGCGATGTCGATCACGTCCATCGCCTTCAGCTCGTTGAAATCGAGCGTCCCGTGGAGGTTCCCGCTCTTGACCAGCTCCCGCACCTCGGCCGTGGGGACGTCCTGGATGTAGGAGCGACCCGAGTTGAGGATGCCGACGCGCTTCTTGTTGATCTCGAACCCGGTGACGCGGAAGCCCTTCTTCGCGAACTCGACCGCGAGCGGAAGCCCGACGTAGCCGAGCCCGATGATTCCGATCCGGGCCGTGCCGTTCAGCACCTTCGCTTCGAAGCCCTTGAGCGGGCTTCCTCCGCTCCGCCTCGTTCGCGCCGACGCGCGCGAGCCGTTCCGTCCAGCCATCAGGCACCTCCCCGCTCGCGGGCCACCTGCCGCGCCGCGGCATCGTCCTGGGACGGTGGCTTCGCGGGAGTGCGAATCTCGCGCACTCGTTTCGGCTTGGGCGACTCGTACCCGTAATAGCGGTAGTCGTAGTAGTAGGGTAGGCCGTCCGTGGCGTTGTTCAGGATGGCGCCCGCGATCTTCGGCTCGAGCGGTGCCAGGATCTGTCGCATGCGGCGGATCATCGTCACCTGCGTCGCGCCGGCCATGGCCACGAGGAGGAGCGCGTCGACGTGCTCGGCGATCAGGAGCGGCTCCATCACGGGCACGACCGGCGGGCAGTCGATGAAGATGAGGTCGTACTGCGGACGGAACTGGTCCAGGAGCTCGCGAAACGCGAAATCGTCATACGTGTCCCCCACGGATTTGGTCGGCCGTCCGCTCGGAATCGCGGACAGCGTGCCTATGAGCGTCGATCGGGTAGCCTCCTCGACCGACGCGGATCCTTCCATCAGCTCGGCCAGACCGGGCCTCTGGTTCAAACCGAGCAACGAGTGCAGCGACGGGCGCCTGAGATCGGCGTCGATCACCAGCGTCTTCCGCCGGAAGATGCGCGCCGCGACCATGGAGACGAGGCCGCAGATCGTGCTCTTCCCTTCCCCGCGGCCGGCGCTCGTCACCATGTAGACCTTGGGCGGATGGGACTCGTCCCGCTCCCGGCGCGCGAGCGTCTGGAGCAGGCGCCGCGCCTCGGTCACATGGGGCGCGTCGAGGTTGAAGCTGTCGAACAGGGTTCGCTGGGGACGCTTCACGATGGGCCCTCGGTTTACTTCTTGGTCTCGGCCTTGACCTTGACGATCGGATGGGGCGCAAACACCGTTGCGTTCAGCGCGAAGAAGCTCCCCGTCAGGAAGACGACGGCGATGATGACCATCACCGGCCAGTTGTTCTGGAAGTAGGTTCCCGGACGCGACCACCCCTCGATCCGCGGGAACGTCGCGATGACGCGGGCGCCGAGCTCCTCCTCCGCCTGCTCGACCGAGCGGACGACGAGCCGGACCTTCTCGCCCAGAAGGACGATGCCTGCGGCGCCGAGCGGGCCCAGGAGGGCGGCCGCGGCAAAGATCTTGAAGGGGTCGGGCTCCGACGCCCGGTACGGAAGCTGCGGCGGCTCGAGCACGGAGAGCCGGAATCCGAGGCCGCTCGTCTCGAGCGCTTCGGAGATGCGGGACGAGGTCTGCTCGCGACGGAGTGCGTTCAGGAGGTCGCGATTCGTGTCCACCTCGCCCTTGAGCCTCGCAAGCTCCATGTCCTCGCGCGGCGTGCTCTGCACGGTCCGGGCGTACTCGGAGATGAGGCCGCGGAGGCGGTCCCGCTTCAAGGTGAGCGAGCGGATGATGGCGCGGTCCAGCGCAATGCCAGTGGCCGCGGACTGCGCCTCGTCGCTGAGATTGCCCTTGAGCTGGCTCGCTTCGAGCTCGAGCTCGGCCAGAAGCATCTGGCGCGTGGAGGCGATGCTCGCCTGAATGCCCGCGATGTTCCGGTCCGATTTCTCCTTGTCGCTGAGGGCCGCCGCGCTCGCCGAGGATTCGAGCTCCACGAGGCGGTTCGACAGCTCGATCGCCTTGCCTCCTTGAAGGTCCGGCACCGAGGCGCCGTTGGCCGCGCCCGCGAAGTCCCGCTGCTCGCTTTCGAGGCGCTGCTTCACCTGGGCCATCTCGCTCTCGGCCATGTTGATGAGGCCGCGTGCGTCCTCGATGTTCCGGTCGTTGACCGGATTGCTCGACAGCACGTTTCGGATCAGTGACTCCTGATAGCGCTGGTAGGCGTCCTCGGACTTTCGGAGGCGCTCTTCGTAGACGGTGATCTGGTCCGCGCTGAACTCGCCGCGCGCCTGGACGCGCTCGAGGTTCGTCCGCTTGCTCTCCTCGATGAGGATGTCCGCGATCAGGCTCGCAATCCGGCGCGCCTCCTCGGGGGCGGGGCCCATGGCCGAAATGCGGACGTAGGTTCCCTCGACCGGCGTCACGCGGATCCGCTTGCTCAGGCGGGCGCTCGCGAAGCGGATCGCGAACTCGTCGCGCGGCACTCCGCGCCAACGCCGGGATGCTCTCTCGGCGTCCTTGACGACCTGGGGGTCTCGATTGAATCCCGAGCGAAGGGACAGCTCCTGGAGGAAACGGCGGCTCCGGACCTTGCTGTCGACGAGGGTCACGCGTTCCCGCGGCGTGTCCCGGTCCCGGTCGGGCTGGACGAGCCCCTGGAGCGCACCCGACACCTGCGCCTGGTCGTCGATCGCCACGAGCACGTGAGACTCGAAGATCGCGGGTGCCAGCGTGTAATAGATGGCCGCGCCGCTCATCGAGATCACGATGGGCACGACGAGCAACCAGCGGTACCGGGTCACCCGCCAGAGGATGTCGCGGATATCGAAGACTTGCTGCTTCTCGGGCGGTGGGACTGCCGGATAGGATCCGGGTTGTGGGTACGGCGTGTTCGGCGTGGTCATGGGTCTCAGTTGTTGTTGTCCAGATTGGCGAAGGCTACGTAGAGTCCGAGCACGGTTCCCACCACTCCGAGGAGGCCTAGCCAGCCGACCCCCGCAATGCCGCGCCCCTGCCGCGGCACGAAGATCGTGTCACCCGCCTGAAGCTCCGGATTGCCGGTCAGGGACGCGTGACCCAAGTACTGCTTCAGGTCGATCTGCATACGCATGATCCGAGGACCCGAATTCCGAACGATCTCGATCTTGGAGAAATTCGCATCCGCGGTTGGCGTGCTCCGGATGAGCGCCTGTACGAGGCCCATCCCCGGGTCGAACGGATGCGGGCCCTGCGCCCCCACGGCGCCGAAGATATAGACGATGTTGCCCACGCCTGCCGCGGATCCTCCGCCCCTCGGCACGCGGACCGTATCGCCCGGCCGCACCGGCTCGAGGTCATCGAGCTTGCCGTCGCGAATCGCGGCGGCCACGTCCACCGTCCGGACCTGCGAACCGCCGGAAGCGTCCCCCGGAATGACCTCGACGGCGCTCAAGTTGGCGTCTTCCGTCGGCCCTCCAGCCTCTGCGATCGCATCCCACACACTCATGGTCGAAGCGCCGATCGAATAGGTTCCCGGGATCAGGACCGAGCCGAGCACGAACACCTTCCGGCTCCGGTACTCGAGGACGGAAACGATGACCTCGGGCGCGACGCGCTGAACCAGCGAGATGCGACGCGATAGATCGTTCGACAGCTCGGCGGTGGTGCGATCGGCCGCCTTGACAGCTCCAACCACGGGCAGCGTGATACGCCCGTCGATCCCGACCTCCATCTGCCCGGAGAGGTCCGGACGTCCGACCACCTCGATCTTGAGAAGATCTCCGACGCCGATCTTGTAGTTCCGATCACCGGGAGGCGGCGTGTCGCTGCGCTGCGCCAGGACGACCGCGGGGACGGAAACCAAGAGCAGGACGGCCAACAGCGCGGACGCCAAGGGAAGCGGGCCCTTCCGTGCCCGTTTCGGGCGACCTCGAAGCTGCGTCGGTACGTTCATGAAAGTCCTTAATCGTAGCAAGAGCTACGGTTACGTGTCAACTTGGACGCCCTTTCCACTGTCCACCGGGGCGCCCCGTTCCACATGATCGGCAAGCACCTTCGCGATCCGTTGCCCGGCATGGCCATCCCAGAGCGCCGGGCACCTCGGGGCGGGTGCATCTCCGTCCAGAAGCGCCGTGGCGGCCGGAACGATGGCGCGGGGGTCGGTCCCGAGGAGGCGATTCGTCCCCTCGGTCAAGGTGATGGGCCGCTCGGTGTTGGCTCGGAGCGTGAGGCACGGAACACCGAGCGCGGCCGTCTCCTCCTGGATCCCCCCACTGTCCGTGAGGACAAACGTAGCCTGATCCATCAGTCCGAGGAAGTCCAGATACCCCAGGGGTTCCTTCAGGTCGAGGCCGGGCCCTGGCTCGAATCCGAGGGACCGGATGCGCTCCCTCGTTCGGGGGTGCACCGGGAACAGGATCGGAACGCGCTTGGCCAGGGCCTGAAGGCTCTCGAGGATGCCGGCGAGGGTTCCCGGGTCGTCGACATTGCTCGGACGATGGAGCGTGACGAGACCGTACCGCCGCGGCGCGAGACCGAACCGCTTCGGGACGTTTCGCGCGCGCGCCGCGTCGCGATGGCGGTGGATGGAGTCGATCATCGGATTCCCGACGAGGTGGATCTTGGAGTCGGGCACCCCCTCGGCGCGCAGGTTGTCGATGGCGTCGGGCGAGGTGGCGAAGAGGAGGTCCGAGATCGCGTCGGTGACGAGGCGGTTGATCTCCTCGGGCATGGTGCGGTCGCGGCTCCGGAGGCCGGCCTCGACGTGAGCGACCGGGATCCCGCGCTTCACCGCGACGAGGCTGCATGCGACGGTCGAATTCACGTCCCCCACCACGACCACCATGCGCGTCGAGCGGCCGTCGAGCAGGGTGTCGAACGCCATCATGATCTTTCCGGTCTGGCGTCCGTGGGAATCGCTCCCCACTTCGAGATCGCGGTCGGGACGAGGGAGCCCCAGCTCCACGAAGAAGACGCGCGACATCTCCTCGTCGTAGTGCTGGCCCGTGTGGACGAGGAAGGGCTTGATGTCCGGATACGCGCGGAGCGCGTCCAGGATGGGCGCCATCTTCATGAAGTTGGGGCGCGCGCCCACCACGCACACGATCTCGATCACCGATGCCCTCCCACCACGATCCAGGCGAATCCGCCGAGCGCGACCGCCACGGCGGAGAGACACGCGTTTCGGCCGTGATGCTCGAGCGAGCGCCCGAGCGGCGTCGGCGCGAGCGCGCTCTCCATCCAGGTCGCGACGATCCCTGACGCCGCCGCGAGCGGCCAGAGCGCCGCCGGGATCAGCTGCGCCCGGCTCGCGGACCATCCCACGAGCGCCGCGGCGCCGATCGATGTTCCGATCCCAGCCAGGCTCACACCCCCCGGCGTTCCGTGCTCCACCCGGACCGGCTCGAGGCCCCGGAGCGCCCACACCGGCCCCCCCGCGACCGGCCCCACCTCGGTGGCCGCCGTGTCCGCAAACGCGGCGGCGAGCGCCGCGGAGTACATGACGCGAAGCAGCTCCGCGGCGCCCGACGCCGAATCGACGAGGAGCGCCACGGCTCCGAGGAGCGCAGGCAATCCCAGCTTGGCCGCGACGTTCGCGATGCCCCGCCGGCCGCGATGCGCTTCCGCGGCGCCCGCGGCCTCCTTGCGGGCGCGGCCTGCGCGCGTCAGCGCCCCCGAGCCGAGCACGAAGATCCCGAGCGGAAGGAGCGCGCCCGGGCCGAGTCCCAGAATGACAAGGGACGCGACGACGAGGCCCGCCAGAGCGCCGCGCCACGTCCCCTGCCCCGTGGTCGCGACGAGGCCGGCCAGGGCGCACGCGAGACCGAGCGCGATCGTGGTCGGCGTGAGGGCGAGCACGTCAGCTCACGCCAGCAGGTGGTACGTCCCCGCGACCGCGAGCGGGATCGTGAGATTGTCCCATCCCGCGGGCGTCCACGCTTCCACGACGGCACCGACCGCTCCGCATCCGACTCCCATTCTCCAGGGGAACGCGCCCTGTGCGCCCGTCACGGCGGCGATCGTCCCGGCGACGATCGACGCCACGACCAGAAACGCGAGCGTGCCTTCGAGCGTGCGCCCTCCACCCCGGACGAGCTTCCGCTGGCCCCATCGCGAGCCGACGAGCGACGCGATCGGATCCGCGAGCGCGAGCACGCCGAGCCCGCCCAGTATGGCCGACCGCGGCGGCGCGTCCCAGAAGAGGATGTAGAGAAGGACGACGGCGAGCGGAAACGTCCAGAGTCCCCGCGACTCGTGGGCGCTTCGCGCGAGATCGGGCATGAGGGTCTTGCCCCAGGCCGAAGCGTTCACCACTCCGAAGACGACCGGCGGGACCAGCGCCCACGCGAGGTGATGGAACGCGGGCGTGACGAAGAGCGTCCAGGCTCCGATGAGCGCGTGGAGCGCCTTTCGCTGACCCTCCGGCGGCGTGTCGAGCGCGCGCGCGACGAAACGCGCGAGGTAGACGAGAACGAGAACGGCGGCGAGCGACCCGAGAACTAGCGCAGGGTCGTGGAGCGTCGCGGGCACGGGCAAACCTTAGTCTGGGTGCGGAGGGGAGTCAAAGCGATTCCGCCGCCCCGTGCCCGTGCGGATCGCGGCGGCGGCGCAGGGAGCCGCTCGACTCGATTCCCGCCGTCGAGACGCGGTTCTTCCCCGACTCCTTGGCCGCGTAGAGCGCGATGTCCGCCGACTCGAGGAGCTCCCCCGCGGTGAGTCCGTTGTCGGGGTAGGTCGCGAGCCCGAGGCTCACGGTGATGATGCCGGGCGGAACGAGAGGAAACGCCGTGGTCTCCACCGACATCTTGATCCGGTCCGCGAGCACCCGCGCGCCCTCGCGCTCGGTCTGCGGCAGGATGATCACGAACTCGTCTCCGCCATACTTGGCCACGAGGTCGATGGAGCGGGCCTCGCGCACGAGCACCTGCGCGATCATGCGAAGCACCTCGCTTCCGCGCAGATGGCCGTTCCGGTCGTTGTATCGCTTCAGATTGTCGACGTCGATCATGAGCACCGAGAAGCGCTGGCTGAACCGCGCCGCGCGCTTCACCTCGCGGCGGAGCCCCATCTTGAGGAATCGGTAGTTGTAGACCTGCGTCAGGTCGTCGGTCACCGCGAGCTGCTCCGCTCGGCGGAAGAGCTTCCCGTTCTCGATCGCGATCGCGGTCTGGTTGGCGAGGAGGCTCAGGATGCGAAGGTGCCGGAGGTCGAACGGCATGTTCTCCTGGACCCGGTTCACCGCCACGAGCACGCCGAGCACCGCGTCCCTCACCTTGAGCGGCGCCGCGAGAACGGCGGACGTGCGAAGGCCGGGGAGCGAGTCGACGCTCGGGTGATAGCGCGGATCCGCGCCGACGTCGGGCACGTGCACCGGCTGTCCTTCGAGGAGCACCCAGCGGGAGATCCCCGCGTGGCTCGGCAGCTCGTAGCGCTCGACATCGTGGAGCTGACCGTCGACCGACACGCGCCGCGCGAACTTCCGGATGCGTCCGCCGTCGACGGTGATGAGGAAGACCGCCTGCGCGTGCAGCATCTGGAGCGCGCAGCTCAAGACCGACTCGAAGATGGTTTCCTGCGCCCGCCCGCCGTTGATCAGACTGGTAATTTCCTGGAGGGTGGCAAAAAACAGTTCGTTCCCCGCCAGGTCGTCCATTGCAGGCTGCAAGGTTTTAGGAGTTTGAGAGTCCATCGTGGCCGGATCAGAGCAATCGCCGTGCCCCGGCCCCGAGGCGCGCCAGGTTGCGAGGTCGTAAGGCGCGCGATGGGCTGCGGTTACTCCTCGTGGAGGAACAGCCGGAGGAGGCGTCGGAAGCGGTACATGGCGAAGAGGAAGATCGCTCCGATTCCGACCATGATGGCGGGTTTCCACCCGCCCATGACCGAGGAGTCGACGGAGAGGACCACCGTCAGCAGATAGATGTCCGCGACCACCACCGCGCCGCTGATCACCATGGTGACGAAGCGCGCAGCGCGCCGCTCCGTCCAGCGGAAGGGCGGCTTCGTGGGAGTGGGCTCGTCCATTCGGGGATGGTACGCGAAGCGCGGGTTCGGGTGAATCGCCGTGATGGTGGCGCCGGCCATTCCCCTATCGAAATCGGGAACGTCCTTCGGTTAGATTGCGCGCTTCGCCCCAACCGTCAGCCAAGGAGGGATCCCCCGATGAATCGTAGAATCCTGTCTCGCGTCGCGCTCCTGCTCGCTGCGTCGATCGCGCTCCCGCTCCAAACGGCCTCCGCTGGAACGTGCGAGGTCTCGCCGTTCGTCGGTGCCATGATCCCAGCCAACACCCTGCTCCTCTTGACCTCCGCAGGCAGCTACATTCGGATGAAGACGCACACGATCTATGGGCTCGACGTGGAGCATTCCCTCTCGCCGAGGATGAGTCTGGGCGCCGTGCTCGCCACGGGGACGGGAAGCATGGAGGTCGTCGGCGGGACCACCGCGCTCGAGATCGGAAGCACGGCCTTCATCGCGGATCTCCGCGGCCGGTTCCGCCTCATGGGCACGGAAGACGACAACCTCGGCCTGGTCCTCGGCGTGGGCTACACGGACTTCAACTCCGGGCTTTTGGACTTGGCGCACGAGACCGACACGGGGACCTTCCTGGGCAGACTGACGGGAATCGCCGGTGTGGATCTCCACGGCCGGCTGACGGACCGCCTCGGGCTCAAGGCGGTCTTCGTGGACAGGATCCATGTCTCGGGGTTGTCCGCATCCGGCCTGACCGGCCCCGACAACGTCGAGAAGACGCAGAACGACCTCTGCATCACCGCGGGGCTCACGATCAAGACCGGCCACTGAGCGGGCGTTTCGAGGAAAACAAGACGCCCCACCGAGCCAGGCTCCGTGGGGCGTTCTCTTCAGCCGTAGTTTTAATGGTGCGCCCGAAGGGATTCGAACCCCTGGCCTTCTGCTCCGGAGGCAGACGCTCTATCCAGCTGAGCTACGGGCGCAACGGATTGAGCATTCTACTGATTTGGCGGATCATTGCATAGAGCGGCACGTCGAGGTTCATCGAACGTACAGATAAGCCCCGAGGAGAACCCAGCCGGCGCCTATGACCCGAGCATATTTCCCATAAGCGTCAGGGCTCAGAAACGGCATGGCCAGGCTCGTCTTCATCAAGATGCCTCTTCGGAACATGTCTGGCTTGAGCAGATAGATCGCTCCCAATGCGATCACGACAAGGCCCAGCAGTTTCATCGTACCCCCGGATCAGCCCCCGCGCAGCCGCTGGTAGAGGCCGCTCAGCTCGGCGTCCAGGATGGCCGGATCGAACCCGACCCGCATGCTGAAGTAGCCGGCGTCGATCCGCCGCAACGTGTAGAGGTCCGCCCCCGGAGGGTTGAGTCCGGCATCCGTGCTCACGGCCGCCTCGATCCCGGCCTGCGCGAGGATGGCGGCGCCGTGCGCCATGGCTGGCCGTCGCGGATATGCGAGCCAACGGGACGCGGGATCGAGCATCGCCCGGATGCGATCCGTGCTCCATCGCACCTCGCTCGCGACCTCGTCGTCCGAGAGCTCGTCGAGGAAGGCGTGGGTGCGGGTGTGCGATCCGAAGGTCATTCCGGATCCCAGCATTGCGCGCGCTTCCTCCCAGGACATCATGAGGCGCTCCCGGTCCTCGGGCGTGCAGCCCGTGCACTCACGAAGCATCTGGATGGCGCGCACACGCTCGGCGCGAGGGGACTCGTTCAAGAGCCGGACGATGCGCCCCGCGGCAGGCCGCGGATCCATCTTGAAGTCCGTGCCGAGGGCCGCTCTCACCCGCGGCTCGAGCCACTCCTCGGAGATCCCGTTGCTCCCGATCCGGAACACCGCCTCGACAACCTCGTCCCACCAGAGCCGCTCCTTACGGTCCATGGGGTCGGTCACCAGGAAGAACGTCGCGGGAAGGCCGTACTTCCGGAGAAGGGGCCAGGCGTGCTCGTAATTGTCGCGATACCCATCGTCGAAGGTGATCGTGAGCGCCTTGGGTGGAAGGGTCTGCGCCTTCAGTCGCTCCACCGCCTCGGGGAACGGCAGCACATGGTAGTGGCGATCCAGATGTCCGATCTGCGACTCGAACTCGTCCCGCGGCATGACCATCCCCTGGTGCGCGTACAGGCGCGACTCGTGGAGCGGGAGCACGCGGTGGTAGGTCAGGATGGCGAGGCCGGGCGGCGCCACGCGGCGCTGGACCACGGGCAGTCCGAGCGCCGTGAGCGAGCGGGAGAGGAGCGCCTTGGCGTTCTGTCGGGGCAAAGATCGGCGGCGCTCCCAGCGACGGTCGTGGGTCTCGAGGTAGAGATTCGCGTAGGTACGGATCATCGCGTCCATCCGATGGTCCGTCTCGACAAAGCGCCGCGCCGCATCCCCGAGCTCGTGGCGGCGGTCGGGATCCTCGAACAGGGAACGGATGCTCGCGGCCATCGCCTCGGGATTCGCCGGCGGCGTGAGGATGCCGGTCCCTCCGTCGCGCACCAGGTCGGCGTTTCCCGTGACGTTCGTCGCGACCACCGCGACGCCCATCGCCATGGCCTCGAGGATCGTGTTCGACATGCCTTCGAACGTGGAGCTGTTCACGTAGACGTCCGTGGCCGCGAGGAGACGAGCGACGTCCTTCCGGACTCCGGTCCAGATCACCTGGTCCGTGACGCCGAGGGAGTCCACGAGCGTCACGAGATTCGCGTAATACTTCGCCTCGGACGCGCCCCCCACGACCAGGAGCCTCGCGTTCGGGCGGGACCCGTGAACGCGAGCGAAGGCGCGAAGCAGGGTTGGGTGGTCCTTGACGGGCCGAAGGCCGCCGATCGTCGTCACCACCTCGTGCTCCGGGCCCAGCCCGAGCTCACGGCGCACGGGCGTCCCATCGCTCTTGGGGTCGAACTTGGTCAGGTCCACGCCGTTCGGGATGAACTGGATTCGCTCCGGAGCGACCCCCCACACCTCTTCGAGCTCCCGCTCGAGGCCCCGCGCCACGGCGATGAACCGCGTGACGAGCGGAGCCAGGCGGCGCTTGATCCAGAGCCGGCGCGCGGACGGCGCGAGATCGTCGTGGCCGTGCTCGCCGTGGATCACCACAGGCACCCGGGCGAGGCGCGCGCCGAGGACGGCGTAGAGATAGGTCTGCCAGTTGTGCGAATGGACGATGTCGATCCCTTCGTCCCGGAAGGTCTTGGCGAGTGTGTAGATGAGGCTGTAGTTGCGCCGCGTCGGGCGGTTGAGGGCGACGACCCGGACCCGCGGATCGAGCACCGCTTTCGTGACATCCGCCTGGAATCGCAAGCAGCAAATGCTCGGCTCGATCTCCGCCGGCATTCCGTTCGAGATCTTGATCACGCCGTACTCCATGCCGGCGAGCACGAGCGCGTCCACGACGTGCATGACCCGGACCGGGCGCGGGGGCAATCCTTGCCGAACGGAAGCGTGCATGAACTCGCGAAGTCGGAATTCTGGATGCGCGGACCCGGGCCCGCGGGCGGGGCCCTTCCCCCCCCTCGGGGCGCATTCTAGCGAGATGATGGTGTTACAGCCACCCTCGCGCTGTCAGGGCTTCAAGACGGCGCCGTGGCCCCGACCCGAGATCCTTGCGCCCACCTCAGGCTACCGCGCGATCAAAACCTTGCGCACCTGCGTCTGGTCCCCGTACTCGAGCTTCAGGAAGTACGCCCCGGAAGCGAGCTCCCGACCGCTTCCATTCCGTCCGTTCCACTCGATCGACCTCCATCCCGCCGCCTCGACCCGATCCACGATCAGCGCCACGCGCCGCCCCCTCACGTCGTACAGGGCCAGCCGAACGCGCCCGTCGTGCGGGAGTCCGTACGTGAGCGCGACTCGGTTCACAAACGGGTTGGGTCGCGGCGCCTCCAGTCGAATCACGGCGGGAGCGTTCTCCGGCACCGACACCCACGTCTCGACGGCACTCTCCTGTCCGGTCACGTCCAGCAGGACGAGTCGATAGCCATAGCGAACGCCGGGCACGACGGTGTCGTCCTCGTAGAGGATCCTCCGTTGCATGTCAGGCTCAGGATGCCCCTGGAGCGCCCAATCGCTGTCGTTGGTGCGTCGATAGACACTCGCTGCGAGGATGTCGTCACCCGGGGCGTACCACTCGATGCGCACTCGGCTCGCGGTGGCCTCGGCGGTCAGCGTGATCGCGTGAATGGCGGTCGTCGACGGTTGCGCGACGTTCTTGAGGATGGATACCGTGTTCTCGCTGTAATTCGCCGTCACGACATCGGGCTTTCCGTCCCCGCTTACGTCCCCGACCGCCAGGGCCCGCGGCTCCGAGCCCGTTCCGTATTCCAGTCTAGGCTGGAACGTGCCATCCCCATGGCCCAGGAAAGCCGATACGGTGTTCGCTCCATTCGCAGTCACAATATCCAGCTCCCCGTCCAGACTCACGTCCCCGATCGCCACGGAATACGCGCCAACCCCGGGATAGTCTGTCTTCGGCTGGAACGTGCCGTCCCCGTTGCCCAGGTGCACCGAGACGCCGCCGTTGGCCGCCGCTATGAGATCCGGTTTCCCGTCCCCGCTCACGTCACGGATCGCGATGGAGATCGGACTGTCCGCCGTCCCGTAGTCCACGCTCGCCTGGAACGTTCCATCGCCGTTGCCCAGGAGCACCGACAGGGTGCCGCCGAAGTTATTCGCCGTCACGATGTCGGACTTGCTGTCCCCGCTCACATCTCCGATCGCGACCGCCCAGGGCAAAGTCCCCACTTCGTAATCCACCTTCGTCTGGAACGTGCCGTCCCCGTTGTTGAGGAGCACCGACACCATGTTGAAGCCCAAACTGGACCCCGTCGTCACGAGATCCGGCTTCCCATCCACGCTCACGTCCCCGATGGCAATGGCGGTGGGGTTGGTCCACGTCCCGTAGTCCACCTTCGGCTGGAACGTGCCGTCTCCGTTGCCCAAGAGCACAGACGCGCTGTTCGAACCGAAGTCGGCGGTTGCAAGATCGGGCTTCCCGTCCCCGCTCACGTCTCCGATCGCCACGGAAAGGGGTACCGCCCCCGTCTCGTAATCCACCTTCGTCTGGAACGTGCCGTCCCCATGGCCCAAGTGCACCGATACCGTGTTCGTGCCTCCGGAGTTCGAGGTCACGAGATCCGGCTTGCCGTCGCCGCTCACGTCCCCGATGGCGATGGAGCTTGGGTGGGCGCCGGTGGCGACGCGTGCCTGGAACAAGCCGGCTCCGTTGTTCAAGTGCACGGTCACGGTACCGGCGTTGAAGTTCGCCGTTACGATGTCGGGCTTTCCGTCCCCGCTCACGTCTCCGACCGCAACGGACCTCGGGAGGATCCCGGTCGCATAGTCCACCGCTGCCTCGAAATCCGTGCCGAAGCCGTTGTTGACCAGCACCGACACGGTGCTGATGTCCCCGATCGCCGCCACGATATCCGAACTCCCGTCCCCGCTCACGTCCCCGATCGCGACGGAGATGGGATTGGATCCGGTCACATAGTCCACGGCCGCCTGATACGTGCCGTTTCCATTGTTCAGGAGCATCGATACGGTCGCGATTCCGGAGTTCGCCGTCACCAGATCCAGCTTCCCATCTCCGCTCAGGTCTCCGACCGCGACGCAGAGAGGGAGGTTCCCCGTGCCATAGTCCACCTTGGCTTGGAAGGTTCCGTCCCCATTTCCCAGGAGCACCGACACGGCGTTGGCGTCCCGACATGCCACGACGAGGTCCTGTTTGCCGTCCCCGCTGACATCGCCGATCACGACGGAGGCTGGAGTCTGGCCCGTGGGATAGTCTGTATTCTCCAAGAATGTACCGTTCCCATTGCCCAGGAGCACCGAGACGCTGTTGGCGTCCTTCCCGCTATTCGCCGTTACGATGTCCAGCTTTCCATCCCCACTCACGTCGCCGATCGCGACAGAGGTGGGAGTGAGTCCCGCAACGTAGTCCACCTTCGTGTGAAACGTGCCGTCTCCATTGTTCAGGAGCACGGAGACCGAGCTGGCTGCAAAGTTCGCCGTCACGAGGTCCGGCTTTCCGTCCCCACTCACGTCTCCGATCACGACGCACTGTGGATTGATTCCCGTCCCGTAAACCACCTCGGCCTGGAAGGTGCCGTCCAGGTTGCCGAAGAGCACCGACACCGTGCTGAGGGTGTAGTTGGCCGTCACGAGATCGGGCTTCCCGTCCCCGTTCACGTCCTGGATCGCGACGGAGACGGGGGTATACCCCGCCTGGAAGGTGGGCGTGCTGAGGAACAACGGTCCTGCCTCCGCGCGCTGCACCGTTCCGAACCATGCGAGGCCCAGGACCAGGGCGTACGCCATTCTCCAGCTCTTGGGCTCGCAAACGGGGAAACGATCGACCAGCGATAGGAAGGACATGTTCACCCCCTGAGGTCCGTCCGGCAAAGCTTCGGGGAGCAGCGAAAACTCCGTGTATGCGGTGCACCCGGCAACCGGTGTGGTTTGGGGGAGGGGCTGCCATTCTAGCGGCCCGCCCATTCCTCCATCAAGTAGAGGACGAAGGCTCCTCGCTCCTCGATCGGTCCCCTCGGGATCTCGACCAGCCCATAGCCAGCCTCCTCGTAGGCCTCCTCCATCATCCGCTGAAACGGGAGCGTGGCTTCGAAGGACATCTTGCGCTCGTCGTCGGTCGCATAGATCTCGGCCCAGGGTCGGGTCACGAGGACGGTCGGCGCGTACCGGTAGAAGGCGGCGGCCCGCCGAGAGGGCTCCGGATCGACTCCGAGCTGCCTGGCATAGGCGACGCAATCGGGAATGCCTCGATCGAACAGCACGGATTGCCCCCGCCATAGAGCCGCTCCGTGCTTCTCGATCGAACGCTCCAGGAGCAGCTCGACGAATCGTGTGGGATTGGATTGCGGCACTCCCGTCCCACCGATGGCCCTCTGCTCCGCGAGCACTTCGCGCGCGGGCTCGGGCACGTGGGCCAGGGTCGATTCGAGCGATCTCAGGATCGCAGTCTTCCCAGTACCGGGCGCGCCGGTGATCACGATCAATCGCGGTTGCGTCATTCCTCTCCCTTCATGGGGCCGACATGGGCCCCGTTTTGGCGGTATAGTTCGCGCCGTGCCCGATTCCAAGACCCGTGGCTCGCAATCGAAGCGCCACTCTGTTGGGCGGAGCATGGCTCCGCAGGCCAATCCATCCCCAGGTGGTCCGCTCGCATCCTGGCCCACCTGGGGCGTTCCTGCCGCACTCGCCGCGGTCCTCGCCTTTCCCGCGCTGACGCTCAGCTACCTCTTCGACGACTACGACTTCCTGGGGCGCGGGCAGGTTTTCAACCTGCGTCAACTCCTTCCCGACCCCCAGGCGCTCTTCTGGCGGCCCCTGTCGCGAGAGGCGTACTTCGGGTTTCTGTACGCGGTGGCTCCGACGAACCCAGTCGTCGCGCACATGGTGAACGCGCTTCTCTTGGCGCTCGCCGCCGCTCTCGTCGCCCTGCTCGGCGCGCGCCTGATGGGTCGTCGGGCCGGCTTTTTCGCCGGAACGGCGTTCGCATGTCTCGGTGCGGCCCCGGCCCTCGTGGGCTGGGTGAGCTGCGACCAGGATCTCTTCGCGATCGTGTTCGCGCTCGCCGCGCTCCACCTCGAGCTATCGGGGCGGACGCCGCTCGCGCTCCTGGCGACGGCGCTCGCGCTTCTCTCGAAAGAGACCGCGGTGGCACTGGTTTCCGCGATCGCGCTCATCCGGCCGCTCAGCGGCCGCGCGCCCGCGCGCTCCGCGGTCGTGCCCGCGGTCGCCTACGGCCTTCTGGTTGTCGTCTGGGGCGCCGTGCACCCCGGGATCCGAGGCCTCCTGACCCACCGCTTCGAGAGCAGCGATCCCGCCGTGGCGTACCTGAGCGCGGCTCGTGCGGACCTCGCGGGCTCCATGGCGAAGGTCGGGCGCACGCTCGTGAACGTGCCGATCCAGGGCGCGCAGGTTGCGTGGCCGGTCGAGCTGGACATGGTCCTTCCGTTCGCGATCGGCGTGCTCGCGCTCGGAATCTGGATGGCATGGAGGTCGGGCTCGACGGACTCGACTGCGAACGTATCCGTCGGCCGCATCCTCCTCCTGGCCGCGCTCCTCACGCTCCCCGCCATCGTGGTCGTGGCCGGGCTCGTGAAGATCCTGTCCCCCTACTACGCCGTTCTCGCGGGCATCGGCACGTCGCTCGCGATCGGTCTCGGCCTGGCGCGCGCGCCGCGGATCCTCGCGGCCGCGCTCACGGTCGCGTTCCTCGGAATGGGGTTCGCTTGCCGCGGCATGGATCTCGGCCCGAGCGTTCCGACGGAGCGGACGCTCAAGGGGCCGTCGGACCGGTTGGCGAAGCTCGAGCATAGCTTCCGTCAGGTTCTCCCCCGGATCGAGGGGCCGACACGGCTCCTCGTCTCGGTCCAGGCGCCCGACGATCGCGACCTCGCGCTCCATCTGATCCGGTTGCAGGTAGCTCGGATCTGGTACCGCAATCCGAAGCTCGACACGATGTACCCGGAACGGCTCACCGCGGGCCGCACCCCCGAGATTCTCGCGTGGGTGTCGCAGGAGCTATCGGTGTACGCGATCGATCCGGCGACTCTCGGCGTGACCCCGAGTGGAATGCCGGACTCGTCGGGGTACCGGACCACGCTCCGTGCCTACGCGCGGGGTCTGGCCGGCTCAGGGCAAACGGACCGCGCCGTGGAGCTTCTGCTTCGCATGAAGACCGGCGAAGAGTGGGAGGCTGCGTACAACCGAAGGCTCGCCGGCGCCCTTCTCCTCGCGGCCGGTCGGAAGGCGGAGGCCGACCGCATCCTCGAGGACACGCCCCGGTTCAACCGGAACGACGCGATCGCGATCGTCTACGAGGTCGCTTCGATCCCGTCGAGCCTCGACCTGGATGCCGCGATCCTGGACGCGGTCGGCCTCGGGGCCAGCGACGCCGAGGCGATCCGGAGCGTGCTGCGCCAGCTCGCGCTGAGCCGCTATCCGGCCGCGACGATCCGGTTCGCGACGCGGCTCCTCGCGCTCCGTCCGGGCGATTCCGAAGCGCGCACGGTGCTCCAGATGCTGCAGCGGGGCGAAGACGCGAGCCGCGTCACGATCCCCGTCGAGCACGACATTCCCTGGTAGAACCCGGTCAGCCTCGCCGCGCCGCCATCACGACCCCGAGATCCTTGTCGCCGCGCCCCGAGAGATTGACGAGGATGCGCTCCTCGCGCCGGATCCGGCCGGCGCGCCCCTCGCGCATCACCCAGGCGAGTGCGTGCGAAGACTCGAGCGCGGGAAGGATGCCCTCCGTGCGCGCGAGGAGGTCGAACGCGCTCAGCGCCTCGGCATCGGTCGCGCTGTCGTAGCGCACGCGCCCCGCGGCGCCGAGCGCGGCGTGCTCCGGTCCGACCGCGGGGTAGTCGAGCCCCGCCGACACGGAGTGCGTCTCCCTCACCTGCCCCGCCTCGTCCTGGAGCACGAGCGAGCGCGTGCCGTGGAGCACACCGGCCCTGGGCTCGGCGAAGCGCGCCGCGTGGCGGCCGGTGGCGATTCCCTCGCCCCCTGCCTCCACGCCGACCATCGCGACGGAGGCATCGCCCAGGAACGCGTGGAAGAGTCCGATCGAGTTGCTCCCTCCCCCCACGCAGGCGACGAGACGATCGGGCAGCCGGTCCTCCGCCGCCAGGAACTGCTCCCGCGCCTCCCTCCCGATCACCGAGTGGAAATCGCGCACCATCGTCGGATAGGGATGCGGCCCGAGGACCGAGCCGAGGAGGTAATGCGTCGTCCGGACCGACGCCGACCAGTCGCGCATGGCTTCGTTGATCGCGTCCTTGAGCGTCCGGCTCCCGGACGCGACGCCGCGCACCTCCGCCCCGAGAAGCCGCATTCGCTCCACGTTGGGGCGCTGGCGCTCCATGTCGACCTCGCCCATGTAGACGACGCACTCGAGCCCGTAGCGGGCGCACGCCGTCGCGCTCGCCACGCCGTGCTGCCCGGCGCCGGTCTCCGCGACCACGCGGGTCTTCCCCATGCGCCGCACGAGGAGCGCCTGGCCGATCGCGTTGTTGATCTTGTGCGCGCCGGTGTGGAGGAGGTCCTCGCGCTTCAGGTGGACGCGCTCGAGCCCGCAGGCGTCGGCGAACCGGGATGCGAGCGTGAGCGGCGTGGGACGACCGGCGAAGTCGCGAAGCTCCCGCGCCAGCTCGGCCGTGAACGAGGGATCGCGCCGGGCCGCGTCGTACGCGGCCGCGAGCTCCAGCACGGGGGTGAGGAGGGTCTCGGGGACATAGATGCCGCCGAACGCGCCGAAGCGCCCCTCGCGCGCGGGGGTCACGTCAGGACCGCTTGGGGCGGTCGTGATCGGCGGAGTGGACCGCGTCGATGAAGGCGCGCACCTTGCCCGCGTCCTTCCGTCCCGGAGCGGACTCGAGCCTGCTCGAGGCATCCACACCGAACGGACGGATGTCCCGGACGAGCGGGCCGACGTTGCCCGCCTCGAGCCCGCCGGCGACGATGAGGCGGCGTCCGACTTCGATGGAGCGGCGCGCCCATTCCCAGTCGGCGCGCTTCCCCGTTCCGCCCGGGAGCTTCTGGTCGTGCGCGTCGAGCACGTAGGTCCGGAGCGGCACCATCGGGAGCGTCACGGGATCGGGCAGCTCCGCCGCGCGCAGCACGTGCCAGATCTCCGCGGTCCCCGCGGCATCCGGTGCGGCGTCGCCCCAGCCCGCGACCTGCACCGCGAAGAGCGAGAGCTCGCGCGCGAAGGTCGAGACGATCTCGGGCGGCTCTTCCGCGAAGACGCCGACCACCTGCGCCTCGGGCGGGAGCGCGCGCCGGAGCGTTCGCGCCTGGTCGAGCGTGAGTCGGCGCGGGCTCTCGGTGAGGATGAAGCCGAGGTAATCGGCGCCGGCCGTGAGCGCGGCGAGACCATCGTCGGGGCGGGTGATGCCGCAGATCTTGATGCGCGTTCTCATGGGGCGATCTCCTCGCGCCCGAGGAGACGTCGAAGCGCGCCGGCGGGATCGCCGTCCTTGAGGAGGCTCTCCCCCACGAGCGCCGCGTCCCCCCCGGCCCGCTCGAGCGCCTCGATCTCCGCGCGCTTCGAATAGCCGCTCTCGCCGACGCGCACCCGGTCCGGAGGGATCTCGCGGATCAACCCTTCAGCCCAGCCGCGGCGCATGGTGAGCGTCCGGAGGTCCCGGTTGTTCACGCCGAGCACCGGCGCGTCGAGCGCGAGCGCCCGATCCAGGTCCCGGTCGTCCAGGATCTCGACCAGCGGCTCGAGATGGATGGCCTTCATGACCGCAGCATAGTCGCGAAGCTGCCCCGGGCTCAACATCGCCACGATGAGGAGGGCCGCGTCGGCTCCCCGGACGCGCGCCTCGTAGATCTGCCGCTCGTGCACGACGAAGTCCTTGAGGAGGACGGGCACCGTCACCCGTTCCCGCACGCGGGCCAGGTCGTCGATCGATCCGAGAAAGCGGCCCGGCTCGGTGAGCACGGAGATCGCCGAGGCGCCCGCGTCTTCATAGGACGCCGCGATCGAGACCGGATCGTACGTCTCGCGGATCATCCCGGCGCTCGGCGACTGCCGCTTCACCTCCGCGATGACCCGAAGCGGGGCGCCCGCCGGCCTCCGGAGCGCCGGCGCGAACGTGTCCGCGCGAGCGTCCATCGCCTCGGCTTGCGCCCGGAGCTCGAGCGTCGAGATCCGGCGCTCGTCGTCGCGGACTCGGGCCAGGCGCTCACCCGCGATCGTCTGGAGGAAATCCACTCAGCGTTCTCCGAGCTCTTGGGACAAGGCGATGTACCGCTCGAGCACGCGGAGGGCGGCGCCGGAGTCGAGCGCCTCGCGGGCCTTGACCGCTCCCTCCTCGAGAGAGTCCGCCGCGCCCGCGACCCAGAGCGCCGCCGCCGCGTTCAGGATCGCCGCATCCCGCCGCGCGCCGGGCCGTCCGCCGAGCACGGCGCGAACGTGCCCCGCGTTCGCCTCCGGCGTTCCGCCTTCCAGCGCTCCCACGGGCGCCTCGAGAAGGCCGATCGCATCCGCCTCCAGGGTGATCTCGCGCGGCTCCCGGCCGCGCTCCACCCAGACCGCGTGATTCCCCCGCTCGAGCGAGAGCTCGTCGAGCCCGCCCGCTCCGTGCACGACCAGCGCGCGCTCGGCTCCGAGCGCGGCGAGCACGCGCGCCACCACGTCGACGCGCGCCCGATCGGAGACGCCGAGGAGCTGGTGCGTCGCGCCGGCCGGATTCGCGAGCGGCCCGACCCAGTTGAAGAGCGTGCGGACGCCGAGCGACCTTCGAATCCCGGCCACCTGCTTCATCGACGGATGGAAGCGAGGCGCGTAGAGAAAGCAGAAGCCCGTCTCTTCCAGCGCGCGGACCGCGCCCTCGGGACCGAGATCCACGCGGGCGCCCAGGACCTCGAGCACGTCCGCGCTGCCACAGCGGCTCGAGACCGACCGGTTCCCGTGCTTGGCCACGCGCTGCCCCGCGGCCGCCGCGATCAATCCGACCACCGTCGAGATGTTGTAGGTGTGGGTGCCGTCCCCGCCCGTTCCGCAGGTGTCGAGGAAGGGACCCTCGCCCGGAAACGGGACCGCCTCGGACCGCAGCGCCTCCGCGCCGCCGGCCAGCTCCTCGGCGGTCTCACCGCGCTGCGCGAGCGCCATGAGGAAGGCCCCGACCAGCTCGGGGTCCTCGCCGCCCCGCATGATCGACCGGATCGCGGCGGCGGCCTCCTCGCGCGCGAGCCGTTCGCCGCGGACGAGCCGCGGGAGGAGCTCCCGGATCATCGTGCCGCTGTGGCTGGCGCGGGCAGGCTGAGGAGGAAGTTTCGGAGGATGTCCTTCCCCGACGTCGTCAGGATCGACTCGGGATGGAACTGGACGCCCCAGGTCTCGTGCTCGCGATGGCGGAGGGCCATGATCTCGTTCTCCGGTGTCCAGGCCATGACCTGGAGCGCGTCCGGAAGCCCCTCGCGCGCGACGATGAGCGAATGGTAGCGGGTCGCCTGGAAGGGATTGTCGACGTCGAGGAAGAGCCCGCGCCCTGTGTGGATGATGGCGGACGTCTTCCCGTGCACGAGTCGCTCGGCTTGCACCACGCGCCCGCCGAACACCTCGCCGATGCACTGGTGGCCGAGGCAGACGCCGAGGATGGGAACCGATCCGGAGAAGCGCCGGATCACGTCCTTGCTCACTCCCGCATCGTCGGGCCGTCCCGGGCCCGGGGAGATCACGATCGCGCGCGGCTTCATGGCCGCGATCTCGTCCGGCGTGATCGCATCGTTCCGCTTCACGACGGGCGTGTCGCCGAGCTCGCCCAGGTACTGGACGAGGTTCCAGGTGAAGGAATCGTAGTTGTCGATCATCAGGATCATGTTTCGAGTCCCCGTGCGGCGAGGCGGACCGCCTCCTCCACCGCCTTCGCCTTGTTGCAGGTCTCCGCCCACTCCTCGTCGGGATCGGAATCCGCCACGATGCCGGCGCCGACACCGCACCGGACCCGGCCGCCATCGATGATCGCGGTGCGGATGGTGATGCAGAAGTCGGCGTTCCCCTGGAAGTCGATGTACCCCATCGCGCCGGCGTACGCGCCGCGGCGGGTGGTCTCGAGCGACTCGATGATCTCCATGGCGCGCTTCTTCGGCGCCCCGCTGACGGTGCCCGCCGGGAAACAGGCCCGGAGCACGTCGAACGCTCCGAGGCCGTTTCGAAGGCGCCCTTCCACGTGGCTCACCAGGTGCATCACGTGCGAGTAGCGTTCGAGCGTCAGGAACTCGGTCGTCCGGACCGATCCGATGGCCGCGATCCGCCCGACATCGTTCCGCCCAAGATCAACCAGCATGACATGTTCCGCTCGATCCTTCTCGCTTTCCTTGAGCTCATGCTCGAGCGCCGCGTCCTCGCCCCGCGTGGCTCCCCGGCGACGCGTGCCCGCGATCGGACGGAGCGTGACGCGGTCCCCGTGGACCCGGACCAGGATCTCCGGCGACGATCCAGCGACGGAGCGGTCGGCGAAGCGCAGGTAGAACATGTAGGGCGACGGATTGAGCACGCGCAGGGCGCGGTAGACGTCGAGCGGCGCCACCGGGACGTCCGCCTCGAGGTGATGCGCCAGGACGACCTGGACCACGTCCCCCGCGCGAATGTGCTCCTTGGCCTTCACGACCGCCTTCTTGTAGGCATCCTCCCCCATCGTGCTCCGGAAGCGCACGTCGCCGTTCGGATGGGGTCCCGGGGCCGGGCTCGGCATCGGGGCCGCGAGCCGGGCGATCATCTCCTCGATCACGGCGCCCGCTTCGGAGTACGCGCGGTCGGGCGCCGAGCCGGGACGGCTGTTGACGACGACTTGAAGCCGGTGGCGGAAGTTGTCGAACACGAGCACGACGTCCGGGAAGACGAACTGGAGGTCGGGAACGTCGCGGTCCGCGGTCAGCCGGGACGGCAGCCGCTCGAGGAAGCGCACGTAGTCGTAGCCGACCATCCCGACCGCGCCTCCGCTGAACGGAGGGAGATCCGGAACGGGGGCGGCGCGGAATTCCGCGATCAGCTCCTGAAGCGCGCCGAGCGGATCCTCGCGCTCCGTCCGCTCGGTGCGCTCGCCGCGCCGGATCTCGACCTTGGTGCCGCTGGAGCGGAACTCCACCGAGGGGCGGAAGCCGAGGATGGAATAGCGTCCCCAGGTCTCGCCCCCCTCGAGGCTCTCGAGCAGGAACGACGCGTCGCCGCGGTTCAGCTTCACGAACGCGGAGACGGGCGTGTCGAAGTCGGCGAGGATCTCGCGCGTGACCGGGATCAGGTTGTGGTCGCGCGCGAGGCGCCGGTAGTCGTCGAGGCTGGGACGGATCATGCTCGTCGTGCCGCGGCGCGCCGCGGCTCCTTCCTGGTCTCCCGGCCGCCCTGCGCGGCGGCCACGAGGAGCTCCCGTGCTTGGGTCCGTGTGGTTTCGGTGGCGCGATCTCCGGCGAGGAGGCGGGCCAGCTCCTCCACGCGCTCCTTGGGCTCGAGCGCCCGCACCGAAACGCGGGTGCGCTTGGCCTGGACCGACTTGGCCACCTCGAAGTGGCGCGCGCCGTGGGCCGCGATGAGCGGAAGGTGCGTGATGCAGAGCACCTGCCGGCGCTGCCCGAGGGCTTCGAGCAGACGCCCCACCTCCTCGCCCACCGCGCCCCCGATCCCCTGATCCACCTCGTCGAAGACAAGAACCGCGACCTGGTCGCGCTCCGCCATGAGCGACTTCAGGGCGAGCATGACCCGGGATAGCTCCCCGCCCGACGCGATCTTGCGAAGGGGTCGCTCCCCTTCGCCGGGGTTCGGCTGGAACGCGAATTCTAGGTGCGGGATCGGCGCGGGGTCAACGACCGCACGCCCCGAGTCCGCGGGGCGCACCCGAAGCGCGGAGCGGTTGAAGCCGAGCTTCCTGAGCCTCGCCCCGACATCCGACTCGAACGCGGCGTAGCGATCGCTCCGATGCGCGAGGAGCGCGTCGAGCCTCCGCTCGAACGCCTGCAGCCGCTCGTCGTGCGAGCGCTCCGCCTTGTCGAGCTCGCGCCCGGAGGGATCGAACGAGCGCACCTTGGCCCGGAGCTCCTCCCGGAGCGCCACGAGGCCCGGCAGGTCGGTCCGGTGGCGCCGCTTCAGGCGGTGGATGAGGTCGAGCCGCGCCTCGATCGCCTCGGGATCGAAAACGCCGTCGACCAGGCGCTCCTCCTCGCGCTCCAGGCGGCTCCCCAGCTCCGCGAGCTCGCCCTGGAGCCGCTCCGCCTCGGACGCCACGTCGTGGATCGCGGCGTCGAGCGCCGCCGCCCCGCGAAGGGCGCGGACGGCCCGCCCAACCGCGGCGAGCGCGCCCTCCTCGTCGTCCGCGGCCGCGCGGCGCGCCTCGCTGAGCGCGCGGAGGAGCCGCTCGCGATGCACGAGCCGCTCCCGGTCTTCCTTCAGCCTCTGTTCCTCGTCCGGATCGAGCGCCGCCCGCTCGAGCTCCTCGAAGTCCTCGCGATCGGTCCCCTCGGCCTCGCGCTCCCGCTCCCACCGCTCGCGCGCGGCGCGCAGGGTGGCGCGCTCCTCGACGATCGCCGCGCGCTCCTCTTCCAGCGCTCGGCGCTCACCGAGGAGCCCGGCCCAGCCGTCGAAGAAGTCGGTCTGACGCGCGGGATCGAGGAGCTGCTGGTGCTCGTGCTGTCCGTGCAGGTCGACGAGCCGGTCGCCGATCGCTTTGAGCTGCGCGAGGAGCGCGGCGCGACCGTTCACGAACGCCCGCCCTTTGCCTTCGGCCTGGATCTCACGGCGCAGGAGGAGCCGGCCCTCCTCGGTCTCCCATCCCAGCTCGGCCAGGGACTCGAGGAGATCGGGCCTGCCGCCGAGGTCGAACACGGCCTCGACGGATCCGCGCGTCTCGCCCGCGCGCAGCCAGGTGGCATCGGCGCGCTCCCCGAGCAGGAGCCCGATCGATCCCAGGACGAGCGATTTCCCCGCCCCGGTCTCGCCGGTCAGGATGTTGAGGCCGGGATCGAGCGCGAGCTCGACGGAGTCGACGAGGGCGAGCCCCTGGATGGAGAGCCAGGAGAGCACCCGGTCACCTCCGCGCCGCGCGGGTGCGCGGGAGCTCCGCCCAGGCGAGCTTGGTCCGGAGCACTTCGTAGAACGTGCCACGCTCGAGCACGAGGAGGTCGACGTGCGCCTTCGCGCGGCGGAAGGTCACCTCGTCATCGAACGAGAGCGGCCGCGACTGCTGGCCGTCGACCGTGACCGCGGCGGGAGCGTGTCCCGCTCGCACGCGCGCGACCACCGTCTCCCCCACGGGGACCAGCAAGGGGCGGAAGGCGAACGTGTGCGGGCTGATCGGCGTGGCGATGAGCGCTTCGATGGTGGGCCCGACGATGGGCCCTCCCGCCGAGAGCGAGTACGCGGTCGAGCCGGTGGGGGTCGCGACGATGAGTCCATCCGCGACCAGCGTTCCGATCGGCGTCGGCCCCACGCGCACGTCGATGGCCACGACGCGCGACCGGTCCCGAGCGTGGATCACGGCGTCGTTCAACCCCACCCCGGACCATGTGCGGCCGCTCCGCGACTTCACGCGTGCTTCCACCATGAGGCGCCGCTCCGTGTGCACGTCTCCCCGGAACAGCCGCTCGAGGGCCGGGTAGATCTCGTCGTCGCTCGTCTCGGTGAGGAAGCCGAGCCCGCCCATGTTGATCCCGAAGATCGGCACGCCCGCCTGGGAAGCCGCACGTGCGGCATGGAGCATCGTGCCGTCCCCGCCGAGCACGAGGAGGACGTCGACCTTCTTCACGAGCGACGCGAGGGAGAGGCCGCGCCCCCGCGTCACTCCCGACTCCGCGGAGACCTTGATCCCCTTCTTCTGGATCCACCGCGCGAGCGCGGGCACGAGCGCGCGCACCTCCGCCTTGTCCCGATTCCCAAAGATCCCCACGTGGCGGGGCGGGCGGGTCATGCGCGCGTGACGGCGGGGGCGATGGGTTCCGGTGTGGATCGGGAGTCGCCGCGAGCGAACTGTTCCAGCTCCGCGGCGAGCGTCTCGGCGTCGAGTCCGGCGGCGCGAAGGAGCGCGTCGCGGGTCGCGTGGTCGTAGAGCCGGTCGGACACGCCAAACCGGCGGAGGCGCAGACCTTCGATGCCCTGGGTGGTGAGGAATTCGAGAACCGCGTCGCCGAAGCCTCCGGCGAGCGCGCCTTCCTCGAGCGTGGCGACGCGCGGCACGCGACGCGCCCACTCGAGGATCAACCGCTCGTCGAGCGGCTTGGCGAAGCGGGCGTTGATGATCGCGGCCTTGATCCCGCGGGCCTCGAGGAGCTGCGCGGCCTTCTCCGCGGCCGGAACCATCGTCCCGTACGCGACGAGGAGAAGATCGCCTCCGTTCCGGAGGAGCTCCCCTTCACCGATGGGCAGCGGTGTGAGCTTGGAATCGAGCACGGCGCCGGGACCGCTGCCGCGCGGGTAGCGCACGGCGATGGGTCCGGCGGAGTAGCTCGCCATGGTCGCGAGCATGTGTCGTAGCTCGTTCTCGTCCTTCGGGGCCATCAGGACCATGTTCGGAAGGCAGCGCAGATACGCGATGTCGAAGAGCCCGTGGTGCGTCGCGCCGTCCTCGCCCACGAAGCCCGCCCGGTCGAGCGCGAAGCGGACCGGGAGGTTCTGGACGATCACGTCGTGCACGATCTGGTCGTACGCGCGCTGGAGGAACGTCGAGTAGATGGTGACGAAGGGCTTCATGCCCGCGGCGGCGAGCCCAGCCGCGAAGCAGGTGCCGTGCTGCTCGGCGATGCCCACGTCGTGGAACTGGGCGGGCAAGGTGGTCGCGTACTTGGCGAGCCCGGTGCCGTCGGTCATGGCGGCCGTGATCGCCACGATGGAGCGGTCGGCGCTCGCGAGGTCGATCATCGTCTGGCCATAGATTTCCATGTACGTCGGTGCGCTGCCGCCTGCCTTCTTCGCGCTCGCACCGGTCAGCTTGTCGAACGAAGCGACGCCGTGGAACTTGCGCGAATCGTCCTCCGAGTACTTGTAGCCCTTCCCCTTCCGCGTGAGCGCGTGGAGGAGCACCGGGCCCTTCACGTCCTTGAGCTGGCGCAGGAGCTCGACCAGCTCGCCCAGATCGTGGCCATCCACCGGGCCGTAGTACTTGAACCCCAGCTCCTCGAACAGGATGTTCGGGACCATGAGGTTCTTCATGCCTTCCTTGACCCGCCCGACGAGCCGGCGTGCCTTCCGTCCCGCCGGGAGCTTGCCGAGGAGATCCCAGACGTCGCTCTCGAACCGGCGGTACGTGGGCGACGACGAGAGCCGCGTCAGGTAGCGCGCGATCGCGCCGACGTTGGGCGAGATGGACATGGAGTTGTCGTTCAGCACGACGAGGATGTCGCTCCCCAGCACGCCGGCCTGGTTCAGCCCTTCGTAGGCGAGGCCGCCCGTGAGTGCGCCGTCGCCGACCACGGCGATCACGCGGTTCTTGTCGCCGCGCAGGTCGCGCGCGCAGGCGAATCCGAGCGCGGCGGAGATCGACGTCGAGGCGTGCGCGGTGCCGAAGGGGTCGAATTCGCTCTCGACGCGGCGCGGGAAGCCGGAGAGGCCCGCCTCCTGACGGAGCGTGTCGAAGCGCTCGTTCCGCCCGGTCAGGATCTTGTGCCCGTACGCTTGATGCCCCACGTCCCAGATCAGCACGTCGCGGGGGGTGTCGTAGACGTAGTGGAGCGCGATCGTCAGCTCGACGGTGCCGAGGCTTGGCGCCAGGTGCCCGCCGGTGCGCGACACGACCTGGATGATGCGCTCCCGCATCTCGGCCGCGAGCGCGGGGAGCGCGTCGGTCGGGAGCCGCTTCAGGTCGTCCGGACCGTGAACTTGGGACAGGTAGTCGGTGCTCACATGCCTCCCGGAGAACGGTAGATGGCGAGCGAGAACAGGATGCCGATCACGGCCCCGACCAGGACCTCGATGGGCGTGTGCCCCAGAAGCTCGCGAAGGCGTTCGTGGGGCGGTCCCGGAAGCTGTATGTGCTCGTGCAGAATTCGATTCAAGAGGGTGGCCTGACGCCCCGCGGCGCGTCGCAGCCCGGCCGCATCGTACATGACGATCAGGCTGAAGAAGAGGACGACCTGGAACAGGACCGACCCGATCCCTTCGCGGAGTCCCACGCAAGTGCTGAGCGCGCACACCGATGCCGCGTGGGAGCTCGGCATGCCGCCCGTCTCCACGAGGCGCCGCACGTTGATTTTCTTCTCTCGCAGGAGGAAGGTCAACACCTTGCTCAGCTGCACCAGGAGCCCGCAGGCGAGGGCGTGGACGAGCGGACTGGACGAGATCGGCATGCTAGTGAGTCCTGTGAAGCAGGAACTCGGTCATCGAGACGAACTCCTCCGGCCGGCGCCCGAGCTTGGGCGCGATGGCGGCGGCTTCGCGGAGGAGCCGGGCGGCCTCGCGCTCGGCGCGCTCCGGGCCCACGCGCCCCGGCACCGTCGCCTTGCCGCGCGCGCGGTCCGAGCCGGTGGCCTTGCCGAGCTCTTTTCGCGTGGACCGAACGTTGAGGAGATCGTCCCCGATCTGGAACGCCAGTCCGACGCGCTCCCCGAACGCCCGAAAGGCGCGGAGCTCCGCGGCGCTCGCGCCGCCGATCTGGGCGCCGAGCCTGAGCGAGCCGTGGAGCAGAGCGCCTGTCTTGCGCCGGTGCATGGCATAGACGCTCCGGAGCGGCACCTGGCGTCCCTCGAAGAGGAGGTCCATGGCCTGGCCCCCGATCATTCCCTCCGGCCCCGTCGCCATGCAGACCGTCTCGAGGAGCGCGCACGGATTGGCGCCGCGCTTCAGATTCCGGGACCGGGAGAGCGTCTCGAACGCGAGCGAGAGGAGGGCGTCTCCCGCCAGGATCGCCATGCCCTCGCCGAAGACCTTGTGGTTGGTCGGACGGCCGCGGCGGAGATCGTCGTCATCCATGCCCGGCAGATCGTCATGGATCAGGCTGAAGGTGTGGATCATCTCGAGCGCAGCGGCCGCGGGGAGCGCGGGCGCGCTCTTGCCCGAGATGGACTCGCAGGCGAGCAGGCAGAGCGCGGGGCGAAGGCGCTTCCCCCCCGCGAACACGCTGTAGCGCATCGCGCGGTGGAGCGTCTTCGGCTCGCGGGACGCGGACGGAAGGAGCCGGTCGAGCGCGGCCTCGATCTTGGGCCGGGCGCGCTCGAGGTATCGCTCAAAACGGGAGCTCGTCGCCACCCGTTCCCGCCTCGTCCTCGCCCCCGTCGAGCGGGCTCGTCATCGGTCGTCCCGACGAATCCCGCGTGAGCTTCTGGATCCGCTCCTCGGCCCGATCGAGCACCTCGGTGCACTTCTTCACCAGCGCCATCCCTTCCTCGAACGAGCGGATCGATTCGTCGAGGCTCAGCTGCCCTTCCTCGAGCTTGTCGACGAGGTCCTGGAGCCGCCCCATCATCTGCTCGAACGTGATCGCGCCGGCATCGTCCGGCGCCGGTGCGTTGGCTTTGGGCGTCATGAAGCACCTCCTTCTGGGGACTCGGGCTTTCGATCCACCCTCGCGATCCTGGCCTCGGCCTTGGCGTCCGCGAACTCGACCAGGACGTCGTCTCCGGGCCGGAGCGCGCCTCCGCGCGCGATGAGCTTCCGGTCGGGGTTCCAGACGAGCGCGTAGCCGCGCCGGAGCACGCCGCGGTGATCGTAGGAAGCGAGGAGCCGGCCGGCTCCCGATACGGCGGTCCGGTCCCGCTGGACCTGAGCCAGCGTCGAGCGCCGCACGCGATCCGCGAGCCCGGTGAGGCGCTCGCGTGACCGCTCGAGCGTTCGGGTCGGTGTATGGGCGCGGAGCACGCCCGTCTGCTGATCGACGCGGCGGCGGCGCTTCAGGACCCAGTCGCCGAGAGCGCGCCCGAGACAGTCCGTGAGCTCGTCGACACGCCGGCGATTGTTCCGGATCATGTGACCGGGCTCGCGGAGCGCGTGGTGATTGCGGATGCCCGCGAGATGCGCCCTCGCCTCGCGCAGCTCGCGCCCGAGGCGGTCCCGCGCGTGCTTCGCGACCCGGTCGAGGGCCGCACAGACGTCCTCGCGGCTCGGAGCGACGACCTGGGCCGCGTGCGTCGGCGTTGCCGCGCGGAGGTCGGCGACCAGATCTGCGAGCGTGACGTCGGTCTCGTGTCCCACGGCCGAGATCACCG
Source organism: Candidatus Eiseniibacteriota bacterium (assembly GCA_036274595.1). Classification (GTDB taxonomy): domain Bacteria; phylum Eisenbacteria; class RBG-16-71-46; order SZUA-252; family SZUA-252; genus WS-9. Next base: position 27,816 of record DASUFL010000043.1, on the reverse strand, counting down.
GAATGCGCGATCCCGCGATCGCTCGGACGACGGCTTCCTCGTTGAACGCCCAGAGATCCTCGATCGACCCGCCGCCCCGTCCGGCAATGATCACATCCACCTTCCCCCAGTCATTCAGGAGCGCGATCGCGGCCGCGATCTCGAACGCGGCTCCCGCCCCCTGGACCGCGCTCGGCGCCACGACCACGCGGACGTACGGGGCGCGCTGACGGAGGATCCGGAGCATGTCGCGAACGGCGGCGCCGGAAGGGGACGTCACGATGCCGACCCGATTGGGATATCGAGGCAGCGGCCGCTTCCGCTCCTGGCGGAAGAGTCCGTCGGCCTCGAGCGCGCGCTTGAGCGCGTCGAAGCGGGCCTGGAGCGCGCCGAGCCCCACGGGCGATACGCGGTCCGCGATGAGGGACACCGTGCCCCCCGTCGCGTAGAACTCGAGCCTGCCGTCGACCTGGACCTGGACGCCGTCCGCGAGTCCGTCGATGGACTGGCGAATGCGGTTCCGGAACCAGGAGACGCGAAGGCGGGCATTGTCGTCCTTCAGCTCGAAGTAGATGTGCCCGCTGGACTGGCGCCTGAAACTGGAGATCTCGCCCTGCACGGAGACGACGCCGTGATCCGCCAGCGTCAGATTGATCGCCTGCGCGATCTCGTGAACCGTGTAGACGCGCGGCTGCCCCTGGTGGAAATCGATCTCCGCGGCGCCGATGCGCGGGCTCATGCGCGCTCCGCAGCCGCTTCCGCGGCGTCGGCCAGATTGCGGAGGAGCACCGCCACCGTGAGGGGTCCCACACCGCCCGGAACGGGGGTGACGGCGGAGGCGACCTTGCTCACGGCCTCGTAGTCGACATCGCCCTGGTACTTCGGACCGCCGGGTGTGGGGTTCTCGATCGGGTGGATTCCCACGTCGACCACGACGGCTCCGGGGCGCACGTGTGCGGCGCCGATGGCGCGCGGGCGTCCCATGGCGACGACGAGGATCTCCGCCTCCCGCGTGATCGAGGCGAGATCGCGGGACGCCGAATGGCACAGCGTGACCGTGGCGTTCATGCCGATCGCGCGCTCCGAGAGGAACACGGAGAGCGGCCGGCCGACGATGCGGCTCCTTCCCACGATGCACACCCGCTTGCCGGAGAGATCGCCGACGTGGCGGCGCAGGAGCTCCACGATTCCGGAGGGCGTCGCGGGCCGGTGCGCCGGAAGCCCGCTGACCCAGCGGCCCACGTTCATCGGATGGATGCCGTCCACGTCCTTCACGGGCGCGATGTCCTCGAGATGCCGCTCCTCGTGCAGCGACGACGGGAGCGGCAGCTGGAGGATGATGCCGTGGTACGCGGGATGATCGCTCAGCTCTTGAAGCGTGGCGCGGACCTCGGCCTCGGACGCGGTGTGCGGAAGCCGCGTCACGTGGGCCTGCGCCCCGAGATCTTCCGCGGCGCGGCACTTGGACCGCACGTAGGGATTGCCGCCGGGAGGCTCCCCCACCGTCACCACCGCGAGCCCGGGCACGATCCCCTTCGCGCGCAGCCGCTCGAACCGCCCGCGCACGGACGCCTTGATCTCGTCCGCGAGCGGCCCGCCGGCGAGTCGGACGGCGGTCATCGTGGCGCTCACGCCGTGGCCGGCCGCACCGCCGGCTCAAGGGCGATCTGGATGCGCTCGATGTGACGGCAGAGGCCCGTGGCTTCGTCGACGTCCAGGTGGACGCCGTTCAGGCGCACATCCCCGCCCGCGGGCTCGAAGCGCGTGGGCAGGAGCGTGAGGAACTTCTGGATCGCCTGCTCCTTCTTCACTCCGATCACGGAATCGAAAGGACCGGTCATGCCGCAGTCGGTGATGTAGCCGGTGCCGCCGGGAAGGATCCGCTCGTCGGCGGTCTGGATGTGCGTGTGGGTTCCGAGCACGGCCGAGACGCGGCCGTCGACGTACCAGCCGAGCGCGACCTTCTCCGCGGTGGCTTCGGCGTGGAAGTCGACGAGAATGACGCGGGCCCCTTCGTCCTTCAGCCGCTCGATCTCGCGGTCGGCGGTGCGGAACGGACAGAGGAGCTCGCGCATGAACACGCGCCCCATCATGTTGAGCACCCCCACCTTCACTCCCTCCCGGCTCGTGAACACGCGCGATCCCGTTCCGGGCACGCCTGGCGGATAGTTGTGCGGGCGAAGGAGGAGCGGCTCCGAGTCGAGGAGCGGGAGGGACTCGCGTCGGTCCCAGATGTGATTCCCGCTCGTCATGGCGTCCACGCCGAGCGTCTTCATCTCCTCGAGCGTGTCCTTGGTCACGCCGAACCCCGCGGCGGCGTTCTCCACGTTGACCACGGTGAAGTCGATGCCCATGGAGGAGACGATGTCGGGCAGGAGCTCGCGGACGGCGCGGCGTCCCGGGGAGCCGTACACGTCGGCGACGAAGAGGATGTTCACGGTCGGATGTCGCTCCCGCCGGCTACCGGGCGTACTCCATGGCGCGGGTCTCCCGGATCACGACCACCTTGATCTGGCCCGGGTACTGGAGCTCCCGCTCGACGCGCCGCGCGACGTCGGCCGCGAGCGTCACCGCGCGCGAGTCGTCGACGTTCTTCGGCTCGACCATGATCCGCACCTCGCGGCCCGCCTGGATGGCGTAGGACTTCTCCACCCCCGGGAAGCTGTCGGCGATCTTCTCGAGCGCCTCGAGCCGCTTCACGTAGTTCTCGATGCTCTCGCGCCGCGCCCCCGGCCGCGCGCCCGAGACGGCGTCCGCCGCCATGACGAGCACCGCATAGAGGTTCTCCGCCGTGGGATCGTGGTGGTGATAGCCCACCGCCTTCACGACCTCCTCCGGCTCGCCGTACTTCTTGGCGAAGTCCATGGAGATCTGCGCGTGCGCCCCCTCCACCTCGTGCGTCACCGCCTTGCCGAGATCGTGGAGGAGCCCCGCTCGCTTCGCCAGCTGCACGTCGAATCCGAGCTGGGCCGCCATGATCCCGCAGATCCAGGCCACCTCCTTCGAGTGCTGGAGGATGTTCTGTCCGTACGAGGTCCGGTACTGGAGCCGTCCCAGGAGCTTCACGATCTCGGGATGCATCGAGTGGACGCCCACCTCGAGCACCGCCCCCTCGCCCAGCTCGAGGATCTGCTCCTCGACTTCCTTCTGGACCTTGGCGACGATCTCCTCGATGCGCGCGGGGTGGATGCGCCCGTCGGTCACGAGGCGGGTGAGCGAGCGCTTCGCGATCTCGCGCCGCACCGGGTCGAAGCCGGAGAGGATCACGGCCTCGGGCGTGTCGTCGATGATGACGTCGATGCCGGTCGCTGTCTCGAAGGCGCGGATGTTCCGCCCCTCGCGGCCGATGATGCGCCCCTTCATCTCGTCGTTGGGAAGATGGACCACCGATACGGTGGTCTCGGCGGAGTGGTCGGCGGCGGTGCGCTGGATCGCGAGGGTGATGATCTCGCGGGCTTCCTTCTCCGCGTTCCGGATCGTGTCCTCGCGGATCTCTTGAAGTCGCCGCGCGGCGTCGGCGCGCGCCTCGTTCTCCATGTTGGCGATGAGCTGGGACTTGGCCTCGTCCATCGTCATGCCGCTGATCCGCTGGAGCCGGACGTTCTGCTCGTTCAGGATGCGCGCGAGGTCCTTGTCCCGCTCCGCGAGAGCCTCGCCCTTCACCTCGAGCTCGCGGTCCGTGCGCTTCTGGTCCCGCTCCTTCTTGTCGAGCACCTCGGCGCGGCGGTTCAGGTTCGACTCGAGCTCGTGAAGGCTTCGCTCCACCTTCTGGACCTCGGCCTTCTGCCCCTGGACCTCGCGGTCGAGCTTCGCCTTCTCCCGGAACCACTCGTCCTTGGCCTCGAGGAGCGCGCTCTTCTTGAGGTTTTCGGATTCCCGCTCGGCTTCGCGGACGACTTTCTTGGCCAGCTCCTCAGCGCTCAGGAGCTTTCCTTCACCGACCCGCCGGTGGGCGATCCAGCCGCCGAAAAAGGCGACGAGCGCCGCTGCGAGCGCGATCAGGATGATCAACCATGGCGCGAGCGTCATGAGGACGGCCTCCCCTGGAAATAAAGCGCCCCGCCAATGCCGTGGGTGCGAGACTTTTGAACCTGGAAATATCCAGGTGGGCGCCCTGGATCCGGGTTTGCGTCGCCCGCGTGAAGCGGGCCATCACTCCGCCGAACCTTCCGGCTCCCTTCCTTCGAGTTGTGGCTCAAAAATGCCTGGCACATCACGAGCATGGCAGGGTGCGTTTCCAGCCGTTGTAGAGATACGCTCTTCGATACGCCTCCGGGGTTCCGGGTCTGTGTCGTCGGGGATCGACTAGCTCTCGCGAGTTACTTCCATGAGGAGGCGGCCCCATTCCTTGGTCCGCTCCCTCAGTTCGTTGTCACGCCGCGTGCGCTCTTCCCGTTCGCGGAAGAGCTCGTCCGCAATGTTGAGCGAGGTCAGGATCGCGAGCTTGGCCGGGGTGCCGGGCGGAATGCGGCCTTCCAGATCCCGCATCTTGCCGTCCACGTAGGCGGCCACCACCTGGATGTAATCCGGATCGGCGCCGCGGATCTTGTACTCGCTGCCTAAGATCGTCACGCTCTGCGTGTTCGGTTCGGTTGTCATCGCGATCCCTCAGATCGATCGTTCCCACGACAGCCCGAGCCCCCGAGGGCCTTCCCGTCGGACCGTCACCTTCAAGCGTGGACCGCCTTGTGGAGCTGATCCAGCTTGGACATCATCTCCTCGACCCTCCGCGCGACGACCCGCCGCTCGTCGAGGAGCGTCGTGCGCTCATCCTCGAGAGCCTGGATCTTCGGCTTCAGGTCTTCGGCCTGCTTCCCCGCGGCCACCTCGAGTGCGTGGACGCGTTCCTTCAACTCACCGTTCTCGCTCTCCAGCCGCCGCTTCTCCTCGCGGTACTTCTCGAGGAGCCCCACCGCGGCGTGAATCCGGTCTTCCAGTTGATCCAGCTCGGCCATCATGTCAGGTCTCCGGTGCGCCCCGAGGGTCCGCCGCGCAACACCGCGCCGAAACGCGCCTCGAGCGCGCGTACGATCGACTGCACCGCCCCATCCGCCTCCCGATCCGACAAGGTACGGTCCGGGGACCGGAACTCGAGCGCGTACGCCATGCTCTTCTTGCCCTCGCCGATGCTCCGACCCTCGAACACGTCGAAGAGGCGGACCCGGTCGAGGAGGGCTCCCCCCGCCTTCCGGATCGCGTCCTCGAGCTCCGCGTGCTGCGTCTCCCGAGGCACGACGACCGCAAGGTCCCGCTTGGCTGCCGGATAGCGCGGGATGTCGCGGTAGCGCCGGACGGCGGGCGCGACGCGTTCGATTGCGGCGACGTCCAGGATCGCGGCCCAGGCCGGGCGATCCAGACCCATGGACGCCTTGAGCGACGGGGCGACCTCGCCCATCTGGGCCACGGTTTCGCTCCCGACGCGCATCGACGCGCCACTCCCTTCACTCCAGTTTCGCCCATGGTAGGTTGCTGTCCGACACGAGTCAATGCCGAAGCCCTGAAGAAGCGCTTCAACCGCCCCCTTGAGCTCCAGATAGCGGTCGGTGTCCGCCTCCGGACGGTCCCACTCGTCGGGCGTTCCGGCCAGGATGAGCCCCGCCTCGTATCGCTCGGTGCCGAGCGGCGGTGGCGAGGACAGGAAGACCTTCCCCGCCTCCACGAGTCGCACGTCCAGAGCGCCCATCCTGAGATTTCGGCCGGCCGCCTCGACCAGGCCGGGCAGGATCCCGACGCGGAGGTGCTTGAGCTCGCGGCTCATGGGGTTCTGGAGCTCCCAGATCTGATCGTCGCCGACGCCTTCCCGAGCATCCGCGGGAATGTCGCCGACGAGGACGTTGGTGAGCGCCTCCTGGAAGCCGAGTCCGGTCGATAGATCGAGCAGCCGCTCCGCGACGAGCGCGTCCGTGCGGACGAGATCCGGCCCCGATGGCGCCGCGACGAGCCGAAGCGGAATGGCGTCGTACCCGACGGCCCGGCCCACTTCTTCGATCAGGTCCTCCTGGATCGCGAGGTCGTGCCGGTACGACGGAGCGCGAAACGGGGCGACCTCGTCCCCGTCCTTCGACGACCAGCTCCCGGCGGGCTCGATCTCGAGCGTGGCGAGCGCGCTCGTGATGGCCCTGGTGTCGAGCGGAATGCCGAGAAGCCGCTCCACCTTCCGGCGCGACAGCGAAATCGGCACAGGCTCCCTGCGGCCGGGCCACTGATCCACGTTCTCGCGCGTGACCGTCCCTCCCGCGACCTCCGCGAGAAGGCGGGCCGTCGTGTCGAGCGCGCGCTCCACACCGACGGGATCGACGCCCTCGATGAATCGCGCGGAGGCGTCGGTTGCGATTCCGAGCGACTTCGCGGTCGCCTGCGTGAGCGCCGCATCGAACACGGCGCTCTCGAGCACGACGTCGACGGTCGCGTCGGTGACCCCCGAGTCGAGCCCGCCCATCACTCCGGCGAGGGCCATCGGGATCGAGCGGTCGGCGATGACGAGGTGACCCGCGTCGAGCGCCATCTCGCGTCCGTCGAGGAGCGTGAGCTTCTCGCCCGGCTTCGCACGCCGCACGACGATCGCGAACCCGCCGATCCTGGCGGCGTCGAACGCGTGGATCGGCTGTCCGTGCTCGCGGAGAACGTAGTTGGTCGCGTCGACGACGTTGCTGATGCTGCGGAAACCGGCCGCTTCGAGCCTCTTCTTGAGCCAGTCCGGCGACGGGCCGATCTTGACCCCGCGGACCACGCGCGCCATGTAGCGCGGGCAATCGGCCGGGTTCTCGATCGTGACCGGCGGGAGCGTGCCCGATCCGGTCGCGGTGAGCGGCCGGGCCGCCTTGAGCTTCCTGCCGCGCGCAGCCGCGATCTCGCGCGCGAGGCCGATCACGCTCATGCAGTCGGCGCGGTTGGACGTGATCTCGACATCGAGAACGGGATCGCCGCCACCCACCACCGAGGCGAGCGGAGCGCCGATGGGCGGATCCCCGGGAAGCACCCAGATGCCCTGCGACTCGTCGCTCAATCCAAGCTCGCGCTCCGAGCAGATCATCCCTTCCGACTCCACGCCGCGGATCTTCGACTTGCGAAGCTTGGTGCCGTCCGGGAGCTTGCTCCCGATCTGCGCGACGGCGACCTTCTGCCCCGCCGCCACGTTCGGCGCGCCGCACACGATGGAGAGTCGCTCGGGGCCGCCGATGTCGACCGAGCAGAGGCTGAGGCGATCCGCATTGGGATGCTGCCCCTTGTCCACGACACGACCGACCACGATCGCCGGATCGAACGTGACGCCGCGCTCCACCGATTCGACCGGCAGCCCGCGCGTGGCGAGGAGCTGGGCCAGCTCCTCCGGCGTGCCCGCGAGATCGACCCAGTCGCCGAGCCAGTTCCAGGTGACTTTCACGCGCTCCTCAGAATTGGGTCAGGAAGCGGATGTCGTTCGCGAAGAAGTAGCGCAGATCGGGCACGCCGTGGCGGAGCATGACGAGCCGCTCCACACCCGCGCCGAAGGCGAACCCGGTCCAGCGCTCCGGGTCGTATCCGACCTCGCGGAACACGTTCGGATGCACCATCCCCGCGCCCAGCACTTCGAGCCATCCGCCCGACAAGGGGCCGCACACATGGCATCCCTTCCCGCCGCAGAAGAAGCAGCGGATGTCGACCACGGCGCCAGGCTCGACGAACGGATAGTACGAAGGACAGAAGCGCAGCTCCGTCTTGGGGCCGAAGAACTCCTTCAGGAACCGATCGAGCGTTCCCTTGAGGTCGGCCATGCTGACGTTCTCGTCCACGTAGAGCCCTTCGATCTGGTGGAACTCGAAGAGGTGCGTCGCATCCACCGCCTCGTTCCGGTAGACGCGCCCGGGGCTGATGATCCGAAGCGGCGGTTTGGAGACCTCCATCGCGCGGATCTGGACGGTGGAGGTGTGCGGCCGGAGGACGATGCGGTCGCCCTCGAGGTAGAACGTGTCGGTGGCGGCGCGCGCGGGGTGCCCCTTCGGCATGTTGAGCGCGCCGAAGCTGTGCCAGTCGTCCTCGACGTCGGGGCCCGTGGCAACCGCGAAGCCCATGCGGCGGAAGATCTCTTCGAGCTCGCGCAGGACGGACGGGATGAGATGGCGATGCCCCAGGGGCGGGCGGCGTCCCGGAAGCGTGACGTCGCGCGCGGACGCGGGAGCGGATGCGGCCTGGAGCCGCGACTCTGCCTCCGCGAGCAGCGCCTCGAGCCGGGCCCGGGTCTGATTGGCGCGGGCCCCGACGAGCGTGCGCTCGTCGGGTGTGAGATCTTTGAGCCCGCGAAGGATCCCGGTCAGCTCGCTCTTCCGGCCGAGAAAACGCACGCGCGCCGCTTCGAGGTCCGCGGGAGACGCGGCGTCGGCGAGCGCGCGCTCCCCTTCGGCGCGGAGGGCGTCCAGGCGCTCGATCATGGACTGGAGCGGCCGATCAGGCCGCGATGGTGGCTTGCTTGGCGACCTCGGCCAGCCGGGCGAACGCCTCGCTGTCGCGCACCGCGAGATCCGCGAGGACCTTGCGATCGATCTCCACCGAGGCCACCTTGAGGCCGCGAATGAAGGCGTTGTACGAGAGTCCGTGGTGGCGGGCGGCGGCATTGATCCGGACGATCCAGAGCTTCCGGAACTCGCGCTTCTTCGCGCGGCGATCGCGGTAGGCGAACTGCAGGCTCCGCATCAGGGTTTCGCGGGCCGTCTGGTAGAGCTTGCGGCGGCCGCCTCGGTTCCCCTTGACCGCGATCATCACCTTGCGGCGACGCTTGCGGCCCGGAACGACCGTCTTTGTGCGTGGCATGGCTAGGTTCCTCTTAGGTTCGGCGCGAGCCCGTCAGGGCTCAGCCGCCATAGGGTAGACACTTCGCCAGGTGGCGGCGTTCCGTCGACTCGGTGATCGCGGACGCGTGGAGCTTCCGCTTGCGCTTCCGGCTCTTGAGCCCGAGGTGATGCCGCGCGAATGCGTGCGCGCGCTTCAACTTTCCGGTTCCGGTGCGACGGAATCGCTTCGCGGCCGCACGGTTCGTCTTCATCTTGGGCATTCGTCGACTCCTAGGGTTTCGCGATCTTTGCGGTCTCGGCCCGTGGTGCTGCGGGCTTGGGCGCGGGCGCACCGGCCGGGGCCGGTTTCTTGACCTCCGCGGGCTTGACGGCCGTGGGACGCGGCACCATGAGGAGCACCATGCTCCGGCCTTCCATGCGCGCCGGGATCTCGACCTGACCAACCAGCTCGAGGTCCTTGATCACCTTCTCGAGCAGCCTGGTCCCTGCTTCGGGGTGCGCCATCTCGCGTCCACGGAACATCACCGTGAACTTCACCTTGTCGTGCAGCTCGAGGAAGCGGCGCCCGTGCTCGACCTTGAAGTTGTAGTCGTGCTCTTCGATCTTGGGCCGCAGCTTGACTTCCTTGAGGTGCGTGACGTGCTGCTTGCGCCGCGCCTTCTGCTGCTTCTTGTTCTGCTCGTACTTGAACTTCCCGAAGTCCATCACCCGGCACACCGGCGGCTTGGCCGTGGGCGAGACCTCGACGAGATCGAGCTGGCGCTCCTGCGCGTAGGCCAGCGCTTCGCGGATGCTCAGGATTCCGACCTGCTCCCCATCGGGCCCGATGACGCGGACCGATGGAATTCGGATGCGGTCGTTGACGCGGATCTCTTTGCTGGTGGCGATCGGCTACCCTCCTCTGCCCCGGACTACAGTGGTGAAATGGCAGGAGGGGACGGCGGAAGCGACGGACCGGCTAGGGCTCTGCCCCGTGATTCACCGGCCCAGGGACCGCGCGGGTGGCGCGGGACCGTTATCGCGTTGACCCCGGTAGCGTTGCGCCTCGGGGTGAGAAGCCGTCGGCTCCTGCTTGAACGTGAAACGAGATGCCAGTCTACGTTCTGGCCTCGATCTCCGCAACGAGATTTTCCACAAAGCGATCCAGCGGCACCGACCCCTCGTTCCCCTTCTTCCGGCTCCTGACGGAGACCGCCCGGCTCTCCACCTCCTGCCGCCCCAGGACCAGCATGTAGGGGATCTTGAGGAGCTCGGCGTCCCGGATCTTGGCCCCCATCTTCTCCTCGCGGAGGTCGGCTTCGACCCGGATCCCCCGGTCGAGGAGCATCGCCCGGATCTCCTCGGCGTACGGGATCTGGGCGTCCGCGATCGTGATGAGCTGGACCTGGACCGGCGAGATCCAGACCGGGAAGTCGCCGCCATAGTGCTCGATCAGGGTCGCGAAGAAGCGCTCCAGCGAGCCTAGGAGCGCCCGGTGGATCATGTAGACCTGATGCTCCTGCCCGTCCGAGCCGACGTAGTTCACTTCGAACCGGCGCGGCAGGTTGAAGTCGAACTGCACGGTGGAGCACTGCCACGGACGGCCGAGCGCGTCCTCGATCTTGATGTCGATCTTCGGGCCGTAGAAGACGGCCTCTCCCTCGGCGCGGCGATAGATGATCCCCGCGCGCTGGACGACCCGCTCGAGCGCTCCCTCGGCCAGCTCCCAGTCCTCGTCGGTGCCCATGTAGTCTTCCTTCCGCTTGGGATCGCGGACGGAGAGCTCGACCTTGTAGTCCTTGAAGCCGAACGTATCGAGCATGAATCGAGCGAACGCGAGCACCTTCTCGAGCTCGGGCTCCACCTGCTCCCGGGTGCAGAAGAGGTGCGCGTCGTCCTGGGTGAAGCCGCGCACGCGGGCGAGGCCGTGGAGCACGCCCGACTTCTCGTAGCGATAGACCGTGCCCAGCTCCGCGATCCGGATCGGCAGCTCGCGGTACGAATGCTTCTTTGCCTGATAGATGAGGATGTGGAAGGGGCAGTTCATCGGCTTGAGCACGTACTCCCGCTCGTCGATCTCGAGGAAGTACATGTTGTCGCGATAGAAATTGGTGTGCCCCGAGCGCTGCCAGAGGTCCGCCTGCGCGATGTGCGGGGTGTTCACGATGGTGTAGCCGCGGCGGAGGTGCTCCGACTTCCAGAAGTCCTCGATCACGCGCCGCATCGCGGCGCCGTGCGGGTGCCAGAAGATGAGTCCGCCCCCGGCGATGTCCTGCACGCTGTAGAGGTCGAGCGCATGCCCCACCTTGCGATGGTCGCGAAGCTTCGCTTCCTCGAGGCGTTGGAGGTGCTCCTTCAGCCGGTCCTTGCTCGGGAACGCGGTGCCGTAGATCCGCTGGAGCATCGGGCGGTTCGAGTCGCCGCGCCAGTAGGCGCCGGCCACGGAGAGGAGCTTGAAGTGCTTCAGCATCTTCGTGCGCGGCACGTGGGGCCCGCGGCAGAGATCGGTGAAGAAGGAGTGGGTGTAGGTGCTCACCTTGGGATCGGGCAATCCTTCGATCAGCTCGACCTTGAAGGTCTCCCCTTCCGCTCCGAACTTCTGGAGCGCGTCCTGGCGCGACAGCTCGCCGCGCTGGAACATGTGGTTCTCCTCGGCGATCTCGTGCATCGAGGTCTCGATCTTCTCGAGATCCTCGGGCTGGAACGGCCGGGGCGCCTGGAAGTCGTAATAGAAGCCTTCGTCGATGGCGGGGCCGATCGCGAGCTTGGTGCCCGGGAAGAGCTTCACCACGGCCGACGCCATGAGGTGCGCGGTCGAGTGGCGCAGCACGGCGAGACCCTCCGGCGTGTCCACCGGGATGAGATCCGCCTTGCCGGAATCGTGGACGGGTGTGTGGAAGTCCACGATGCGGCCGTTCAGCCTGGCCGCGATGCCCAGCTTGAACGCGTCCTGGTACTGCTCGTGGAAGATCTGGCCGAGGGTGGAGCCGGGCTCCGCCTCGAGCTGACGGCCATTGACGTCGATACGAATCACGGTCGGGAATGTCCTTCGTGTGAAGATGGTGGGCGATAGTGGACTTGAACCACTGACCCCCTGCATGTCAAGCAGGTACTCTAACCAACTGAGCTAATCGCCCGTACCTTGTGATCGCGCAGCTTAACAGGTTTCTGATCCTGCTTCCACCCCTTGCCTGTGCCAGGTTTTGTGCCCGAAGGCTACAAGGCCTTACGGTCAGCGATGGAGTACAAAATCTCGTAGTCGCCCCATCGTAGGCGAGGACTGCGAAACATCGTCGGTGGATGCCTTCGCCCATGACGACTCATCGAGAACTCGATGCCCATAGCACCTGTTCCAAGAGCCCCCACGGGCGCAGTGCGGCACGAGGCAAGCAGACTATCCAAACGAGCACGATCCGAGGCGGCGAGACTCACGGTCTTTGTGTCGGTTTTGAGTATGACGGCTCCCCTCTCGTACACGACCCCGGCAACGTCTGGCTTGCGCCCGAGCATCGTAATCTCGATGCGATCGTAGACACCAAAGCATCCAGCGCTCCAAGACCTCACCCAGAGCGTGTCGCCCTTCTGTGCGCGAGAGAACGAGATGACCGCATCAGGATTCGGTTGCCCTGGGAGGTTGTCCTTGGTCGACGGAATCCCGCCCGCGCAGCCGTAGGTCATGATGACAACGCCAATCGCGAACCGTCTCACGGTCTCACCGCCTCGAGCGGCACGACCTCGTAGACGAGCGCTCCCTGGCTGTCGTACACGCGGCGGAACCCTGGGATCTCCTCCCCCGTCGCGAACGATCGGAGCGCGGCGCGCATCTGGATCTCCGCGGCCGAGATGAGGAGGTACCGGGCGCGCTCCTTCACCGCGACATCGTGGAGCGCGGCGGGTGAATCGACGGTCGGGATCGGGACGAAGCGCATGTTCGCGAGGAACGCGGCGTGCGGCTTCCTCGCGAGCAGGGCTTCTCCCGCTCCGTGCGTCTTGAGATAGCCCACCGCGTCCACGATCTCGTGCGGCCCCGCGCGCAGCCCTTCCGGATTTTGCGGATTCCCCACCGCCTGATACGTGTGGAAGAGCGCTCCCACCCAGAGCGCGAGGAAGAGGAAGGTCCGGAGCGGGAACGATCCCTCCACGGCCTGAAGGGAGCGGCCGAGCCATGGCGAGACGAAAGGCCATGCGGCGAGGAGGCCGTAGAAGGCGACGAGCGGGAGCGAGAAGCGGGTTCCGTAGAAGACCGGGACGAGCGTGAGGAAATAGAGCGCCCAGAATGCGGCGTAGGCCGCCGTCCGCCGCTCCGGCCGCTCGCGCGTCGCGAGAAGGAGGCCCCCGATCAGAGCGCAAGCGCCCCAGAGGAGCGGCATGAGCTCGGTCAGATCCTGCTTCAGGTGCACGAACACGTTCTTGAGCATCGCGCCCAGGAACAGCATGGGGTCGAGTCGCACGACATCGACCATGGAGTGGATCTTCCGATCGCTCCCGTACATGAACTGCTCCCAGTTCCCCTTCCCGTACACCTCGTAGCCGACGTTCAGGTAGTTCGTGTTCGTGAGGGGATTCCCCGTGTGGGCCGCATTGACCCAGAGCCAGGGCAGCGCCGCGAGCACGAATCCCGCCGTCCACAGCGCCGCGCGCTGGAGCCGTGGTCCCCAGGGGCCGCGCGGCGTCTCGATCAGGAACAGGTAGACGAGAGCGCCACCCAGGAGGAAGAGCCCGTTGTAGCGCGTGGAGAACGCCCAGCCGCCGAGGAGTCCCGAGAGCGCGACCGCCCACGCTTTGGGGGCGCGGCTTCGGAGCAGGAGCGCCATGGAGGCGAGCACCACCGCGAAGAAAAACATGTCGGTTCCCACTTCGTACGTGTTCACGACGAACGTGGGATTCACGAGCAGGAGTCCGAGGCTCGCGAGCGCGACGCCCGGTCCGAGGAGGCTCCGGTGGAGGCGGTAGGCGAGCCATCCGGCCACGACCGCGGAGAGGAGCGCGACCAGCTGCCCCGCCTGGAAGACCTCCATCCCGGCTCGGGCGAGGAGCGCGACGACGGCCGGATAGCCCCAACCCTTCGAATCGTAGTTCGCGATGTCGACGGCGCCGCGGAGAAGATCGCGCGCTGCGGGCCCGTACTTCCAGTAGAAGTCGGTCTCGACGGCGTAGTTTCCGATCGTGTGGTAGCGGAAGACCTGGCTCGCCCAGTAGAGCGCGTAGAGGGCGAGCGCGCCGAGCGCGATTCCCGAGATCCAGGAATGTGGAACCAGGGATCGCGCGGGGCCCGCGGCATGGCCCTGCGGGGCGCGTCCACCCGGCTTCCGGCGGGTGTCCTTCCCTGTCCGCCCCGAGCGGCCGCGGTCCTGGGCCGCCATCAGAGCGAGCGGCCGACCGCCTCGGCGATCAGACGGATCTGCGCCGCGAGGGCCTCGAACTGCTGCGGGAAGAGGGACTGAGGACCGTCGCAGATCGCCCGCTCCGGATCGTGATGGACCTCGACCAGGAGTCCGTCCGCGCCGGTCGCGATGGCGGCGCGCGCGAGCGGCACCACCTTGTCCCGGACGCCGGCCGCGTGGCTCGGATCCACGATCACGGGAAGATGGCTGATCGCCTTGGCCACGGCGACGGCGTTCAGGTCGAGCGTGTTCCTCGTGTAGGTCTCGTAGGCGCGCACGCCGCGCTCGCACACGATGACGCGATCGTTCCCGCCAGACATGACGTACTCCGCGCTCATGAGCCACTCGTCCACGGTGGCGGCGAGGCCGCGCTTCACGAGGACGGGCCGCTCCACCCTCCCCAGCTCGCGCAGGAGCGGATAGTTCTGCATGTTCCGCGCGCCCACCTGGAAGATGTCGACGTAGCGGTCCATGAGCGCGATCTGGCTCTTGTCCATGATCTCGGAGATGACGAGGAGCCCGTGCGCGTCGGCGACGCGCCGCATGAGCTTGAGCCCCTCCTCGCCGAGCCCCTGGAACGAATAGGGCGATGTGCGGGGCTTGAACGCGCCGCCCCGCATGACGCGCGCGCCCGCCGCGCGCACCGCGGCGGCGGTCTTCACCATCTGCTCTTCGGATTCGATGGTGCAGGGGCCGGCCATGAGCACGACGTCCTTGCCGCCGATCGCGACGTCGCCAATCCGGATGACGGACGTCTCCTGGCGGAAGGTGCGGCTGGCGAGCTTGAAGGGCTCGGGGATGCGGATGGCGGTCGCGACACCGGGCATCGCCCGGACCTCGTCGAGCGGCGGCAAACTCCCCTCCCCGACCACGGCCATGGTTACGGCCGAGCCGTTCGGGGAGAGCACGATCTGGAACCCGGACTCGCGCAGGCGCGATTCGATCGCGCGGCGCTGCTCCGGGGTCGCATCGAGCCGCAGGGTGATGACCATGGGGTCCTCAGAAACACGAAGGCCCACTGCCGAGCCATCGGCAATGGGCAGAGGTCGGGCGACACGGCCGAAGGCTAGCACCCGGCCGGGCGGGGGTCAAACCCTCTCGGGACGAGGGTCGTCCTCCAGGCTGTAGAACGAGAAGGCGATCCACTGGCCGCCCGGGACCCGGATGAGCCTGAGGAGCATCTCCCTGTCGATCGCACGGGGCCCCACGGCTTCGCCGGCGTAGCGCACACGCACGCGCACCGTGCGTGTGTCGAGCACGGCGTTGGATCCAAGGAGCGAGTCGGGCCGGGACAGCGGGAGCGCCCGAAGCGCGCTTCGGTAGACGAAGTGGAGCCTCGCGATCGCCATCGCCCGCTTGGAGAGTTGGTCCCGGAGAGAATCGGGAGCGAAGCCCCAGGCCGAGTCGGCGCTTCGGTGCGCCTCCGCCGCCGTGCGGCCGAGCGAATCGATGGTGGCGACCGTCACGTGGTGCATATCGCCGATCTGGAGGATGTTCCCCCCTTGGAGCGACTGGTAGGAAGCGACGCAGGTGGAGCGGGCGCGGATCTGCTGAAGGTCCTTGTGCGCCAGGGCGTCCACATAGCGCTCGGCGGCGAGGCGAGCCTCGCGCACGTCAGGCGCTTCGCGCGCGCAGCCGGAGAGGAGCACGGCCAGCAGGGCGCATGCGGCGCAGGCGGCACGAAGCCCGCCGCCGGAGGCGCGGCGGCTACTTGTAGGCACGCGTCCCCGGGCGTCCCGGCGTCTTGATCCCTTTCGCCTCGTTGTAGAGGCGGCGCATGTTCATGAAATTGACCTCGACGTAGAACTCATCCCCCTCGTAAGGGCCGAGGAAGCCCCAATCCTTGAAGGCCGCGATGCTCGTGCCGTCATTGGCGATCTTGGCGGCGCGGTCATAGGAATCGTGCAGATAGTGCCACGTGTAGGCGATCTCCTGGAGGGGCTTGTCCATGGTGCCATGACCGGGAACGAGCGTCGTCACCGACGAGAAGCGCTTGCTCCTCAAGGAGTCGACGGAGGCGATCCAGCCGAGGCGGTCGAACTTGGGATCCAGGAGCCACGGCACCGAACGGTTCGACACGAGGTCGCCCGCGAAGAGGACCTTCTGCTTCGGCAGGTAGACGATCAAATCGCCGTCCGTATGCGCGCTCTTGCCGAGATAGATCAGCTCGACGCTCCTCGTCGCCGGCCCGAGCACCTTGCGCTTGTCGATGCGAACGGTCGGCTTCGAGGGCGCTTTCGTGAGGCCGGTGGTATCGCTCTCGGCGGCCTTCTTGGCCTCGGCATCGATCTCGATGGCCGCGCGTGTCTGAGCCATGACCGTGGCGCCCTTCGCGACGAAGTACGCGTTCCCGCCGGTGTGGTCCCCGTGGGCGTGCGTGTTCACGAGGTACTTGAACGGCTTCGCGCCCGATCGCGCCCGGATGCTGTCGGCGAGGACTGCGGCGGTGCGGCTGTCGAGGCCGGAGTCGACCAGGAGGATCCCCTCCGGGAGCTCCACCCAGCCGGTCCAGACGTAGTTGATCTTGGCGGCGTAGACCCCAGGCGCGAGCGCCGAGACGGTCACCGTGAGGGTGGTGTCGCGGGGACCCCGATTTTCGTGGGCGAGCTGGGGCGAACCCGGGAAGTAGGTCGTGCCCGACTGAGCTTGGGCTGACGGAACGCCCCCGAGGAAGGCAACGACGGCAAGGACGGCGAGCAGGCTCGAGGCGCGGGTCATGGGTCTCCTAAACCGAGTCTGGACTGGGGGGATCGTGAGAGCTCCGGAACGCATTACCCCATCCCGCGTTCGCGGGTCCACGGCAGGAGTGTAGCACGCCTTACGGGCGAGGACCGGTCCCTACCGCCGGGTCGCGGCGGCGACCATCTGGTCGAGGGAGGGCTTCATCTCCTGGATGAAGGCGGTCAGGCTGGCGTCCGCCTCGCTCGGCTCGAGGTCGAAGGGGGCGTAGATCACGAAAACGATCGCGTCGTCGGGCCGACGAAGGAGCTTGGAGCGGAGCTCGAGCAACTTCACGACTCCCCCGTCCGCGGTGAACTGCCCGCCGACCCAGTACCAGCGCCACGCGCGGAAGCGCGCGCCCTCGGTCCGGCCCTCGACCTGCTCGACGGAAAACGGCAGACCCGGGACGGTGCGTGGGACGACCGGCGTGTATCGCCAGGCCACCGCGAACGGAGTCAGGAATCCGTTCTGGGTTCGCACCAGCTCCTCCCCCTGGCGCTGGTTGCGGAAGAGCGCCGCGTACATGCCGACCGGCCGCGTGGGCCCCTGGTAGGCGTGACGCATCATGGCCCTGGCCCCTTCGTAGTGCGGCTCCCACTCCCACGGCATGGACTCGATCGACACCCAGGTCCCCGCGTCCTTCGGCGCATTCAGGGCGACCTGCGAATCGTCCGCCGATGGGCGATCCACGGCCCGGCCGAGAAGAGGCCAGGCAGCCATGAACGCGATCGCGAGGACGCCGATCAGCGCCCTGTTCGCGGCACGTTGCGGTCCGTGCTGCTTGCGCTCCTTGGGCAATGGCCGATCCTCGACGTCTTCGGGATCCGACCAGATCCGGCCGATCGCGAAGAGCGCGATGACCATGATGGCGAACAGGACCCACCCCAGCCCGATGTGGGACTTGACGAGCGGGGACTTCATGTTCGTATACAGGCCGACCATGACGAGGATCCACACGCGGAGCCCGTTCATGAGTATGGCCGCGACCACGCTCCCCACGATGAAAGCGACCCGCTTCCACCATCGGCTGTACGTCGTGTAGGCAAACAGGGCGCCGACCGTGACGATGCTCAGGATGAAACGGAGTCCGCTGCAGGCCTCCGTGATCTTCCATTCCCCGTTTTGAAGGCGGATGTAGGTTCCGTCGAATCCCACGGGAACGCCTTGAACGTGCAAGACCGCGAGCGCGATCTTGCTGGCGATCGCGATCAGGATCGGAAACAGGCCCTCCCCGAACGGGACCGCCAGAAAGAGAAGGGTGAGCGGCAGCGCGAGCGCGCGGATGACCGTCCCACCGAGAATCGCCCAGATGAGCGCGATGAAGAGGCCCACCAGGCTCAGGTGCTCCCCGATCAGGATGGCGCCGACATGCGCCACGTACCACCCCATGCCCATGACCAGGGTGGCGGCCAGTCCCCAGACGGACGGTCTCGGACGGATCGAAGCCAGGCGCCCTCGATTCATCCAGACCATGTAGCCGACGAGCGGGAGGACGAAGAAGCAGTGCGTGTAGCTTCGGTTGAAGCGCCAGAGCCGCTCCATGAACCCGATGGTGGGCCAGTACAGCAGAACCAGGCCGCCGATGGCCAGGATCAGCCACCGGCCGCTCGCGCGCCACTCCGAGGCGTACGCTGCGGAACGAGACGAGCGGGATTCCGGTTGCGGAGGGGGAAGAGCGGCCGGTTGGCGGACGGTCTCGGGCGACATCGCCGTCAAGGATACCAGAATGTGAATGCCGGGCGCGATCCGGCGCGGTCTAGGGGCGATGGTGCGCGCGTGTGAGCGCGCTGTACGGGGGTGGAGGCGTCACCTGCACTACGAACGTGGTGTCGGCCGTTCCTCGAAATACCGCGGTGTACAGAGGAGTCTCATGGATGTAGTCGTGGTAAGGGTCCGTGAACACCTCGAGGTCGTAGGAGAGCTTGGGTTCCACATGCAGCTGGAAGAGGCCATTCGCATCCGTCTCGTACTCGGCCGTGCGATTGTCGGCCCCGTGGACATCCGCAACCACGTAGTAGCCGGCCAGCGGCGTTTGATCGCTGGCATTCAGCACCTGCCCGGACCAGTACAGGTTCCCCCTGAAATCGAAATTCAGTGTGATGGCCGCGCTGATCGCGAGCGTCACGAGCCGAGGCAATACTCCGGCCTGGGGCGAATAGCAGCGTAGGGCGTGGACGCCGGCGGGAGTGAACAGGCGGTAGTGGCCGCCGCTGTCCGTGTACGTCCTCGTCGGGTAGGCATCGACCAGAGCGCCCCGGAGCGGCTGGCCATCCATCCCGAGCACCGTTCCCTGCACCGGAACCCCGACGAACTGCAGATCGAGCGCCGTATCGGCGGAAACAGGTAGGGAATGGACAATCGTCGTCGCCAATGCGTCCTGGTCGCGGAATGACCTGAGCTCGAACGAGTAGGTTCCCGGAGGAAGCATGAAGGAAAAGGCTCCCGCATACGCGAAGGCATAGCCCGTCGATGGGTTGGGCCCTTCGAGCGTCGCCTCCACGGTACCGTCCACAAGGACGCCCTCGGGATCCAGGAGCCGTCCAGTGACCGCGACGCCATGGAACGCGTAATCGATGATCCTGTTCCCGGGAGAGATCGAGACCCGATTCGAATAGCCGATCCACCCACTACGCGGAGCCGGGATGCGCAGGTCGTAGAGCCCCGCGGTGAGGTGGATCGAGTAATGCCCGTTGACGTCGGTGCTGACCCCCATCGGGTCACCCGATTGCGGCAGCGTACGGTCCTTGGGATAGAAGAGGACGCCGGCGTACCGAATCGGGGCTCCGTCCGGCCCGGCGATCGTCCCCTCCACCACGACCTCGTGCCTGGGGGCCGTGGGCATGCGGGTGCACGAAAGGACGGCGAGGAGGGCACAGCCAGCGAGAAGCAGCCGCCGGTGGTCCACGTCAGAACTCCACGCTGATCCCGGTGCAGATGGTGCCGAGCGCCTTGATCTTCTCGTCGCCGGTAAACGCAGGGTTACCCTCGATGTCGTACGTGATGTTCTGCTCGGAGTAGAGATCCCGCGTCGCCTCGACGAAGAGGCGCGTTTGCGGCGCCACCCGGTAGTCGGCGCCGAGCCCGGCCGTGAGAGCGCCTCCCGAGGTGGTCGGCGTGTCGTTGAAGATGAAGAGCACGCCTCCGACCCCGGCGACGGCATATGGACGGAAGGTCCCCGTCTTGAAGTTGTACCGGCCCAAGAGCCTCAAAGCGTCGATGTAGGCCGCGACCGCGGTCACGTCCCGGCTGGGATGGCAGGCGATGAAGTCGGTGATCAGAGCCCAGCGCGGCCCGAGTCCCATCCCCACGCGGCCTCCGAAGGCGAAATCGTTCCCCAGCTCGAGGTCGTCGTTGAAGAAGCGGGCCCCGATCGTGATGCCCACGATGACCGGGCGCTTGGGCGGATCGTCGGCGAAGGCCCCGCGAGGAGCCAGCACGACGGCCAGGAGGAGCGCGAGGCAGACGCCGGAGAGAGGCCGGCATCGCCCGGAGCGATGGGTCATGAACGGGATCCTTTCTGGCGGGGGGACAAGACGAATCCCTCGTAGAGTACATCGCCCATCGTCCGAAACGCAAAGGCGGGCGGGCGCCGGAGCGCCCACCCGCCTCGCACTGAAATTGGGTCCGCGGATCGAGGATCCGCGAGACCCGGATGCTATTTCACGACCCGGACGGCTCGGACTTCCTCCCCTTGCGGGGCCTGGATGCGCACGAAGTACGTACCCGAAGCGACGCGCCGCTCGGAGTTGTCGGACCCGCTCCAGGCGACCGATTGAACGCCGACGGTGCGGTTCTCGTCGAGCACGCGCCGGACGAGACGTCCCTGCAGGTCGTAGATCGCGATGGTCACATGCCCGGCTCGCGTCAGTGTGAACGAGATATCGGCCTTCGGGTTCAGCGGATTCGGCTTCACGCGGAGCGTGAGCGGGCCCTTCTTGCTGTCGCCCTTCTGGCCGTCGTCGCCGTGCGGCACCGCCTTGAAGTCACCCAGCGTCGCCACGAAGGTCTCGCCCGTGGACAGTTCTCCCTCGAGCGTCGCGTCCCTCAAGCTGGACGGGACATTCGCATCGCCGAAGAAGTGCCGGAGCGCGTCCATGGTGAAGCATGTGCGGAGGCCTTCGATCTCACATTCGTTGTCGCAGTCGGTTGAGTCGTGCGCGGCGGCGAGACGGGCAGCGTCATCGTCGTCGCCATCGCCGTGGTGATCGCAATCGTCGCACTCGCCTTCGTCGTCGTCGCCGTCCTCACAGCTGGTTTCGAGCTTGCTGCTCCCGGCGAGCGTCTTTCCCTGCCAGTGAAGCATGACCGAGAATAGATCGGCCTTTCCGAGGTCGAATCCAGCGTCCTCCTGGCGGATGCGGAAGCAGATCTTCTTCCGGTGCGGATTGAAGTTTCCGATCATGCTCGCGTGGGTCTGGAAGTCTGCCGCCGCTCCCGTGACCGTGATCATGAACGTGTCGGTCGCAGCCTCGGAGCCCGTCATCGCGGTGACCCATGCGGTGTAGGTCCCGGCCGTGCCGGCCCCCGGGGCGATCGTCACCGTGGTCGCAAGGGAGCCCAGTCCCGTTTCGCTCGTCGGCGGATTCAGGGTCGCGAATGCCGGCAGCGAGGCAGTCAAGTTGACCGCGCCGCTGTCCGGATCGGACACGTTGACGCTGACGTTCATCGTCTCCCCTTCCGCCAACGTGACGTCGGCGATGGGGGCAATCGTGATGGGGCCGCGGTCCACTGCGTGCACGCTAATGTGGGTTGTCGAGCTCCCGACGCCGGTGCTGTCGGTCGCGCTGAAGATGAGGTCGTACTCGCCGACTTGGGCTGCGGTCGGCGTCCAGGTGAACGTTCCGTGCGTGTTGTCCACTTCCGTTGTGAACGTAGAGCCGGAGGGGGCGCCCGAAACCGTCAGACTCGTGATCGGGTCGTTGTAAGGCAGATCCGATACATCGACCATGAAGATGATCTGGGTGCCCTCCATCCCGGGGGCCAGGGGTAGGGACGTCACTCTGGGCGGCGTGTCGGTTCCAACCGGTTTCACGGTGATCTGGAAGGTTACGGTGTCGGCTTCCCCGCCGGCGGTGGCGTAGATGGTGGCCAAGTGCGTCCCGACATCGGCTGCCGTCGCGTTGAAGTCGACTTCCGTGCCGACCCAGCCGGCCGCGGCCGGCGGCGCGGTAAAGCCGACGAACGGGGGGAACGAGGCAGTGAGCGTGATGACGTCGTTGTCGCTGTCCCACGCACCGATGTTGGCAAAGGCCGTGGCGCCGACGCTGATCGTCATGTCGGCGATGGGCGATACGACCGGCGCTGCCGCGAACGCCGCCGTCGCCGGCACCAGGCCGAGGGCTACCCATACCAGGAGCTTGAGTGCACACCTCACGTTGTCCTCCTTGCTCCGCGGGGTTGTCAGGGAAAGCCCCCGCTGCGTACACCCGGTCCCAAGGCGGGACCGCACGATGGTGAGCGATGCAGCTGGAGGCGCAGCGGCATCGGGCCGGCTCGCAGGCGGCATGGGGATCGCAAGATGTCCGTGGCGCGAGCACGACACCTCGCCCGGTCACCGGTCCGGACGAGGCACGTAGATCATGGCAGGGGGCAGGTACGCAGTGCCAAGCACATTTTGCTCCGGCCGATGGCTGGACGCAAAAATGACGCGGGCACCGGACGAACGGTCCGATGCCCGCGCCCCCGACGTGGTATAGGGAAGTTATTCCGCCGCTACGGCTTGCGGCTTCCCCTCCCTCAGGGTGAGCCCATCGAGCGAAACGACATACTCGTGCTTCTGGGAATCGAACCGGACCGAGTAGGAGGTCGGGTAATAGCCCGTCTTGGCGTAGAGGGTCGGCTGCTTGACCTCGGCCGTGAAGTCCGGCCGCGTCTCCAGATAGGCCCGCGTGATCATCGGTTCGATGAAGTCCACTTCCCCATCGTAGCTTCCGATGAGGAGCGACGACGTGAACTCCTGCCCGTGGAATTCATGCGACGTCGGATCGATCCAGTGCACGCCCATGCGACGGTGCTCGGTCTGAGGCGGGAGGATGTATCCCGCCGGGATGTAGCCGGCCTCCGGCAGCTTGAAGCATCGCACGAGATTTCGATCCATCGCCGTGATGTCGGCCCGCGTGGGCTCGGAGACCATGAAGAAGTGGATGTCGAAGTGGGAGACGTTGTAGATGCCGTCCGGGATGTGCCCCTTGGGATTCCAGTAGAACGCCACGTGATCGAATGGGGCGACTCTCGCTTCCTTCGGAAGCGCGAGGTTCCACTCCCAGCCGATGTCGTCCTTTGGGAGCGTCATCGGAAGACCGAGGAGCGTGGTCTCCGAAAACGTCACGCCCATCGCCGACGGATTTCCCTTCGCGTCGACCGTCACCCACGTGCGCACGTTTCCGTTCCCGACCTGCTTGCTCTCGCCGACGTACGTCTTGGGCGCCGTGGATTTCGTGGCGGCCATGCCTGCGGTCGGAAGCATGGCTGCGAGCAAGGTTCCCACTGCGAGCACTCGAATCATCGTTCCCCCTCGATGGTTGTCGGTTAGCGTGCAGCCGGCGCGGGCCAGGCGACCGAAGAAGCCCACTCCGCGAACTTGGTCGGACGGATGCCGCTCTCGGACGACCGGGCCGCGATGTCGGCACTGTATCCGACACGGTCGAACCACTCCAGCATCGTCGCGAAATCGTCGCTGAACTTCCGGACCTCTTCGATGGGCAGCTGGACGAACCGGACCTCGCGCCCCATCGCCTGGCTGAGGACCTTGGCGACTTCGGGCATCGTCATCTCGTCTCCCGCGATGTCGATCTCCCGGCCCTTCAGCTCCCCGTGGCGCAGGAACGCCTGCGCCCCGTACTTGCCGATGTCCTGGACCGAGATCATCTGGAGCTTGGTGTCCGCCGGAAGCCCGATGGCGAGCGTCCCCTCCTGGATTCCAGGCAGGAACCAGGGAGACGACAAGTTCTCCATGAAGAAGACAGGGCGCACGATGACGTAGGAAGGGAAGCCGAGCGAACGAACCGTTTCCTCGACGCGCGCCTTGTTGTCGAAGTGCGGGATCCCGGTCTTCTTGTCCGCGGCCTGGACGGACGCGTAGACGAAGTGCTGTACGCCGGCCTTCTTGGCCAGCTCGGCGAAGCGCTTCCCCTGCCTCTCCTCCCCCTCGACGCCGGCCTCCCAGGTGTTCTGCACCGCGAACGCGCCCCACGCTCCCTTGAGGGCGCGCTCGACGGACGCGTCGTCATCGAGATCGCCCTGGACGACTTCCGCCCCCAGCTTCTTCAGCTCGAGCGCCTTCGGGCTCTCCGGATGGCGCGTCATCACCCGCACCTTCGCCCCCTTGGCTAGAAGCTCGCGCGCGACGGCGCCGCCTTGCTGTCCCGTGGCGCCGGTGATCAGGATCAGGTTCCCCTTGTCGATAGCCATGTTCTCCTCCGTGGGTATGGGTTCAGTCGATGTGCTTCTTGGCCGACGCTCGAGCGAGCTCGAGCAGCTCGGCCAGCTGGTTCAACTCCTTCGCGCCCATGCTCCCCAGGGCGATCCCCATCGCGCGCCCGACCGCCTTCGACGCGCCTTCAACCCGTTCCAGGCCGGAGCTGGTGATCCGCACGTTCACGACGCGGCGGTCCTCGGCGTCTCGGGACTTCTCGACCAGGCCCGCGGCCTCGAGACGATCAAGGAGGCGCGTCAGGTCCGGATCCCGGTTCACCATGCGCTCGGCGATCTTCCCGGCCGGGAGCGCGCCGGGCCTGGCCCCGCGCAGGATCCGGAGGACGTTGAACTGGGACTGGCTGAGTCCCGCCGGCTTCAGGGCTTCCGTCACCACGAACGCGAAGACCTGGGCCGTGTAGAGGATCTGGACGTGAACCTCTTCCTCGAGGCTCGGAAACGGCTTCGTTTGTTGCAGCTCGGCGTTCAGGTGGCGCTTCATCGTGGCTTTCATACTCATGAGGATAGTCGTGACGAGGACTATTGTCAAGAGGAAAACTGTGGAGAGGAGTGTCTAGGCCATGATTGACCCGTAAGTCTTTGCTTTTCAGGTGCGTTCGGGTCCTCCCCGGAGTAGAGTCCAGGCCGTGAAACGATTCGTCGCCCTCGTGGTCGGTCTCGTTACAGCCACCTCGATCGGGTCCACTCCCGCCAGCGCCGCCCTTCCCGCCACCCATGCGGCCACGCCCGAGCCCTACTGGAAGGAAGTCCCTGGCGGACCCGGAACCATGTGCGGCACCGGCGGCCAGTATTCATTCTGGGTGCATGGCGAGAACCCGCGCCATTTCCTGATCCTGCTGGGAGCCGGCGGCGGCTGCTGGAACCCTGCCACTTGCGGCGGCTCGCGGCCGACGACGGACTTCACCTCCGACCTGTCCGACTTCCCCGCTCGGACGGGCATCCTCGCTCCCAGGCGCGACAATCCGCTTCGGGGCTACTCGGTGATCCTGATTCCCTACTGCACGGGGGACGTCCACCTCGGCACCCGCGACGCCTCCTATCCCCAGGACTCCACGGTCTCGTTCACCATCCACCACCAAGGCCGGAACAACACGCGCGCCGCGCTCAAGTGGGCCTTCCGGATGGTGAAGGATCCGGCCGTGGTGGTCGTGACAGGGGTGGGAGCGGGGGCGATCGCGTCGCCCATGGTGGCGGAGCTCATTGCCGAGCACTATCCCACCGCGCGCGTGGTCCAGCTCGGGAACGGCGCGGGCGGATTCCGGGCGGCCGCGATCCCCCGGATTCTCGAGACCTGGGGTGTCCCGACCGCGATGCGTGAGAGCGGGGCCTACCAGGACGTCGATTCCACGCAGGTCACGTTCGAGAGCCTCTACACCGCCTTCCGGCACCCAGCCCCGAACCTCAAGCTGGCGCAGATCAACAGCGCATCCGATACGACCCAGGTTCGTTTCCTGTCACTCCTGGGCGTCCACGGCTATCCGCTCGAGGTGCTCATGAGGAAGAACCTCGCCGACATTCGCGCGGCGCGGCCCGAGTTCCGCTCGTACGTCCTCCCCGGCAAGGTGCACACGGTCCTTCTCTCGGCGAGTCTCTACGCGGCATACGTCGACAGCGTCGCTCTTCGGGACTGGGTCGCGAATCTCGTCGAGGGCAAGGAAGTCCACGACGTCGGGAACCGGTTTCTGGACGCCGTCCCCGAGCCTCTGATCGTGGCCGCGGAAGTCGATTCGCTGGGAATGGCGGCCGATTCCCTTCATACGGGCCATGCCGCGGGGGCCGACTCTCTGCGCATGGGTCACGCCGCGGGAGGGTCTCCGGTCGACTCCCTCCACGCCCCTCCGGCCCCGGTGATCCATGCGGGCTCGACGCATACGGCAGGAACCGACTCCGTCCATGTCCCCGCGGACTCGCTTCACACGCCCCAACCCGAGCACAAGCCTCAGGATCCGACACACCGCTAGATCCCCGTAGTCCTCACCGTTTTCGTACCGGCCAGGTCCTGGCCATGCATTTTTCACTGAAGCTCGTGCGGTCTGCGGTCGATAGGGGGCTGGTAGTCGACATCTCGCCCCTCATCCAAGGAGGATCCCCATGACCCCCGAGACCCAGCTCGCCGTTCTGGATGGAGCCGCCTGGCACGGAACGGACACCTCCCGCAACGTCGTGGTGAACTTCGACGAGGAGAACAACGCCCTCACGTTCCACGAAGGCGGCGCCCTCCTCTTCGAGTGGATCGCCGAGAAGCGCGAGTCTTCGGACATCGCCGATCTCTTCGTCGCGCTTGCGTCCCTCGCCTGGGTCACCAAGGACGTGCTGCAGAAAACGGCCGGCGTGATCCGCGAGATGCTGAGCGCTCCTCCCGGCCACGTGACCCTCGAAGGGGAGCT
This sequence comes from Candidatus Eiseniibacteriota bacterium, assembly GCA_036274595.1. Taxonomy (GTDB): domain Bacteria; phylum Eisenbacteria; class RBG-16-71-46; order SZUA-252; family SZUA-252; genus WS-9. Next base: position 1,164 of record DASUFL010000043.1, on the reverse strand, counting down.
GATGCTCATCCTGCGCGCGCACGGAAACCGCTGGATGACGACGGCAGAGCTCGCCGCGGAAGTGAATCGCCGCGGGCGTCACTGGAAGGCCTACCGGAACCGCATCACCGCCGCGAAGGTGCTCGGCCGGACGAGGCTCTACGCCTGCACGTTCGAGCGAATGGGAGAGCGGGTTCGACTGGCGGCTCTCTAGGGACCCTTCAACCCACGTTCCCGCAACGATCGCCCTTCCGGTGCCGAAACGGGGCGGTCCATCGAATCTCCCCGTTGACACGGTCGCGACACCGGCGCATCCTGCGTAGTGTGCCGCTTCGAGGCGCTTCGACTCCGCCATGCGTTCCCAACCATGTCGGAGCGAGGCGCGCACACCGGGTCTCGGTCAAGGAGGAGTTCATCACGGAACCCCGGCTCAGCGCGCTCCGCAGCGAGATCGATTCCCTCAACGAGCAGATCCTGTCCCTCATCCAGAAGCGCGGCGAAATCGTCCTCGACATCGCCGCCGCTAAGCGGGCGCAAGGCCTCGATGGCTACGACGCGAAGCGCGAAGAGGAGATGCTCCAGAGCCTGACGTCGCCGGCCCGGGGCCCCTACGCGCCGGCCGAGATCCGAGAGATCTTCAAATCCATCTTCCGTGCCTCCCTCGATCTTCAGACCCGCGAGAGGCGCAAAGCCATGAGGGTGTATCAGGCCGACCTCGTGCCCGACGGTTGCATCCATGTGGGCGACGTTCCGGTCGGCGGCCCGCTGCCGGCTCTCTTCGTGGGCCCATGCTCGGTCGAAACACCCGAGCAGATCGACGCCATCGCGAGCTTCGTCGCCACCCTCCGAGGGCCGAAGATCCTTCGCGCGGGAGCGTTCAAGCCGCGCACGAACCCGTATTCCTTCCAGGGTCTCCGGGAAGAGGGCCTGCGGATGCTGCGCGAAGCAGCCGACCGCCACGGGCTCGCCATCGTCACTGAGGTGCTGGATACCGCGACGCTCGACGTCGTCGCGAGCTACGCCGACATGCTGCAGATCGGCGCTCGCAACATGTACAACACTGAATTGCTCAAGGCTGTCGGGCGCATCGGCAAGCCCGTCCTCCTCAAGCGAGGGTTCATGGCCACGCTCGAGGAGCTGCTCCTTTCCGCCGAGTACATTCTGGCGGGAGGAAATGACCGCGTG
>DASUFL010000042.1:0-23476 GCA_036274595.1 Candidatus Eiseniibacteriota bacterium | reverse complement strand
ACTGCTCGCCGAGCGCGGGTTGAAGTAGCCGGCGGCGCGGCGCGGCCCCGGCGGCGCGGCCTCCGCCGCGCCACGAGGCGCCCTATTCTCCGATGATCTTGATCAGCACCCGCTTCGCGCGCCGCCCGTCGAACTCACCGTAGAAGATCTGCTCCCACGGGCCGAAGTCGAGCTTCCCCTTCGTCACCGCCACCACCACCTCGCGCCCCATGACCTGACGCTTCAAGTGCGCATCCGCGTTGTCCTCGCCGGTCCGGTTGTGGCGGTAGCGCTCGGGGCTCGCGTCGAAGGGTGCGAGCTGCTCGAGCCAGCGCTTGTAGTCGGCATGGAGCCCGGGTTCGTCGTCGTTGATGAAGACGCTCGCCGTGATGTGCATCGCGTTGACCAGGCAGAGGCCCTCCTGGATCCCGCTCTCCTCGAGCGCGGCCCGAACCTGGGGTGTGATGTTCACGAGATCCATCCGCGCCGGAATGTTGAAGGTGATCGTCTTGCGGAGGTGCTTCACGCGATGACGCCGGCGAGGATCTCGCGGAGCGTGGCCGCTTCGACCGGCTTCACGACATGGCGGTCGAAGCCCGCTTCGGTGGCGAGGCGTCGGTCGTCCTCGAGCCCCCACCCCGTGAGCGCGACGAGCGTGACGGTGCGCCCCCAGGGTTGCTCGCGGATGCGCCGGGCGGCGTCGTAGCCGTTCATGCGCGGCATGCCGATGTCCATGAGGATGAGAGCCGGAAGCACGGAGGCCGCCACTTCCAGCACTTCGGCCCCGTCTCGCGCCGTGTGCACCTCGTGTCCCATCGCGCGGATCATCATGGCGAGGCTCCGGACCGCGTCCTCGTTGTCGTCGGCGACGAGCACGCGGACGCTCGTGGCTGGTGCCATGTCCCCGTCCTCCGGATCGGTCTCCCCCCTGCGCGCCGCCGCGGCCGGCTCGAGGGGGAGGCGAACGGAGAAGTCGCTCCCCTGTCCCAGACCCTCGCTCTCGGCCACCACCGTCCCACCGTGCATCTCGACCACCCGCTTCACCAACGTGAGGCCAATCCCGAGCCCGCTCTGGGTCCGCTCGAGCGACCGGTCGGCCTGCACGAACATGTCGAAGATTCGGGGGAGCATCGCCGGGGCGATCCCGATCCCGTCGTCCCGGACGTGGACCACGATGTGATCGTCCTGCCGCTCGGACGTGACCCGGATCCGGCCGCCGCGCTCCGTGAACTTGGCCGCATTGTTGAGAAGGTTCGAGAACACCTGCGCGAGCCGCGTGCGATCGGCGTGGACGGGAACCGGGCCGGGGGCGAGCCGCACCCTGAAGTCGTGACCGCGCGCTTCGAGGGTCGGCCGCACCGTCTCGACGGCGTCCTCGAGGACCGTCGCCAGCTCGACCCGGTCGCGCCGAAGCTCGAGCTTGTTCCGGGTGATGCGCGAGAGATCGAGGAGGTCATCGATCAGCCGCACCATGTGCTGGACCTGGCGGTGGAGGATCCCCTGGGCTTCGTGGCGCAGGGACTCGTTGTTGCCGGCCAGGTTCATGAGCTCGTAGGCGTACTGGATCGGCGCGAGCGGATTTCGCAGCTCGTGCGCGAGCGTGGCGAGGAACTCGTTCTTGCGCCGGTCCTCCTCCGCCATCCCGGCGACCCGCTTCCTTAGCTCCTGCTCGAGGAGATGGCGCTCGGCGATCTCGGTCTTGAGCGCGCGATTCGCCTCGCCCAGCTCGGTGGTGCGCTCGTTCACGCGCATCTCGAGCTCCGCCCGAGCATGGCGCAATCCCTCTTCGGAGCGCATCCGCTCGGTGAGATCGCGCGTGATCTTGAGGAATCCGCGCACCGTTCCGTCGGGGTGGTAGAGCGTGGTGATCACCACGTTGGCCCAGAAGCGGGTCCCGTCCCGCCGCACGCGCCATCCCTCGTCCTCGAAGCGCCCGGTCTTCGCGGCGTTCTCGAGCTCGGTCTCGGGCCATTTCGATTGAACCGCCTCCTCGGGATAGAAGACGGAGAAGTGCTTTCCGAGGATCTCGTCGGGCGCGTAGCCCTTGATTCGCTGCGCTCCCTCGTTCCACGTGATGATCATGCCCATAGGGTCGAGCATGAGGATCGCGTAGTCGCGGACGCCTTGCACGATGACGTAGAAGTTTTCGCGCGAGCGCCGGAGCGACTCCTCCGCGGCTCGACGGGCGTCGAGCGCTTCGAGGAGCTCGGGAGGCGAGGGCGGGGGGGCCTTCTTGCCAAAGAAGCGGCCGAGCGGAGTCCTGGCTAACATGCTGCCTTCGAGTCTACGCACCTCTCGGTTCGGGGTGCAACCCCCGCGGGCTATAACCCGTTGCGCGCGAGGAAGCTACGCCCAATCAGGCCGGTATTGACGGGACGCCCTCTCCCCGCTATTGTCCGGGCTTGCCGCCCCACACACTCCCAATCAGATCAGATCGTGGACGTCACGGACGACCGAAATCGCGTCGATGTGGAGCAATTGCTGGAGCTCTACCGGACCACCTGGTGGGCTCACGATCGCTCGCGCGACCTGGTGCGTCGCGCGCTCGATCACTCGCATCCGGTGCTCACGGTGTGGGACGGAACCACGCTGATCGGCTTCGCCCGCGTCATCTCGGACCTCACGTTCCGGGCCACGATCTGGGACGTGATCGTGCGGCCGTCGCACCAGGGCCGGGGCATCGGCACCCAGCTCATGCACGCCGTGCTCGATCATCCGGATCTCAAGACGGTCACCACCTTCTTTCTTTTGACCCGCGACAAGCATTCGTTCTACGAGCGTCTGGGTTTTCGTCACGAACCCGACAAGTCCATGATCCTTCGGCGATGAGCCGGCACGCGGCGGGACCCCGCCTTTCACCTCCGTCAAGAAGGAGAGGAGCGGAATGGAGAGTTTGAAGACGGCCAAGGATGTCGTGAAGTTCTGCGAAGAGCGCGGCGTGGAGATGATCCACCTCTGGTTCGTGGACATCCTGGGCCAGCTCAAGGCCGTCGCCATCACGCTGCGCGAGCTCGGCACGGCGCTCGAGGAAGGCGTGGGCGTGGACGGCTCGTCGGTCGAGGGCTTCGCGCGGATCTACGAGAGCGACCTGGTCGCGAAGCCGGACGTCAGCACCTTCCAGATGCTCCCCTGGAAGGTCAACGGCGAGAACGTCGGCCGGCTGATCTGCGACATCCACAATCCGGACGGCTCCCCCTACATGGGGGACACCCGCTACGTCATGAAAAGGCTCGTGAAGAAGCTCGCCAAGGACGGCTACACGGCCTTCCTCGGACCGGAGCTGGAATACTTCTACTTCAAGAGTCTCAAAGAGCGCACGCTCCTCGATACCGCCGGCTACTTCGACCAGGTCCCGGACGACATCGGCACCGAGCTCCGCTCCCGCACGGTCGAGGCGCTCCAGGCGATGGAGATCTCGGTCGAGGCGTCGCACCACGAGGTGGCGCACAGCCAGCACGAGATCGACCTGCGCTACACCGAAGCGCTCAAGATGGCCGACCAGACGATCACCTACCGCTACGTCGTGAAGGAGATCGCGCGCCAGAGCGGCTACTACGCCACGTTCATGCCGAAGCCGGTCTACGGTCAGAACGGAAGCGGCATGCACGTCCACCAGTCGCTCTTCAAGGCGGGGAAGAACGTCTTCTTCGACGCGAAGGACAAGCACCACCTGTCCAAGGCCGGCCGCTCGTACCTGGCGGGCGCCCTTGCCCACATGCGCGAGATCACCTCGGTCACGAACCAGTGGGTCAACTCCTACAAGCGGCTCGTGCCCGGCTTCGAGGCTCCGGTCTACATCGCGTGGGGTCAAAGGAACCGATCGGCGCTCGTGCGGGTACCGATGTACAAGCCGGGCAAGGAGAAGGCGACCCGCATCGAGCTCCGCTGCCCGGATCCGGCGTGCAATCCCTATCTCGCGTTCTCGCTGTGCATTGCGGCGGGCTTGAAGGGCATGGAGGGGGCCCTCACGCTCCGCGCCTCGGTCGAGGACGACATCTACGAGATGAACGCGGCCGAGCGGAAGGAGCACGAGATCGAGAGCCTCCCGGGGAGCCTGAGCGAGGCCGTCGAGCTGACCGCGAAGTCGCGGCTCGTGAAGGACACGCTGGGCGAGCACGTCTTCACGAAGTTCCTCGAGAACAAGCGGATCGAGTGGGACAACTACCGGACGTGGGTCACCGACTACGAGCTCAATGAGTACTACCCGATTCTCTAAGCTCTTCGGATTGGCGCTCGGCGCCGGCGTTCTGTCGCTGGTGCTGGCGCTCGCTCTGTCGGGCGGATGCGGCAAGGCGCCCGAGACGACGACGGCCAAGGGAGGGGGCGCTGTGGGCACCACGGCGCCCGCCTTCGCGCTTCCCGATCTCGAGGGGCGCGAGGTGAAGGACACGGACCTCCGCGGCAAGGTCGTGATTCTCGATTTCTGGGCCACCTGGTGCGGCCCCTGCCGCCTGGAAGTGCCCCACTTCGTCCGGCTGCAATCCAAGTACCGCGATCAGGGGCTCCAGATCGTGGGGCTCTCGATGGACGCCGGGGGCGCGCGCGACGTGCGTCCGTTCGTCGACGAGCACGACATCAACTACACGATGCTCATCGCCACCGACAAGACCGCGCAGGATTTTGGCGGCATCCTCGGCATCCCGACGACGTTCGTGCTCGACCGCAAGGGCACGATCGTGAAGAAGTTCATCGGGTACACGGATCCCGCCGTGTTCGAGGAAACGATCGCCCCGCTCCTCGCGCAGGCGAGCTGACCCCGTGGGCACCGGACTGTTCGAGGCGCAGCCGAGCCAGGTCTCGCTGATCGCGGCGTTCCTGGCGGGACTCGTGTCGTTCGTCTCGCCCTGCGTGCTCCCGCTCGTGCCCTCCTACGTCACGTTCATCACCGGGCTCAGCTTCGACGAGCTGACGGGGGAGCAGGGGCCGCGCGTCCGGCGGCTCACGCTGATCCACTCGCTCGCCTTCATCTTCGGCTTCTCGCTCGTCTTCATCGCGCTCGGCGCGACCGCCACCGCGACGGGGCAGTTCCTCCGCGAGCACCAGGACACGCTCCGGATCGTCGGGGGCGTCTTGATCGTGTTCTTCGGGATCTATCTCACCGGGCTCGTGAAGATCCCGGCGCTCTCGCGCGAGCGAAAGGTGCATCTCACGGGAAAGCCGCTGGGCGTCCTCGGCTCGGTGCTCGTCGGGATCACGTTCGCCGCGGGATGGACGCCGTGCATCGGCCCGATCCTCGCTTCGATCCTCCTCTACGCGAGCACGGCGCAGACGGTGGGCACGGGCATCCTTCTCCTGAGCGTCTACTCGCTCGGGCTGGGCGTGCCGTTCCTCATCGCGTCGCTCGGCATGAACACCTTCCTCTCCGCGTCGAAGGGCATTCGCAAGCAGCTCCACACCATCGAAGTCGTGAGCGGCGTGATCCTGATCGTGTTCGGTCTCGCGCTCGTGACGAACCTGTTCGGCCACTTCGTCGCCTTCCTCTCGAGGTTCCTCCCCGCGGTCGGATAGAGCCGAACGGCCCCGCAATGGCCCGTTCCGCCATTGCGAGACGCACGCCCGCGCTCCGCGACGGGCAGCTTGCAACCCCATGAAATTCTAGCGTCTTGCGGCCTTTCGAGCCCTAAAGGTGCGCGCCCCCTGGCCCGATACACGGGGGGACCGAAGCCCAGGGAGGAACGCATGGCCCTCGATACGCGGACAACCACTCCAAGCCGGACCCCGCGCCCCGCCGTCGAATCGCTTCCTGGAGCGCTGGCGCTCCTGGGCGGGCTCAATCACGTCGCGCGCGCCCTCGTGCCGTTCAATCCGGGCGGCACGTCGCTCGCGCAGGTCGTGCTCGGCGTGAAGCGGATCCTCCATGCCGACGGAACGGCGATCCTGATCCGCGGACAGAACGGCGAGTACCTCTTCAAGACCGTGGACGGCGTGTTCCAGGAGTGGAACCGCTACTACCTCTCCGGAAGCGCGGCCGAGCTCCTCGACAAGCTGCTGGAGCGGGACACGGTGCTCCTCTTCAAGAAGGGGCAGAAGAGCCCCTGGGCGCGGGAGTTCCTCTTCGCCGACGGCATGACGTGGGGCGCCGCGGCGCCCATCCGTCCGCACGGCGAGCGGATGGGCGCGCTCCTTCTCAACCACTCGGCGCCGCTGCCGTTCCGTCCGGAGCACGTCGCCGCGCTCCAGAACCTGGCCACGCTCGCCGGGATCGCGGAGCGCGAGGACAGCCACCGCGCGCATCTCGAGGACATCTTCATGGGGGTCATCGTGTCGCTCACGATGGCTCTGGAAGCGAAGGATCCGTACACCGAGGGGCACTCCGCGCGCGTGGCCGCGTACTCGGAGGCCATCGGCAAGCAGCTCGGAATGCAGCCGGAGCAGCTCGACGTCGTGCACCGCTCCTGCCTGGTTCACGACCTGGGCAAGATCGCGGTCGACGGGAACATCCTCGGCAAGGAGGAGGGGTTGAGCTCGCACGAGCGGGAGAAGATGGATCTTCACCCGGTCATCGGCGAGGACATCCTGCGCCCCATCACGCTTCTGAAACCCCTCCTCCCTGGCGTGCGATCGCACCACGAGCACTTCGACGGCACCGGCTATCCGGACGGACTCGCCGGCGAGGCGATTCCGATCGAGGCGCGCATCATGGCGGTGGCCGATGCGTTCGACGCGATGACGTCGAACCGCCCGTACCGCCTGGCGCTGCCCGAGGAGGACGCGCTCGCCGAGCTTCGGCGGAACGCGGGCACGCACTTCGACCCCCGGGTCGTCGCCGCGTTCGAGCAGATCTATCCCGCCGTGAAGCGAACGCTGGAGCACTTGCGGCCGCGGAGCTGAGCCGCGGCGTGAGGCGGGAGGCGCGCGCCTAGCGCGCCTTGCGGAGGAAGACCGTGGTCCCGTGATCGGGACCGATCTCGAACTTCACCTCGTCCATCAATTGCCGCATGAGGAAGAGCCCGCGGCCGTGCGGGCTCAGGAGCTGCTCCCCCTCGGTCGGATTGAGCACGCGGCTCGGGTCGAATCCGTGCCCGACGTCATCCACCCGCACGTGCACGTTCCCCGGCTCCACCGTGACCTCGAACTTCACGACCTTGTCGTCGGCGAACATGTTGCCGTGCTGGACCGCGTTCGTGCCGGCCTCGATGACGGCGATGAGGAGGGAGTTGACGTAATCCTCGTCCAAACCGTGGCGCTCGCCCAATTCTTGGAGTAAGGCGTGCACCTGCGCGAGCTCCTCGAGGCGGCTCGGGATGGTGAGATGGACGGTTTCGCTCGAGTTGGGGCGGGCGCCCATAGATCGTTACTGTACCAGAATGGACCAGGCCGGGCGCGCCGGAATACGGCCCGCCGGGGTTCGGTTGAAGCTCGTCCCGCGCGCGCTCAGTACGCCTTCAGGGCGAGCAGGGTGATGTCATCGATTTGGTCGGCCCCGTCCGTGAATCGGGTGACCTCGTCGGAGACGTTCTTCACGATCTCATCGGCGCTCAGTCGATCGGGAAGCCGGCCCACCAGCTCGACCAGCCGCTCTTCGCCGAAGTCCTCGCCCAGCCGGTTCCGCGCGTCCGTGATTCCGTCCGTGTAGAGAAGGAGCGAGTCGCCGGGTTTGAGCGACGCCTCGGTGTGCCCGTAGAGGAACCCTGGCTGGATGCCGAGGGGGATGCCTCCCTGCTCGAGGGCGCGGCAGTGTCCCTCGGCCGAGCGGAGGATCGGGAAATTGTGCCCCGCGTTCGCGAACGACAGCGTGAGCCCGCCGTTCCCATCCGCGTGCCCCTTCACATCCACGAGGAAGCAGGTGGCGAAGCGGTCCTCGGGCGTGGCTTCGTGCACGAGGCGATTGAGCCGGTTCATGATCACGCCCACCGACTGGCGCTCGAACGCCTGCGTGCGGATGGAGGCCTGCACCATCGAGGCGAGGAGCGCCGCGGGCACGCCCTTCCCCGCGACGTCGGCGATCGCGACCAGGTAGTGGCCGTCCCCCAGCGCCACGGTGTCGTAGTAGTCGCCTCCCACGAACTTGCTCGGCGCGTTGAGCGCGGCCAGGCCGAATCCCGACGTCTGGGGCAGAGTGGTCGGGAGCGACTGCTGCTGGATGCGGCGCGCCACGGCCAGCTCCTCCTCCAAGATCGTCTTCTCGAGGCTGTCCCGGTAGAGGAGCGAGTTCGTGATCGCGACGCTCGTCTGGTTGGAGAGCGTCTGGAGGAGCGAGACCTCGGCCGCGGTGAAGCGGGTCTCCGTGATCTTCCGCCCGAGCGCGATCAGTCCAAGGAACTGTCCCGCGTGGCGGAGCGGGAGGACGAGATAGGGGCCGGTCGCGAGAAAGGGCGCCATCGTGTCGGCCACGCCGCGCTCCTGTGCGAGCGGAGCGATCTCCTCCATGCGGAGGAGATCCGCCCCCTCCACGAGGCGGACGAACCCCTCGCGCGGACAAGCCGCGATCGCCACGAGATCCACGCCGCCGCCGAACCCGTGCGCCACCGCGACGCGCCGCTCGGGCGCGAGGAGGAGCACCGTCGTTCGCGCCGGCACTCCCTCGCGGAGCGTGGCGAGGAGCTTCTCGGCCAGCGTGTCGAGATCGAGAACGGTGAGCATCTCGCCGCTCACCCGGCGGAGGAGCGTCCGGTAGTCCCCGCGATCCCGGAGGAACTGCCGGTCGAGGATCTCCTCCAGCCACGAGAAGACGGGCTGGAACAGGATCAGCGAGAGGAGCAGGAACGCCGTCTGGAAGATCGTCGTGTCCGCCGTCGTCACCGACTCGAGGAGGAGATCGAAGCGCCGCACGATCAGCACGTATACGCCGAACAGGAACGCCGACGTCACCGCGTAGAGGATCGACTTGCGCGCGATCAGGTTCGCGTCGAGGAAGCGGTGGCGCACCATCGAGTACGCGATCCCGCCCGATCCGATGAGGAGCGCGAGGATGATCAAGGACGAGCGCATGAGCGGCGGCCAGTAGTGGTTCAGGAGGGTCGGGATGGGCGACGCGACGGCGTAGATCCCGGCGCACGACGCGAGCCCGATGAAGATCGTGCCGACCTGCCTTCGGATGAGCGGATTGTGGCTCTTCCGGAAGCTCACCCAGAGCAGCGTGAGCGCGGCCGCGATGTAGAAGAGGTTCACCATCGAGAACATGATCTGATGGAAGCGGAAGATCAGCTCGACCGGGAGCCGCCCGTACGTGATCACGGCGGCGCCCAGCGGATTCTTCGCGATGCCGGCGGCGACGCGTCCCCAGAGCGCCCCCTGGCCCTGGAGCAGCATGAGGATCAGGTGGAACGTGTGGGGCGCGAAGATCCAGAACGTCGCGCCCGGGATGCGCCGGAAAATCCGGTTCTCCGTCGGGAAGACGCACGCGAAGTAGAGGAGCGACGGGAAGAAGAACTCCCAGAGATAGGCGAACGAGCGGAGGAGATCGTTCGAGCCCGTGCGCCCCGTCGGCGAGAGGATGTCGATGATGAACCCGATGGCGCCGAGCACGGAGCCCATCCCGCCCGAGAAGAGCATGAATGCGGTGGCGCGGTTCGCACGCTCGCGCGGCGCTTCACGGAGGATGATGATCCCGAGGAACACCACGAGCACGCCCACCATGGCATAGGCGAGCGCGACCGAGGCATTCGCGACGGGGGTCGGGTTCATCGAGCTTGTTCGACCTCCGCGGGCAGGAGCGAGCTCGGCGCGAGAAGGAGCGGCTGCCCCGGCCGGTCCAGAATCTCCTGGATGACCCGCGCTTCGTACGTGAGCGCGGGGGTGTCGGGCGCGAGCGCGCCGCGCGACAGGACGGCCGCGCCGCCCAGGAACTTGGGAAGCCTGAAGAGCCCCGGCTTCGGATACTCGACCACGCGGACCTTCTGCCCCGGCCTGATGCCTGCCGCGCGCTTGGCGGCTTCCATCGCGTCGGTGAGGCTCCCCATGCGATCCACGAGGCCCGTGGCTAGAGCCTCGCGACCGAGGACGACGTGCCCCTCGGCGAGCTCGCGAACCCGCGTCTCGGGCAGGTGCCGCGCGGTCGCGACCTTCGTCACGAAGCCGCTGTAGAAGTCGTCGAACAGGGCGTGCACCTGATCGCGCTCCTTGGCCGTGAGGTTTCGCTCGGGGAGCGTGGCGCCGAGGAGCGGGATCCGGATTCCGCCGAGGAGATCGGCGCTCTGGCCGCGCTGCACGTGATCGGACGTGAGCCCCGTCTTCTTTCCGAAGCCGTCGTTCCACGCCCAGCCGCCGATCACGCCGATCGAGGCGGTCACCGAGAGCGGGGTCGAATAGATCGTGTCGGCGTCCATGCTGATCCAGTAGCCGCCGCTCGCGGCCACGCGTCCCTGGCTCACGATCACCGGCTTCGCCTTCGTCTTGCGCGTCGTCTGGTGCATCGCCCGGATCTCGCCCGCGACGAGGTCCGACGCGAGCGCGTCGCCGCCGGGCGAATCGACGCGGATCACGACCGCCTTGATGCCCGGGTCCTTGCGATACTTCGCGAGCTGCTTCGACGTGGGGCGTGCCTTGATGCCCTGGTCCATGGCGCACTCGCCGATCTGGTAGACGAGCGCGATCTCCGGACGCGGCCCCCACTCCTCATCGGGCTGCCAGCGGATCTCCGCGAGCGCCCCCGGGGAGACGAGGGAGGCGCGTTTCGGCCCCAGGCTCTTCACCACGGTCTTGAGCGAATCCGGGCGCCCGATGACGTCCACCCAGCCTATGTCCTTGAGCCGGCGCGCCGTGAGGACCGGACTGTCGTTGACCACGCTGTCGAACGCGTCCGCCCGCACGCGCCCCGCGGACACGAAGCCTGTCTTGAGCTCGGCGTACGCCCCGTCGACCAGACCCTGGAACTGCTCCCGATCGGCGGGGGACATGTCGGTGCGCGAGAAGGTCTCCATCGCCGACTTGTACTTGTACCAGCGCCACTCGTCGAAGCCGATCCCGAGCTTGTCCAGGGTCCGCTTCAGATACGTGCGCGAGATCTGGACCCCGGGAAAGGTCACGATCCCCATGGGATCCATCACGATCCGGTCGGCCACGCTCGCCAGGTAGAAGGTTCCCACGCTGGCGTTGTCCACGTACACGACCACCTTCTTTCCACGCGCGCGGAGGTCCGAGAGTTTCTGTCGAAGCTCCCAGATCATCGCGACGTTCGCCTGGAAGCCTGAGAGATTGAGCACAACTCCCTCGACGGTCGGGTCTTCCTCGGCTTTGCGCAGGGTCTCGAGGAGGGGCCAGAACGCGATCGAGCCGGCATCTCCGTAGACGTACTTCTGGTAGACCGCCTGGCCCTTCAGGTCCATCTGGACGTAGCGGCTCCGGCGCGCGCGTCGCGCGTCCAAGTCGATGCCGCGCTGCGGAGGCTGGAGCCGCGCGACCCACTGCGTCGCGCCTAAGTTGCCGTCGCGGTCGTACTGCGGTGTGGCGCGGAATCCAGCGCGCTGGAGTGTCACGCCGACGGTCACTTGGAGCCGATCCTGATCCCCCCATCGTCCCGCGACTTCGAAGCCGGGGATGGGTCGAATCGCGACGCCGCCCGCGAGCGGGCCGTCGTCCCAGCGATCGCCGCGCGAGAGCGCGTAGTCGCCGAAGAGGAGGAGCCGGGGATCGCCGAGCGGGCGGATACCCACGTCGAACACGCCGTCGATGTCCCCCTGGGAGAGGCCGAAGCGCGTGACGAGCCCGGTGCTGAGATAGCGGTTGGGCCGGCTGATGCTGCCGAAGCCGAGATAGTTGTCGTGGTTGAACGCGCCCTTGCCCGGGCCCGAGAAGCCGAACGACATGCCGCTGTAGTAGCCGCGCGTGCCGCCCCCCGCTCCGATCTGCCAGTCGGTGACGGAGGTCGGCTCTCCGTTCAGCAACGCATCGTGGCGGCGAATGGACGTGCCGAGCCCCTGGCCGAACGCGAGGCCCCAGTTGTCCATCGCGTGCGGCCGCACGCTCGTGTCGGACCAGTAGAAGTCGAGCTCGCCCTTCTCGAGGACGCCCCACTGCGCGGGATTGAAGACCGCGCCGATCGTGCCGTCATCGGTGCCGGGGGTCTTGGAGAGGATGTTGGACTCGTCGACGTAGGACGGGAGGCCGTCCCAGGCGAGGGCGGGGGCGGCGGCCGCGGCGGCGAGGAGAGCCGCGAGCAGGGCCGCGGCCCAGCGCTTGCGAGAGATCACGTCCCGGCTCCCGCTGCCTTCTTCTGCTCCTTCCAGCGCGCGTAGAGGGCGCTGATCCCGAACAGCACGAACACCACCGTGATGGAGAGCCACCGCGGAACCTCCCAGGCGATCAGCCCGATGGAATGGAAGTACTCGATCATCAGCTTGATTCCGACCCACGCCACGATCACGTACGCGCCGTCCACGATCGCGGGATATCGCTGCACGATGCCGAGGAGCTGCCCGATCAGGAGCCGCATCGCCAGGATCCCGAGGACGCCGCCGGTCACGATGACCCACGCCTTCCGGGACATCGCGACGGCCACGAGGATCGAGTCGATCGCGAACACGATGTCGGTCAGCTCCACGCGCACGACGGTGCTCCAGAACGCAGAGAGTCCGAGGAAGGTCTTGATCGCCGCCTTGGCCCCGTCCTGCTTGCCTTCCGGGTGGTCGATGAAGTGCTTCGCCGGCAGGTAGAGCAGGTACAGGGCGCCGATCAGCTTCACCCAGTCCCAGTGGATCATGTAGGTGGCGAAAAGGGTGGAAAGGATTCGGAAGGCGAAAGCGCCGAGGATGCCGTAGCGGAGGGCCCGGGTGCGCTGCTCGGGCGGGAGCGGAAGGACGAGAACGGCCAGAACGAGCGCGTTGTCCGCGCTCAGGGCCCCCTCGAGAAGGACCAGGAGACCGATCGTGACGAAGTCGTGCCACTCCACTCCGAAAGGCATAGAGGGGACGACTTTACAGCAAAATCAGTCGGTCGGGGCGGAGGGCGCTGGTGGTGGGGCTGGTACGGGTTTGCCGGCCATCGCGGGCGCGTACATCACCCGGACGTACTCCTTCACCATCCGCCGCGCGGAGAACGCGGGTGTGATGGTGCGGAGCGCGTGGCGAACGACCCCGAGCCACCCGCGCGGGATGCCATCCATGCCGCGGTCGTAGTAGAGGGGCACGATCTCCTTCTCGAGGAGTGAGTAGAGCCGCTCCACGTCGCGGGCGTCGGCGTCGTCCCCTTCGGCCTCCTCAAAGCCCCAGCCGTTCTTCCCGTCCCACCCTTCGATCCACCAGCCGTCGAGCACGCTCAAGCTGGGCACGCCGTTGATCCCCGCCTTCATGCCGCTCGTGCCGCTCGCCTCGAGCGGAGCGCGCGGGTTGTTGAGCCAGAGATCGACGCCCTGCACCATCCAGTGCGCCGCATGCATGTCGTAGTCCTCGAGGAACGCGATGCGTCCCGCGAGCACGGGATCGCGCGCCGCGCGATAGACGGCCTGAAGCAGATCCTTGCCCCCGTCGTCCGCGGGATGGGCCTTGCCCGCGAAGATGATCTGCACGGGGCGGTGCGTGTCGTCCAGGATGTGACGCAGGCGGTCCAGGTCGCGAAGGATGAGCGTGGCGCGCTTGTAGGACGCGAACCGCCGCGCGAAGCCGAGGGTGAGCGCCTCGGGATCGAGGAGAGCGCCGAGCGCGACGGCCTGGCTCGCCTCCACGTCGTGCGCGGCCCAGCGCTGGCGAAGGCGGTCGCGCAGGAAGTGGAAGAGCCCCAGCTTCACGTGGCTGCGGAGCGCCCAGAGCGCCTCGTCGGAGATCGATTCCGCTTTCTGCCACAGAGCCGGGTCGTCGTGCCGGCGGAGCCAGTCCTGATCGAGATTCTCCCGGAGACATCGGTCGGTGGCATTCGCGATCCAAGTGGGAACGTGCACGCCGTTCGTGATCGAGACGATCGGCACCTCGTCCGGCTGCTTGCCGGGCCAGAGCGGGGCCCACATCGCGCGCGAGACCTCGCCGTGCTTCCGGCTCACCGCGTTCACGTGGCCGGAGAGTCTCAAAGCGAGGGCCGTCATGTTGAACGCGATGCCCCAGTCCACCGGATAGGACGCGAGGCCATAGAGCTTGGCCCGGAGATCGCCGAGCGCGGTCACGCCGTACCCCTCGATCGGATCGAGGTGCCCCTCCATGAGCGGGTAGTGGAAGGCGTCGTGCCCCGCGGGGACCGGCGTGTGTGTCGTGAACACCGTCGTGCGCCGCACCGCGTCCACCGCTTCGTCGAACGAGCGTCCCGCCGCGATCTCCTCGCGCACCCGCTCGAGCATCATGAGCGACGTGTGC
Organism: Candidatus Eiseniibacteriota bacterium; assembly: GCA_036274595.1. Taxonomy (GTDB): domain Bacteria; phylum Eisenbacteria; class RBG-16-71-46; order SZUA-252; family SZUA-252; genus WS-9. The sequence continues at coordinate 9,278 of DASUFL010000042.1, read as the reverse complement.
CCCTCGTTGCCGTGCCACACGGTCGGCTTGATTCCGAGAGCGCGGAGCACGCGAACGCCCCCGATCCCGAGGAGAATCTCCTGGCTCACGCGCGCGTTCTGATCGCCGCCATAGAGGCGCCCGGTCAGCTCGCGGTCGCCCGTCGTGTTCTCGTCGAGATCGGTGTCGACGAGAAAGAGCCGGCTCCGCCCGATGCTCACCTGCCACGCGGCGACGTGGAGCGTGCGGTCGGGAAGCGAGAGGCGGACGCGCAGCGGCTCGCCGTCCAGCGTGTGAACGGGCGATACGGCGACGTGCCCCCGCTCGATCCGCTCGTAGACCTCTTCTTGCCGCCCCTCCGCGTTCACGTGCTGGCGGAAGTAGCCCTGCGGGTACATGAACCCGATGCCCACGAACGGGAGCCCGAGATCGCTGGCTTCCTTGGTGATGTCCCCGGCCAGCACGCCGAGGCCGCCCGCGTACAAGGGAAGCGAGTTGTGGACCCCGTACTCGGCGGAGAAGTAGGCCAGGACGCCGTCGGCGAGAACGGGATGCTCCTCCTCGCACCAGGTCTCCTCGTCGTTGAGCGCCGCATCGAAGGCGCGCATCACCGATGTGTACTGGACGCGGAATCCCGTATCGGCGGCGGCGCGCGCGAGCCGGTCGGGGTCGATCTCCTGCAGGAGGCGAACCGGATTGTGGCGCGTTCGGCGCCACAGCGTCTCGTCGAGCGCGCGGAACAGGTCGCGCGCTTCGGGATGCCAGGACCACCAGAGGTTCCGGCTGAGCTCGGGCAGGCGCGCGAGCTCCGGAGGCATGGGCGGGAAGGGGGTCACCGGGCCCGGCCCAGCCCCCAACGCTGCTCGTCGAGATGCATCGGATGTTTGTAAACTACCGCCATGCCTCAATCGAAGCACATTTTTAAGGCTCGATGGGTTTGCGCGTGAGCGGGCGCGGGGCGGGCATTCTGCTCCATCCGACGTCGCTTCCGGGCCGATTCGGGATCGGGGACCTCGGGCCCGAGGCGATCCGGTTCCTCGACTGGCTGGCCGACGCTGGCCAAGGCATGTGGCAGATGCTTCCGCTCGGTCCGACGGGACTCGGGGACTCGCCTTACGTGGCGGAGTCGATCTTCGCCGGGAACCCGCTCCTCATCTCGCCCGAGGCGCTGCGGGACGATGGGCTCGTGGATGAGGTGGTCCTGGATGCGGCGCCGGCGTTTGGCGACGGGCCGGTGGACTTTGACGGAGTGCGACGGTGGAAGAACGCGCTCCTGCGAGGGGCGTGGAAGCGGCTCCAGGCCTCGCCACGCGCGGGGCTGCTGGGCGAGCTCGATACGTTCCGAAGCGGCGTTCCGTGGCTTCGCACGTGGTGCGAGTTCGCCGCGCTCAAGCTCCTCCATGGCGGAGCGGCCTGGACGGCGTGGGATGCCGGTCTGCGCGACCGCGATCCCGCCGCGCTCGCCGGCGCCGCGGCGCAGGTCCGGGACGAGGTTGCGTACCAGGAATTCCTTCAATTTCTCTTCGAGCGCCAGTGGCAGCGCGTCAGGCGCGAGGCGCACGCGCGGGGAATCCGGCTCCTCGGCGACGCGCCGATCTACGTCGCGCACGACAGCGCCGATGTGTGGGCCGCGCGCCCGTACTTCCAGCTCGACGAGTCGGGCCAGCCGCGGGCGGTTTCCGGCGTTCCGCCGGATTACTTCAGCGAGACGGGGCAGCTCTGGGGCACGCCGCTGTACGACTGGGGGCGCATCGAGATCGAAGGCTTCGAGTGGTGGATTCGTCGCCTCCGGGCCGACCTCGCGCGCGTGGACTTGCTGCGGCTCGACCACTTCCGGGGCTTCCAGGCGTACTGGTCCATCCCCGCCGGCGCGCCGGACGCGCGCGGAGGTCACTGGGAGCCCGGCCCCGGAGAACGGCTCTTCCGGGCCCTGCGCGACGCCTGGGGCGGACTGCCGATCGTGGCGGAAGACCTTGGCGACATCACGGACGACGTGCGCGCGCTGCGCGACAGGTTCGAGCTCCCCGGAATGCGCGTGCTCCAGTTCGGTGTGGGGCATCCGGAGAGCGAACACCACCCGTCTCGGATTCCCGAGCGATCGTTCGTCTACACCGGGACGCACGACAACGACACGGCGGTGGGTTGGCTGGCATCGCTCGGCCAGGAAGAGCGCGGGCGGGTGCTTGCCGACCTTGGGAGCAACGGCCGCGAGTTCGCGTGGGATTTGATCGCCGCCGCCTACCGCACACGTGCCGAGCAGGCGATCGTGCCGGTTCAGGACGTCCTGGAGCTGGGCAGTGAGGCACGGATGAATACGCCGGCCATTCCCGAGGGGAACTGGCGGTTTCGAGTCCGGCCGGGGGCGCTCACGGCGGCTCAGGCGGAGCGGTTGCGCGGCCTGGCCGGCGGCAGCGCGAGGTAGGCTCATGGATTCCGATCGTCCTGCTCGCCCCGAGAGACCATCGGGTGGGACTTCTTTGGGGACAGCGACTACGGGCTTTAGGTCTGATCCGTTCCCCCCCGGGCCGGCGCGGAATGCTAGTCTGCCAACGTTTCGCGTCCCCGGGCTCCGGGTGGCGCATAGGCGTCTGGGCGATCGGGAGGCGTCAGAGTGAACTGGAACTGGACTCTTCTTATCGGCGGCGCGTGCCTCATCCTGGCCGAGGTGTCCCTGGGTGGGTTCGCGGGCTTCGACCTCGTCTTGGTCGGGTCGGCGTTCATGCTCGGCGGCACCCTGGGACTCATCTTTCACAGTACGAACCTCGGTCTGATCATCGGGGGCGGCCTCGGCCTTCTCTATCTCCTGATCGGGCGCCGGTACGTGCGCCGCAAGATCCACATCCGGTCCACGCCGAGCAACGTGGACGCGGTGCTCGGGCAGTCGGGCATCGTCCTGGCGCGTATCGCCGAGCACGAGCCGGGCCGCGTGAAGGTGAAGAGTGAGGAGTGGCTCGCCACACCGGCGGCCGGCGTCAACGGCCCCATCGAACCGGGAACGATCGTGACCGTCGAAGCGGTGGACGGTGTCACCCTCAAGGTGAGGTGATCCATGCTGGGCATCCCGCTCCTGACCTTCCTGCTGGGCGTCTTCCTCTTCGTCATCCTGATCGCGCTCGCCCGTGCGGCGCGGGTCGTGAGCCAGTACGAGAAGGGCCTCGTGCTGCGGCTGGGCAAGTATCGCGCGACCGTGGATTCGGGGCTCACCTTCCTCGTGCCGGTGATCGAGGACATCATCAAGGTGGACATGCGTGAGCGCGTGATCAACGTCGAGCCGCAGAAGGTGATCACCAAGGACAACGTCTCGGTGACGGTCGACGCCGTGATCTATTACCGCATCAGCGACCCCGTGAAGGCCACGTTCGAGGTGCAGAACTTCGCCTACGCGGCGACCACGCTGGCGCAGACCAACCTGCGAAACCTGATCGGCGACAAGTCGCTGGACGAGACGCTCACCGCGCGCGACACGATCAACGCCAACCTGCGTCTGGTCCTCGACGAAGCCACGAACACCTGGGGTGTGAAGGTGACCCGGGTCGAGGTGCAGAAGATCGACCCGCCGGCGGACATCACGGAAGCGATGTCGCGCCAGATGAAGGCCGAGCGCGACAAGCGGGCCAACATTCTCGAGGCGGAGGGGGTGAAGCAGTCGCAGATCCTCCAGGCCGAGGGGGTGCGGCAGTCGGAGATTCTCCGGGCCGAAGGGGACGCTCAGGCCAAGATCTTGCGGTCCACGGCCGAGGCCAAGGCGATCGAGCTCGTGTCGAGCGCGGCGGAGCAGTTCTTCAAGGATCGCGCCGAGGTGAGCAAGAAGCTCGACGTCCTCAACAACGTCCTCGCGGATCAGACCAAGTTCATCGTTCCCGCCGGCTCCGACCTGGTGAACGTGCTCGGGCTGGACGACAAGAATGTGGTGCCGCTGAAGAAGTAGCGACCCCGCCGCGCACGTCACGATCGACGAAATCTGGGTGCAGCTCCATGAAGCCTCGGCAGTGCATTTCAATCGCGTTGATCTCGGCCACCGTTGCCTCGCTGCTGCTTCTCTGTGGCTGCGGCGACGACAGTGCTGTGACTCCGACAACTCCCGGGATGCATCGGCTCGCCTTTATGTCGCGGCGCTCAGGACTGCCACAGATCTATGTCATGAATTCCGACGGAAGCGGTGTGGAGCGCATCTCATCAACGGAAGCCGCGATCGAGCCGACATGGGCACCCGGCGGGGCATGGGTTGCGTTTGCGGGTGGCGATAGCCTGTTGGGCGATGTCCAGATATTCGTGGTCTCGCCGAGGGGCACGAATCAGGTGAACTTGACCAAAGCACCGGGCACCGTGAACGTGGACCCTTCCTGGTCTCCCGACGGATCGAAGATTGCGTTCATGTCGACGCGGGACGGCAATGCCGAGATCTACGTCATGAATTCCGACGGTTCTGGGTTGCATAGGCTCACGAAGAATTCCTCAGCCGACTCGAGGGCCCGATGGGTCCCAGGAGGGGATGCGATATCCTTTCTCTCGAATCGCGACGGCAAGTACGAGATTTACGTCATGAGCCCAGACGGCTCCCACCAGGTCGCAGTCACCGATCCGCCCCACGACGTTTTCGACTATGCATGGTCATCGGATCGGCGGCTGGCCTTCAGCAGCCTGCGCGCTGGCAACGCGGATATCTACGCAACCGTGTGGATCACTGCCGGCGAAATTCAGCTCACGAGCGACTCCCTCAACCAGAGCGATCCGGCCTGGTCGCCAGATGGAGGGAGGATCGCCTACATGTCCTTCGACGGAATGCACGTCGCTGCCAGCGACGGGTCCACGGACCAGTGGGTTCCGAACTCGAACTACCTTGGGTTCGGCCTTGCGTGGTCACCCGACGGACGGTCCATCGTGTTGGCAAATCTGGACAATGGTGATTTCGATATCGTGATCACGGCCCCGGACGGTACGGAGAGGCGTAACCTGACTCAAAGTCCGGGAGACGACACCGAACCCGCATGGGAGCCATAGCCGCCGACCCAGGCTGTGCGGCGTGTTTCTCTGGCGACGACGAGATCCTCCCGAGCCGGAATCACGAACGTCTTCGCTCGCGACCGCCGAGTGATGTCCTCGTCGCCTCGATCGTTCTTCTCTTCGTCGATCGCAACGCCCATGAAGTCGAGCCCATGCACGATGGCGGTCCGCATGGTGGGCGCGTTCTCACCGATGCCGGCGGTGAAGACGAGCGCGTCGAGACCGCCCATCCCTGAGGCCAGCGCTGCCACCGCGGCGCGGGCGCGGTTGGCGAAGAGGTCCAGGGCGAGGCGAGCGCGGGGATGGCCGCTCCTTGCGGCGTCCAAGACTTCGCGATAATCGCTCGAGACACCGGAGACTCCGAGCAGCCCGGAGTCGTGGTTGAGCTGTTCATCGACGGCGTCCAGGCTCACTCCGCTCCGCAGCATGTGGATCAGGATTCCGGGATCGATCGAGCCGGATCGGGTTCCCATCATCAGCCCCTCCATGGGCGTGAAGCCCATCGTCGTGGCCACCGGTTTGCCTGCCACGACGGCGCTTCCGGAGCAGCCGTTGCCCAGATGGAGCACGACGACCCGCGATTCGGGAACGTCAGAGCCCAGTAGAGCGGCGGCCCGTTCCGATGCGTAGGAGTGACTCAAACCGTGGAAGCCGAATCGTCGGACACCCCAGCCTGCGCGCCATTCCCAGGGCACGGGATAGACAATGGCGTGCTCGGGCAAGTCGGCGAAGAACGCCGTGTCGAATACCGCCACGTGAGGGATGTGAGGGAATCGTTCGGTCGCCAGCTCCAGCGCCGCGAGCGCCGGTCGGTTGTGAAGCGGTGCCAGCTCGGTCACGCGCTCGATCGCAGTGCGGACGTGGTGGGTGACGACGGTTGGCTCGCGAAACTCCGTGCCGCCATGGACGACTCGGTGTCCCACGGCACGCACGGCCTCGATGGAACCGGGCGCATCGATCTCGAGCGTGCGGAGCCCCTCTTCGAACGCATGCGCATCCGGGACGCGGTCGATGGTCGCCTTCGCGAGCCGCGCCTCCGCGGTGTCGTCATAGACCGCGGCCTTCAGCGTGCTCGACCCGGCGTTGATGACGAGGATGCTCACGGCTTCGCCCCCTTGGAGGGCGACCCTTTGTCCCAGTACCAGTCACGGATCTCGGGCGGATCGACGCCATGCTCGATCACGTAGGGCTTGTGCTCGTGGATCTTCCTCTCGTACTTGCGCACCAGCTCTTCCGCTCGTGAAGCAACCTCGGGCTTCCGAGCCGCGACCTTGTGCGCCGCCTGCATCACGATGTGATACCGGCTCGTCCGGTTCCGGATGTGCATGTCGAACGGCGTGGTCGTCGAGCCCTCCTCGCGATAGCCGTTCACGTCGAACCGATCGTTCCGCGGCCGCTCCCAGCAGAGCTGCTTGATCGCGGCGGTGTAGCCGTGGAAGTTGAAGATGACCGGGCAATCGAGGGGGAAGATCCGCTGGAATCGCGTCTCCTCCGTTCCTTGCGGGTACTTCTGCGGAATGCCGAGCGCGAGCAGGTTCATCACGTTGACCACGCGCACCCGCCAGTCGGGCACCTCCTCGCGGAGGAGCTGCGCTGCCGCGAGAACCTCCTGCGTCAGGTTGTCGCCGCTTCCGGCGAGCAGGATCTCCGGATCCTCGCCGTCGTTGGTGCTGGCCCATCGCCAGATCGACATCCCGAGACGGAAATGATCGCGCGCCTCGTCGAGCGAGAGCCACTGGGGCATGGGCTGCTTCCCGGCAATGACGAGGTTGATGCGGTCCGTCTCGCGCAGGCAGGACTCGAGCGTGACGAGGAGCGTATTCGCGTCGGGCGGGAGGAAGATCGAGTAGGTCTCGCCCTTCTTGGTCAGCAGGTTGTTGATGAACCCGGGGCCCTGGTGCGAAAAGCCGTTGTGATCCTGTCGCCAGGCCTCCGAGGTGAGGAGGTAATTCAGCGACGACACCGGCTTCCGCCAGGGGACTTCCAGGGACAGCTTCAGGAACTTGGCGAACTGATTCATCATCCCGTCCACGATCGGGACGAACGCCTCGTAGCACGAGAAGACCCCGTGGCGGCCGGTGAGGATGTATCCCTCGAGCCAGCCCTGGCACATGTGCTCGGAGAGGATCTCGAGCACGCGGCCGTCGCGCGTCGTGTGCTCCGCGTCCGCGGGGATCGGCCACGTGTACTGGCGCGAGGTCGCCTCGAGGACTCCCCCGAGACGGTTCGACTCCAGCTCGTCCGCGCTCACGATGCGGAAGTTCCGCGCCTCCTGATTGCGACGAATGATCTCGGCGAAGTAGGAGCTCACGGTTGTCATGTGGCTCACCGCCGGACGGCCGCGCTCGTCGATCGGAAGCGCGTATTCCTCGAGGCGTGGCATCGCGAGCTCTTGCCTCCGATCGCCGCCAAATCCGGCCGGATTGAGCGCGATCCGCCGGTCGTGCGGCGGGCACGCCTCGACGATGTCCGGCGCCGGGCGCCCCTTCTCGTCGAACAGCTCCTCGGGACGATACGACCGCAGCCACTGCTCGAGCGCCGCGAGATGCTTCGGGTTCTGGCGAGGATTCGCGATGGGAACCTGGTGCGCGCGGAACGTGCCCTCGACCTTCTTGCCGTCGATCTCCTTGGGTCCACCGCGCCCCTTCGGCGTGCGGAGGATCACGACCGGCCACGCCGGCCGCACCGGCGGGGTGGCGGCCGTCTGGAATCCACGAATGTCCTCGTACGCGCTCCGGATGACGCCGCGCATGTCCTCGTCGGCGTCGGGGCCATAGTCGACGAACATCGGCCGATATCCATGACCGCGGAATAGCTCCGCGATCTCTTCCTCACTCATCGTGCCGAGGATGGACGGGTTCGCGATCTTCCAACCATTCAGGAGCACGATCGGCAGCACGGCGCCGTCGGTCTTCGGATTCACGAACTTGTTCCCGTTCCACGACCCCGCGGTCGGGCCCGTTTCGGCTTCGCCGTCGCCGATGATGCAAGCGACGAGGAGGTCCGGGTTGTCGAGCGCCGCGCCATACGCGGTCGCGAGCGCGTAGCCCAGCTCGCCCCCTTCGTGGATGACGCCTGGCAGCACGGGGCTCAAGTGGCTCGGGAACTTGTAGGGCCACGAGAAGCCGCGAAGGAGCTTCTCGAGCCCCTCGCGATCGCGCGTGATCTCCGGATAGAACTCGGTGATCGTCCCCTCGATCCACATGTTGGCCATGTTCGCCGCCGCGCCGTGCCCGGGGCCAGTGACCAGAAGCACGCTCGCGTCCGTGTCGCGCACGAGCTGGTTCAAGTGCGTGTAGATGAGGTTGATGCCGGGCGCGGTGCCCCAGTGCCCGAGGAGGCGCTCCTTGATGTGCTCGGGGCGAAGCGGCTCCTCGAGGAGTGGGTTGGCCTTGAGATAGATCTGGGCCGCCGCGATGTAATCGACCGCGCGGCGGTAGCGGGTCAGGCGATCGTGAAGCGGTTCGAGTTCGGTCGCGGCGAAAGTCGGTCGCGGGGAAACATGCGCTTCGGTTCGGGTCATGGTGAGTCCTCCATTCAAGCGATGGTCCCACCGGTAACGGGGCAGAGGCAAGGGGGACGAATTTGCCGGAAACTAGACCATTTGGTCTACCTCCTTGGCGCGCGGGGACTGCGAAAGTCATTGCATTCTCCTGGCACGCGCGGTATGTTGCGCATCTCCCTGGAACCACTCCCTATCTGGCGAGTGGAGATTTCTCCCCTTTAGAACCGTTGAAATTTGAGCATCAAGCCGACGGTGCGTGTGCTGATGTTCCGTCCTGGATGAGGTGCCGCATGACAGACCCCGTCTCTTTGACGGCCATCCCCGAAATCAACAAAAGTATCGTTGATCGATTCATAATCGAACCCCTATTCACCTTCCTGCAACGTCGCTCCCCTCGTACGCGTGGAATCCTCCTCGTCATTGTATCGACATTGCTTGTCGCTAGCGCATTCTGGGCAATGCTTACCCTAAACGCCTATACGCACTTCATGGCATCCACCCTGGCACAGCGTCTGGAACCGACGGAACAGCCATATAAAGGACTGGAGGCTTACCTGCTGTCTGGGATCCCTGGAGGAGCACGAAATCGTTGGGACAAGCCCTCGGGAGAGGACAAGATATTGGCCTTGCAGGAGTATTTCGACAATCGTTCTTCAAACGATTTGAGGCGGCTTCCGATCAACCGCTTTCACGTGAACAACCCCTCGGTCCTGAGTACCAGAGACCAGTACATAACGATCGGTGAGCCGAGCGCGTTCCTATTTCAGCCTTCGTTCCTTCTTCAACCGGT
>DASUFL010000041.1:0-33882 GCA_036274595.1 Candidatus Eiseniibacteriota bacterium | reverse complement strand
CGACCGAAGCCTCCCCCGCGGCGGCCGGCGACGGAACGCCCGGCGACGCTCGTTTGCGCTCCCGCACGCTCGCGTCGTTCGCGGAGCTGCGGCCGGACCAGCGCATGACGCTCTCGCTGCGCATCCTCGAGCAGCTCCCCTACGAGCAGCTGGCGGCGCTCCTCGATCTCTCGCTGGGTGTGGCCACGCTCCGCCTCTCCCAGGCGCGCGGCCATATCCTCTCGCGCGCGACCGGTCTCGGGGGGGACGCGTGATCCATCTCACCGTCCAGCAGCTCTCGTCCTACCTCGACGGCCAGCTCGTCGGCTCCGCGTCGGACAACGTGCAGAGCCATCTCGCGGCCTGCCGCGACTGCTCGACGCGCTTCGCGCTCCTCGAGCGGATCGAAGCCATCCTCTCCGACTCGCTCGCGATCGATCCAGGCGAGGAATTCTTCCGTGAGCTGGAAGCGGAAGTGGGCTCGCGCATCCGCGAGCGCGGGCAGCGCGACAAGGATCTCTCGACGCCGGCCGTCTCCTCGGTACGGTTCCTGGAGCATCCGGCCCGGGCCCCGGGCGCCCGCGAGGACTCGCGCGCCGCCACCGCGCGCGCGGACGTTCGCGCCGCGACCCCGCGCGTGGACTCGCGCATCGACGACGCCCCGGACCGCGTCGCGCCGGCGCGCCGCGCCGAGTCCCCGGCTCCACGACCGCACCGTCCCGTCAGTCCGAAGCGCTCCGGATCGTCGGGGGCGTGGCTCGCGTTCGCGGCGCTCGCCGTTGTCGCCGGGAGCGTGGGCGTGGTGGTGTCGCGCACCTCGTTCGTCTCCGCCTGGATCGCGCCCCATCTGGGCCTCGGTCCCGAGGAGCGGAGCCTCGCGTCACGCGCGCTCTCGCCGGCCGCGACTCCCGAGACGACCGCGACCGAGACCCCGGCCGTGGAGCCGCCTGGCGATCCCACGTCGTCGTCCGATGCCGGGAACGCGCGGCACGAGTGGAATCCGTGGGAGCCGCCGTCCTCGCACTCCTCGACGGCCGACGACGAGATGACGCCGGACTCCGACAAGGAGTCGGACGCCGACAGCCAAGCCGCATCCCCCGAGCCCTCGACGATGCGCGGAGACGAAGTCGTCGCCACTCCGGATTCGTCCCGCAAGTCGCGGGCGACCGGGTCCGATCCCTTCCGCGCGCTCGGCACGGAGAGCCTGGGACCGGTGCGCGCGGCGCAGCAGCTGAGCGACATGGCGAATGCGGACCCCACCGCGGCGCGGTTCGAGGTCGCGGCCGACGGATGGGAGCGGGCGCTCGATACGATGGGCGGAGTCCCCGAGCAGGTTTCGGTTCGCCAGCTCCTGGCCGATGCGCGCTACCGCGCGTGGCAGGCCGAGCCGACGCGGGCGCGCGCCGAAGCCGCGAAGTCCGCGATCAAGACCTACCTGTTGTTCGCGCCGTCCGGCTGGGAGCGGGAGCAGGCGAAGACCCGCCTGTCGAAGCTGGGGGGCTGATTCCGGGAGCTGGCTGCGGGGAGTCGATCCTACCTGCCGTCAACGCCTTCTCTACGATGTCGCGACCGCGGCGCCGTTCTTGCCGATCTCGAACCGGCCCGCCCGTACCGCTTTCACGAGCACCTCGACGATCTCCGCCGCGAACTGCGTGCCCGCCTTTTCCTGCATCTGCGCGATCGCCTGTTCGAAGGTCATGCCAGCCCGGTACGGACGGTCGGTGGTCATCGCGTCGAACGCGTCCGCCACGTTGACGATCTTCGCCGCGGTCGAGATCTCGTCTCCCTTGAGGCCGTCCGGGTAGCCGCGACCGTCGACGCGCTCGTGGTGATGGCGGACCATGTCCACGACGCGCTCCAGGAACTTCACCCCTTTGATCATCTCCGCGCCTCGGACGGGATGCATCTTCACCATCCGCCACTCCTCGTCGGTGAGGGCCCCCGGCTTGTGGAGCACCTCGTCCTGCGTGTGCACCTTGCCGATGTCGTGGAGGTAGGCTCCGAACTGGATGCGCTGCACTTCCTCGACCGGGAAGCCGAGCTCGCGCGCGAGCGCGACCGAGTACTTGGCCACGCGCTCCGTATGCCCGTGCGTGTAGGGATCCTTCTCCTCGATTCGCGCCACGAGCAGGCGCACCGTCGAGACGTAGGACTCCTGGAGGTCCTTGAAGAGGCGGGCATTCTCGATCGCGATGCCGGCCGATTCGGAGAGCGCGCGGAGCATCTCGAGGTCCACGGTCCCGAACTCCTGGCCGCTCACCTTCTCGCCCACCGCGAGCACGGCGGTGAGGCGCTGCTTCATCACCACGGGGGACACCACGGCGAGCCCTGCCGCGAACAACGGCCCGACGCCCGCGGCGAGCGCGGGATCGTCTTCGAGATCCGAGAGGCGTACGGGGCGGCCCTCTTCTCCGTCCGGCGGCAGGAGCGCGCCGATGAACGGGCTCGAGTAGGGAAACTGGATCTCCCGCACCTGATCGCCCTTGAGTCCCTTGAACGTGGAGACCTGGAGGACCTTGGGCTCGTCGCGGTCGTCCGTGAGGAAGAGACAGGCCGAGTTCACGCGGAGCTGTCCCACGACGCTCAGGATCAGCGTGTTCAAGAGGTCGTCCAGGTCGAGCGAGGAGTTGAGCTGATGCGTGAGCCCCATCAGGGTCTCGAGACTGTAGACCTGGAACCGCAGCTCCTTGTTCCGCGCGACCAGATCCTCGCGGTTTCGAGCGACCTCGCTCTCGAGCTCGCGATTCTTGGTCGTGAGGTGCTCCGCACGGTCGAGGCGCTCGAAGATGCGCCGCACCTTGATCAGGAGCTCCTTCGGCGAGAAGGGCTTGGTCAGGTAGTCGTCCGCGCCGTGCATGAGGCCCTGGAGCCTCGAATCGACCTCGGCGCTCGCCGAGACCATGATGATCGGGATGTGCTGCGTATCCTTGCTGCTCTTGATCGCGGCGCAGACCTCGAAACCCGTCTTCCGCGGCAGGCGCAGATCGAGGATCACGAGGTCGGGCGGATCCTTCCTCATCTGGTCGAGCCCCTCTTCCCCCGTAGCCGCGATCGCCACCTTGAATCCGTTCTGCGTGAGCGAGATCTGAAGCAGCTCGAGCACGCGGCGATCGTCGTCGATCACGAGGATGCTTCGCTTCGTCTTCGCGGCTCCCGGCTCGGCGGCCGGGCGAGTGCTCTCGAGGCTCACGGGTGGCTCTCCAGGGGAATGGCGCCGGGACCGCCGGGCAGGAGGCCCGCGTCCGCGCCTTCGGGGGGCGAAGCATTCGACGAGGAGGCGTTCGGTCGCTGACGCGAGCGCCGCTCGAGATTGTCCAGAACTTGGAGGAACATCTCCACGACGCTGGGATCGAAGGGCGTGCCCCAGTTCTCGGCCACCACCTGGCGCGCCTTGTCGAACGGAAGCGCGCGCCGGTACGGACGCTCGCCCGTCATCGCGACGTAGGAGTCGACGAGGGAGACGATGCGCGCTCCGAGCGGGATCTCGTTCCCGCGCAGGCCGTCGGGGTAGCCTTCTCCGCCCCAGCGTTCGTGGTGATGCCGCACGACGTCGATCACGTCCGAAGGGAAGTCCATCTCCTCGAGGATCCGCGCCCCGCGCTCGGGATGCTGCTTGATGAGGGCCCACTCGTCGTCCGAGAGGTGCGCGGGATTCTTCAAGATGAGGTGGCTCACCGCGATCATGCCGATGTCCCGGAGCGCGGCGCCGTAGACGAGCGACTTGAGCGCGGGCTGCGGGACGTGGAGCAGCTTCGACACGGCGGTCACGTAGCGCACCACGCGCTCGGTTGTCCCGCGCGCGTACTCGTCGCGGCTCTCGATCAGGGACATCATGCCGCGCACGAGGCCAAGGTTCCGGTCCTCCTGGGCGCGGCGCTGTTGCGCGTTCGCGATCGCGACGGCCCCCTGGTTGCAGAGCGTGGTCAGGAGGTCGCGCTCGTCCTCGTGGAATCCACGGCGTGCTCCGCGGCCTCCGAGGAACACCAGCCCCTCGAGGTTTCGGCGCACGCGAAGCGGCACGAGCCACTCGAGGCCGGAGGCGCGGAGCGCCTCGATCACGGCCTCGGCGGAGCCGAGGTCTCCGAGGCTCAGGAACTCCTCGTCGGCGCCGCGGTGCTCGAGGGCGTCCGCCGGCATCGTGAAGTCGCGGAAGTGATCCGACGGGAAGCCCCGCACCTGCCGCGGGGCAAAGAGCCCGCCGCGGCGCGGCTCGATGAGGAAGACCGCGACCCGCTCCACGCCGAACTGACCCATGATGCTGAGGCTGAAGAGATTGAGCAGCTCGTCGAGGTCCACCGCGAGGTTGAGCGCGCGGGTGATCTCGAAGAGGTTCCGGAACTCGACGAGCTTCCGCTTGAGCTTCGACTGGAGGAGCGCGATCTCGTCCGATGCGTCCGCGTCGTGGGGCGGGATCACGTCGGGCACGGCACGCATCGCGGCTGGGGCGTCGGCCGGAGCGTGGGTTTCCACGGGCTCCGGCGCCGCCGGCCCCGCGGCGGCTTCCACCGGCGCGGCGGCTTCCGTCGCCGCGGCGGCTTCCGGCGTGGCGGGAACCGCATCCGGCGCCACCCCGGCGTTCGCCTCGTAGACGATCGCGTCCACGTCCATCAGCGCGCGGCGGATTCCGGGGGAGAGGCCGGTCGCGTAGATGCGCCGCTCGGTGTCCTGGTAGACCTTCCCCTGCCGCGCGAGCACGGCTGTTCCGAGCGTGCAGATTGAGGTCACGCCGGCGAAGTCGAGCCGCACGTCTCGCGCCCCCCGCGCCTGACACGTGAAGAGGAGGCGGTCGACGGAGCGTGCTCCCGCGGGATCGATCTCTCCCTCGAGGACGAAATGGAAGCGCTCCGCGCCGGCTCGTTCGATCTTGAGCGCCCTCACGCGGCCGCCTCCCGACTCCGCGCCCGATCCGCGATCGTGGCAGGGTTCAGCACCAGCGTGATGGCGCCATCCGGGGACACGATCCCGCCGAGCACCTCGTCGGTGGTCCGAAGCTGCGCCGGAAGCGGCGCCCATCGCGCGCTCTCCCTCCAGACGATGCGGTCGAACGTGACGCGCGTGATGCGCCCCCCGGATCGAAGGATGGCCACGGGACGCGCCTTCTCCGGCTCTCCCGGCGCGCTCCGGCGCGCGGTGGCGGTGGCAAAGAGCGCGTGAAGCGCGAGCGCCGGCATGTCGGCGTCTTCGGCCGACACTTCCCCGTTCGCGTCCACGCGATCCACCGCGCTCCAGGGAAGCGCCAGCTTGTGCCCCGCGGCCTCGACGATGAGGAAGCTTCGGAGCGCGCGCGCCATCGGGAACTGAATGCGAAGCGAGATCGTGTCCTCGCCGCTGACCTCGACGAATCCCGCGAGGTCCTCGAGCGCGCGCTCCAGCATCGTGAGCGCCTCGGGATCGAGCCGAGTGAAGCCCGAGATCGCGATCATCGCTTCGAGACTCTCGCGCGCGGCCGCCACGCGAACCTCCGGAACGCCGTTCGTGGCGGGCGGCACGTCTCCCGTCGAGAGGAGGCGCGACAGGATCGGGATCAGCGTGGAGCCGATCTCGGGCTCGAAGCCCACTCCGCCGGTCTGCACCGTGAGGAGCGCCGGCTCTCCCTTCCTTCGCGATACCGCTTCGAAGAGATCGTCGACGAACCGGTCGAGCGGATCGAGGAATTCCCAGAGGAGGTGCTCGTCCAGGTCGCGCGCGCGGCGCTCGAGCGAGTACTGGGTGCCGAGGAGCCGGTTCACCTCATAGACGAGCGAGCGCATCTCCATTTCCGACTTCTGGAGTCCGCGGTAGACCGCGAGCGAGCGCTCCTCGGCGTCGTCCGCGTCGGGGGAGCGAAGGGGCTTCTCCTTCCGGCCCTGCTCCCATTCGGAGATCGTCGCGAGCAGCGTGTGGAGCGCGCCGCCGGCCATGTCGTGGATGGACGAGATCCGCTCGTTCTGGTGGGACACCGCGCTCTTGATCTCGACCGTGAGGGCGAGAAGGTTGCCGTGCGGTCCAAGCCCGGCCGCTCCCTCCTCGAAAAGCGAGCGCGGCGGCTGCGAGCGTGCGGGCTCGATCTCGGAGCGCATGCCTTCGATCGCGTCCTCGACCAGGTCCGCCTGATCGAGCAGCGAGCCGAGACCTTCCGAGCGGAGGGCTCCAGCCAGGCGCTCCTCGGTCTCCAGCTCCACGTGACAGGCGGACACGAGCTCCTTGCGGTCGTCGGCCGTCACCTGTCCGATCCGCCCGATTCCCTCCCTTAGCGATTGCACCGAGTCGACGAGCTCCTGGAGCTGCAGCCACTCCGCACCGCGCTGCACGAGACGGATCGCTTCCTCGACGAGCGGCCCCTCGCCGGTCGCGGGGTCCGGCTCCGACTGCCCGAGGAAGCGGCGCGTCAATTCCACCTGCTCGTGAACGAGCGCGCCGTAGGTCGCGGTGATCCGCGTGATGCGCTCGGCGGAGCTGACCGATCCGGGGGCCGGAGGAGTGTCGAACGATTCCAAGATCAGCCTTTCCCGTGGGTCCGTGCCGAATCGCGCGGCTTCTTGGCTGCCGGTGGCTCGGGTTCCGAGCGGGACGCGCCCAACGCGAGCCCAGCGCGAAGCTCGAGGGCGCGCTCGTGCAGGCGCTCTACTTCGGCGGCGACCGCGGACGTGCGCGGTGCCGGCGATCCGGCGGCTACGGCGAGGGCGGCCTTGGCGTCCTCGCTCGTCGCGTGGATCGCCGTGATCGTCTCGCCCACCTTGATCTCGATCTCCCCCGCGAGCCGGGTGATGGTGTCGGTCGCTTCACGCGCGAACTCCGCGAGCTGCCGCGTCTCCTCCGCGATCGCGCCGAACGCCTCTCCGCCGGAGCGCGTGGCTTCGAGGGCGGCGTTGAGGGCGAGCAGCGTGGCGCGATTCGTCACGCGCTCGGCCACCGAGGCGAGCTCGCTCGCGCGCATGAGGCCGGCGGCGAGATCCTCGATCCCATCGGCCGCGGTCTGCACCACGGCGTCGACGAGCTGCGTGGGCGAGCGTCCGGAGGGATCCCCGTTTCGCGGAGCGGATTCCTTGTCCCCTCGGGACGGCGCGAGGCAGCCCTCGAGTCCGTGGATCAGCTCATCGAGACCGCGCAGGAGCTCGGCGCGCGCGCGCGGGTCGGACGCGACGTCTTCGGGACGCGGCCACGTGCCCGGCAGCCGATCGGGACCGGCTCCCACCAGCTCTGCCTCGTCCACCGCGATCCGGTTCACGACCGGGAGGGACTCCCTTGTGGTGCGGGCGGCTTCGAGCAGATCGTGGAGCTCGCCCACCCGCAGCTCGGGCGACTCGACCAGCGGGTCCCGGCCCTCCGCGAGCATGGCGGTCGCCATCTCGATGTGCCGCCGCGTCTTCTCGGCGTCAGCCACGAGCTCGGCGGCGCGCACCTTGTCGGTCTCGAGACGATGGACGTGGTGCAGGAGCTCGTGCTCGCGTGAGCGGGCGGCGCGCGAGGCCACCGCGGCCACCGCGATCGCGCCGAGAACGGCGACCGCGGTCGCGGTGGCGTACGCCAGCGTCATCGGGAGGAAGAGGAACACCGACGCCGAGGCGATCGACACGATCACCGACGCGGAGAGCACCGGGATCACCGGATAACGGCGGGCCACGCCCTCTCCTTCCCTCACGCCGCAGCTCCCCGGCCGCTCGCGCCGTCGAGCGCGGCCCAGTAGTGGAGGCAGTGGATCGGCGAGCCTTCGTGGTCGTACACGGAGTCGACGAGCGCGTTCGCGTCGGCGTCCGCGCCCTCATGACGCGCCGGTCCCGAGAGGAGGGATCCAGGAACGAGCCGTGGCAGCGACGGGATCACGAGCGCGAGCCGGTCGCCTCCGCGCGCGAGCACGAGGGCGAAGCGATGGGGTCCCGACGCGGACGGCTCGCCGAGAAACGCGGCGAGGTCGAGCGCGAT
The DNA here is from genome assembly GCA_036274595.1 of Candidatus Eiseniibacteriota bacterium. Classification (GTDB taxonomy): domain Bacteria; phylum Eisenbacteria; class RBG-16-71-46; order SZUA-252; family SZUA-252; genus WS-9. The sequence goes on along the minus strand of DASUFL010000041.1, from coordinate 26,001 downwards.
CACGATGCCGCCGCGGAACGCGACCAGCCCCGCGACCGGCCCCTTGCTTCCGGGCAAGGGCGCCAGACGATCGGCTTCGACGAGCCCCGCGACGTCCTCGACGCGTGCGCCGAAGTCCACGTCTCCGATCCGAAAGGCGAGAAGCCCGCGCGTCTTCACGGGATCCGTGGCATCGGTGTCCATGACGATCTCGCTCCTGGTGGTTGGATTGGAGCAGCAGAGGGCAACAAACGTGCCATCACGGACCGCTCCAGCCATTCGCCAAGCACCTGCACGCCAATGCTTTACCCTTACCGCGCCCATCTCCACCGGGTGGGTCCGGGCAACTCTCGCCCGGTGGTCACCGCGCAGGATGCATTTCGACCTGCATCGCGCAATGCGCGGCGACGCCCCTTCGGTGGGCCCTTCCACCCGAAAAGTCGGCCAAAAGAAGCCACATCGTGAATGGTTTCGACCTCGCCTTCCTATGTAGCGAAACGACCTGAACGCGCTAATCCGTCGCCGGGTCGCACATTCCGTCGCCGGAGGCATCCCGCGAAACCGTCGGCATGCTCAATGCAGAAGCCGATGATCGAACGTAGTCGAGCGCTTCGGCCAAAGGTGCTGGAGCCAGTCGGGGAATGGATAGGAAGGGGTGAGGTGGCCATGACGGCAGCCCGCAAGTATCTAGCGAGCAAGGCGAATCCCAGGAAGGTTCGACCGACCGCCTACGTCGCGATCAACTGTCTCCTACTGACCAAGGCGAGCGGGACGCCCAAGAACGGCGATCCGCTTCCTCAAGAAGACGTGGATGCCTATCTGGCCGCGCTCAAGGACCAGATCGAAGCGCACGTGCCGCTGCCGCCGGAGCGTTCCCGGCTCCTTTCGAGATTCGACGTGGCGGCCTGGCGGCGTCTGGCGAGCGCCCATCGCGGCTCCCTCCGGTACCGGATCTTTCGGACGCCGGAAGACCTCCTGCTCGTGTCGCTGGGCCGGTTCGAGCATTCGGGCCCGTACGTGCCGAATCGCCGCGAGGGCGTGATCACGGGCGAAGAGGCCGACGTGGGCCGCAGCCCGAACTGGTACCACTTCTCGTACACCTACGGAGAGCTGCTCGAGAATCCGACGGCGGCCATGGGCGGTCTGCTCGAGAAGCTGACGGTGGCCGTCGAGCGGTACCACAAGATGCTCTCGCACATGCGCGGCGAGTACTGGAGCCTCGGAGCCCGGTTCAAGAAGGCCCAGGTGATCCGGCTCGAGCGAAGCGTCGACGAGGACGCGCGAGAAAACGATCTCAGACAGATGCAGGACAGGCTTCTCGACGCCTATTCGGAATGGAAACGCACGGGCGAGCGGCAGCACTTGGACCAGATGCGCGGTCTGACGCGCGAGATCCGGCTCCTTCTGCCCGACTTTCAGTTCTCGCTTCCGCCGGGAGCCCCGTAGGAAGCGACACGATCCCCCGCGTGCCCTCTGGTCCCTCCCCCGACCCGACGCACCCCGGAGGGCACGCACCCCTGCACACACGCGATCGCCGGCCGCCGCAAGCGGGCCGGCGATCGGCGTTTTGGGGCGCAGGCATCACGGGGATTCGACCTGAATCACCATCCTGATGTAATCCGCGACGCGACGTTTCTTGGTTCGCGCTGGTTCGAATTTCAACCGGCCGACCACACTAGAGGCCGCTCCCACCAGGGCCGGAGATTGATTCGGAGGAAAATATAAGGACCGAAGCTTCCCGCGGGATGTCACAAAGGCGATGCAGTTCACTTCATGACGGCCGGGAGTACAGTCTTTGCAGTGTGCGCTTTCCTGATAGGTCACCCTTGCCCTCGTCACGATGTCGCCGGGGACGACATCTTCAGGGCCATCTATTGGGACGAGGAACTCCCCTGCATACCGGAACCTCTCTCCCATTCGAACCGTCTCCACACGCACAGGTCGGGCCTCGCTGAACCTGACGCTGTCGGAGTCAACCTGCAGCGGCAACTCCACGACCATCTCATGGATGTACCCATCGTCGATTTGGCAGAAGTACGACGCCCGAACGTAGGTTCTTCCTTCCCTTACCGCTCGTAGCTCTATGGTCCAAGCCCGGTCCGGCTCGCCCTGCCACCGTGGACCGGGGTGACCCGTATGGACCCGATCGCCGGATTTCCATTTGAGATTCGGTCCAAGCATAATTTCTGATCGAGCTGGCATGCTCCACTCCGACGTCATGCTCACCAGGATCTTGATGGACTCTCGGGTGCTTGGCTGCGCCTCTGCCGATTCGAGGAACACTGAGAAGTCAGGACCACCATCGGAACCAGGGAAACCTTCGGCAAGGGATGGAAAGAAATTCAGGAAACCTGCTGTGCAGCAAAGCCAGACTACGACGCTACCGAATCTCGTAGTTCGGGGCTTCCTTCGTGATCGTGAGATCATGCGGGTGGCTCTCGCGGAGCCCGGCGTGGGTGATGCGGACGAAGCGGGTCTTGGTGCGGAGATCGTCGATCGAGGCGACGCCACAGTAGCCCATGCCGGCGCGCAGGCCGCCCATGAGCTGGTAGATCACGTTCGCGACCTGTCCCTTGTAGGGGACGCGCGCCTCGATGCCTTCGGCGACGAGCTTCTTCAGATCCTTGACGCCTTCCTGGAAGTAGCGGTCGCCGCGGCCGCCGCTCATCGCGCTGAGCGAGCCCATGCCGCGGTAGACCTTGTACGTGCGCCCTTCCAAGAGAATCGTTTCGCCAGGGCTCTCCTCGGTGCCTGCGAGGAGATTGCCGATCATCACCGAGTTCGCGCCCGCGGCGAGCGCCTTCGCGACGTCGCCGGAGTACTTGATGCCGCCGTCCGCGATGATCGGGACGCCCGCCTTGGCCGCCTCTTCCGTGCATTCCATGACGGCGGTGATCTGCGGCACGCCCACGCCCGCCACCACGCGCGTCGTGCAGGCGGAGCCCGGCCCCATGCCCACCTTCACGCAGTCGGCGCCGGCCTTGATGAGATCGCGCGTCGCTTCCGCGGTCGCGACGTTGCCCACGATGAGCTGGAGCGTGGGATGGCGCTGCTTCACCGCGCGCGTCGTATCGAGGACCGCCTTCGAGTGGCCGTGCGCGCTGTCGAGCACGACCACGTCGACACCGGCCCGCATCAGCTCCTCCGCGCGCTCGACGTTGTCGCCGCCGACGCCGATGGCCGCCCCCACGCGAAGCCGGCCCAGGTGGTCCTTGCAGGCGCGCGGGTAGCGGATCCGCTTCTGGATGTCCTTCACGGTGATGAGGCCGCGGAGATTGAAGTCCTGGTCCACGACCGGGAGCTTCTCGATGCGATGCTGATGGAGGGTTCGCTCCGCCTCCTCCAGCGTGGTCCCGACCGGGGCCGTGACGAGATTGTCCTTCGTCATCACGTCCTTCACCTTGAGATCGGAGCCGCGGCTGAAGCGAAGATCGCGATTCGTGAGAATGCCGACGAGGCGCTTTCCCTCGGTGATCGGCACGCCCGAGATCCGGAATTTCTCCATGAGATCGAGAGCGCGCGCGATCGGCACGTCGGGCGGGAGCGTGATGGGATTCACGATCATACCGCTCTCGGACCGCTTCACCCGGTCCACCTCCTCCACCTGCTCCAGGATCGGGAGGTTCTTGTGGACGATGCCGATGCCCCCTTCCTGCGCGAGCGCGATGGCGAGGGCGCTCTCGGTCACGGTGTCCATGGCCGCGCTCACGATGGGAACGTTGAGCGCGATCTCGCGCGTGAGGAACGTCGAGGTCTCGACGTCGCGCGGGTGGACCTCGGAATAGCCTGGGAGAAGGAGGACGTCGTCGAACGTCAGGGCGGGATGCTCGGCCACGCGCGGAGAGGGGCTCTCACGGGTCTCCCTCGCGGCGCTCTCTTCTTTCGTGGCGTAGGTCCGCATGATCAGTCGGGCAACCCCGTGTCGATCCGCTCGCTCAGCGAGAACCAGAAGGAGACGCCGAGCCTCACGGCAAAATAGGCCTTTGGACCGCTATACCCCGAAGGGAACAACTCTTCGTCACCCGCGAAGATGTGGGTGTAGCTCCCATCCAGGGTCATCGTGATGTGCTTCGACATGGTGCGATCGAAGCCCGCGATTCCATAGATGCCGGGATCGACCCGGCGGAGCCGCTCGAACGTGACCGGGTCCTTGGCGGCCCCCAGGTCCTGCGACAGGATCGACCAGTTGTAGAGGCCGCCGCCCCCGCCGACGAAGGGCCGTAGCTGGCGGTCCTTCAAAGCGTACCGCACGCCAATCGGGAAGAGGGGCACGACGTTCGCGACATAGAAGCTGTCCGTTCCGCTGTCGAGCCTGCTCCATCCCCAGCCCACGGTGACGTCCGCCGTGATGTGATCGGTCCACTGGTAGCTGAGCACCAGGTCCCCCGAGAGGCGCGGGGTCGCTTGCTCCTTGATCAACTCGTCCTTTGTCCAGAACAGCGTCCCCCCTCGAATCCCGACACCACCCGATCCGGTTAGATCGTTCGCCAGGCAGGGTGTGGCCGAGGCCGTGAGCAGGAGGGCGAAAAGTCCTCCGGCGAGCTTCCTCATCATGGGTTCTGGATGTCTCCTTGGAATGGCGGTCGAAACAACCGACGAGCCGGCACGGGGTTGTGGTAGCCGCGTAGTGTATGCACCGGCGGGCGGAGTGTCAATCGGGACCCCGTTGACACCCCGGAGGGCGCGACCGTAGAGTCTTCCGCTCGGCGGCGGTGTAGCTCAGCGGTAGAGCAGGAGAATCATAATCTCTTGGTCCGGGGTTCGAATCCCTGCGCCGCCACCAACTTACGTCGGCACTGCCGGGCCGGCGGCGCACCGTCTGGGAGTCCTCTGCCCCATGCGACCCAATCCTCGCGACGCCCGGCTCGAATACCATGCCGCGCTCGCGCTCCGCGCCCTCAAGCTCACCGAGGCGCCGCTCTTGATCGCGGTCTCGGGCGGTCCCGATTCCATGGCGCTCCTGCACTACATGGCTCGAGACTTGGCGGGCGCTCCGCCCATCGTGGCGGGGCACGTGAATCACGCGCTTCGCGGCGCGGAGTCCGACGCGGACGCCGCGTTCGTGCGCGCGGCGGCGAGCGCGTGGCGCGTTCCCTATGAGGAGATCACGCTCGCATCCGGGAGCGCATCGTCGGAAGAGCGCGCGCGGCTCGCGCGCTACGGGGCGCTCGGCGCGATGGCGGCACGCGTGGGGGCCGAGCGCGTCCTGACCGCGCACACCGCGGACGACCAGGCGGAGACGGTGCTCCTCCGGCTCTTTCGCGGGGCGGGCTTGCGCGGACTGTCCGGGATGCCGGTCCGAGGCAAGGTGCGGGGCGTGCGGATCGCCCGCCCGCTGCTGGGTGTGACGCGCGAGCAAATTCAGGAGTACTTGCAGCGCCGCGGGGTGAACTACCGGGTGGATTCCACCAACGAGACCTCCCTGCCGGCGCGGAATTTCATCCGCAGGGACGTGCTCCCGCTGGTCCGTTCGCGCCTCAACCCATCGGCCCGCGAGGCGCTCCTCCGGACCGCGTCCGCAGCGCGCGACGCCGACGAGCTCCTCAGCGGGATCGCCCGGGAGCGGCTCGCCGAGGCGATCGTCTCGAGCGAGCCGGACCAGATCGCGCTGGACGCGACCCGGCTCGTCCAGTACCCTAAACCGTTGAGAGCTTACGTGTTTCGTCTCGCCCTGCAGGAGCTGACCGGGAGCCTCCGCGAGATCGCGGGGGCGCACATCGAGGCCCTTCTCACCCTGGCGACGACGACGCGACCGCGGTCCCTCGATCTGCCCGGCCAGGTGCGGGCGTACCGGGACGGTGGCCGCATCGTTCTCGACCGCCGGATGCGCGAAGCCGAAGCGATCCGGGAACATCCAAGAGCTTGAGACCTACGGCTCGTCTGCCGATGAACCGAAAGGATCCTCTGTACGTGACCCCGAACCCAAGCCGAGGTACCGAATTGACCCCTGTGAACTGGGATCCGCGCCCCCACGCGCGTTCCAACAAGCCGTCCAACGGCCGTCCCTCGCGACGCCCCGCGCCGCCGCCTCGCCCGCCCCAGCGCAAGCCCACGCCGTTCGGGCCGGCCAGGCCACTTCGCACCGCGCTCCTCTGGGTGATCCTCGTGCTCGCCGTGCTCGTCTTCGTCCAGATCTACGGCGAGATGCGCGCGAAGACGCACGAGATCCCCTACTCCGAGTTCCTGCAGCAGATCGATCAGGCGAACATCAAGTCCTCGACCATCATCGAGCGTGAGGTCGTCGGCGAGCTGAAGCAGAGCTCGCTCACGCACGTCGAGGGGCGCCCGGTCTCCTACGTCTTCTTCAAGGTCTATCTCCCGGCCGAGGACAAGGACATCGGCCGCGCGATCCTCGCCAAGGACCCGAACGCGATCGTCAACTCCAAGCCCCAGGGCATGAACTGGTGGAGCATCGCGCTCGGATACATCCCGTTCGTCGCGCTCCTCGTGCTCTGGATGGTGATGATCCGCCAGATCCAGTCGGGCGGCGCGAGCGCGATGAAATTCGGGAAGAGCCGTCCCAAGGTCGCGCTCGAGTCGAGCCCCAAGGTCACGTTCAAGGACGTGGCGGGCGCGGACGAGGCGAAGCAGGAGCTGGAGGAGATCATCGAGTTCCTGCGCGACCCGAAAAAATTCCAGCGCCTCGGCGGACGCATTCCGAAGGGCGCGCTCCTGCTCGGTCCTCCGGGCACGGGCAAGACGCTCCTCGCCAAGGCGGTCGCGGGCGAGGCGGGCGTGCCGTTCTTCTCGCTCTCGGGCTCCGACTTCGTCGAGATGTTCGTCGGCGTGGGCGCCTCGCGCGTGCGCGATCTGTTCGACCAGGGGAAGCGAAACGCCCCCTGCATCATCTTCATCGACGAGATCGACGCGGTCGGCCGCCATCGCGGCGCGGGCCTCGGCGGCGGACACGACGAGCGCGAGCAGACGCTGAACCAGCTCCTCGTCGAGATGGATGGCTTCGAGTCGAACGACGGCGTGATCCTGATCGCCGCGACGAACCGTCCCGACGTGCTGGATCCGGCCTTGCTGCGGCCCGGCCGCTTCGACCGGCAGATCGTCGTGGACGTGCCGGACGTGCGCGGTCGGGAGGGCATCCTTCGCGTGCACACCCGCAACATCCCGGTGGGCGACGACGTCAACCTGAACACGATCGCGCGCGGCACGCCGGGCATGGTGGGCGCCGATCTCGCGAATCTCGTGAACGAGGCGGCGCTCCTCGCGGCGCGCCGGAATCACAAGCGCGTCAACACGTTCGACTTCGAGGACGCGAAGGACAAGGTGATGATGGGCACCGAGCGCCGGAGCCTCGTCATCTCCGACGCCGAGAAGCGGAGCACGTCGTACCACGAGGCGGGACACGCGCTCGTGGCGTGGCTCCAGCCCGGCAGCGACAAGGTGCACAAGGTCACGATCATTCCGCGCGGACGGGCGCTCGGCCTCACGGCCTACCTGCCGCAGGACGAGCGGCACTCGTTCTCGCGCGACTACTGGCTCCAGATCCTCACGCACATGATGGGCGGCCGCGCGGCGGAGCAGATCGTGCTCAATCAGCTCACGACAGGCGCCGCGGACGACATCCGGCGCGCCACGAACATCGCGCGGCGCATGGTCTGCGAATGGGGCATGAGCGAGCGGCTCGGCCCGATCACGTTCGGGAGCAAGGAGGAGTTCGTCTTCCTCGGGCGCGAGATCTCGCAGCACAGGGACTACAGCGAGAAGACGGCCATCGCGATCGATGAGGAAGTGCGCGGCCTGGTGGAAGGGGCTTCCAACCGGGCGCGCCAGCTCCTCACCGACAACCTCGACAAGCTCCACCTCCTCGCGCTGGCGCTCCTCGAGCGCGAGGTCCTGGACGGCGAGGAAGTCGAGAAGGTGCTTCGCGGCGAGAAGCTCGAGCCGATCCGGCGCGACGGCGGCGGCGACAGGCCGACGCCCGCGGCGGCCCCGGTCGAGGAGCCGAAGCGCGAGAAGGCTCCGCCGCGCGTGCATCCCACCGAAAGCCCGGGGCTCGCGTGACATCGTGCGACAGACCGACGTGGTGGAGCGCACCGAGGTGGCGCGTGCTCCGCTGATCTTCGCCCACCGGTTCGGCCGGTGGGATCTCACCCGCACGCCCCGCGTCGTGGGCATTTTGAACGTGACCCCCGATTCCTTCTCGGACGGGGGTCGCTTCATTGAGCCTCGCGATGCCGCCCGCCATGCCGAGCGCATGATCGAGGAAGGCGCCGACGCGATCGACGTCGGAGGCCAGAGCACGCGGCCGGGCGCGGGCGATCCGGTCGGGGCCGAGGAGGAGTGGGCGCGGATCGGGCCCGTGGTGAAGGCGCTCGGAGCGCGGGCCGGGAGCGTCCCCCTGTCCGTCGATACCTACCGCACCGAAGTGGCCCGCCGCGCTCTCGTGGAGGGCACCGCCATGATCAACGACGTGACCGCGCTCGCGTACGAGCCGGGCCTGGCCCACGTGGTGGCCGAGGCAGGGGCCGGCCTGGTGTTGATGCACTCCCGCGGCGGACCGTACGGGTTCCACGACGCCGGGATGAAGGACTACGACGACGTCGTGGACGAAGTCCGGTGGGAGCTCTACACGGCCATGCGGCGGGCGCTCGTGCGTAGCGTTCCGGAAGAGGCCATCGCTCTGGATCCCGGAGTCGGCTTTTCGAAGCGCCCGGTCCACAGCGTGGGCGTGTTGCGCGGGCTTCCCCGCTTGACCGATCTGGGCCGCCCCCTGTACATCGGAGTGTCGCGGAAATCGTTTCTCGGCGCGCTGACCGACGAGCCCGTCGACGATCGCCTCGCCGCCGGACTCGGCGCGACGGTCGCCGCCTACGCTCTCGGCGCGCGGATCTTCCGCACCCACGACGTCCGGGCGACCCGCGACGCGTTGACGCTGGCCGAAGCTTTGCTGAGTGAAGGCGCCGTGGTGGAGACGGCCGCAGCCCTGACGGAGAAGCGCGCGTGATCGAGATCCATCCCCAGTTCCTCGTCGATCTGATCGACGTCCTGGTCGTGGCGTTCCTGTTCTACAGGCTCTTCGCCATGATCAAGGGGACGCGCGCGGCCCAGATGTTCGTCGGGCTCGTGTTCATCGTGATCGCCTCGATCGTGGCGCAGTGGTTCCGGCTGAGCGCCTTGAACTGGATCATCGGCAGCCTGAAGACCGTCTGGGTGATCCTGTTCGTGATCCTCTTCCAGCCCGAGCTCCGCGCGGTGCTCACCCACATCGGACAGAACCGGCTCCTGCGGGCCCTCATCCGGGTGGGCGAGGGGGGCGTGCTGAAGGAGATCCTGAGCGCCGTGGAGGAGATGAGCCGCGAGCGCCGGGGCGCCTTGATCGTGGTCGAGCGGGACATGGGACTCCGGGATTACATCGAGACCGGCACCAAGCTCGACGCCTCGGTGACGAAGGAGCTCCTGGAGACGATCTTCACGCCCCACTCGCCGCTCCATGACGGCGCCGTGGTGATCCGCGGCGATCAGATCTCGGCGGCGGGATGCATCCTGCCCCTGAGCGCGACCGCGGGCCTGTCGCCGTTGCTCGGCACGCGCCATCGCGCCGCGCTCGGCCTGGCCGAGGAGACGGACGCCTGCGTCTTCGTGGTGAGCGAGGAGACGGGCGCCATCTCGATCGCCCACAAGGGCGAGCTCAAGTGGAACCTCGACGAGGGACAGCTGCGCAGCGAGCTGGCCGCGATCTTCAATCCGCGGCCGGAGGACACCCCCGACGAGCCGGAGGAGGAAGTCGCGGCGGGGGCTTAGTGCTCGAGCGCGGGGGTCAATGCCTCCCGCGTGCGCTTCAAATCTTCCGCGGACGCCGCGCTCGCCAGCGCCGGATTCAGCTGCCCCGCCTCCGAAATCGGCACCAGATGCACGTGAGCGTGCGCCACGCCGAATCCTTCCACCACGATCCCGACCCGGGGCACGTTGAAGTGTTTCGCGAGCGGGGCCTCGAGGCGGCGAGCCGCTCGAAACGTGCGGTCATAGAGATCGCCCGGCATGTCGAACACCGAATCGTAGTGCTTCCTCGGCACCACCAGGATGTGCCCCGGGCGGATCGGCTTGGTGTCCAGGAACGCGATGAAGTCGCGGTCCTCCCAGACCTTGTAGCTCGGGATGCGCCCCGCGACGATCTCGCAGAAGATGCAGGAAGCCACTACGTCCCCTCCGGCCCAGGCATGACCAGCCACAGGAGCAGGTAGACCAGGATCCCCGGGAACGCGATGCTCAGGATCGAGAGCAGCACGTAGGCGACCCGCACCCGATCCGGAGGCCAGCCGAAGTACTCGGCGATGCCGCCGCACACGCCGGCGATCATCTTGTTGCTCGAGCGTCGGAACACCCTGGCCTCGGCCATCGCGACCTCCTCTACGAGCGCCCGGGCGCGGGACGCGCCGAGGCGGGTGGTCCAAGCCTACCCTTCACGTACCCGGAGAGGTAGGCCAGATCGTAGGCCACCTTCAACGCGGGCACGCCGACCAGCCGCTCCCAGAGCCCCAACCGCCCCTCGCCGCGCCGCGCCTGCGTCGCCACGAACAGCGCGGCGCCCAGCCCCAACAGCCACCACGCGGCCCGCAGCCAGAATCCCGCCACGAACAGCACGACGGCCATCGCGTACTTCACGGCGATCGTGGCGTAGAACCAGCTCTGCACGCGCGCTTCGCCGTCGCCGGTCCCGAACCTCCGATGCTGGTGCATGAACGCGCGCAGATCCCCCCGCGGCCGCCAGCGGACCACGGCGTCGGGGGCGAATGCGAACTTCGACCCCGCCTCCTTCAGCGCGAGGGCGAACGGCGTGTCCTCGTTGTGCCACAGCGCTTCATCGAACCCGCCGACGCGTTCGAACGCGGCGCGACGAAACGCGACGGACCGCGTCGAGGGAAGGAACCGCTCGAGGTCGATCTCCTCGAGGCGCGGCGCCGAGACCACGCCCGCCGCGCGCTCGAAGGAAGTCTCGCCGGCAGGCTGGTAGAAGCCGGCGACCACGTCCACGTCTGGATGGGCGAACGGCCGCGTGATCCGGTCGAGCCACTCGCGGTCGACGTCCACGCCCGCGTCGGTGCAGGCGATCACCAGGGACCGCGCCGCGCGCACCGCGGCGTTCCGCCCCACGCTTCGATTCCCGGGAGCGACGAGCACGCGGATCCGCGCTTCGGAGCCCGCGCGGGCGCGCAGGCGTTCGAGGGTGCCGTCGGTGGAGCCGCCGTCGGCGATCACGATCTCATCGGGCGTGCGGGATCCCGAGAGGAGCGAGTCGAGGAGGCGGTCGATGGAGGCCGCTTCGTTCCGGACGGTCGCGATGACCGTGACGGCCTCGCTCGACACGCTACCAGCCGCCGGGTCTTGTTTCCGTGATGGCGTAGGGCCTGCGGTTGAACTGGTCCTTCTCGAAGTAGGCGAGCCCGACGGCCTGCACGTCCTCGGCGGTGACGGCGTCGATCTTCACCGGAAGCGTGAGCGGATATTCCATGCCGAGCCCGAACACTTCCGCGCGCCCCCACTGGAAGGCGCGCGATGTGTTCGTACCGAGAAGGCTCAGGTACGTTCCCGCCGCGTGGACCTTCGCGTAGCGGAGCGTATCCGCCTCCTCGGCGGTCAGCTCGTAGAAGGCCACCTTCTTGAACTGCCGGAAGAGGAGCTTCACCCCGTCCTCCTCGACCATCGGGCCCGCGATGACGACCGACGCGATGAGCGGCGACTCGTCGATGCTCTGGGACACGATCGAGGATGAGCCCTTGAACAGCGCCTCGTTCGAATTCATGTACTGCTCGAACCAGCCGTGAGGTCCGCTCAGGATCGAGTTGATGACGTAGAACGCGGGGATGTCGCGGCTCCGGGCCGGGGGACCATTGAAGGCGAGGTTCACCGTGCAGGACGTCCCGGCTCCCATGTCCCACTTCTCTCGGAAGCCCTCGAAGGGCGGCTCCTTGGCCACGGGCGGCGGCTGGAACGGCTTGCTCGACAGGTCGGCGAAGGCGTGATCCACGGCCGGTCCGACCTCGGACGGCGTGATGTCCCCGAAGACGGAGACGACGACATTGCCTCGCACGACGAAGGTCTTGTACCAATCCATGAGGGTGCCGTAGGGCATCGTCATGAGGTTGTACCGCGTCCCGAGCGCCGGGAGCCGGTATCCGCTCACCTGATACTTGGTCGGGAAGATGCTCCAGGCGCGCTGGGCCTGATCGTTCTCGCTCCACTTGTTGAGGGCGTCGAGGACGTAGAGCCGCGTCGCGTCCACGGTGACGCTGTCGATCTCGGGATGCGAGAGCATCGTGCCGAGCCGCGTCACCGCTTCCTTCCACTCGCTCGACGGCACCGAGACCGAGAAGCCCCACATGTCCTTGTCCTGGTACGCCTGGAAGCGCCCCAGGTCGGGGAGCGAATGGCGGTAGGCGGCGCCGCGATCGGCCTTGGGGTCCGTCGAGGTGAGGATGGACTCGCGCAAGAGGGACGTGACGCCGTTGTTGGTCTCGTTCTCGTAGCGCGTGCCGCCGGCGAGATAGACGGCGACAGTCACCGTGGGAGCGCTTCGATCCTGACTCGTCAGGACCCGGAGCCCGCCCGCGAGCGTGGACTTCTCGACCCGCGCACGGCCCATGTCGGGCGCGGTCGAGGGGATCTTGGCGAGCGGCGCGTCGATTCGCTTCTGGCGGTCTTGCGGCGAGCTCTGGGTAGCCTTGGGCCCTTTGCCATACGCGGCCTGGTTGATGCCGATCTTCTCCTTGATGCGCCCCTCGAAGCCGCTCTTCGCGCCGAGGCTGTCGGCCGCGCTCCGGGGCATCATCTCGACCACGGCCGCGTGGTCGAGATCCAGGTACTGCGCCGCCACGCCGGTCAGGTCCTCGGGGCGGATCGTGCGAAGCCGGTCGAAGTAGACCTCGTCCGCTCCGGGCTTCCCGCGGAGATAGCCGAGGGCCGTCGCGCGGGCGAGCCCGGTCATGTCCGAGGCGTAGAAGCCGTCTCGACTCACGACCGCGTCGACCGCGTCGTTCACCTCGCTCTGCGAGATGGGGGCGCTCCGCGCCTGCGCGAGGAGCGCGATCAGCGCGGCCTCCGCGTCGTTGGCGCGCATGGGATCGATGCGCCCCGACAGGGAGATCGTGCCCCCGTCCACGTCGAAGGACCTCTGCGCCGTGAGGTTGAGGAACGCGTCGCTCCCCTCGACCGGCCGCGTGAGGATTCGCGAGCGCGGGCTGTCGATGAGGGCCGCGAGGAGAACGTCGAGCGCGACCGCGTCGGCCGTGCCCCAGGCGGGCGCGCGGAATCCGACGGCGAACGCCGCGCCGGCGTCGGGCGGCGGATCGACGAACGAGATCTTGGTGGAGGGCGCGCCCTTGACCTTCACCTTGGGATGCGACGGAGCCTTGCCCTGCGGCATGGACTCGAACGCTTTCTCCATGACCGACGGCACCTCGGCCGGGTCCACGTCGCCCACGACCACGAGCATCAGGTTCTCCGACACGTAGTGCGTCTTGTAGTACCGCACCGCGAGCGGCATGGTCACCGCGGCGAGCTCGAGCTCCGGCACGGTGGCGGGTGAACCCAGGGGCGTGTCCGGCCAGAGCGCGTCGCGAACGGGATTGTTGGTGGCCAGCTCGGCCCGCTGGAGGATCGACTTCGCCTGATCGCGCGCGATGCCGATCGACTGCTGGATGTCGCGCGTGTCCAGCCTCGGCTGCGTCACGATCTCGCTCAGGAGGTCCGCCCCCGCCTTGAAGTAGCGGGCGGGAAGCGTGATCTCGAACATCGAGTAGTCGTAGCCCACCTCGTTCCCGAAGGATCCGCCGTAGAGCTCGATGTCCTTCTCGATGGCGTCCGCGACGCGATTCTTCGAGGCGCGCAGCATGATCTGCTGGAGGACGGCGGCCGCGCCGCGCTCGCTCCGCGTCTCGTCCCGGCTCCCGCTCTTGATCCAGGCCTGGATCGAGACCATGGGGCGCGTTCGATTCTCGCGCAGGATGAGCGTGCTCTTGTTGGGGAGCGTGCGAACGAGGGTCGGTGCGGCGAGGGCCGGAACGGCGAAGGCCACGAGGGCGAGGAGCAGGAACGGGATCAACCGGAACGGCGGGCGCATGTCGAGCTGGGTCCTCCTGGAAGATCGGCGACCGAAAACCGGCGTAACTCTACATCAAAACGGCGCTGGATCGGGACAAACACGAACCCCGGCGGGAGACCCCGCCGGGGCTGGCAGGTACTTGGGTTGGGCTCGTCAGGCCTCGATCTTGACGACGTTGGCGGCCTGCTTTCCCCTTTGACCCTCCGTGGGATCGAACTCGACCACCTGGCCTTCGCTCAGTGTTCGGAATCCGTCCGCCAGGATCGCGGAGTGGTGTACGAAGAATTCCTCTCCTGAATCCTCACGGATGAATCCATATCCCTTGGCTTCGCTGAACCACTTGACCGATCCGCGGTGTCTCAACTGCGGATGCCCTCCTTTCGGTCCGAAATGGTCGGGGAGACCGTCGCGACGCCGCGCCGGGGTTGCTACATGCTCACTCCTTTCGGAGACCGCACGGACTGGAAGCAGTCACGGCAGTACACGGGCTTGCCTGGCGTGGGACGGAACGGCACCTGCGTGGGCGTGCCGCACGAGGTGCAGACAGCGTCGTGGAACTCACGCGACGAGGCGTTCGGCCCCGCCGATGCCATCATACCTCCCGGCGCGCCCGTTGCGACGCGCTTCTTTTCGTCCCTACACCTGCGACAGCGGGTGGGTTCGTGCTGGAAGCCGCGTTCCTTGTAAAACGCCTGTTCACCAGCCGTGAATGTGAACTCCTCGCCGCAATCGCGGCACTTCAAAACCTTGTCGACCTCGGGCATCAGGCAACCTCCGTGACCCACTCACCGGAACGCATAACTCCCCCGACGGGCGAGATTCGCCGGGGGTGACTCTGGAGCAATCGAGGGAACCGCGAGAAGGCTACGGAAGTGGGGAGAGGAAGAGACGAGGTCACTGAATTCCACTCGTTGCTACCGGGGATCTCCGAAAACGGGGATCGGACTCAGGTGCGTAAAGGTATAGTATTCTAGGACTTGTGTCAAGAACTTTCGACATGTTGCGCCTGACGCTCCTGGCCCTAGCCCTGACTCTGGGGCCTCAGTGTTCCTACGCGAAGGAGGCTACGCCCCCCTCGCGAGCGGAATCAAGCGTTCTCGATTCGCTGGTCGTCTTCCACACCAACGACACCCACGCCCAGCTGATGCCCTACACGGCGAAGGGGGGACCTCCGGCGGGCGGCGCCGCGGCGCGGGCAGCCCTTCTCGGGCGGGTTCGCGGGAGCGATCGAGCGCGGACGCTCCTCCTCGACGCGGGGGACGTCTTCCAGGGCACGCCCTACTTCACCTTCTACCGCGGCCTGCCCGACTACGCCCTGATGACCCGGATGGGCTACGACGCCGGGATCCTGGGCAACCACGACCTCGATGACGGGCCCGTGGCCTGGCGGCGTGCCGCTTCGGAGGCCAGGTTTCCCCTCCTCTCCGCCAACCTGTACGGCGCGGCCGAGAGCACGTGGGCGCTGGGCGACTCCGTCTCGGCGGAGGACCGGAAGGGAGCGCGCTGGATCGGACGGGCGAAGGTCCCGGATGGAGCGCGACTCCGGTACCTGACCCAGCGCTTCACGGTCGCGACGCTCCCTTCGGGCCTCCGGGTCGCGCTCTTCGGTCTCGTGACCTACGACGCGACGACGATCGTGGCGGTCAAGCCGAACGCCGGGGTCGCCGTGGGCGATCCCATCGCCGTGGCGCGGAGGCTCGTTCCCGAGCTCAGGCGTCAGGCCGATGTCGTCATCGCCATCACGCACCTTGGGGTGGAGGTGGACCGGAAGCTGGCCGAGCGCGTGGCTGGGATCGACCTCATCGTCGGAGGCCACAGCCACACGCCGCTCCAGAGGCCGATCCTGGTCCACAACGCCACGCCGAACGGCTACGACGGCACCGTCATCGTGCAGGCGGGATCGCGCGGCCTACTCCTCGGCCGAATCGCGCTCTACCTGAAGGGCAGGACGCCCATGCGGTACGCCGCATCGCTCCTTCCGGTGAATCCCGCCAACGGCGAGGACGCGTCGGTCCTGGCCTATCTGAAGCCGCTCGCCGACTCGATGTCGGTGCTCGTGGACCGCGCCGTGTTCGAAACGACGGACGCCGTCCCGGCCAGCGGCCTTCGCGACGGCGAGACGCCGCTCGGGAATTTCGTCGCCGATGTGACGCGGGACGTCGGGAATGCGGACGTCGGGATCGTGAACTCGGGGGGCATCCGCGCTCCCCTGCCGCGGGGGCGGGTCACCGCGGGGGACATCTACTCCGTGGTGCCGTTCGACAACGAGGTGGCGGTCGTGATGATGCCGGGCTGGCAGCTCCGCCAGCTCCTCGACTTCGGGGCGCGCCGGCTCGGAAAGGGCGGCTTCCCTCAAGTGTCGGGCGTGTCCTTCACCATCCGCGGCGACCACGCCACCGACATCAAGGTGGGGGGACGGGTGCTCGAATCGGAGCGCGTGTATCGCGTCGCCACCATCGACTTCCTGATCGGCGGGGGCGACGGCTACACGATCTTCGCCAAGGCGGGCGAGCCGGAGCGCACGGGGATCTATCTCCGCGACGGGGCGGTCGACTTCCTCCAGCGGAACCCGGGCTACGAGTTCCGGAAGGACGGCCGCATCCACTGGGAAGGATCGATGCGCGGGCTGGGCGGGACGAGGTAGCCGGCGCGGGTCAGTCCCCCGTCGGAACGATCCCCGCGTTCTCCACCATGAGAATCACCGCGCGCTCCGGCGCGCGGGTCCGATGCACCACGCGCTTCGGCACCACGAATCCCTGCCGCGGCCCGAGCGCGATGGTGCGCCCCTCGAGATCGATGAGAAGCGTTCCGTCGACGACGTAGAAGAACTCGTCGTCGTGGTCGTGCTTGTGCCAGTGGTACTCCCCCTGGATCACGCCCAGCCGGACGACCGAGCCGTTCACCTGGCACAGAGTCTGGTTCCACCAGCGCTCCTCGCACTCGTCCGCGAGCTTCCCCACATCGATCGTCTCGAGCGGTCCCTTCAGAATGTTCAGGTGGGTGGAATACGGATACTCGGGCATCTCACTCTCCTCGATAGCGCAGCGCGAAGTCGACGTCGCCAAGCCCGGGTGGGACCTGGAGCGGCTCCGACTGGACGGAGAAATAGCCGGGCGCCTCGATCGTGAGTCGATAGGTCCCGGACGGAAGATTGGGGATCACGTAGGCGCCGGTGGAATCCGCCCGCACCGAGCCCCGTAGCGGCGAATCGCTCGGCGCCGCGAGCGTGTCCGCGGCGGCATGCGCGGGAGCGCCCGGCGCCGGCTCCCACGAGACGGTCGCCGGCTTCCCCACCGTGGGCTCGCCCGGCGTGGAGAGGTCGGTGATCCGCCCCTCGATCTCCGGATAGGCGATCGCATCGCGGACGTTGGGGACGCCCCATCCGTAGCCCGGGTCGGGACGCGAGGCGCGGTTGGCGCTCATCGCGAGCGCGTCCCACACGGCCTCGGGGGACCAGTCGGGATGCGCGCTCAGGACGAGCGCGGCGCAACCCGCGATGAGCGGCGTCGAGAACGAGGTCCCGTTCGCGGTCGTGTAGTCGTGGCGCGTGCGCGCCTTCGCCATTCGAGCGGCGCTCCCCATCGCGACCAGGTCGGGCTTGATCCGCCGGTCCCACGTAGGGCCAATCGAGCTGAACGGGCTCAGCCTTCCGTTCGCGTCCACCGATCCCACCGCGAGCACGCCTGGCGCGTCGGACGGCGGACTCAAGGTCATCGGCCCCGGGCCGTAGTTCCCGGTCGAGTTCACGACGAGGAGTCCCCACTCGAGCGCGATGTTGGCGACGCGCGAGTTCTCCGCGGTTCGACCATCCCTTTCTTGAAGCTGGTACCAGAGCGGATACGAGAGCGAGCTCGACACGATGTCGGCCCCTTCGGCCTCCGCCCACTCGACCGCCTCGCACCAGTGGTCCTCCTCGCTTCGCAGCTCCGATCCGATCCGCTCGGTCTTCCCGAGGAGGAACTCGGACTCGTACGCGGGCCCGATGAGCCGGCCCGGCGCGTAGCCCGCCAGCACGGAGAGGACCGAGGTGCCGTGGTCGGCTTGCGTGAGCAGGTCCTGGCCGGGGTCGTAGCCCGTGTCCCGATCGTCGAAGACGAAGTCCCGCTCGTCGCGCACGACGAGCCGGTCGAAGACCTCGTGCGTGCGCTCGAAGCCCGAGTCGAGGACGCAGATGAGGACGCCCTGGCCGTGATCACCCAGAGCATGCGCTTCCGGCACGCCGAGCATCTCGAGCTGACGGTAGGAATCGCCGTACTCGACGGCGTCCGCGTCGGCGGGGGCGTCGGCGCTCGTTGCGACGTCGGCGCCCGCCTCCGGGAGCGTGAGCACGGCGACGCGATCGACGCCCGTCACGAACGGAAGCGCTCGAATCCGGTCGAGCGCCGCGGAATCCGCATCCACGCTCACCCCGTTGAGCCATCGCGATTTCGTGCGGAGGATCGCACCGGCGTCTCCCACGGCGCGGACGTAGGCGATGTCGGGGTCGCGGTCGCGATCGTCTACGGCCGCCGGCGGCGCCTCACCCCGCGCACGAGCCACTTTCGCCCGTCGAGCGAGCGCGCGCGGCGAGAGGACCGCGGCGGCGCCGCTCGCCGCCGGCCGATCCCGGAAGAAGACCCAGTAGGGTGACGGCGGGGCTTCGTTCGCCATGCCGGCGCTGGGCAGCGCGACCGCCAGGAGAAGGGCCGCGCCGACGAGCTTCATCCCGGCGCTCTCAGAAGGTGTAGCGGACGGTGTACGTGATTTCGGCTTGACCGCCCGACGGAACGTCGAGATCGAACTCGGCGGTATCCGCGTCGGGGCGGCGGAAGTCGGAGGATTTCTGCGTGATCTCCCAGTTTCCGTAGAGCGTCTCCTCGATGGTCACCTTCGCCGCTTTGGCGCCGTGATTCCGCAGGACGATCCGGTAGGCGTCCTCGGTCACGTTGCGCGACACGCGGGTGTGGCGGACGCGCTCGCGCTCGCCGACGAGGTCGAACGCGACGCCGCTCAGGAGCCGCACCTTCTCGCCGGCCGCGGTGTGCTGGATCCGATCTTCTCCCGCGAGCGCCTGGCCCCCGCCCGCGCCCACGGCGTAGATCCGAACTCGCCCTTCCGGGAGCGGCACACCCAGCCCGGACGCCTTGTCGTTCGTGAGCTCGAGCTCGACCCGCACCTTGGTGCCGTCCCGCGCGCCGTCGAACCGGTACGTGCGCCGTGCCGCGACGCGTGCCGGACCGACGATCGGGACCTGCGCGGTCTCGAGATCGTCGAGCGAGAGGGCGCGGTCGAGGGAATAGGATCGGTACGCGAAAAGTTCCGGCGCGGCGGACGGCGTGGCGGCCGGGGCGCCCTCGGCGGCGAGCCCCCGATCCGGGAGCAAGCCTCCCGGATTCACCTCGCCCGCCACCAGCGTCACCTTCGCATCCCGGAATGCGGTGCCCGACCGATTCGCGATGATCGCCCATCCGCTCAGCTCGAGCCCGCGCTCGTCCTTCTCGAGCACCGCGGCGTACTCCGCCGTCCACCCGAGCCCGGCGGTGACGTAGCTGAGATTCGCCGAACGGGCCTTGCCGGACTCGAGCTCCCATTCCAGCGTGGGCGTCGTGCGAAGCCGCCGCGCACGGGGCAGCTCGATCTCCGAGAGCTGCTGGCGATTCATGATCGTGAGCACGTCGGTCGAATCCGCGCGCAGGATGAAGAGCTCATTTCCGTCGATTCCGGCGAGCACTCCGCGGTATCTCCGGCCGCCGTAGCGGTAGAAGATCGAATCCCCGAGACACCGGCGGAAGACGAGATCGGCGTCCCACACGTCGTACTGGTATGCCTGGCGGAGCACCCGCACGCCGTCGAGCCGGATCGACGTGGAGTCGATGCGGGCCGGAAGTCCGCTCATCTCGACCCGCGACGCGCCGGCGGGAAGCTCGACCGGCTGGCGCACCAGCGCGCGATTGTCGTTGTAGATCACGACCTCGGGCGCGCCCCGGCTCACGGCGGTCCCGACGCGAGCGCCGGCCGGATCCGCAGCCTTAGCCGGCGCGGCGAGGAGCGCGCCGCACGCCATCCCGAGGAGCACTTCACGAATCGACGCCGTCATCCGACCTCCGTCGCGCGCAAGGGGTTAAACGCCGCCGCGACGGTACGGCCAAGGCAGGCCCCGGTCAAGGCGGGGCAACTTTCCCTTTGACACCCAGGCACCCCCTGGCTACCGTGACCGCATGTTTAGGTCGGCGAGGGTTTGCCGGCCACGCATGGAAAGCTTTGGAAACCTGCAATGGTGTTGCCTCGCAATCGCAGTCACAGGCTCGGCGCTGGCACGATGCAAGGTTCAAAGCACGACCCGGTGTCAGAACGCTGAAGCACCTCCCTACATCTCCTCGATCGAATCGATCACGAAAAGACCCCGGGTGCGTCCATCCATCCTCGGCCCTGCCGAAGGCGTGGGTAGAGGCCGCATTCCCCGGAAGAACGGCGTGGAAGGGAAGCGATACCAGCACGCTATCGAGGGGAGGTGATTCGAACCATGCGTAAGCGCGGAACCGTGAAGTGGTTCAACGAAGCCAAGGGATTTGGCTTCATCCAGCAGGCCGGCGGAGAGGACGTGTTCGTCCATTACTCCGCTATCCAGGGTGATGGATTCAAGACCCTGGCCGAGGGTCAGGCGGTCGAGTTCGAGATCGTCGAGGGCCCGAAGGGCAAGCAAGCCGCCAACGTGACGGCCGTGTAAGGTCGTCTGACGATCGAGATGCCGCCCCGGCGGGGTGACCGCCGGGGCGGTCCATTTGCGGAGGAAAATCGGGGGGCGTATAGTTCCCCCCTCGAATGGCCTCGCCCACGCAGGAAGAGCCCGCGCAGCCCGAGCTTCCGGAGCTCCCTCCGGACGCGCCCCCGCCCGAACATCTCGAGCCTCGGTGGCTTCGCGCCATCCGGCGCGCGTTCGAGGTGGTCATCGGGCCCGCGCGGCGCCTGACCGACCCCCAGCTCTTCCACAAGATCTCGCTCGCCGCGTTCCTGGCCTGGGTCGGCCTCGGCGCGGACGGGCTCTCGTCGAGCGCGTACGGGCCCGAGGCGTCGTTCCTCGCGCTCCACGGCAACGACTTCCTCGCGATCCCGCTCGCCATCCTGACCGCGATCACGGTCGTCGTGATCGCCGCGAGCTACATGCGCATCATCGAGCGCTTCCCGGCCGGCGGCGGCGGCTACGTGGTCGCGACGAAGCTCCTCGGACCGGGCGCCGGGCTCGTCTCCGGAAGCGCGCTCCTCGTCGACTACGTGCTCACGGTGGCGATCTCGCTCGCGGCCTGCTCCGAGGCTCTCTTCAGCCTGCTCCCGCCCGGGCTCCACTTCGCGTCGCTCCCGTTCACCTTCGGCCTCCTCGGCCTCCTCACGCTCCTCAACCTTCGCGGCGTTCGCGAGTCGGTCAAGATCATCTCGCCGATCTTCCTCGTTTTCGTGCTCGCCCACGCGGTCGCGATCATCTCGGGGATCGTCCTGAACATTCACCAGATTCCGGGCGAGGTGCGGCACCTCCACGAGCAGTCGTCGGCCGCGATCGCGACGACCGGGTGGATCCCGCTCCTCCTGACCCTCTTCCGCGCCTTCACGCTGGGCGGCGGTACCTACACCGGGATCGAGGCTGTGAGCAACGGCGTTCCGATGCTCCGCGAGCCGAAGGTGGAGACCGCGAAGACCACGATGCGGTACATGGCCTTCTCGCTCGCGGTGATCGCGGCGGGGATTCTCGTGAACTACCTGCTGTACCGAGTGCAGCCCGTGCCCGGCAAGACGCTGAACGCGGTTCTCTGGTCCGCGCTCGCCGGCCACGTCTTCGCGCCTGGGAGCATGGTGGGGGCCGTGCTGGTCGCGATCACGCTGATCTCGGCGGGTGCGCTCCTCTTCGTGGCCGCGCAGACGGGTTTCCTCGGCGGCCCGCGCGTCCTCGTCTACATGGCCTTCGACCGGTGGGTGCCGTCGCGCTTCGGAAACCTCTCGGAGCGCCTGGTCACCTCGAACGGCGTCCTCTTCATGGCGCTCTCGGCCGCATTCGTGCTCGTGCTGACGCAGGGCGAGATCCACGTGCTCGTGGTCCTCTACTCGATCAACGTGTTCCTCACGTTCACCCTCGCCCAGCTCGGCATGGTGCGCGACTCGTTCATCGCGCGGCGCGAGGGGCACACGTGGAAGCGCGCGCTCGCGATCAACGGATTCGGATTCCTCGTGACCGCGGCGATCCTGGTCGGGACGATCAGCTTCAAGTTCATGGAAGGCGGGTGGTCCACGCTCGTCGCGACCGGGGTGATCTGCGCGGTCTGCGTGTCGGTGCGGAAGCACTACGTGAACACCGCGGCGACGCTCCAGAGGCTGGACGAGAGCCTCCTCACCGTGCCGCTC
This sequence comes from Candidatus Eiseniibacteriota bacterium, assembly GCA_036274595.1. Lineage (GTDB taxonomy): Bacteria > Eisenbacteria > RBG-16-71-46 > SZUA-252 > SZUA-252 > WS-9. The sequence goes on along the minus strand of DASUFL010000041.1, from coordinate 3,599 downwards.
CCCACCGGCGAGCCGACGGAATCGCCCTTGAAGAAGAGCGCTCAGACCGCCGTGCTCACGGTCGTCGGATTCGGCGGGCTCGGCATTCACTCCCTCCTCAACATCTTCCGCATCTTCCCGAATCAGTTCAAACAGGTCGTCTTCATCTCCGTGGGGGCGATCGATTCGGGGCGGTTCAAGGGACTCGACGAGATCGAAGGGTTGAAGGCGAGCACGGAGGCGGAGCTGGCCAAGTACGTCGCGTTCGCGCGCCGGCTCGGGCTTCCGGCCGAGGGACGCTGCGCGATCGGGACCGATATCGTCGACGAGCTGGAGCAGCTCTGCCTGCAAGTGAGCGAGGACTATCCGCGCTCGGTCACGTTCGGGGGCCAGCTCGTGTTCCAGAAGGAGCGCGTGGTCCTCCGGTGGCTCCATAACCAGACCTGCCCCGCGCTCCAGCGCCGTCTCGCGTTCCACGGAAAGCCGATGGTGATCCTGCCGGTGCGGGTGTACTAGCGGCGGCAGCTTGGGGTGCCCGAAGCAAAAAGACGCGGGCGGGGTCCAATCAGAAATCGACTGGAGGTGGGGACCGAACCCCGCTCCGCGTCCATCGGCCGCGCGGACGCGCGTCGTTGTTCCGGGCCCCCTCCCCTCGGTGGACACCGTCCCTCGGCGGTGTCCTGGAAGCGATCGCGGCGTCTCTCCGCACCGCAGCGCTTCACTTGGGTCCACACGGCCCGCGCCCGCGACGCCTTCGCGGATTGTGCCGCCACCGGCGCGCGCATGCAGGGTCGCGAGCACGGCGGCACGCTGGGGAGCTAGGCAGGGATCGTGCCTGTCGTTCCCGACACGAAAGGGATGTAACTCGTTGAAGCTCAGTACGGGCAGATTGGCCGCGGGTCGCGGTGTCAGACGCCGAGGCGTCGGAACCTTGACGCCGTTCGACGCGGGTTCGACGGTGGGCCGCGACGCGCCGGGCCGCCGCGCGGCCGTCGAGCTTCACACGATGGTGACGCCGTGATCGTCCCCGCGATTCGAACCGAGAGACTGATCCTCCACCCCGCCACCATCCCGCTGCTCGAAGCCGAGCGGGATCCGCGCGGAGAATTTGCCGCCTTGCTCCGGGCCGAGGTCGCGACGCCCTGGCCGCCGCCCCTGAACGACGAGGCGTCGCGCGCCTGGATGATCGACCTCCTGCGCAGAGTCCCCGAGCCCGGACCGTGGGGGATGTACTACTTCCTCCTCCGGCGCGAAGGCGAGCTTCCGATCGCGATCGGAAACGGCGGGTACAAGGGACCTCCCCGAGACGGCTCCGTGGAGATCGGCTACTCGATCGTGGAGTCGTACCAGCGCCGAGGATATGGCGCGGAGGCGGCGGGAGGACTCGTGCGACGCGCGTTCGAAGATCCAGAAGTGAAGCGCGTCCTCGCCGAGACGTTTCCGCATCTCGCCGGCTCGATCGGGGTGCTCCGGAAGCTCGGATTCACGAGGCGGGGCGAAGGGACCGAGGAGGGCGCAATCCTGTTCATGCTCCCGCACGAAGATTGGGAGCGCCGGAAAGCCTAGTACACGGCCGCGTCCGGATCGAAGAGCGCCGGCAGGAGCTCGACCATCGCGACCACGTCGAGCATGTTGTGATGGAAGATGGGCACGAGCCGGTGCGCCTCCCCGCCTTGCACGAAATGGTGATAGAGCCCCGGAATGTCGCTTCCTCCCACGTCTCCCGAACGCCTCCGCCGAAGCACGCGCCATTCGAGGGTCTTCAGCTTGCAGTCGGGGAGCGTGTGCTTCCAGCGGCGACGCGCGAGCCAGAGGAGATCGAGGTGCGGCGCGCTCGAGGGAAACGGCATCCGGTGGTGCGCGGCGCGATCGCGCAGGAACGGCACGTCGAACGACTTCCCGTTGAAGGAGACGAGGAAGTCGGCCTCGCCGATGAGCCGGGCCATCTCGTGGATGAGCGCGCGCTCCTCGGCGTAGTCCCGCGCGAAGATCTGCCGCAGCACGAGGTCGTTCTCGCCGATCAGGCACACGCCCGCGAGAAAGACGGGGCATGCCGTGAGCCCGCAGGTCTCGAGATCGAGGAAGAGCATCTTGCGAAAACCGAAGCGGCGGAAGAGTCCCCGCTCGGGCCACTCCATGCGCGCGACGATCGTGGGGAGATCGAGCGGAGCGGCCCCGGGCTGCCATTCGGGGTCGTAGACGACGCGCGGCTCGAGGGCTGGATCATAGGGGCGCGCCATGTCGGCCGCGACCATCGCGGGCCCGGGCGGTGGATCCGGCTCGAGCGCGCAGAGCGCCTCGTATCGCGCGAGCACCGGCTCGGGCCGCTCGCCGAGATCGGTGTAGAGGCGCTCGTGGACGAACGCGGCGCCGTGTGGACCGTGGATGACCCCGCCCGGCAGAAGGTCCTCGATGCCGCTCGGGATGATCGACCGGCCGTCGGTGACACCCGGGTCATGCCCGTTGTGGCCATTCCCCGATTGTCCCGTCGCGCCGTTCCCCGACGGCGCCCCACCGCGACCGAATCCCTCCCGGATCAACCCCGAGATGCGATCGCGCAGCGAGCGGGAGAGCATGCGCCGCTCCGCTAGCGCCCGAGCAGCCGGTTGAGGAGGAGCTCGGTGGCCGCCTTGTTCGGGATCGGCCAGCCGCCGTGCAGGTCGTAGTCCTGCTGCTGCGCCGGACGCAGCACCGGGAGCCCCACGCACGACGGACAGCCCATCTCGCAGGGGCACTCCTCCACCATCCGGAGCGCTGCGCGCATGAGGTCCTCCACGAGCGCGTAACCGCGCTCCGCGTAGCCCAGCCCGCCCGGATAGCGGTCGTAGAGGAAGATCGCGGGATCGCCGAGATTGGAGCTGTCGAGGATGCCGCCCAGATCGGGGCGATCGCACATCACGTGGAGCGGCAGGAGCGTGATGAGGAGATTGCGAAGTCCCGACATCGCTTCGTGCGGATTCAAGCCGGCGATTCGCACCTGGGCGCGCACGCCCTCCTCGGGCCGGAACCAGAGCGCCACCGTCTCGAGATTCTGCCGCGGCAGATCGAGCGGGTGATAGCCGATGGCGTCGAGGCTCCGGAAGCGGATCTTCTTGAACGCGACGGTGGCCCAGGAGACATCCGCGGTGCCAAGGCCCACTTCGGATTCGTTCCAGCGCTTGGTCTCGCGCTTGTCCAGAAGGCGGAGCCTCGTGTCGAGAACCGGCTGCGTGTAGTAGTCCACCTCGCGACGCTCGACATAGGCCACTTTCTGCGCCTGATCCAGCTCGCGGACGAAGTACGTGTCGCCTTCGTGGAGATAGATCGCTTCCGGGTAGACCAGCTCCGGCGCGCTGATCGAATCCACCGTCGCGAGCACCGCGTTGTTCCGTCCCGCGTCCACGATGGTGAAGGTGTCGTCCGAGATCGTGCGGAGATTGACCCGCCCCGCCGGGTACTCGGTCGAGGACCAGTAGCGCGATCCGTCGAGCGACTTGAGGGCGCCGTCCTCCTCGAGGAGCGACGCGATCTCGGGGGCGCGCGCGCCGAACTGCGCTTCGTCCTCCGCCGTGAGCGGAAGCTCGTACGCGGCACAGGCGAGCTGCGAGGCGAGCACGTAGGGATTCTCCGGATCGAGCACC
>DASUFL010000040.1:0-2077 GCA_036274595.1 Candidatus Eiseniibacteriota bacterium | reverse complement strand
TTCTTCGAGTCGACCATCGTGCCCGAGGATGGGCTCGAGGTGATTCCGGATTTCTTCGGCGCCGCGGCCTCGGAGGGCTTCCACCCGATCCTGGCCGGCGAGAACGCCTTCTGGCAGGTCCACAACAACGACCCGGCCGCCGACACTCTGGACTTCAACGCCATCTACGGCGCCGGCGCCGAGGTGGGCCTCGCGGCAATGCCCCTGAACGAACGGAGATCAGGCCAGGGACCGCCGTGATGACCTTATCGGATGAGTTGACCGCGCCGCTTGAGAGCTTTCCCGGAATCGCCGAGAGGGATTGGCGATCGAGCCAAGCCTCCGGCCTGGAAGGACTTGGGTGAAAGAGAAGCCTCCAACGTGCCGATAACGGGTGTGTTCAAACCGCCCGAAGGGCACAGGAGGCTTCATGGATCTTACGGGAATGCTGGACCGCGATCTGAAGGATCTTTCGGCGGACTTCACGCTCGAGGCCCTGGCCGAGGGCGTACAGCCCGCAATCGATGCCGCTCTCAGTGAACACGACAAAGTCGGCCAACGCAAGTGCCCGCTGAGCTATGGCCTTACCACGTGGTTCGTCCTGTCGTTGTGCCTGCAACGCGCCATGGGGTATGTCGACGTTCTGTCCTGGGTGCTCTCGGGGCTCCGGCGTCGGTACCCCGGGTTGGACCACCAGCCGGTCACCGACGGTGCGATCACGAAGGCTCGCCAGCGGCTGGGCGTTGACGTGCTCCGCGACGTCTTCGTCTCGACGTGTAGCAAGGCTGCCGAGGTCGTCGCGGACTTCCACGGCTTGATCAGTGTGATCATCGACGGCTCGATCCTCACGACGCCGGATACTCCCGCCAACGCCGTGCAATGGGGTAAGCCCACGGCCTCGGTGCACCGTGGCATCGCGGGTTTCCCCCAGGTTCGCCTGGTAGCCCTGCTCGTGGGCACGTGCCACGTGATTCTCGACGCTGTCTTCGGCCCCTCGCGCGGCAAAGGGACCGGAGAGGTGACGGTGGCACGGGATCTCGTCCTGCGCAACGCCCGAAAGGGCCTGCTGTTTCTGCTCGATCGCGGCTTCTACGCAGTGGACTTCCTCGACGAGATCGTCAATCGCGGTGGCGACTTCCTGGTTCGGGTCCCCAGCGGCCCGAAACTGCGCCCCATCCGTGGATCGCGCCGCGCCGACGGGAGCTACCTGGCGTGGGTTGTCAACCCGGAGACCGGCGCTCGCCGCCAGATCCGCGTCGTTCGGTATCAGATTCCCGGCTTCCGGTGCGACCGACTCGCGACTTCGCTGCTCGATGAGGAGATCACGGCCCAGGAGCTCGCGCGCCACTATCACCGCCGCTGGGAAGTCGAGCTGGCCTACGCTTCGATGAAGGTCCAGCAGTGCTCCAGGCGGACCGGCCAGTGCCCGACCGTCCTGCGTTCGAAGATCCCTGCACTTGTCGAGCAGGAGGTCTGCGCGCTGCTCGCCAGCTTCAACCTCGTACGCCTCTTGATCCGCAAGGCGGCCAGTGCCCACGGGTGCGATCCGTTGGCGATCAGCTTCAGCGGCACACTTCAGGTGCTTCGCGAGGCTGTCGTGGAGATGCGAGGTGCGAGGGCGGAGCTTCTCCCGACGCTCTACGCCAGACTCCTCCAGGACATCGCGGCTTGCGTGATGCAGCGGAGAAGGCGCCCCCGCGCCTACCCGCGGGTCGTCAAGACCCAGAGATCCTCATTTCCGCTCAAGCGCTGGGACCAGCGAGAGATACGACGCGATTTCGCAGCGGGAATCCAGGTGCTTGGTGCGGCAGGATGACCTTAATTCAGGGGCATTGGTTCTCGATCGCGCTGGTGTGATTCGTCGGGTGGATAAAGGATGGCGGTCTGGGAGGGGATTCTGCCGGGTTTTCTGTGTCGGTGGCGATCGGGGACCGCATGGGGTCAAAGGGGCTGTTACTAACACTACAGCGCCAAGTTGATCTGTCAATATGGCATCCAGATCGACCCTCCGTCTGTCAATATGGCATCTCGCGGCCTTCCTGCGTTATACACAGCCATCTCCCTAAGCGATAGGAGTTATGACAGTTGCAATCATATT
>DASUFL010000039.1:0-7352 GCA_036274595.1 Candidatus Eiseniibacteriota bacterium | reverse complement strand
CGCCGAGACCGATCCGAAGATCAGGACCTACTCGGGAGGGGCGGGTGGGTGTCCGGCGGGGACACACTACATGGGGATCCGGCCGAACGGGGATGTCACACCTTGCCCCTACCTCCCGGTTTTTGCGGGCAACCTTCGCCGCGCGGCTCTGGCGGACCTCTGGACGTCCTCGGCACTGTTCTCCGACATTCGCCGTCGCTCAGATCTCGGTGGACGGTGCGGGGCGTGTGAGATGAACGGCCACTGCGGGGGATGCCGGGCCAGGGCATACGGCATGACCGGCGATCTGATGGCCGAAGATCCGCTCTGCACTCACACGCCCGGGAAGTTCGTGGGGTCGCCTCTTCTGGCGCTTCGCGACGCTGATAGGGTCGGTCTGCCTTCGTCCGTTCGGGGCTTCGGCCATTCGACGAGCTCAGGGCGGTTGATTGAGTACGGCGGCGAATCGTTGCCGACGATCGCGTGGGACGATGCAGCCGCCGAACGCATGAAGAAGGTCCCGGCGTTCGTTCGGGGGATGGTCGTCAGGGCCGTCGAGGAATCCTGCCGCAAGAGCGGCCTCGATCGCGTGACGGTCGAAGAACTCGAACGGATCCGCGCGCGGATGCCGACGCCGAAGATGTTCGGGTAGGGCTCAGCGTTCCGGGTTCAAAGTTCCTTTAACGGAAGGGATCAGAGGCCGCTCCAGCCTGCTCCTTGCTCGTCTCCTCCATCCACTTCTGGAATTCCTCGGTGCTCTGGACGGTGACAAAGCCACGCATCCGGGCATGACCCAAACCACAGAGCTGCGCGCAGGCGATCTCGTACTGGAATTCGGGATTCGCCGTCCGTGTCCGCATTTCCTCGGTTGTAATGGTAGGGATGAACCAGATGGGGATCGTCAACCCGGGGATGGCGTCCTGCTTTACTCGAAACTCGGGCACGCCGAAGCTGTGGATAACTTCTTTGCTCCGGAGCCTCACGATGACCGGCGTGTTCACCGGCAGATACATCTGATTGACAGTGGTGATGTCGTCCATCCCGGCAGGATCGGAGCGATCGAGTCCCAGAGGGTTCGACTGGAGGTCTAGCAGCTTGATGTCCGTGCGGCCGAATACCCGGTCGGCGCCAGGATAGTGAATGTTCCAGGCGAACTGCTCCCCCGTCACCTGAACAACCAGCGCTTCATTCTCCGGGGGCAGGGCTTCGACCCTCGTGGCCCACAGTGGGATTGCGAATCCGATCAAGAGAACCGCTTCGACCACGGCCACACCGACCTCGAGATAGGTCGAATTGTGTGACGTGACGCCCCGGTAGTCCGCCACCGGATTCCGCGACTTCCGGAAACGAACGAGGACGTAGAGGATGAACCCTCCCCAGCCCACGAACAGAACGAGCATGAAGATGTGAATCCAGCCGATCAGGCTGTCGATCTGCCCGCCGTGAGCCGAGGCGAGCGGCGGGAGCCCAAGCCATTCGGTCATGTTCTCGACGCTCCTCCTTGGAGCTCCGACCATTCAGTGTCGAGGTCGATGTCCGCGATGCGTTTCGCGCGATTGCGGAGATAGAGAAAGAAGCCCAAGAACCCGCCCTGCACCGCAAGCGTAATGGCCAGCAGGATGAGGACGCCAAGCCTGGTCCCATCGATGATCGAAGTCTCGTGCGCGCCAAAGCACACCGGGCAGGCAAAAACGCTCGAACTGCCGCCGATCACGATGGCGGCGGCCGTCGTGAGAACCCGTGTTATTCCAAGGTGGATCGACGGTGCTTTCATCGCAGTGTCCTCGTCTTGCGTAGGAACCACGAGTCGTACATGACCAGGCCGAACGATGAAGCGAAAGACGCAATGGCCGCGACGAGGGTTGTGGTTCCGTCCTCCCGCTGATACAGGTTCAGGCACCAGATACCGAACAGCACCGCGAGCGCGGCGGACAGCATGATCAGCACGGCGTGGACCCACCTGAGGTTCATTACCGAATCCAGTAGCCGTCGCTGTACGTAAGGACGGGAAGGGCCAGCAGCACGGCGAAAAACGCAACCGTCAGCGCGAGGACTGCGTAAATCAGCTTCTTCTCGGAGATCAGGTGCATGAAGTAGCACGCCACCAGCGATCCCTTGATGGTGGCGACGATCAGCGCCACGGTCACGGCCACGGGCACGGGAAAATGGTAGCGAGACACTGCCACCGTGACGATCGTCAGGACCATGAGTGCGACGAAGACGGTGATATAGACCCTGACGTGTTTGTCGATGTCGACTGCGTGGTCGCTCGTCATGTCAGTTGCGTGGTCGCTCGCCATGGATGTCGCCTACAAGAAGATGCCGCTCTACAAAAGATATAGCGTCGGGAAGAGGAAGATCCAGACGAGATCGACGAAATGCCAGAAGAGGCCCGAGTGCTCGACCCGGTTGGTGAACCACACCGGATTCGTCTTCCAGAGCTTTGCGCCGGGGCCCCAGAAATAGGCGTTCACCACCATCCCGCCGAACACGTGGAGCATGTGCAGGCCAGTCAGGGTGTAGTAGATGGCGAGGAAGTTGTTGGTGCTGGGATATTCCCCCAACTCGAGATGGTGGCCGTATTCGAAGTACTTGACGACGAGGAAGACGAGCCCGAGCAGGACCGTCCCGCCCATGTAGATCCGAAAGGTCCCGAAGCGACGTCGCATGAGCGACGCCCAAGCCATCACCATGGTGACAGAGGACGAAATCAGGACGATTGTGTTGAACGTGGCGAGGGGCACGTCCAGGATCGTGTCTCCCCGCGGCCAGCTCGGTGCCCCCACTCGGATCAAGATGTAGCTCGCGAAGAGAGCTCCAAACAGCATGACCTCCGAGGCCAGGAAGAGCCAGATGCCGATCTTCCCGTTGGTCAGACCGGTGTCACGGCGTACCTCAACGGTGTAAGGGATGTCCATCGAGAATCAGGCCTCGTATTGGGGCACGAAGTCCTTGCCCGCTCCGGGAACGCTGTATTCGTATGGCCCGCGGTACGCTTGCGGGGCGTGGACGAAATTGCCGTGCGGCGGAGGCGAGGGCGCCGACCATTCGATCGTCGTCGCCTGCCAGGGGTTCTCCCCGACCGTCTCACCCTTCCTGATGCTCCAGAAGAAATTGAAGATGAAGGGAAGCTGGAAGAGCGCGAGGGTCCAGGCGCCCCACGACGAGACTTCGTTCCAGTGCATGGTGGGCTGCGCAAAGGTGTAGGCCGTTCCGGCGTCGAACAAGCGTCGCGAGACCCCGGCCAACCCGATGATGAACATCGGCATGAAGACGACATTCATGCAGACGAACGAGCCCCAAAAGTGGATCTTGCCGAGCGTCTCGTTCATCCTCCGCCCGGTTGCCTTCGGATACCAGTAGTAGATCCCCGCCATGAGGGCAAAGATCGTTCCCGGAGCAACGACGTAGTGGAAGTGGGCGATGACGTAGTACGTGTCATGCAGCGGGATGTCCGCGATGTTCAGGCCGAGCGGAAGGCCCGTGAGCCCGCCGATGCCGAACATCGGGAGGAAGGCGACCGCGAAGAGCATGGGCGTATTGAAGCGTATCGATCCGCCCCAGAGCGAGATGATCAGGGCCGTGAGGATCACGACCGACGGGATCGAAATGATCATCGTGGTCGTCTGGAAAAACGCCGCCATCGCCGTCCCCATGCCGGTCATGAACATGTGGTGGGCCCAGACGATGAACGACATGAAGCCGAGAAACACGAGTGAGTAGACCATCGAACGATAGCCCCACAGCGGCTTCCGCGTGTTGTTCGCGATGATCTCAGCAACGATTCCCATCCCAGGAAGGATCAGGACGTAGACCTCCGGGTGCGCCAGGAACCAGAACAGGTGCTGCCAGAGGAGCGTGTTGCCTCCGCCGGCGTTGGTGAGGGGCTGGCCACTGACGACGAGGCCGCTCGGGAGGAAGAAGCTCGTGCCGGCCACACGATCCATCAGCTGCATGACCCCCGCGGCCTCGAGCGGCGGAAAGGCCAGGAGCAGGAGAAAGGCGGTGACGAACTGGGCCCAGCAGAAGAAGGGGAACCGCATGAAGGTGAGCCCCTTGGCGCGCAGCTGGATGGTGGTCGTGATGAAGTTCAGCGCTCCGAGCAGCGACGAGGTGATCAAGAAGATCATCCCGATGAGCCACCACGTCTGACCTGTGCCTGCGATGACGGCGAGAGGCGTGTAGGAGGTCCACCCCGATTGCGCGGCCCCGCCTGGGACGAAAAAGCTGCCGAGCATCGTGATGCCGCCGAGGAAGAGGCACCAGTAGCTCACCATGTTGATCTTCGGGAAGGCCATGTCCGGGGCTCCTATCTGGAGCGGGAGCACGAAATTCCCGAATCCTCCGACGGCGAGGGGCACCACTCCGAGGAAAACCATGATGGTGCCGTGCATCGCCCCGAGCTCGTTGTAGAACTCGGGGAGCATCGTCCCGCCCGGCATGCGCGCTTCGCCCAAGAGCCCGCCGATCAGCGGCAGCGGCACGCCCGGGTAGGCGAGCTGCCAGCGCATCAGCATCATCAGGCAGAAGCCAAAGAGGAGGAACAAGAGGCCGGTGACGGCGTACTGGATGCCGATGACCTTGTGATCGGTTGAGAAGACGTACTTGCGCCAGAAGCCGAGCTCCTCGTGATGGGCTTCGTGCGTGACGTGCGGCTTGGGGGCGCCGATAGCCTGCTCACTCATTAGGCCTCTCTTCCGATCACTACTTCGATCGTCCGATCGCTACTTCGCGCCGGGGACGGCGAACTTGAAATCCTGGGTCTTCGTATCGCTGGCGCCAACCGTGATCGAGGCCGTCTGCGTTCCCAGCCTCTCGTGCCATGCGGTGATCTCGTAGCTCCCCGCGTCAAGACCCGAGATCGTGAACTTGCCGTCCGTGCTCGTCACCGAGAAGAACGGATGCGTAAAGACGCCGATGTAGGCGCTCATCCAGGGGTGGACGTCGCACTTGACCTGAAACATGTTCTCCGGCTTGGGGAAGGTCGTGCTCATCTCCTTGACGGTTGCCGGCTGTCCGCGGTTGAACGATGGGTTGATCTTGGGAAGCGTGTGGATGTTGTGCAGGATGCCGTCGTTATTGAGGATCCTGTAGGCCTGCCCGACCATGATTCCCATCACGTGCGGCTTGTACTCGCAGCCGTCCTGATCAAGCGTCACCGGGGTCTTGGGAGTAGGCCACGTCTTCCCGGCCGGCAACCCCTTCGAAACCCAGACCATGATGTTCCCCATGGTTTGCCCGGTGCCGAGAACCAGCGCCTCGTTCGGCGCAGGCTTTCCCCCGTGCTTCTTGTGGCAAACGGCCTCGGCGGCCATGTCGAGCGGCTTGAGCGCGGGGGGTTTCCCGGCAAAGGTGATGGTTCCCGTGATGTTCGCGGCGACAGCGACGCTCGGCCAGCCCAACACCGCGACGAGCCCAGTCGCCAGCCACAACCTCTTCACTACCCCGCGCATGCTCAACTCCTTGGTCATCGCAAACCTCGTCTCCCTCGTCATTGTCGATGCCATTCTCGTACTTTGATCCTGCGATCGGGCCGACTCTACACCGGACCCCGCCATTCGGGCAAGCCTCGCGCGGGCCGTCGTGTGGAGCTCTCGACGCGGGACTCGTCCCGACGTCAGGCGTTCTCGAACGCGAGCGATTCGGCGAGCCTCGGATCGCGTAGCGGTACGAGAGCGTGCCGTCGCATCAGCCAGCCCGCCGCCGCCACGAAGCACCCACCGACGGCGAGGAGCGCGGCCACGTCCAGAGCCGAAGGACGGACCCCTTCCGGATGGAGCGTCGGCATGACTTGCCAGTAGAGATCCACGAAGTGCATGGCGAGGAGCCACGCCCCCCCGGCGGCCAGAGTCGCTCCGTTCCGCTTGACGGACCTTCCCATCAGGTAGAAAAACGGCGCCACGAAATGTCCCGCCATGAGGAAGAGCGAGACCGTCATCCAGGACCCTTCCATCCGCGCCTTGTACCAGATCGTCTCCTCCGGAAGGTTCGCGTACCAAATGAGGAAGAACTGGCAGAAGGAGATATAGGTCCAAAACACCATGAACGCGAAGAGAAGCTTTCCGATATCGTGCAGGTGCTCGGGGCTGATCACTGTGTCGAGCAGTCCGGCCCAGCGCATCGCCACGGCCACGACCGAGAGTAGCGCGATGAACCCGACGAAGGAGCCCGCGAAGAAATAGACGCCGAACATGGTGGAATACCAGTGCGGCGTGAGCGACATGATCCAGTCGACCGAGGCGAAGGTCTGGGTCAGCGCGAGGACGATGATCGCGGGACCCGCGAAGCGGCGCAGGCGGGCGGAAACCGCGGGGTCCCCCGTCGCATCCTGACCGCGCGAGCGGCGGTAATAAAGGAGGGCGATGAAGGACCAGCATCCGAAGTAAATGGCGGCCCGGATCAGGAAGAACGGCACGTTGAGGTATGGCGCCTTCCAGCGAAGCAGTGCATCCTCGGCGACGGCGTCGGAGTGCGACCACTCGAAGAGATCATGCAGACCGAAGATCACCGGGACGAAGAGGGCCGCCATCACCGGGACCGTTGCGAAAACGGTCTCGCCGATCCGCCGCACCACGATCCCCCATCCTCCCTGGGTCGCATACTGGATCAGCACGAAGAAGAGTGCGCCGACGGCCAGGCTCAAAAAGAACAGGAACGACACGAGCCACGAAAAGAAGAACTGTTTCGGATTCGCAGGCCCCAGAACCGCGCAGGCCACCGCACCGAGCAGGGCGCAGACGGCGCCAATGACGGAAAGGCGGTTCCACGGATGCCCGGGCGGAATCATGGCCTGCTCGGGTCGCAACTCCACGCGATCGCGGTCGGCTGTCATTCAGGACTCCAGAAGCTCGACGCTTCGTGCGCCCAGCGACTCCAGCAGCTTCCCGGTAGCCGACGCATCGAACCGGGGATCCCACGACTCGATCGAGATGAAGAAGGCGTCGTCAGTCACGCGCTCGAAAACCTTGGATCGGAAGAGCGGATGGTGGTGCATGGGCAGCCGGTTCAGAGCGAGCATGCCGAAAACCGCGCCGAGCGCAGCGAAGAGCACTCCCACCTCGAACGTGATCGGAATGTAGGCTGGCCACGCGAGGTACGGTTTGCCGCTGATCACGAGAGGGTAGGCGCTGGCGTGGACCCACCACTGCAGGCCGAACCCGAGCGCGGCGCCGGTCAATCCCGCGATGAGGACGATCCAGGGAAGCTTGGAACGCCGGACTCCCATCGCTCCCTCGAGGCCGTGGACGGGGAACGGCGTGTGGGCGTCCCAGCGCGTGAAGCCCGCGTCACGTACCCGCTCGCACGCGTGATAAAGGTCCGCCGGCGTCGCGAACTCGGCGAGGATGCCATAGTAGGGCCCCTCCGGGAGCTGG
>DASUFL010000038.1:0-103226 GCA_036274595.1 Candidatus Eiseniibacteriota bacterium | reverse complement strand
TCCCGGCCGCCCTGGCGCAGAACCGGCGACATGGCCATGAGCCCGGTCGGGCCGATCGCTTTCTTCAAGAACTCCATCTCCGCGAGATCGGCCTCGACGTCGTCGAGCGGGATCTCCACGCCCGCGCTCCGCGCCACGAGCCTCGCTTTCGCGCGGAGGCCCAGCTCGGCTTCGATCCGGAGCAGGCAGAGCATGTCCGCGACCACCGTCCCCGGAAACCGGTGGCGGATGGATTCGAGGTAGTGCCCCACCCGGGTCTCCCCCAGCTCCCCGGTGAGAATGGAATCGAGGAGCTCGAGGTCGCTGTCGAACTCCGAGCTGAGCCAGTGCTGCGTGACGCGCTCGCTCCGCTCGAACACCGCGATGACGAGGGGAGGCATGAGGAGGCACATGATGGCGGTCGCGAGGAGCGGATTCACGAAGAACTGGTTGTAGATCGCGTGCGACCCGATGGCGATGGCCAGCCCCGGAAGGAACACCCACCAGGCGGACGAGCGATGCCGGTCGGCCAAGCTCTTCGAGAGGATGCCCACGATGGCGCTGGTCGAGCCGTGCATGATCGCGGTGCCGAGCCCGCGCACGAGCCAGAGGATCACACCGTAGTCCCCCAGCGCGCGGGCGTAGTAGAGGTTTTCCACCACCGCGAACCCGGTCCCCACCGCGAATCCGCGAATTCCCGCGTCGACCATGAAGCCGACCCGCTGCGAGCGGACGAGGTAGATCAGGTAGGCGGCCTTGGCGATCTCCTCGATGACCGGCGCGACGTAGCTCCGGAGCGCTCCCTCGTCGAGACCGGCGCTGAGGAGGCTCCGGTTGACCGCAAAGGACGCGATCGCCGCGACAGCCCCCAGGCCCATCGTGATCGCGATGGCGCGTCCCGTGACCAGCTTGTAGCTGTCGAGGAAGACGAGGCCGGTCAGGAAGAGGAGGACCGGCAGGAAGCCGAGGACGATCGGCAGGCCGTCGACCAAGTGCGCGGGAGCCACGCGCCTCAGCCTACGGGAGCGCGGTCGTGGATCAAAGAACCTTGAGCGAGATCATCCACTCATCCGACGTGCGCTTCCCGTCCTCGAATCCGCGCGCGTACCCCCCGGAGAGCATCAGCTTGTACTGGGTGAGGAGCTGGATCTGCAGGTCCGACTGGATGCCGACGTCGAACAGCGTGCGGCGAAGGGACGGGAGGTCCATGTTCGTGGCCAGCCCGCCCGCGAAGAGCGAGGTTCGAAGCCACGGCGCGTACAGCGCCGACGTGCCGAGGCGGCGGAAGCGGAGCGGGGCCAGGTTCCAGTCGACGAGCGCCTTGGCGAAGTTCGTGCCGCCGATCTCGTTCAGCTCGAAGCCGGGGAAGCTCTCGACCTCGCGGTAGCGCTTCGGCTCCTTCCGGTCGATGTAGTTGTTCCCGAAGCCGCCGAAGTAGAAGTTCGCGAACGGCTCCTGCCGATCCCCCGGGGCGAAGCCCCCCGCGGTGCGGAGCCAGATCGACGAATGGGGCAGGAGCATCGGCGTGCCGAGGTCGAGCGTGGCGAGCCCCTGCGGGAATCCCTGCCAGACCGTCCCCTCAGGGCGTTCGTAGCGGACGAGATTCCAGGGCATGCCGAGCGACCACTTGTACCCCTTCTCCCGGTCCACGGCGCCGAGGGAGGCGCGGGTGTTCTCGTAGCGGAGGCCGAGATCGGTGGTGACGAGGCTCCTAAATCCGGGCGATACGTCGATGTTCTGTGCGTCGGGGAGCCGCTCGAGATCGACGTAGCCCGCGGCCGAGGCGTCGAAGTTGAGCGACCGGGGCGCGTCGTAGAGGAGCGAGCGCGTGTACGCCGCGACGACCCCCTCCCCCTTCCGACTCGTCTTCGTCGGCCCGACGAGATCGTAGAAGTTCGCGAGGTTGTGCTGGTAGCTCAGCTGGAGGTTGTACCGTCGGTAGCCCGCGAGGACGTGCCAGCGCTCGCTCGCGGGCAACCCCTCGCTCGGCGAGTACGAGGCGGTGAGCCCGAGCGTGTTCGTCTGGATCGGATCCGACAGCTCGAGACGCATCCCGACGGCCGTGTAGTCCTTGTACCCTTCCACGATCGGATAGAGCGAGGACGGCCGGATGAGGCTCACCGACCGGTACGGCCCCGAATAGGTGGTGATGGAATCCAGGTTCACCGTCGCCGGCGATCCCGCCTTCCACGTGGTCAGGACCGGGTACTTCTCCGCGAGCTGCGTTCCGAGGAACGAGATCGCGCTCACGTCCGCGAGCGGCTTGGGATCGATCATCGTGGGGACGAAGCCCTCGCCGGTGTACCGGAACGCGATGAGGGAGTCGCCGTCGATGGGGAGCGGACGGAACATGCCCGTCTCGCTGTTCGTCACCACCTCCATCGAGTCCGCGGTGAAGTTCCAGCGGAAGATGTTCGAGACCCCCGTGTAGTAGGAGCTCCCCACGAGATAGCGCCCGTCCTTGGAGAAGACGAACCCCGCGGGCACGGCGGAGCCGAAGTCGTAGAGCGTGGTCGAGGTGGTGTCCTGGGCGAGGAGCGCCTCGGTGCGGAAGATCTTGAGCGACTGGCTCCCGTCGATCTCGGTGCACGACGCCGCGAGCTTGGCGCCGTCGGGAGAGATGTCGATGTCGTAGATGTCGCGCCCGTACGGCCAGGAGTAGACGCGGTTCCAGGTGGTGTACGGAGGCTGCAAGCGGACGAGCGTCGAGACCCCGTTGAAATGACGCACCGCCCACATGGTGCGGTCCGCGGGATTCAAGACCATGTCCCCGAGCCTCGCGTCCCGGATCAACACCCGCGACTTCCCCGTCCTCGGATCGGCCACGCAGAGGTCGCGCCACTTGCTGTTGTCGGCCGTGTAGTAGAGGAGCTTGTCGGTCGGATCGTAGGCGAGCGACGTGACGAAGTAGAGCGCCGGCCCCTTCACCTCGCAGATCCGCCGCAGCGGCCGCCCGTCGGTCGGGATCGCCGCGATGTGCGCCACGGCGCCGGGATAGAGGACCGCGGCGTAGATCTCGCGCCGGTCGGGATCGTAGTAGGCGCGGGAGATCGAGCCGAGCGCCCGCGGCGAGAGATCGCGGTAGGGCGTGATCGGATGGAGGTCGATCGAGTCGAGCTCCGCCTTCTGCTCCCCTCTCTCCCAGTCGATCCAGTTCCGCCACGCCGTTCCGAGCGGGAGCCCGTACACCTTGTGGAACTGAGACGCGTAGTACGCCTTGCTGCCGGAGCCGCGCCCCACCCACTGGATCAGCTTCTCGGGCTCGTACTCGTAGGCGAGGTAGCTCAGGAAGCGCGTGCCGTAGAGGTAGGAGTTCACGCCCGCCTGGAAGTCGACCTTCGTCCCTTCGGCCTCGAGCCCGAGCGGGTCGTAGATCGTGCTCCCGTCCTTCACCTTCGACCGGAACACCATCTCGTCGTACGGGCCCTGCGCGCGCCCGAGCCCGCCCGCCATCCAGGTCTCCATGAAGACGGCGATTCCCTCGTGGTACCAGCGGGGGGCGGCGCGGCGGGGCGTGGTGAGGTAGCCGTAGAGCATCGTCTCCGGATGCTCGTTCGCCTCGCGCACCTTGCCCCGGAAGAGCGAGCGGAAGAAGCGGTCCCTCCCCGAAGGCTTGTCCAGCGCGAGGACGTGCACCACCTCGTGGTTCATCGTGTGGTTGATCCGCTCGTTCGCCGGCCCCGTCTCGTACACGAAGTTGAGCGGCGCGATGTCCACGACCATGCTGTTCCGGGGATTCACCCAGACGCCGGCGTTCCCGTAGTCGGCCAGGTCCTCGAGGATGACGTTCACCTTCTCCGATGGCGTGTAGTCCCAGAGCTTGCTGTGGAACCGGAGCGAGTTCTCGAAGCAGCGGGCCGTGTACGGGGCGATGAAGTCGAGGGTGGGGCTGAGATAGATGAGCCGGAGGTGCGCGGTCTCGATCGACTTGAGCTCCGCGCGCGCGGGACGTGGGGCGAGCGCGAGGCACGCGAGGAGCCCAAGAAGGAGCGTGGCACGTCGCGCTGCGTCGGCTCGGCGGGTTCTCATGCCTCTCCGTTCGGGTGGAGGAAGATCGGTATCCGGACAAACAGCGAGGAGATCCCGCGTCCGGGATCTCCTCGCCTCTACAAGGCCGCGGCTCTCACCGGGGAGCCGCGCCCCCTCCGTCTACTCGGGCGACTGCGTACGTTCCACCGCCACCTGCTTCCAGACATCCGGATTGCTCGCGGCCTTCTGGAAGTTCTCCATCTTCGCGACCTGCTGGAACTTGTCCATCGTGACCAGCTTCGCGAACTCATTGCTCTTCGCCACCTCGCGGAAGCTCGCATCGGCGAAGACCGTCTTGAACTGCTCCGACCGCGCCAGCTCCTGGGCCTGGGCGTAGGCGTTGGTGTCGGCGGCACGCCCCACCTCGGCCTGACCCGCACGCGCGGCTTCCGTCGTCGCGGCCTTGTCGAGAGCCGCGGTCACCGTGCGCTCGTAGGCCTGATTGGCCTTCATGTACATCGTCCGGGCGGCATCGGCCGAGGTCCGCGCCTGCTCCGCCTTCGCGACCTCCTGCTTGGCCGCGGTCAGCTTCGAGAGCTCGGTCACCGACTTCTGGTACGCGGTCGTCGTCCTGTCGAGGGCATCCTGGGCCTTCGCGAGCTCGGCCTTGGCCTGCTCCACCTTGGCCAGGTCGGTCTTGTTCCAGCCCGCCTTGCCGATGTCCGTCGTGGCCTTCGCGAGATCCGCCTTCGCCACCTCGGCCTTCGCGACCTCGGTCTTGGCCTGCTCCATCCTCGAGAGCTCGGACAGGGTCTTGTCGTACGCGGCCTGCGCCTTCGCCAGCTCGGTGCGGGCCACGACATCCTGCGCCTTCGCCTGCTCGATCTTGGCCACTTCCTGCTTGTTGGCCGTCGAGCTCGTCTTCAAGAGCTCGCTCACGCTCTTGTCGTACGCGGCCTGAGCCTTCGCGACCTCGGCCCGCGCATTCGTCACCTGAGTCCGGAGCTGCTCGGCGTTGGCGCGATCGAGCGTGCTCTGGGTCCGCTCCGTGAGCTGCGTCCTCTGGTAGTCGGCCGGGCTCGCCTTGGCCAGGAGGTCATACCGGTTCTGCTCCACGGCGGTCTTGAAGAGATCGGACCGCATCACCTCGGCGAATCCCTGCTTGCCCATCAGGTCGCGGAACTGCTTGTCGAGGAGCACCGTCCGGAACGACTCGCTCTGCGTGCGCATGACCTCGCGGAAGTTCGCGTCCGTCACGAGCTGATGGAACACGTCGCTCTGGAGCAGATCCTGCATGTCGGCGTCCGTGAGCGTCACGTCACCGGCCGAGATCTGGGCCGTCTGGTACCGCTTCGCGGCTCCGATCGTGCCCATGACCCCGTTCTTCGGAGGAATCACGCCGGTGAAGGAGGCGATTCCCAGGGCAATGGCGATGACGACGCCCAATCCGATTACGATCCGCTTGGTGGACATCTCGAATCCCCCCTTCGTTTCTAGACGCCGCGCGTCCCGCGGCCGGTGGTGCGCGTTGATTCCGAATGGCGTGCGACAGTACGGGTGAAGCCGGTCAAGGTTGATGGAATTATCGCGAAGGCAGGTCGCTCCAATTCTGAGGGAGCGGCTTAAGCGAGCCCTGCGCGCTCCCGCCGGACGTCCCGACCCAGACTCCCAGGGGCGGCCGGCTCGCGCTCGAGGCCCGGAGCCGAAGCTCGAGCCGGGCGCTTCCCCGGTCCGTCACCTGGAGCTCGCCCCGTCTGAGATCGAACCACCCCCCACTGGGCTCGACCCGCCGAAACGACAGAGGCGCATAAACATCCGGATCGAACGTGATGTGAGCCTCGAAGGGTCCGTCGGACCGCACATCGAGCCTCACCGACAGGTCGCTCCGGGCGGTCATCCAGACCTCGCCGGTGACCTGGGCCCCCTTCACGGCGAGGTGGATCGTGTCCACGAGCTTGCCGGACGGGGCGAGCATCGTGCCCCGAACCTCCGGTCCCCAGAGACCGGCCCGGTCGAAGAGCCCCGAGCCGACCGCCAGGGCCAGCGCCCCCACGACCGCGCCGACGGCGAAGGCGTACCCGAGGCCCAGGCCGGGCCGCTTGCCGAACCCCGCCAGGATCAGACCGCGCCAGCCCCCGCGCTCCGATCGAGCCCTCGCCCGAGACTCGACGGCGCGAAGCACGTTCCCGCGAAGCGACGGAGGCGGATCGACCGACTCGATCCGATCCAGCATCCCGAAGACGGTCTGGATCTCGTGATATCTCGCGCGGGCCGCCTCGCCCTCCGCGAGCCGGCGGGCGAGCTCGGCCTTCTGCTCCGGCGTCGCCACCCCATCCAGCTCGTCGTTGACGAGGCGATCGAACTCGTCGTCTCTCACGCGCGCGATACCCCCCGCTTGGCCAGAAGCTCCCCGAGGAGCTTGCGTGCCGTGTGGAGCCTCGACTTCACCGTCTTCTCGGGAATCTCGAGCACCCGGCTCATCTCCCGGTGCGAGAGGTGAACGAAATGGCGCAGGATGATGACCCCCCGGTAGTCGACCGAGAGATCGAGGAGCGCCGCTCCGATCACGATTTCCACCTCCCGCTCTTCCAGAGCGTCGTCGGGACCGCGCCCGGGCTGGTCCTCGTCCATCGGACCCTGGCGCCTTCGCCGGGCCAGATGGTCGAGGCACTCGTTGACCGTGATCCGGTAGATCCAGCTGAAGAGCTTCCGGCGGCGGTCGTAGGTGTGGAGCTTCTCGTAGGCCTTCACGAAGGCCGACTGCACCACGTCCTGGGCGTCGTCGCGGTCGTTCACCATGCGGAGCGCCACGTTGAAGAGCACCCGCTGGTAGCTGTCCACGATGGCCTCGAAGGCCCGGGACTCCCCCCTCAGGCATCGCTCGACCGCCGCCTGCTCCTCGTCGTCGGACATCAATACGCGTCCTTACGGGAAAGGTTGGTGAGAATCATTCGATCGCCAGCATCTGCTCGAGGCCGGCGAACCGGAACACCGCCCTCACTCCAGGCGTGAGATTGAGAACCCGGAGAGCAGCCCCCTCGCCATGCAGTCGCTTGTACGTCTCGACCACGACGCCGATCCCCGCGCTCGAGATGTATTCGAGGTCGCTCAGGTCGAGGGCCATCGGCCCCTTCAAGGGCCGGAGCGCCTCGCGCGCCTTGGGCGCCGACGCCGCGTCCAGCCTCCCCTTGAGCTTCACGCTCCCTTCGGTCTCGACCTTGATCTCAAGCATTCGGGCTCACTTTCTTGGTGATGGTCGTGGTGCTCACCCGGTCCTTGTACTCGTAGCGGATCGTCTCCGCGAGCTGGCGAACCATATGGATTCCGAGGCCGCCCACCTTGCGCTCCGCGATGGGGCGCGTGAGGTCGGGCTCCGGAGCGCGGGTGATGTCGTACGCCTTCGCGACGTCGAATTCGCGAAGCGCGATCGTGATCGTGGAATCGTCGCGCGTGAGACCGACCGCCACCTGGTCCGTGCCGGAGCTGTACTTGAGGACGTTGGTGAACAGCTCCTCGAGGATGAGGTCGAGGTCGTAGGCGTTGGACGGACTGAGACCGTGGTGGGACAGGAAGTCGGCGACGAACCGGGAGAGCTCGGGAAGCGAGCTCAGGTCCCGATGGAACCGGCGCTCCATACGGCTTGCCTCGCTGTGGAGTCGGGCGCCGCGCAGGGGGAGGGACCGGCGGCGTGGTTCAGACGCGGCGGTAACTATAGGCGCGAGGCGAAACCGGTTCAATGGGCGCGACTTGACTAAGATTCCGCCCCCGCCCAGACTCCGACGCCATGGATCTCGTTCTCGAGGGCACCGTCAAGGGGCAGTACGTTCGCATCCACCTGGACAAGCCCGCCTTGCGGGTCGGGCGGTCCCAGGACGCCGACATCCGCATCGACGACGCGACCGTGTCCCGGAGCCACGCGATGCTCAGCGTGCTCGACGACCATCTCGAGCTCAAGGACCTCGGCAGCCACAACGGGACCTTCCTGAACGGACGGCGCCTCACGGATCCCGCGGCGGTGAAGCCCGGGGATCAGATCCGGATCGGATCGATCGTGCTGACCCTCCTCCCCACCGCGGCGCCCACGATGGGCATCCAGCAGATCGCGACCATTCTCCTCCCCGCGGAGGCGGTGCGGGCGGTCCTGCAGGTCCCGCTCGAGGTGATCCGGGAGCGAAAGAACACGAAGACCGATCCGGAGAATCTCCCGACCATGATCGGAAGCCGCCTCATGGATCTCATGGAGACCGTTCCGGAGGAGGCCGACACGTACGAGGGACATCTCGAGGTCGTCACGACGGCGCTTCCGCGGATGATCGCGACGCAGACGCCGGACGAGGCGATCCAGACCCTGCCGGAGCTGGTGCAGTGCATGGGACCGCACCGGACGTTGACGCTCCTCCTCTACGACACGACGCGGCGCGAGATGTATCTCAAGGCCGCGTGGCCGGCCAAGGCGCTCGAAAGCCGGAAGACGCTCCTCACCGCCGATCTCCTGCGCACGGCCATGAACGAGAAGATGTCGCACATGGTGGAGCGCGTGGGAGGGACCACGATCGACGGCGCGACGGGGGATGTCCCGCCGCGGGACGGTCACGGCGGCGAGATCTGGGACGCCCTGGATCGCGTGGCGTTCGTGGCACCCCTTCGGGTGAACGAAGAGCCCGTCGGCATCCTGTACGTGGGCCGGAGCGACCTCGACGAGAACGGAACCAGGGCCGCGCTCCACGCCTTCAATTCGCTCGCAAGCCTCTTCGCGATGAAGATGGCCCAGTGCCTGGAGTTCGAGCGCCGGCTCCGCGAGCACGCCCAGCTCCAGCGTGAGAAGGACCGCATGTCCGACGCCATCGCGATCGCGGCGCGGATCCAGAAGAAGCTCCTGCCCGAGCGGCTGCCGGAGACGTCCGGCTACGACATCGTCGCCGATCTCTGGCCCAGCCTCGAGACGTCGGGGGACCTCTACGATGTGCTCCGACTCTCTTCGAGCCACGTAGGGCTCGTCGTCGGGGACGCGAGCGGCAAGGGGCTCGGGGCCGCGCTCCTCATGGCCAACGTGCTCGCGTCGCTCCGCATGAGCTTCACGGAGTCCGCGTCGCTCGTCGAGATCATGGAGCGATTGAACGCGCAGCTCGAGCAATCCACCGATCCCGATCACTTCGTGACGCTGTTCCTGGGCCGGCTCGACACGGAGCGCCACACGCTCGAGTACGTGAACGCCGGGCACATCTTTCCCGTGCTGCACGCGCCCGGCGCGAAGGAGGTCCGTCTCGAGGCGACCGGAATCCCTGCGGGCATGATGGCAGGGACACGATACGGGTCGAGGAGGGTGGAGGTGCCGGCCGGCGCGCTCCTCTGCCTCTACACCGACGGGATGCCCGAGGCGGCCCGCGTGGGCGGCCCCGAATACGGGGAGGAGCGGCTCCATTCGATGCTGGCGCGATCCGGCGACCGGCCCGCGCGCGACTCGATGGCCGAGCTTCGCAAGGATCTGGACGAGTTCATGGCGGGCGAGCCGCTCGCGGACGACACGACGATTCTCATGGTCCGGAGGACAGGATGACCTCGACTCTCGTTCGGCTGACGCTCCTCGCCGCGTGCGCGCTCGCGTGGACATCGTGTCAGCGTGACCGCAGCCACACCTCGGAACGGAGGCAGGTCGAACGCCCGGACACGGCCGGAATCTCCTCCCCGACGCCGCCTTTGCCCCCGTCGCCGCCGCCGAAGCAGGTCATCGTCGACTCCCCCGCGAGCGGAGCGCTCATCACGAGCCCGGTGCGGGTGACCGGCCAGGCCCGAGGGTCCTGGTACTTCGAGGCCGAATTCCCGATCCGCCTCCTCGACTCAGAGGACAAGATGATCGGAACGGGCGTCGCCCGCGCGAAGGGCGACTGGATGACATCGGACTTCGTCCCCTTCGAGGCCTCGATCGTCTTCCGGGCTCCGCCCGAGGAGTCGACGGGATTCCTGGTGATCGAGAAGAGCAACCCATCGGGGAGCCCGGAGCACGCGGCCGAATCCCGGGTGCCTGTTCGTTTCCGCTAGATGGCCGACGCGAGCGCGCCCCCGCCTCGGAACCGCCGGAAGGTGTACGTCGTCCTTCCGGTCTACAACGAGGAGGCGAAGATCGGAAGCCTCCTCGATCACATCGACGAGGCCATGCGGGACGCGGACATCCGCTACGAGGTCGTCCTCGTCGACGACGGAAGCCAGGATGGTACGGGCGCGATCATCCGTCAGCGCGCCGGCCACATGCCGCTCACCCTCATGCGGCACGAGGTGAACAAGGGGCTCGGATCCACGATCCGGGACGGACTCTTTGCCGCGGCGGGAGCGGCGGGAGAGGCGGACATCATCGTCACCATGGACGCGGACGACACGCACGCGCCCGGCCTCGTGCTCCGCATGGTTCGGATGATCTCCGAGGGGTATGACGTCGTCATCGCGTCGCGCTATCGCGAAGGATCCCGATGCGTGGGCGTCCCGTTCCACCGGCTGGCCCTGAGCCACGGCGCGTCCTGGCTCTTTCGCGTGGTCTTTCCCATCAAGGGCGTGCGCGACTACACGTGCGGCTACCGCGCCTATCGCGCCGCCGTGGTCAAGGCGGCCTTCGCCCGCTACGGGGAGGAGTTCCTGGACCAGGGCGGGTTCCAGTGCATGGTGGACATCCTGCTCAAGCTCCGGCGCATGAATCTGATCTTTGGCGAGGTTCCGTTCATCCTCCGCTACGACTGGAAGGAAGGGGGCAGCAAGATGAACGTGACCCGCACGGTCAAGGACACGCTGGGACTCATGTGGAAGCGGCGCTTCGGCGGATGAGCGAGGCGCGATTCGAGCAGGAGTACTATGCGTCCGTCTATCCCGACTACGCGCGGCAGAATCCACCCGGGAAACTCCGGTTCTACCGCGAGCTGGTCGAGCATGTCGCGCCCCTCCGTGCTCCGGTGCGGATTCTCGACATCGGATGCGCGTTCGGCCTGTTTCTCTCGGCGCTCGATCCGCGCTGGGAGCGCTACGGCACGGACGTGAGCCGGTACGCGGTGGAGAAGGCCACCGCGGCTCTCCCCGACATCCACTTTGCACGGACGGACATCGATGCGATTCCCTTCCCCGGCCCCTTCGACCTGATCACGTCCTTCGACGTCATCGAGCACATCCCCTCGCTGGACGCCGTGGCGTCGGCGGTCGAGCCCAGACTCGCGCCGGGCGGACACTTCGTCTTCGTGGTGCCCGTGTACGACGGCGTGACCGGGCCGATCATCCGCCTCCTCGACAAGGACGAGACGCACGTGCACAAGCGCTCGCGCGGTTTCTGGCTCGAGTGGGCGCGCGGTCGATTCGATCTGGTCGCCTGGTGCGGGATCTACCGATATCTGGTCCCGGGGCTCGGGTACGCGCACCTCCCCACGCGACGGATGCGCCGCTTCACGCCGGCGATCGCGGTCACCGCAAGGAAGCGTGACCGATGAGCCGCGTGACTCGGGGGTGGGAGCGGTGAGCCGGAAGCCGGCGCGCGCTTCCGGGCCTGGACGGAAACCCGAGCGATCCGCAGGGGCCCGCCGTCCGGACCGGCGGCGGATCTGGACCTTTGTCGCGATCGCGATCATCGTGCTCGTGTCTCTCGCGCGGGCCATCCATCTCCAGTTCCCCCTGGAGCGCGACGAAGGCGAGTTCGGCTACATCGCCCAGCAGCTCCTCCATGGTGTGCCGGTCTACCTGTCCGCCTACACCCAGAAGCTGCCCGGCGCGTACTACGTGTACGCATGGTTCCTGTTGCTGTTCGGGCAGAGCACCGTGGGCATCCATCTCGGCTTTCTTCTCACCAACGCGGCGACGATGGCGCTGGTGTTCCTCATCGGCCGGAAGATCCACGGAGGGCTGGCCGGCTGCGCGGGCGCGCTCGTCTATGGAGTGATGGCGCTGTCGCCGGCTCTGCTCGGCGCCTCCGGGCACGCCACGCACTTGATCGCATTCTTCTCCGTGTTGGGGCTCTACGCGCTGCTCGAGGCTCGCGAACGGGGCCGCTTGTGGCTCTACCTCGTCAGCGGCCTCTCGTTCGGGATGGCCTTCTTGAGCAAGCAGTCCGCCGTCTTCTACGCTCCCCTGATCGTCGCCTACCTCGCGCTGGAAGCGCTCCGGCTCGAGCCCGCGCGCCGGGCCGGATTCCCTGCCCGGGCCGGAGCGTTCGTCGCCGGCGCCGCGGCGCCGATGGTGCTCACCCTCGCCTATTACGCCGCCATCGGGCACCTGGGCACCCTCTGGTACTGGTCCTTCCAGCTCGCGCGCCAGTTCGGGGAGCAGGTCGGCTTCTCGGGCGCCATGGCGAACCTTCGCGACCGCACCCGCGAAGTGACGGCCGGTTTCGTGATCGTGTGGCTGGTCGGCGCCGTGGGCTTGGGCGTGATGCTGCGGGATCGAAGCCTCGGTGCGCTCCGCTACCTGATCCTGGCGTTCGGACTCGCGGCGATCCTCTCCATCGTTCCGGGCTACTTCTTCACCACCCATTACTACATCGCCGTCCTTCCGTTCCTGGCGATCCTGGTCGGCGGGCTCCTGGACGTGGTGGCCCGG
This sequence comes from Candidatus Eiseniibacteriota bacterium, assembly GCA_036274595.1. Taxonomy (GTDB): domain Bacteria; phylum Eisenbacteria; class RBG-16-71-46; order SZUA-252; family SZUA-252; genus WS-9. The sequence continues at coordinate 90,713 of DASUFL010000038.1, read as the reverse complement.
GGACGCGGTGAGCGCGGGCCGAGCTCCGTGGGCACGGCCGCGATCGGCGCGGCCCTGGCGATCGGCCTCTCGGTCGGGGTCGTCCGCTACGAGCCGTTCTACTCAGGACGCATGCCGGATGCCGCCGCCGCGCGCATCATCTACTCGGGGAATCCGTTTCCAGAGTCGGTGGAAGTCGGCCAGTACCTGAGGGAGCACACGTCCCCCGGCGATTCGATCGCCGTGCTCGGGTCGGAGACCCAGATCTACTTCTACGCTCAGCGCCCCTCGGCCTCGCGCTTCGTGAACGCGTACTTCCTCACGTCCGACCACCCCAAGGCGCGCGACATGCAGCTCATGATGATCCGGGATCTCGACCGGGTGCGCCCCAAGTATCTCGTGTACACGAACTCGCGCCTGTCGTGGACGCTCCACGAGACGTCCCCACGCGACATCTTCGACTGGTATCAGGCGGCGAAGAAGGACTACGCCGTGGACGGCGTGGTCGACATCGGGCCCAACGCGAGCACGTCGATCTGGGGCCCGGCCGCGGCATCCGCGCCGCTGGGAACGGAGTATTTCGAGGTCTTGAAGCGGAGGAATTGAACCGCTGCGGATTGGCGCCCGGGGCCGTTCGGGCGAACGCCCTGGGCTGCCTACCGGCGGACCACGGTGATCTTCCCGCACACGTTGTCGGCGTCGTGGGGCGTGTCCATCTTGAGGAATGTTCGCCCCGTCCACATCGCCGCAATCGCGTCCTCCCACGTGTTGATCCCGTACTCGGGCGCGGGAATGAGGAGCGAGGGCGTGAACGAACCCTCGACCGGGCTCTGCGATGCCGGCCCACGCAAGACGAAGATGGCCGGCCCCGGCTTCTTGATGCTCCCCGCGTAGACCCCTACGTGCTGGCCGTAGAACATGTCGGATCGAAACTGGATCGAGTAGGGGAGCGCGGGGGCGATCTTGTCGAGATTGAAGATCCCGAGACCCACGATGGGAACGCTCTTTCCGCTCCTGCCGCCCTCGGTGAGCACGGCCTGGAAGGTTTGGGCCTTCACGGTGGGAGCGGAGAGGGACACCAGGAGCAACCCGGGGACGATCATTCTGCGCCACAGCACTGGGGCCTCCTCGCGTCGGGTTCGAGCGCCTGAGGCATCCCTGCGACAGTCCCCTTCCGTGGAGGCGGGAGTCTATCACCTCATGAGTCGTTTGGCGTAGCCGATCCCCCGGTGGACCGAAAATCGCACCGTCTCCTGAGCCGCGCCGTCCCCGTCCACCATCAGAACATCTCCTGCGAAGTTCATGACCACGACGCGATGGGCTCGCGAAATGGGTACGAACGTTCCTTCGTCATAGCCCCAGCCGAGCGTGATCTCGGCGACATACGCATCCCGAAATTGCTCTCCGTTCGCGTAGTACTCGTCGTAGTGAGTCAACGACGCTTTGTAGTTCAGGTCCGTCCAGAACAGTGGGTGGGCGAACGTTCCCCAGAAATTGTGAGCCCGCATTCGATCCGTGAGCTGGAGGTAGTACTTGAGAGCGCCCGCCGTCACGGCATAGGGCACACGGTGCACACCCACGCCGTCATACCACCAGAGCGGCGCCTGGGTCGTGTCCGCCCCGATCTCGGTGCGGTTAAGAACGGAGAGCCAGATGACGTCCTCGCGAGAGGGATACGTGGCCTCCGCGATGCCGAGCAGACGCTCTTCCGTCATGTTGGCGTAGTCACGCCGGATGGCGAGCGTGAAGTCGCCGTCGTCATAGTCCAGTCGAGCGGGGCGCGATTCGAGGGCCTGGGTGGAGTCGACGAAGTAGCCCGGAGGCAGTGCCAAAGCTCTGCCAGGCGCGAGCGGCTGCGTCGCAAACGCGAGGACTGCGAATGCAAGGAGGGGACGGGTCATATCCACTCCACGGGTCCGGGGGGGGCGCCGATCAGGGTAGTCCCGCGGAGCCCCCGTGACAATGGGATGTTGATCTATTGCCCGGGGCAGGGCTCGAACCTGCACGGCCTTTCGGCCAGGGTTTTCACTGCGGAAACGGTGTATCTGGGCGAGGTGGGAGTCGAACCCACAATTCCTTTCGGACACGACATTTTAAGTGTCGAGCGTATGCCAGTTCCGCCACTCGCCCAAGCTGACCCGTGCCGCCATTCCTACCGCACCGCCCTCGCGGTCAAGTCGTGCTCGTCCTCGATGTCGCCGACCAGCTCCTCGACGATGTCCTCGAGCGTGATGATTCCGATCGGCGTGCCGCTCTCGTCGATGACGATCGCCATCTGCCTGCGCGCGCGCCGGAATTCCTTGAGCTGCTCGGCGATCGAGCGCTCGGCCGGGGCCCAGGTCGTCGGGTACATCGCATCCTCGAGATTCACGAGGCCGCTCGTTGCGTAGATTGCGAAGAGATCCTTCGCGTTCACGATCCCGACCACCCGTGTGCGCTCGCCGTCGTACACCGGAAACCGGGTGTGCACGCTGTCCTGGAGCGCGCTCAGCGTCTGGTCCGGCGTGAGCCGGTATTCGAGCATGATCGCGTCGTCGAGCTTCAGCATCGAATCGCGCACGCACTTCTGCGGCAGGCGGAAGGCGTTCTTCAAGAGCTCGGCCTGATCCGCGGACATCTTCCCCGCCTCGGAGACGTCCTCCACGATGAGCTGGAGCTCGTCGACGGAGTGCACCGAGCCGTGGGGGGTTGGCGTGAAGCCCATGAGGCGCACCAATCGGTTCCCTGAGCCGTTCATCAGAGCGATGAAGGGGCGGAACACCCGCTCGAACGCGAGCAGCGGAGCCGCGACGCGAATCGCGACGAGATCGGGAATCCGGATGGCCACGGTCTTGGGAGCGAGCTCGCCGACGACGACGTGGAGGTACGTGATCGCAAGGAATGCGATCGCGGTGGCAATGCCGTGGGCCGCGAAGATGCCCCATGTGTGCGGGATGAAGGAGAACAGGGGCTCGATGATGCGCGCGAGCGCCGGCTCTCCCACCCAGCCGAGAGCGAGGCTCGTCATCGTGATTCCGAGCTGGGTGGCCGCGATCGTGTCGTCGAGCCGCCTCACAGCCGTCTCCGCGGCGCCGACGCCGAGGACCTTCTGGGCCGCCATCTCTTCGAGGCGCGTGCGGCGCACCGTCACCAGGGAAAACTCGGCGGCGACGAAGAACGCGTTCCCCAGCACGAGGATCGGGATGACGGCGATCCGTCCGTAATTCCAGAGCGCGTCGAGAAACGCGTGCATCAGGGGCTCCGGCGAGGTGTCAGGCGACCGCCGCGGTCAGCTCGGCCGCTGCATCGCCCGCGTCCTCGAAGCGGACGGGCACGTTCCACGCGGTGCGGGCGGGCACGCACACGCCCTGCCCCTCGTGGCAGTAGGCAAACGAGACCTGCACGCTCAGATCGGCGGCGCCCGCGGGCTGTGCGGGCAGCTCGAACGCGAGCGGCCACGACGCCCCGAGCAGGGTGCGCTGTAGAAGTACCTCGTCGCCGCGGCTCACGCGCACGCTGGCGGGAGCCTCGTCGCTCGGGTGCGCGCCGTCGGGGAGATCCACGCGCACCTTCCACTCCGTGGACGCGCCCGACCGAAGGCGCGTAGGCACGACCTCGCACACGGCGGCTCCGACCCCGACGTCCGCCACCGCCTGCGCGGGCGGCTCGAGCCCTTCGATGGTCACCTCGGACCACTTGAGGTCCGAGAGCGAAAGCCGAACCACGCGATGGTTGTTCGTGTCCGCGACGTAGAGCACGTTGTCCGCGACGTGGAGCCCGCCCGGCTCGAACAGGGCAAGCTGTGAGGAGGGCGCCGCGCCGCCGGCTCCGGGAGTCCCCGAGCCCGGCTTTCCATTGCCGGCGACCGTTCGGATCTCGCCCTTCTCCAGATCCAGCCACTTGATCTTGTGGTTGTACGTGTCCGCGACGAAGACGCTGCCCTTCCAGGCGGCGACACCGAGCGGGTGCTGGAGCTTGGCCCTGGCCACGGGGCCGTCCACGTCACCGAAGTCGAAGAGCCCTCTCCCGATCAAGGTCTCCACTCGCTCCGCCGCGAGATCGATGCGGCGCACCGCGCTCACCTCGCTGTCGGCGAAGTAGAGGAAGTTCCCGTCGAGCGACAGTCCCGATGGCTGGGCGAGGGCCGCCGACTCGGTCGGCCCGTCCACGATGTTCTCGCGCCCCGAGCCCGCGAGGGCGCGCGCGAAGCCCATCGGCAGATCGCAGCGCCAGATCTGGTGCGACCCCGCCATCGCGATGTAGCAGGTACTCCCTTCGACGGCGAGATCCCACGGCGAGCTGAGCGGCTGCTTGCGCCCCATCTTGCCGCCGGCCCGGTCGTAGCCTTGCACGCCCGTGCCAAGGACGGTCGTGACCTCCCACGAGTCGAGGTCCACCGCGCGCACGAGGTGATTCTCGGTGTCGGCGACGAGGAGCGTGCGCTCCATCAGCGCCAGCCCCTGGGGGTGATGGAACGTCGCCCGATCCGCCGGCCCGTCGTCCTGCCCGACGTGGCCTCTGCCGATCACCCGAACGAGGCGGGAGCGCCCGCGCTCATCGGGAAGCGTGGCCACGACCACGCGGCTGTGATTGGAGTCCGCGACGAAGAGCCATCCAAGGGCAGGATCGGCCAGGACCTTGCCGGGGAACGCGAGCCCGGTCGCGGGACGCACGGTGCCCTCCCGCTCCAGCTTCAAGGGTCCCGCCGCGAGCACTCCCTTCGAGCGCCCCGCCTCGAGCGCCCCGGCAATCGCCTGGTCGAGGGTGTCTCGATTCCCCTCCCCCGCGACCGCGCCGACGATCTTCCGGTCGGCGCCCACGAGGACGAGCGTCGGCCAGGACCGGACGGCGTACTCGCTCCAGATCGACATTCCCTCGTCCACGATCACCGGATGGTGAATCTCGTAGCGTCCAATCGCGGCCCGGACGGTCTGGCGGTGCCCCTCGTTCTCGAACTTGGCGCTGTGCACGCCGATGACGAGGAAGGGCTCGTTCCTGTACTTCTCCTCGAGGTACGCGAGATCGGGGAGAACGTGCATGCAGTTGATGCAGCAGTAGGTCCAGAAGTCGAGCAGCACGACCTGGCCCGCGAGCTCCTTGGCGAACGTCAACGGACGGTCGGTGTTGAGCCACGCGAAGTCGGGATTCAGCTCGGGAGCCCGGGGATTGCCGCTCATGGACCTAAGATACAGGAAACGGCTCCCGGTTTCCCGAGGGCCGGCCGGCTCGGGCGGAGCCTGGCTGGAGCGCGCGGCATCCCGCCCGGGAACCTGCTATATTCCTTGCGCTCGCTGAGTTGGCCGGAGAATCCGGAGCCGGTCCGGGGTATCGAAACGAGGACAGCCGGGGCCGAGACCCGGCCCGAACCGATCCACGATGAAACGACCCCTTCAGACGCTCTCCTTCGCTGCTTCCATCGCGGCCGTGGCCCTCTTGAGCGCTACGGTGCCGGCGCAGACCTATGTGCCCCAGCCGGACCTGGAGCACCCCAAGATCGAGTACGCGGATTCCACGATCTCCATGAACGATCGCTGCCCCGTGCGTCACGGCAAGCTCAACACGGGCTACAAGCCCGTGTACGTGAACGGACGGCCGATCGGGTTCTGCTGAACCTCATGCCCCTCGGTCTTCGTGCAAGACCCTGAGAGATACCTCAAGGAGATGAAGGTGCAGCCACCGAGCGTCTTCAAGGGAGGCGGCCGCCCCGTGCTCGACTCCTCGCTCCGGGCGCAGGTGAACTTCGAGATCTACTTCTTCGCGAACGCAGCTGAGAAGAAGCGCTTCCTCGCGGACCCGGCCCGCTACTGCGGCAAGGTGACCGATCCGATCACCTACGAGCGCTTCCGGCCCACCGCCCAATCCCCCAGGACGACCTACGGGAACCGGCTCTACTTCTTCGCGAGCGATTCGACCCGCGCGGCCTTCCTGGCCGATCCCGTCACCCACAAGGACCGCAGGACGGGCACGAGCTAGCTTGTCCTCGACCGCGACCTCAGGACGCCCCCTCCGCTCGCTCGACGAGGTGCACGAGCCGGCGGTGCGCGCGGCCGTGGACTCGCTCATCGCACACCCCGCGACCCTCGGCTTCACGTTTTGCGGGAGCCGTGCCGCGGGCTTCGCCACCCCGGAGGCGGATTACGACGGCTTCGCCTACGTGACGCGGGAGCACTACCGCTCGCTCGATGTCGAGGCGACCCAGGTCCTGATCTACGCGGATCAAGGGGACGGGCCGAAGCGCGTGATCGGGGACTTCAGCCTCTTTTCGGACGACGTGCTGGAGGAGGCGCTCCGCTCGCCGCTCGACATCGATCACTGGCCATGGGTGGACGCGTTGATCGTGGCTGACCGGGACGGCGCGCTCGCCGGGTGGCGCGAGCGGCTCGCCGCATTCCCCGAAGCGGGACGCAAGGAGCGCGCGATCCACCGCTACATCCAGCTCGTCATCGCGCTCCATTACGCCATCTCGGACGACGTCCGCGGATTCGAGATGGACCGCCAGATCAACCTGCACCGCGCCGCGCTCGCGGCGGTGCACCTCTGGTTCACCCTCCGGGGCCGCTGGGCGCCCCCGCTCAAGTGGCTCACGCGCGAGATCGAGCGCCTCGAGATCCGCCCCGACACGCGCGCGGTCCTGGAGGGGGCGGTGCTGAATCCATCGATCGAGATGCTCACGCACGTCCGCGACCACATGAAGAGCGACATGCGCTACTCGGGAATCACCGAAATAGACGATCTCCGCAGGGAGTTTTTCAAGACATTGACGCCGGAACGCCGTCCCGCGATCTACCGCGACAGCTACCTCTAGGAGGAACCGTGTATCGATTGTTGATCGCAGCTCTCGCCGCGGGGGCCCTGATGGCGGACCCGGCCGCGGCCCAGACCGCCACGCCCTCCACCACGTCGAAGGCCACGACCACCAAGAGCACGGCGGCGGCCGCCAAGTCCACGGGCGCCAAGACGGCCATGCCCGGCCGCTTCTTCACCGGCAAGCCGAACGCGGCCCGGTACCGCCAGCTCTCCACGCAGGAGCTCGACCTCGCCCGCGCCGACCTGAAGAAGCTCCTCGCGGTGAAGGGCAAGCGGACGATCCAGAACACGCTGACGCTCTACTCGAGCCTGACGCTCCACGCCGACAACGCCGGCAGCTGGGCAGGGCTCATGGAATCGGTGCATCCCGACTCCGCGTTCCGATCGACGGCCGAGGCGATGAGCCAGGACGCGAGCAAGTTCTTCACGGAGCTCGGCCTCAACCGGCAGCTCTACGAAGCGATCCAGGCGGTCGACGTCAGCGCGGCGGACCCCACCACGAAGTATCTCGTCGAGAAGACGCTCCGTGACTTCCGCCTCGCCGGCGTCGACAAGGACGAGGCTACGCGGAAGCAGATCCAGGCGATCCAGGAGGAGCTGGTCCTGGTCTCGCAGGAATTCGACCGCAATATCCGAAACGATTCGCGCACGATCAAGGCGACGCCGGCCGAGCTCGAGGGCATGCCCCAGGATTTCATGGACGCCCACAAGCCCGGCGCGGACGGCAAGATCACGCTCTCGATCGAGTACCCCGACCGCTTCCCCGTCGCGACGTACGCCAAGAGCGAGGACGTGCGCAAGCGCCTCCAGTTCGAGGCCATGAACCGCGCCTATCCGGCGAACGAAGCGGTGCTCGACTCGATGCTGGAGAAGCGCTACCGCCTCGCCCTCATGCTCGGCTACCCGAACTGGGCCGACTACATCACCGCGAACAAGATGATCGGGAACGCGGCGAACGCGGCTCAGTTCATCGACAGGATCGGCAAGCTCACGCGGGATCAGAGCCAGCGCGAGTACGAGATCTACCTGAAGCGGAAGCAGGAGGACGTTCCCGGCGCGACCGCGGTCAATCGCTGGGAGGTGCGCTACTACGAGCAGCTCATCCGGAAGCGCGACTACAACTTCGATCCCAGCGCCGCCCGTCCGTACTTCCCCTTCGAGGGGGTGAAGAAGGGCGTGCTTGACGTCACCTCCAAGCTCTACGGCGTGACCTACAAGCGCATCCAGCACCCGGACGTGTGGGACCCGAGCGTCGAGGCCTATGAGGTCTACGACGGGAAGACGCTCCTGGGCCGGTTCTTCTTCGATCTCCATCCGCGGCCCGGGAAGTTCAACCACGCCGCCCAGTTCAACATCCGGACCGGCGTCACGGGAGCGCAGCTTCCCGAGGCGTGTCTCGTCTGCAACTTCCCCGGCGGCACCAAGGGCGATCCGGGGCTCATGGAGCACGACGACGTCGTGACCTTCTTCCACGAGTTCGGCCATCTCTTGCACTCGATCTTCGGCGGCCATCAGCGCTGGGCGCCGCTGGCCGGCATCGCCACGGAACAGGACTTCGTCGAAGCTCCGTCCCAGATGCTCGAGGAGTGGGCGTGGGATCCCGCGGTGCTCCGGACGTTCGCCAAGCACTACCAGACCGGCGAGGCCATCCCGGTCGAGATGGTCGAGAACCTGCGCAAGGCGAGCGTCTTCGGCCGCGCGATCGACAACGCGTACCAGGCCGACTACGCGGCGCTCTCGCTCAATATCTACAATCGCGATCCCGGGGCCGTGAACGTGGACTCGCTGTCGGTGGTCTACGACCGCGATTTCGTCCCCTTCCCGCCGATCCCGGACACGCACTACGCGATGTCCTTCGGTCACCTCGACGGATACTCGGCGGTTTACTACACGTACCTCTGGTCGCTCGTGATCGCGAAGGATCTCTTCACCAAGTTCGATCGGGACCACATGCTGGAGCCGGGCGCGGCGACGAGATATCGGAAGGTCGTGCTGGCGCCCGGCGGCACCAAGCCCGCGGCGGAGCTCGTGCACGACTTCCTGGGCCGCGACTTCCAGTACGACGCGTACGAGCAGTGGCTCGCGGGGAAGAACTAGGGGCGGCGGGTCAGGCAGCGGTTCGGCGTGATGAGGGTCGTCGCCCGCGGGCGGCGGCCCTCAGCGCTTTGCGGTCTTCTCCACCCTCAGGGGGGTGAGGACTTCCTTCTCGAATCGCGCGCCGTCGAAGGCCTTGTCGAGATACGGCAGGATCACTTCCTCGGTCGCCTGGAAGTGGGCCGCGATGAGCGCGAGGATGCCGTAGGAGAGATGCATCAGGCGGCCGGCCGGCGAGCCGGCCGAGACGGCCTTCTCGAGCGCCAGACAGCGCCGGGCGACGAGCTGATGCTCGAAGCGGGCGATCTCGGTCAGCCGCGATCCCTCCCCCGCGGCCCAGTCGGCTGCCGGGTAGAGGGTGTACTCCTCGGCGCGGGCGTGGGGAGCCACGTTCTTCGCGACGAACTCGAGGACTTCCCGGGCGACCGCGAGCTGCTCGAGGGTCCCCAGCTCATGCAGCTTCTCCAGCCGCTCCCCCAGGCCATGAATCTGGGTCAGCAGGCGGACATGGTCCTGCCTCAGGGGATCGGTCGGTTTTTTGTCGGGGGCCCCCATCGCCGGGAACTATTGGATTTCCGCGTCTCCTTGTCAACTCGACTGTTGCGCCGACCCTGGCCCTGACCTAGCCTCGAAGGATGAGCGCCTCGGAATCGACCTCGAAAGGAGCCTCCCGATGAGGGTCGCGATCGGTGCGGACCACGCAGGCTTCGAGCTCAAAGAAAGCGTCGGACAGTACCTGAAATCGAAGGGCTACACCGTGCTCGACATGGGCACCGACTCCACCGAGTCGACCGACTACCCCCAGTACGCGTTCAAGGTGGCGGAGGCGGTCCGGGACGGCCGCGCCGATCGCGGAGTGCTCGTCTGCGATTCCGGGAACGGCATCGCGATCGCGGCCAACAAGGTCGAGGGCATTCGCGCCGCCATCGCCGTCAATCCCCAGCATGCCGAGCTGTCGCGCCGCCACAACGACGCGAACGTGCTCGTCCTCGGGTCCATGCTCACGCCGGAGTCCGAGGCGCCTCCGCTCCTCGACGTGTGGTTCTCCGCTCCCTTTGACGGCGGCCGCCACGAGCGGCGGGTGGGTCAGATCACCGACTACGAGCGGGCCCACTGCAAAGGATGACCCGCACGTGAACCCTCGCCCTGTCGTCCAGCTGGAGAACCTCGGCTCGTTCGAGCCCCACTTCCAGGCAGCTCTCGACGAGCTCTCGAAGACCCGCGCGCTCCAGCGCCTGGTGGATCGAGACCCGACGCTCTGGAAGAGCGACCCCGCGCACCAAGCCGTCATCCGGAACCGCCTCGGCTGGCTGGATGCCCCGCGGTGGCTCGCCGGCAAGATCGACGAGCTCACCGCGTTCGCGGCCGAGATCCGAAACGCCGGCTTCACGCGCGTGGTTCTCCTCGGAATGGGCGGCTCGAGCCTGGCGCCGGAGGTCTTCCAGATCGTCTCCATCGCGGGGCCGGGGGCACCGACGCTGGACGTCCTCGACTCCACCGACCCAGCGACGATCGACGACATCGAAGCGGCGAGCCGGCTCGACCGGACGTTCTTCCTCGTCTCGAGCAAGTCGGGCAAGACGATCGAGACGCTCTCCCAGTACGCCTACATGCGCCACCGGCTCGAGGCCTCGAAGATCGAGAACCCGGGGCGTCGATTCGCCGCCGTGACGGATGAAGGCTCTCCCCTCGACCGGCTCGCGCAGGACGAGGGATTCCGCCGCGTGTTCCGCAATCCGGGCGACATCGGCGGCCGCTATTCGGCGCTCAGCTATTTCGGCATGGTACCCGCCGCGATCCTGGGGCTCGACCTCCGGGTGCTCCACGCGCGCGCCGCAGCCGCGCGGAAGGAGTCGCTCGAGCCGGAATCGGCGCGGAACGGGGCGCTCCGGCTGGGCGCCTATCTCGGCGGCGGCGCGCGGGCCGGCCGCAACAAGCTCACGATCGAAACCGCGAAGGCGCTGCGCCCGCTCGGCTACTGGATCGAGCAGCTCGTGGCCGAGAGCACGGGCAAGGAGCACACCGGGATCGTGCCGATCGAGGGCGAGCCGCTGGGTCCCGCGCACCACTACGGGGACGACCGGCTCCTCCTCACGATCCGGCTCCAGGGCGAGCCCGATGCGGATCTCGACCGGCTCGAGGCGGAATGGACGCGCACCGGCGCGCCGTGGCTCCGCATCGATCTCCCCGATCGCGACGCGATCGCCGGTGAATTCTATCGGTGGGAAGTGGCGGTCGCGCTGGCGGGGGCGCTCCTCCACATCAATCCCTTCGACGAGCCGAACGTGCAGGAGAGCAAGGACGCGACGCAGCATATCCTGGACGAGCTCGCGAGCGCGGGCCGGCTCCCCACGGGCGAGCCGCGCTCGCAGAGCGCGGGCATCGAGATCCACGCGACCGACGAGGTCTGGAAGCGGATCGAGGCGGGCGTCCCCTCGATGCCGAGCCTCGAGATGATCCTGAACCGCTTCCTCGGCCTGGCCGAGCCGCGCAGCTACCTCGCCGTGCTCGCGTTCATCGAGCGAACCGCGGCGAGCGAGGCCTCGTTCGCGCTCCTACGGCGCGCCATCCGGAACGCGATCCACGTGCCGGTGCTCCAGGGCTACGGCCCGCGGTACCTGCACTCCATCGGGCAGCTCTACAAGGGAGGGCCGAACGAGGGGATGTTCCTGATCTTGACGACCGAGCACAAGGCGGACCTCGCCATTCCCGGGAAGCCGTTCACCTTCGGTCAGCTCGAGACCGCGCAGGCGCTGGGAGACTACGAGGCGCTCGCGGCTCATGGGCGGCCGGCGCTCCGCCTGCATTTCTCCCATGGGGTCGACGCCGGCCTGGCCACCCTCGCGGCCGCCGTGGAACGCGCCCTTTCAGCCATGCAGGGGGCGTAGCCAGACCGGCCCTGTTTTCGGTAGTCTAGGAGAGCCCCCAAGCTCCGATATCCAGGCCACCGCCGGAACGCCCTGGGTCAACGGCCTTGCGACGATTCGCCGATCCGCAACGCATACGCGGGCTCCGCCCGCGAGCTTTCCTCACCTGCGCCCTGGTGCTGCTCCTCTTCGCGCGAGCTGCGTCGGCCGACCAGAGCCCGATCCTCACGACGCCCCTCTTGGTGGAGGCGGCCGAGCAGGACTCCATCCGCTTCACGGTATCCGCCTCGGACCCCGACGGGGATCTCATCACCGGACTCGGGGTGCTCCAGCTGCCGACCGGCGCCCTGTTCAGCGTCGACCTCGGCGCTTCCAGAGGAACCTTCCGGTGGCGGCCCGACTACTCGAGCGCCGGGTCCTACCCGCTCTCGTTCTATGCGGAGAACTCGATCCGGAGCTATGGCTACACCCTGCTCCAGATCAACAACACGGATCGCCCGCCGGTGATCACCGTCCCCCCTTCGGTTCCTGGGGTCGAGGGGCAGGCCCTGGAGTTCACCGCGTCCGTGACGGATCTGGATGGAGACAGCTTCCTCTCTCTCGTGGCCGAGGCGCTTCCGGAAGGCGCGCAGTTCACCCCGAATCCATCCCAATCGTTCGCCCGCATCACATGGACGCCTCAGCCGGGCCAGGGAGGGTCGTACAAGGTGCGGTTGATCTCCACGACGCGTCCCCTCCTCAGTCCGCCAGGGGTCGACACGGCGGCGGTCACGATCACCGTGTCCGGCGGGCAATTTTCGCCGCGCGTGTTCGCGCAGGAGGACGAGAAGACCGTCCTCTTGGGGCCGGGAACGGGTCAGGTGTGCATCCACATCGAGCCCAGGGGCACGTTCTTCGACCCCAGCCTCATCGTCCCGTCCACCATAGAGCTCGTCTGGCCCCCCGGACTCCGTCTGGCCGCGGACGAGGTCGATCTGAACCAGGAGGACGCCGATGGGAACCGGGTGAAGGACGTGACCGCCTGCTTCTCGAGGAACGACCTGAAGAATCTCCTGGCCAACGAGGATCTCCCGAAGACTTCTCGCGTCACGGTCCGGGGCAATCTGGTTGGAGGGGGCACCTTCAGCGGAGCCGTCGACCTGAATCCCGTTCTGGCGCGGAACACCCAGGTGTTCCTGACCCCCAATCCGAGCCACGGAAACGGGGTGCTCTCGTTCTATACGTCCGACACCGGTTGGACCCAGCTCCGGATCTTCGACGCGAGGGGCCGGCTCCTCCAGACGCTCGTCGACGAGCGGTACATGCGCGCCGGCTTCCACAACGTCCGGCTCGATGGAGGCTCGTCGAAGCAGCTCCCCACGGGCATGTACTTCTACAAGCTGGACACGGTCAACGCCAGCCTCAAGGGTCGGTTCCTGGTCGTGAAGTAGCTCCCTCCCGCCTGCCCTGCACCCGGCCCCCTTGCTTCGCCCGCCACCCTGCGGCATGATCGAAAGGTGTGTGGATCGGGTCGCACGGCCGGCCCGATCGCGTGGATCCCCGCCGGGATGGTGCTGAGGAGGATGTATGCCTGCCCGCAAGAAGACCGCCAGGAAGGCGACCCGCAAGGCTTCCCCCATGAAGAAGGCCGCGTCGCGCGCCAGCTCCGCCAAGAAGGCCCCGGCGCGGCGTTCCTCGTCGACATCGCGTCCCGCGGCTCCGCCGGCCACGCCGAGCAGCATCGGGGCGATGAGCCACCACTTCGACTACACGACGCACGACCCCGAAGCGATCCAGCGCTTCTACACGCAGATCCTCGGGTTCAAGAACTTCAACCGCGATCCGAATTTCAACTATCTCTGGATCCAGACCGGAGCCAGCTCGAGCCTCGGGTTCATGCCGCCGATGGCGGACATGGGCGAGGCGAGCCCCGCGAAGGAGCCGACGCTCTACTTCATGGTGAAGAACGTCGACCGCGCGTACGAGTCGCTCTCGGCCAAGGGTGTGATGTTCGAGGGTCCGCCGGCGGACATGCCGTGGGGCCATCGCGTCGTGCGCACCGCCGATCCCGAGGGGCGCACCGTGATGCTCGCGGAGCCCAAGAAATCTTGACCCCAGCGAACGCAGGAGGCGCTCCATGAAGTCCTCATCGCTCGTCGCGCTGCACGACTTGGGCCAGAGCGCCTGGCTCGACACCATCAGCGACGGGCTCATCGTCTCCGGGGAGCTGAAGCGCCTCATCGACGAGGGCTCCATCTACGGAGTCACCTCGAATCCGACGATCTTCAAGAATGCGATCGGGGGGAACAAGGATTCCTATCCGGAAGCCATCTCGCGTCTGGCGGGAGAGGGCAAGTCGGCGGAGCAGATCTTCGACGCCCTCTCCGCCCACGACATCATTCGCACGGCGGATCTCCTCGCGCATCGCTTCCACCACGGAAACGGACGGGACGGATTCGTGAGCCTCGAGCTCCCGCCCGCCATCTCGCACGACACCGCCGCCAGCATCGTGGAGGCGAAGCGGCTCTGGAAGCTGGTGAGCCGGCCGAACCTCTTCGTCAAGGTGCCGGCGACGCCGGCCGGCATTCCCGCGATCGAGGAGCTGATTGCCGAAGGGATCAGCATCAACGTGACCCTCATCTTCTCGCGGCCGCAGTACGCGCAGGTCGCCCAGGCGCACCGGCGCGGCATCGAGCGCCGCCTCGCCGCCGGGAAGCCGCTCGACGGCCTCCACTCGGTGGCGAGCCTCTTCGTGAGCCGCCTCGACACCGCGGTCGACAAGGATCTCGAGGCGCGGGCGCAGAAGACCGACGGTCTCGAGCGCGACCGGCTCCTCGCGCTCCGCGGCACGGCGGCGACCGCGAACGCGCTCGACGTGTGGGAAGAGTACCGGGCCCAGTACTTCGGCCCGTCGTTCGAGACACTGCGCTCGAAGGGCGCCCGGCCGCAATGGATCCTCTGGGCGAGCACGGGGACCAAGAACCCCGCCTACTCGGACATCAAGTACGTCGACGAGCTGGCGTGCCCGGATTCGATCAACACGATGCCGCGGGAGACGATGGACGCGTTTCTCGACCACGGGAAGGTCACGGGCGACAGGGTCGATCCAGCGCTTCCGGCGGCGCGAAAGACCCGGCAGGCCTTCGCCGAGGTCGGAATCTCGCTCGAGGCGCACTGCCGGAAGCTTCTCGACGAAGGAGTCGCGTCCTTCGCGACATCCTTCAACGAGATGATGGACGTGATCCGCGAGCGCGCGGCCGCGCTCGCCCCGCGGGGATAGCGTCCCTCAGTCCCGCCGGGAGCGCCCATGAGCCTCGCCCCGACCGGCGCATCCGCGGCCGAGCCTGCCGAGAATCCCCTTCGTGAGGGGAGCGTCTCGCTTCGCGCCGCCGAGCCCTGCGCCATCGTGGTGTTCGGCGCGACCGGCGATCTGGCACACAGGAAGCTCTTCCCCGCGCTCTGCCGCATCTCCGCGTCGAAGGCGCTTCACCCCCGCACGGCCGTGCTCGGCACGGCACGGCGCGCCATGACCACCGATGCGTTCCGCGAGGAGATGGGGGCGTCGGTCGTCGAGCAGGGAGTGGACGCGCGCGAGTGGCGCCAGGCCGCCGATCGGATCTTCTACGTCGCCGGAGACTTCGACGATCCCGCCTCGTACAAGACACTGCGGAAGCGTCTCGAAGCGCTCGAGAAGGAGCGAGGGCTTCCCGGCAACCGGCTCTTCCACCTCGCCGTCCCGCCCGTGGCGTTCGAGTCGATCGCGGGGAACCTCGGGAAGGCGGGCCTCGTGCACCCGCACGCGGAATCCGGACCCTGGGCCCGGATCGTCATCGAGAAGCCGTTCGGCCACGATCTCGAGTCGGCGAAGGAGCTGAATCGCTGCCTCCACTCCGTGTTCGACGAGCGCCAGGTCTTCCGGATCGACCACTACCTAGGCAAGGAATCGGTCCAGAACATCCTCATCCTCCGGCTCGGCAACGGATTCTTCGAGCCGCTCTGGAACAATCGCTACGTCGACCACGTGCAGATCACGGTCGCGGAGTCGGTGGGCGTCGAGCGGCGGGCCGCCTATTACGAGCATGCCGGCGTCTCGCGGGACATCTTGCAGAACCACCTCATGCAGCTCCTCTCGCTCACCGCCATGGAGCCCCCTGCGCGCTTCGAGGCCGATTCGATTCGGGACGAGAAGGTGAAGGTGCTCCGGGCCATCCGTCCGCTCGATCCGGAGGACGTCGCGCTCAGGACCGTGCGCGGGCAGTACGCGCGCGGAGCCGTGGCGGGCGGGCCGGTGGCAGGCTACTGCGAGGAGCCGGGGGTGGATCCCAAGTCGAAGACGGAGACGTATCTGTGCGTGCGCCTCGACGTGGACAACTGGCGCTGGGCCGGTGTTCCCTTCTATCTCCGCTCGGGCAAGCGTCTGGCGAAGCGCGCGACCGAGATCGAGATCGTCTTCCGCCAGCCGCCCTACGCGCTCTTCCGCACGGCGGGCATCTCCGAGCTCAAAGCGAACGTCCTTCGCATGCGCATCCAGCCGGACGAGGGCGTGTCGGTCTCGTTCGGGGCGAAGTCGCCGGGGCAGGCGCTGCACATCGACCCGGTGCGGATGGACTTCTACTACCTGACCTCATTCGGATCCGATCCGCCAGACGCGTACGACCGTCTGCTCCTCGACTGCAACCGGGGCGACATGACGCTCTTCGCGCGGAAGGACGAGGTGGAGCTGGCCTGGGAGATCGTGGATTCGATCACGAGGGCCTGGGAGACGGGCCAGGGTTCTCCGCTGACGACGTACCCAGCCGGCACGTGGGGACCGCGCGAGGCGGACGCCTGGATCGCGAAGGACGGAAGGAAGTGGCTCCACCTATGAGCGAATTCGTCCGCATGGAGGGCGCCGCCTCCCGCCCGTTCGACCTGGGAGAGCTGGAGAAGGACCTTCGTGCCATGTGGCGATCCACCTCGGCCACGGCGGGATCGCCCGGACCCGACGGGCGTCGTCACGGCATGGTCTACCGCGCCGCCATGTCGAACCTCGTCGTGCCTCTGGATCCCGAGCGCCACGCGCGCATGGCCCCGATCCTGGTCGAGATCACGCGCCGCCATCCCTCGCGGCTTCTCCTCGTCGAGATCGGGAAGAGCGGGTCGCGGGTGCTCCTGTCCGAGGTCGCCGCGCTCTGCCACGTTCGCCCGTCCGGGGGCTACGTCTGCAGCGAGCAGATCATCCTCCGCGGCGATGCCGAGGCCGGGCCGCTCGTTCCGAGCGCCGTGAGCGCGCTCCTCGTCGGAAATCTCCCGACCGTGCTCCTCGACCTGCATGGCCGCGAGCCGCGTCCCTGGATTCAGGAGCTGGCCGATCGCGCCGACCTCGTCCTTTGCGACACGAGGGAGAGCCCGTCGCTGGACGATGCGGGCTCGGTGTGGCGCGCGATCGAGGCGGATCCGGACAACCGCGTGCGCGACCTCGCGTGGTCGAGACTCACCCCATGGCGCGAGATCCTGGCCGATGGCTTCGACTCGACCCACCTTGGCCCCGCCTGCCGCAGCCTGCGCGAGGTCACGCTCGAGCACGGCAGCCCCGAGACCGACGGCGTCCCCTCCTGCCTCCTGCTCCTCGCCGGATGGCTGGCGTCCCGCCTCGGATGGCGCGTGCGATCCACGGAGCCGAACGGAGCGACCTTCGACGCCCCCCAGGGCTTGGTCCGGCTCCGCTTCGCGCGCGATCCGGAGGGGACGGCGGGCAGTCTCTATCGCGTAGAGCTCCGATCGGGTCCTCCCCATCCGCTCGATCTCCGGGTGACCCATCGCCCCGCGCATCGCGAAGCCACGTTCGAGGTGTCGGCGCCTGAGCGACAGGAGGTGGAGATTCCGTTCCACTACCGCAATCTGGCGGAATGCCTCGTGACCGAGATCCATCGCCACGAGCCGAATCCGCAGCTCACGAGCGCCGTTCGCTGCGCGCTCGCGCTCCTTCCCACCGTCGAACATCGGGCCGCGTGAGCGCACCGGTCCCGCGCGTGCGCGTGTTCCCCGACGCCGACTCCGCCACGCTCGGCGCGGTGGAGGAGTGGAGCCGCGCGCTCGCGCGCGACGAGGAGGACACGGTCGCTCTGGCGGGAAGCGCGCCGAGTCCCGTGAGGCGCGTCCTCTTCGCCGGCGGGTCCACGCCGGAGCGGCTCTACCGGAAGCTCGCCGAGCCATCCATGATCCCGCGCGCCGACTGGCGCCGCCTGGAGGGTTTCTTCGGCGACGAGCGCTGCGTGCCTCCGGACCATCCCGATTCCAACTACGGCATGGTCCGACGCACGCTCCTCGATGCTCTGGGAAACGATGCGCCCGAGGTCCATCGCATGCGCGGCGAGGCGGACCCCAACCAGGCGGCGCGCGAGTACGAGCGCGCCGTCGTCGACGCGTTCGGCGCCGAGCCGGACGACACGCCGTCGTTCGACCTCGCGCTCCTCGGCGTGGGCGAGGACGGCCACACGGCGTCCCTCTTCCCCGGCCGCGCGATCGACCCCGACCGTCTCTGCGTCGCGACCACGAAGCCCGACGACGGAAGCGCCCGCCTCACGGTGACGCTCCACCTGCTCGACGCCGCGCGGCACGTGCTCTTCTTCGTGCTCGGCGCCGCCAAGGCGGACGCGGTCGCGCGCTGCGTGGGGCCCGACGCCACGGCACCGCGGGAGCCCCGGCCCCGCACGCTCCCCCACGATCCGCCGCCGGCCGCGCTGGTCCGTCCGCCGCACGGCCGCGTCGTCTGGATCCTCGATCAGGGCGCCGCCCGGGAGCTCCGCGCGTGATCCTGGCCGGCGACATCGGCGGCACGAACGCGCGGCTCGCTCTCTTCGAGCGCCTGGATCGCGGACGCGTCGGCCCGCCCCAAGCGCTGGAGAATCTCCACGCGCACCAGTTCCCGACGTTCGAGGACCTGCTCGCGGCCTACCGGAAGCGGCATCCGGAACCGGTCGAGATCGCATCGTTCGGCGTCGCCGGTCCCGCCGTCGACGGCAAGGCGTGGGGCACCAATCTCGCCTGGGACATCGACGCGCGTCCCGTGTCGCGCCTCCTCGGCGCGCCGGCGCACCTGATCAACGACCTCGAAGCGACGGGCCACGCCATTCCGTCACTCACCGACGCGGATCTCGAGACGCTTCAGGAGGGCATCCCCCACCCGCGCGGGAACGCAGGGATCGTCGCCGCGGGCACCGGGCTCGGAGAGTCGCTCCTCGCGCGCGTGGGGTCCGATCTGATCCCGGTCGCGTCCGAAGCCGGGCACGCGGATTTCGGGCCGCGGACCGACGACGAGGTGGAGCTCTTCCAGCTCCTGCGCGCCCGGTTCGGCCGCGTGAGCTGGGAGCGGGTTCTCTCCGGCCCCGGGCTCGCGCTGATCGCCGAGTGGCTCCATGCGCGCGACGGAGCGGCCGGGCCGGGCGCGGCCGCGTGGGGCCGGCACGTGGACGAAGCGGGCGAGCACGGCCTTCCCGCGCTCGTCAGCCACGCGGGACTCGGCGGGACATGCCGCTGGTGCGTGCGCGCGCTCGGGCAGTTCGTGTCGGTGTACGGCGCCGAGGCTGGAAACGTCGCGCTCCGCGGAGTCACGCGCGCCGGGCTCTATTTGGCCGGAGGCATCGCGCCTCGGATCCTGCCCGCGCTCCAGGAGCCCGGCTTCCTCGCGGCGTTCCGCGACAAGGCGCCGCACGAGAAGCTCATGGCCGAGATCCCGGTCCGCGTGATCCGGAACGAGCACGCCGGCATGATCGGCGCGGCGCGCTACGCCACCCTGGTTGCGGCCGGGGACGGAAGCCCCCTATAATCCCGCGCATGAATCCGAACGTCGCCGCCCCGGAAGCCCCCGCCGAGATCCGTCGCTCCACCGCCCGCGTCCGGGAGATCCTCTCCTGGTACGCGTCGGACAATCCGGGGACCAGGACGAACCTGGCCCGCATGATGAACCATGGCCTCCTCGCGGGCACGGGCAAGATGGTGATCCTCCCCGTCGACCAGGGCTTCGAGCACGGCCCGGCGCGCTCCTTCGCGCCCAATCCCGCCGGATACGATCCGCGCTTCCACGTGGAGCTCGCGATCGAGTCAGGATGCAACGCCTACGCCGCGCCCCTCGGCTTCCTCGAGGCCGGCGCCTCCGAGTTCGCGGGCGAGATCCCGCTCATCCTGAAGCTCAACAACCACGACGTGCTCCACGACGAGAAGGATCCGCTCTCGGCGGTCACGGGCTCGGTGGACGAGGCGCTCCGCCTGGGCTGCGCTGCGATCGGCTTCACGATCTATCCCGGGTCGGCCCAGGCGGGGCACATGTACGAGCAGATCCGGGTTCTCGCCGAGGAGGCGAAGGCGGTGGGGCTCGCGGTCGTGGTGTGGTCCTACCCCAGGGGCTCGAGCATCTCCAAGGCGGGCGAGACCGCGATCGACGTGGTGGCCTACGCGGCGCAGATCGCGGCGCAGCTCGGCGCGCACGTGATCAAGGTGAAGCTCCCGACCGATCAGATCGAGCAGGACGAGGCGCGGAAGGTCTACGAGAAGCAGGCGATCCCGATCGGCACCCTCGCCGACCGCGTGCGCCACGTGGTGCAGTCGTCCTTCGACGGGCGGCGGATCGTGATCTTCTCGGGAGGCGCCAAGAAGGACAACGATGACGACGTGATCGCGGAAGCCCGCGCGATCCGCGACGGGGGCGGGTTCGGCTCGATCATCGGCCGGAACAGCTTCCAGAGGAAGAAGCCCGAGGCCATCCGGCTCCTGCGCCGGATCATGTCCGTCTACTCAGGCGAGACGGCCTAGCAAGAGCTCCACGAGGGCGCCGTCCGGCGCCTCTCGCCCCCCTAGTGCACCGGAACCTTGATGGGCAGCGGCTGGGTCATCATCCAGCGCGCGTAGACGTATCCGATCGCCGCGAGGAGCAGGCACGCGATCGCGATCGCCAGGAGCACGCGCCTGTGGGTCGCGCGGACGCGGGGATCGCGCTCGCGAGGCGTGTCGCCCGCGACCAAGCCAGGGGCCTCCGGCGTGGCGGCCGCCGCCGTCGTGGTCTCGTTCAATTGACCTCCTTCGCGGGCGTAGGGAGGCGATCTTTTGGGTCCCGCGGGAAGAGCGAGTAGTTCAGGATCATCTCGTTCACGTTGGTCGGGAAGCGCGGCGACAGCGCGAAGTAGACGGGGAGCACGCGCGTCTCGCGCGGCCCCAGGCTCTGATCGTCGAAGCAGAAGCACTGGATGAGCTGGAACTCGCGCGCCGCCGACATCGGCGTGATCGAGTGGACCGCGCGGAAGAAGACCGAGTCGTCCCCCATGTTGGTGAACGTGTAGCTCAGGTGGACCGGCTTCCCGATCTTCACGGTCATCTGGGGCTCGGACGGACCGAACCGGACCGGGAGCCCCGTCCCCGACACTCCCATGAACTTCACGTTCACGTTCCGCGCGAGCACGTTCCCCGCCGCGCTCGACATGAGCGGCGCCAGCTCCCCCGCCCTGCTCGACGCCTTCCCCGCGTCGTTCAACCCGAACCGCGCGCAGAACATCTTGAAGAGGGGCACGTTCGCGTAGGCGAAGGAGAACATCACGCTGACGAGGAGCGCCAGGCCGAGGCCGAGCGCGAGGTTCGACGGTTTCTGGAGCTTCACAGCGGAACTCCTAGGCGTGCAGCGGGATATGCCACACCGCGTCGACGATGATCGCGATGAAGAGGACGAAGAGATAGACGATCGAATAGCCGAACACCTGCCACGCGGACCGGGTGGTCATGGCCCGCTTCGCCCGCCACGACTTCCAGACGAACACGCCGCCCAGAAGGAGCGCCGAGGCGCCGAAGATCGCGCCCCCCGAGTTCAGGAAGGGCATGGCGAGCGTCAGCGCCACCAGCCCGATCGTGTAGAGCTCGATCTGGCGGTAGGTCTCGGGCTCCCCCTTCACCACCGGAAGCATCGGGATCCCGGTCTTCTTGTAGTCGTCCTGCACGCAGAGCGCGAGCGCCCAGAAGTGGGGCGGCGTCCAGAGGAAGATCACGAGGAACATGAGGACCGGCGGGAGCGCGACCGTGCCGCTCGCCGCCGCCCACGCGATCACCGGCCCCATCGCTCCCGCCGCGCCGCCGATCACGATGTTGTGCACCGTTCGGGGCTTGAGCCAGAGCGTGTAGTAGAAGCCGTAGAAGACGATCGTGGCGAGCGCGAGCGCCGCGCTGAGCGCGTTCGCCACGAGGACCAGCAGGATGACCGACAGCGCGCCCACCCCGATGGCGAATGCGAGCGCGCCCTGCTCCGGCACCCGGTGGCGCGGCAAGGGGCGTTTCAGGCGCGTCCGCGCCATCGTGGCGTCCAGGTCGCGCTCGAAGTACTGGTTGAACGCATTCGCGGATCCCGCCGTCATCGTGATCGCGAGGAGGACGAGCGCAAACCGGGCCGGGTCGCGAAGGAGCGATCCCTCGACGACGAGTCCGGCCACCGCCGTCACGATGACGAGCAGGACGATGCGGGGCTTCGTGAGCTGGATGTAATCAAGCACGGCGTAGCTCGTGGGCCGCGGTCAGAAGCGCCCCGAAGAGGACGAGCGCGGTCCCGAGATGGGCGGCGCTCACGGGCAGCGGCACCCGAAGGAGCACGTTGCCGATACCGAGTAGGAGCTGAATGGCGACGAGTATACCCGAAAGCCGGAGGGCCCATCGGGCTCCCGATGGGAGCCGCCCCGAAAGCGATGGGACGCAGAGCAGGAGCACCGTCAGGAACACGACGTAACCGCCGAGCCTATGGGCGTAATGGATCCCCACGAGCCCCTCCATCGGTGGGAGCCACAGGCCATGGCAGGTCGGGAAGTCCGGGCAGGCCAGGGCCGCGCCCGAGGACGACGTCCAGGCGCCCAGGCCGGCCTGGAGGAAGACGAGTCCCGCCGCGATGTGGGCGAACCGGGCGAGCCCTCTCGCTCGCCCCCCGGAGGCTGCTTGAGCCCGCTCCAGGTCCCCCGCCCTGTGGCGCATCGTGACCAGAATTCCAAAGAACGTGAAGGCGAGGAGGAGATGCGCGACGACGCGGTCCACCGGCAGCTCGTCGAGAACCACCCGGGCTCCCATGAATACCTGTAAAACCAGCGTGATCAGGAGCGCGATCGTGAGGCCCGCCAGGCGCGGGCGGTAGAGGCGGGACCGGAAGACGACGATCGCGATCGCGAGGGTGGTGAAGCTCACCAGCATCGCGAGAAAACGATGTCCGTACTCGATCAGGACGTTGGGGTGCGGCTTCGGAAGAAGCTTCCCTTCGGCGAGGGGCCAGTCGGGGATCGCGAGCCCCGATCCGCTCAGGCGGACGACGCCGCCCCAGACCACCAGACCCAGCGTGAGGACGAGCGCGAAGCTGAGGAGGGCGGGCAGACGGCGCGGCCGTGAATCCATCCTGTCCGGAAGCCCGGCCGGTCCGCTACCGGATGACCGGCAGCGTGTGGAAATTCTCCGCAGGCGGCGGCGAGGAGACCGTCCACTCGAGCGTCTTGTTGAACTCGTCGTGGTCCCAGGGATCCGCCGAAGCGCGCTTCCCGCGCGCGAGGCTATAGAGCATGTTGATCGTGAAGATGAGCATGGAGACGAAGAGGACGAGGGCGCCCACGGAGGCGATCTCGTTCCAGATCTTGAACTCCGGCTGATAGGTGTAGATGCGGCGCGGCATCCCCAGCATGCCCGCCATGTGCATCGGCATGAACGTGAGGTTCATTCCGATGAACACGAGCCAGAACTGGACCTTGCCCCAGAACTCGTTGTAGAGGCGCCCCGACATCTTCGGGAACCAGTAGTAGATCCCCCCGAAGATCGACATGAGCGAGCCGCCGAAGAGCACGTAGTGGAGGTGCGCGACGACGAAGTAGGTGTCGTGGACCTGCACGTCGAACGGCACGAGCGCGAGCCACACGCCCGTGACGCCGCCGATCGTGAAGAGCGCGATGAATCCGAGCCCGTAGAGCATCGGCGTGCGGAACCGGATCGACCCGCCCCAGACGGTCGCGAGCCAGGACCAGATCTTGATGCCCGTCGGCACCGCGATGACCATCGACGCGAAGCTGAAGAACCGGCGGAGGTTCGGATCCATGCCGGTCGCGAACATGTGGTGGCCCCAGACCAGGAATCCGATGAAGCCGATGCCCGCCGTGGCGAAGACCATGCCCTTGTAGCCGAAGAGCTTCTTCGACGCGAACGCGGGAAGGATCTGGGAGACGAATCCCATGCCCGGGAGCACCATGATGTAGACCGCGGGGTGCGAGTAGAACCAGAAGAGGTGCTGCCACAGGACCGGGTCCCCTCCCGCGGACGGGTGGAAGAACCCGGTTCCGAACATTCGATCCGTGAGGAGCATCGTGAGCGCGCCCGCCAGCACCGGGGTCGCGACCAGGATGATCGACTGCGTGATCAGGACGTTCCACGACATCATCGGCATCTTCATCATCGACATGCCGGGGGCGCGCAGATTGAGGATCGTGACCACGAAGTTGATCGCGCCCAGGATGGAGGCCATGCCCGCCAGGTGAAGGCCCAGGATCCAGAGATCCACGCCCGGCCCGGGCGAGTACTGCCGGTCGGTGAGCGGCGGATAGCTCGTCCAGCCCGCCGCCGCGGCGCCCCCCTGGAGCCAGAGCCCGGAGAGCATGAGGAGGCCGGCCGGGATCAGGAGCCAGAACGAGAACGCGTTGACGCGCGGGAAGGCCATGTCGCGGGCGCCGATCTGGATCGGAACGACGTAATTCGAGATCCCAGCCATGACCGGGATCGTCCAGAAGAAGATCATGAACGTTCCGTGGAGGGACATGATCTGGTTGTAGATGTCGGGGCGGACCACGTGGAGCCCGGGCGCGGAGAGCTGCGCCCGCATGACGAGGGCAAAGATCCCCGCCAGGGCGAAGAAGCTGAACGAGAGCCAGATGTACATGACGCCGATCTTCTTGTGATCGGTGGTCAAGAGCCAGTCGAGGATGGCGCTCCTCGGCTTGGCCCCGGCGTGGACGCCCGGCGCGGCATGCGGCCGGGTCAGCGTTCCGGCTTCCATGGTCCTAAGCTCCCTTCTTCTTCTGCTCGATCCAGCGGTCGAATTCCTCGGGCGTGACGACCTGCACCGTGATCAGCATGTCCCCGTGGAGCACGCCGCACAGCTCCGCGCACTGTCCGCGGTAGGTGCCGGTGCGCTCCACCTGGAACCAGGTGTGGTTCACGCGGCCCGGATTGGCGTCCATCTTCACGCCGAACTCGGGCAGGAACCAGCTGTGCACGACGTCGATCGAGGTCACGTCCGCGGCGACGATCTTGTTGGCCGGGATCACGAGCGGCTCGTTCGCGAACACGATGCCCTGCCCCGGATATCGATACTCCCAGAACCACTGGTGCCCGACGATCTCGATGGTGAGGTCGGACTTGGGCACGGTCTCAAGGTACTTGAGCGTGCTGAACGCCGGGCCCGCCAGCACGACCATGGCGAGCGCCGGGATCGCCGTCCACACGAGCTCGAGCCTCACGTTCTCGTGGAACGTCGCCGGCGGCACGCCTGGCTTCGCGCGGAATCGCAGCACGGCGACGAGCAGGATCCCCTCGGCCAGCACGAAGAAGAACATCGTGACCGCGACCGCCTTGTAGAAAAGCTCCCGGACTTCGTGCGCGACCGGGGTCACCGGATTGACGAGCCAGGCCCACGCCGTGCCCACGCCTCCGAGGAGCGCGAGGATTCCAATGGCGAGCGCGATCGCGTGGGTGCGGCGGAAACGGGTCATCGTGGTCAGCTCCCGGTGGGGCGCGCGCCCTTCTGGAGCGCGCGAAGCTTGAGTGTATACCCGTGGAGGCCTTGGAGCGCCTCCCGGGAGAGATCGCCATTGGCCGGCATGACGTAGCCCGGAATTCCATTCAGGATGAGCCGCTCGAACGCTCCTGCGTCGCCGGTCCAGGTCCCCTGTGCGTCGCCCAAACTGCGCGATACGACGTAGGCATACGGAGCGGAGCCGATCATACGGACCCGAACGCCCCCTTCGCCCGCGCCGCCGTGGCACGAGGCGCAGCGCTCCGCGTAGAGGCGGGCGCCGGGCTCGCTCGCGTCGGATGACGCCGTCAGGGCAACGCCCGTCTTGGGCTCGGGCTGCGCGAGGAGCGCGATCGCGCGCTCGATCGGCATGGTCGCCTGCGAGGGCTGCAGCCCGGCGGGGCCGCCGGCCGTCGCCGCGCCGCCGGGCTCGCCGGCGGTGCCGCTCGTCGGGCCGAGCCACGCCAGATCCTCGGGCTTGTCCTCTTCCTCCTTCGGGCCGAGCGAGCGGACGTAGTGCGCGAGAGCGAAGCGATCCTCGATCGGAATCGTTCCAGCGAACGCGGCCATCCCCGTTCCCGGCGAGCCTTCACTGATCGTCCGCACCACGCGAACCTCGCCGCCGCCGTAGCGCCAGAAGCCCGTCGTGAAGTCGCGCGGCTTCGGGTTCAGGGCCGCCGCGGCGGGACCGTCCCCGTGGCCGGCATTGCCGTGGCAGGAAGCGCAGTTCACGGCGAACAGGGTCTTCCCCTTCGCGATGAGCTCGGGCGTGTCCTTGATGAGCGCCTGGACGTCCACCTTCGCCGCGGGGCCGGCCGACGTGCCGGCCCCCTCGCCACCCCCGTGGCCCCCCTTCGCCGAGTGCATCCCGGCGACATAGGCGAGGCTCGCGATGACGAGGATGAAGATCGCGGTGATGACGAACTGCGTGTTCGCGAGGACCCTGGAGAGCGTTTCCTCGTGATCGTGCCCGGGATGCGGTCCGTGCGGGTCGTGGCTCAGTCGTGGAACCTCACACTCGCCTCGAACATCGGGTCGCGCCGCGGCGCGACCGGATAGCGGGCGAAGAATCGGAGGAGACAGAAGCCGAAGAGCCCCAGGAACCCGAGCGTGATCCCGATCTCGGTCCATCCGAGGACGACCCGCTGCCGGGAGAACGCCGGGAGGATGAGCCAGTAGAGGTCGATCCAGTGGCCGACCAGGATGACGCCCGCGTTGACGAGGAGCCACACCTCGCTCTCCTTCGCCCGCTGGTGCAGGAGGGCGAAGAACGGGAATCCGAACCGGAGCACCATGAGCGCGATTCCGACACTGCCCCAGCCCGTGAACGTCCGCGGGATCATGTAGTCGATCTCCTCGGGCAGGTTGGCGTACCAGATGAGCATGAACTGGGAGAAGGCGATGTACATCCAGAAGACCGAGTAGGCGAACATGTTCTTGCCCAGGTCCCAGTAGTGATAGCGGCTGACGACGCCCTGGAGCGCGCCCTGGCGGCGCAGCAGCACGACCACGATCGTGAGGGCGGCGAGACCCGCCTGCCAGAGCCCGGCGAAGCAGTAGACGCCGAAGATCGTGCTGTACCAGGTCGGCTCGAGCGACATGAGGAAGTCGAACGAGGCGAGCGTCAAGGTGACGGCGAAGACCACGATGAAGATCGACGACGCCCGGATGCTGGCCTTGGTCAGCTTGGGATCGCCCGTCTCGTCCTGGCGCGTCGAGTTCCGGACGAAGTACCAGGCGAAGACGCACCAGATCACGAGGAAGACCGCGCTCCGCACCGCGAAGAGGGGCTTCGAGAGATACCCCCCCTTCGTGATGTCGATCGCGTGCCCCGCCTCGCCGGCCGCGGTCGACGACCAGACGTAGAGGTTGGGAATGCCGAGCCACACGACGAGCAGCAGCACCAACGCCACCGGGAGGTAGGACATGAAGGACTCGGCGACCCGGCGCACCACCACGCTCCAGGTCGCGCCCGTCGCGTAGTGGATCGCCGTGAAGAAGCCCCCCGCGAGGCCGAGGCTCATGAAGTACCAGTAGCCGAGCAGGTAGCCCGCGTACGCGCGCGTCGGATCGGCCGACTTCTCCACGAAGAAGCTGATCACGCCGAGCGCCATCAGGACGAAGAACATGGCCTGGACCCCGCCCGGGATCCGGATCGGGCCCACGCGCTCGCGAAGGGCTTCCATGTTCGGGGCGTGGGCCGCGCCTTGGCTCATCGCGCCGCTCCCTTCATCGCGGCCTTGGCCGCCGGGCCGCCCGACCCCTTCGCGGTGTCGGCGGGCGCGGACGACGTCTTCGTCGAGTCCGCCGGCAGGTGCGACCGCTCGAGGGCCCGCACGTAATGGATCACGGCCCAGCGGTCTTCCGGAAGGATCTGCGTCGCGTAGCTCGGCATCAGGTTCTGACCCCTCGTGATCACGTGGAAGATCCGGCCGTCCGGCCAGTTCCGCACTTTGAACGAATGGAGGCTCGGCGGCATCGGGTAGACCGGCACGATGTATCCCTGGCCGTCGCCCTCCGGTCCGTGGCAGACGACGCAGGTGTTCATGAAGACCGTGTGTCCGCGCTCGAGCACGGCCTGCGTGCGCGGGAGCGGATTCACGAGGTCCTGCCCGGCCTGGAGGCTGTCGCCGGCAGCGTACCGATACGGCGTGTACCCCACCGGTACGGTGCCCGGCACCGGATTCCGCATCACGGGATCGCCGGGACGCATCGGATCCTCCGCCTGCGCCGCGACGCGCGGACCGTAGGCCATGTTGGGCATGTACTCCATCGCTGTCGTTTGCTTCCGACGCTCGCATCCTGTGGACGCGACCGCCACGAGGAGAAGCGCCGAAAGCGCGAGGACGCGGCGATCAGACACGGACCACCCGGATGTCCTCCGCGTGCGTTGCGCGGAGCACGTTGATGATGCGCTGCTCGTTCCACTCCGGCCCGATCTCGGGCACCCAGAGACCGAAGCGGTCGTTCGTGAGGTCCCGGTCGAGGATCGGCTTTCCGAGATTCGGAAGCCCGCAGGCGAACAGGAGCGCGGCGAGCGTCATCGTCCCGCCGATCAGCACCCCGCCTTCGAACGTGATCGGGATGAAGGCCGGGAGCGAGACCATCGGCTTCCCCCCCACGTTGATGGGCCAGTCGATCGCGGAGGCCCAGATCTCGAAGAAGAGGGCGAGGCACGCCCCCGTGAGCCCCATCACGAGCG
Organism: Candidatus Eiseniibacteriota bacterium; assembly: GCA_036274595.1. Lineage (GTDB taxonomy): Bacteria > Eisenbacteria > RBG-16-71-46 > SZUA-252 > SZUA-252 > WS-9. The sequence goes on along the minus strand of DASUFL010000038.1, from coordinate 62,041 downwards.
TGACCCATGGAACCCACGACTTCTTGACCCCGAGCACCTCGCTCAAGCCGTGCACGGCGTACGGCGTGTACGCGTCCAGATCCGCGAACCCGTGCTCCCGCGCGAGCGCCGCCGCCCGGAGGAGCTTGTCCGGATCGTCGTACAGGGCGAGCACGCCCCGGCTCGGTGCCGGCTTCCGCGCGAACGGATTAAGCATGGACCGTCTCCTCGGCCATCGGCTCCTTCGGGTTCCCCGCAGCGGTCTTCTTCGCGCTCCAGAGGACGCTCTTCACCTCCGCCATCGAGATGGTCGGAAAGAAGCGGCAGAAGAGCAGGAACCACATGAAGAAGAATCCGAACGAGCCGACGATGGTCGAGTAGTCGAAGATCGTCGGCTTGTAGTAGGACCAGGCCGACGGGAGAAAGTCGCGGTGGAGCGAGGTCACGATGAGCGTGAACCGCTCGAACCACATGCCGACGTTGACCAGGATCGAAACGACGAACATCACCGGCAGGCTCCGCCGGAATCGCTTGAACCAGAAGATCTGCGGCGATACGACGTTGCACGTCACCATGATCCAGTACGACCAGGCGAACGGTCCGCCGGCCCGGTTCAGGAACGTGTACCGCTCGAACATGTTGCCGCTGTACATGGCGACGAAGAACTCGGTGGCGTACGCGTAGCCCACCATCATGCCCGTCACCAGGATGATCTTGTTCATGTTCTCGAGGTGGTAAACGGTGACGTAGTCCTCCAGCTTGAAGACCTTCCGGAGGATCACGAGCAGCGTCACAACCATGGCGAACCCGGAGAAGATGGCCCCCGCCACGATGTAGGGCGGGAAGATCGTCGTGTGCCACCCCGGGAGGATCGAGGTCGCGAAGTCGAAGGAGACGATGCTGTGCACCGAGAGCACGAGCGGCGTCGAGAGCCCCGCCAGCATCATGTAGGCACGCTCGTAGTGCTGCCAGTGCCGTTCGGAGCCGCGCCATCCCAGGGACAGGAGCCCGTAGATCCCCCGCCGCCATCCGGTCGAGCGGTCCCGGATCGACGCGAAGTCGGGAATCAACCCCGTGTACCAGAAGCAGAGCGAGATCGTGAGGTAGGTCGAAACCGCGAACACGTCCCACACGAGCGGCGAGCGGAAGTTGACCCACAGGAACCGCACGTTGGGGTACGGCAGGAGCCAGTAGGCGAACCACGTGCGCCCGAGGTGGATGAGCGGGAAGAGCCCCGCCGTCATGACCGCGAAGATCGTCATCGCCTCGGCCGAGCGGTTGATGGCCGTGCGCCACCGCTGCCGGAAGAGATAGAGGATCGCCGAGATCAGCGTCCCGGCGTGGCCGATGCCGATCCAGAAGACGAAATTCGTGATGGCGACGGCCCAGCCGACGGGGTGGTTCAAGCCCCAGATCCCGATCCCCTTCACCATCTGGTAGGCGATCTCGGCTGCGAATTGGATGGTGAGGAGAACGCTGATGCCGAAGAAGACTTTCCAGAGCATCCCGGGCTTCTTCTCGACCGGGGCGGCCACATCGGCCGTGACGTCCCCGAAGGTCTTCTTGGGATCGATGAGCGGCGGCTCGGCGAGCCCCTGGGCGACGAGATCGCTCACGCGCTCGCTCCCTCCTCACGATTCCGGATCTTGGTCTGGTACGTGATCCGCGGGCGCGTGTTGAGCTCCGCGAGCACATGGTAGCCGCGTCCGTTCTTCGCGAACTGCGCGATCCGGCTCTTCGGATCGTTCAGGTCGCCGAAGATGATCGCGTCGGTCGGGCAGGTCTGCTGGCACGCGGTGATGATGTCGCCGTCCTGGACGCGCGTCCCCATCGCCTTCGCGTGCTCCTTGCCGTCCCGGATCCGCTGAATGCAGAAGGTGCACTTCTCCATGACGCCGCGGCTCCGGACGGTCACGTCCGGATTGAGCGCCAGCCGGAGCGACTTCTCCTTGATGTTGCTGTATTCGAACCAGTTGAACCGGCGCACCTTGTAGGGGCAGTTGTTGGAGCAGTACCGGGTGCCGACGCAGCGGTTGTAGACCTGGAGGTTGAGCCCCTCGCTCGAATGCACGGTCGCGAGCACCGGGCAGACCGTCTCGCAGGGCGCGTTCTCGCACTGCTGGCAGAGCATCGGCTGGTACGCGAAGTCGGGATCGTCCGCGTTCCCCGAGTAGTACCGGTCGATCCGGATCCAGTGCATCTCGCGGCCCTTGAGCACGACCGGCTTCCCCACCACCGGGACGTTGTTCTCGACCATGCACGCGATCATGCAGGCGGAGCAGCCGATGCAGGTGGTCAGATCGACCGCCATGCCCCACTTGTAGCCGGTGTATTCGTGCGGCGTCCACATCGTCGGGAGATGCGTCGGCTCCTCGATGCCCGCGCGCGGATCGCGCTGGTACTCGGCGTAGGTCGCGTCGTAGACGATCGGCCGGTGGTCCGTCGTGTTGTGCATCTGCACCACCGCGAGCGGCGCCACCCGCCCGGTCTTGGTGAGGCGCACCGGGATGCCGGCCATGCCGATCCGTCCGGCGGTCGCCTCGGCGAGCCGGTACGCGTTCTGGCCGACGCCGTTCCCCACGCGTCCCGCGGCCGTGCGGCCGTATCCGATCGCGATCCCGACGACGTCGGGATGGAGCCCGGGGGCGACGTGCACCGGGAGGTCGAACTTGGCGTGCCCCACGTCGACGGTGACGACGTCCGCCTTCATCTCGTATTCCCAGACGCCGAGCGCTTTGGCGCGCGACGGCGCGATGGCGACGTAGTTGTCCCAGGTGCACTTGGACATGGGATCGGGCAATTCCTGGAGCCAGGCGTTGTTCGCGAAGCGGCCGTCGTAGACCGTGATGGGCGTGTAGAGCGCGAGCTGGAGGCCCTCGGCGTCGTTGCCCGGCTTGAGCGCGGGCAAGGACGCCATCGCCTCGCCCCGGAACGACCGTGCGCTCCCGTTTCCATCGTCCCCCTGGGCGACCTGGACCCCTTCGCGAAGGACGCCTTCCCACCAGAGATCGAATCCGGCCGCCGCGTTCGCCGTCGGATAGATATCGTTCCGCCACCGATCGCGCAGATACGCGTGCCAGCTTCCCGACGTTCCCGCGGGAGCGCCTCCGCCCCAGACGATGAGCGAGTCCTGGAGCTGCCGCACGTCATAGAGGGGCGCGATGGCCGGCTGCCCCAGCGATCGCACGCCGGCGCGCGGCTCGTAGTCGTTCCACGATTCCAGGTAGTGGGCGTCCGGCGCGATGACGTCGGCGAGCGCCGACGTCTCGTCGATGCGATCGGCGAAGCTCAAGGTGAAGGGAACCCGTGCGAGCGCCTCGGCGAATCCGACCGCCGGCGGCAGCGTGTACGCGGGATTCACGCCATGGAGGAGCAGGGCACCGATCTCTCCGGCGCGCATCCGCTCGACAAGCTGGAGCACCGCTTCCTCGGAGCCGGCGGCCTGGCGGGACGGATGGGATCCGTCCACGGTCACGCCCTCGTTTCCGAGGATGCTGTTCAGGAGGCCGGCAGCCAGCTGGAGCGGCACCGCCTGCTCCGCCGGCGCCGCCTGCGAGCCGGCCATGACCAGGCTCTTCCCGCGAGCGGCCCAGAGCTCGTCCGCGAGCCGCGCGATGGTGCCGAACGGAAGCCCCGCGCGACGCTCCACGGTCGCGGCTTCGAACGTGCCGACCGCGGCGGTCGCGCCGCCCGGAGCGGCCGCGACTCGCGGCTTGGCCACGAGGAGCTCGTGCGCGATGGCCATCGCCACCGGGTAGAGGTGATCCGGGCGCACCCGGAGCCGCTCGTCTGCGTTGGTGCCGGTGAGCGAGGAGACCGGCTCGATCGCGATCACGCGCATCATGGGGCCCATCTCGGGGCGGCGGCGTCCGTAGAAGTCGCGCGCGTACTCGACCGGCGAGATCATCGTGCCGAGCGGATCGGCTCCGAGCGTGACGAGGAGGTCGGCCCTGTCGAGGCGGTAGCGCGGCACGACGCGGGCTCCATACATGAGCTCCTGCGCCTTGAGGAGCGCGTCCTGCGACACGGCGTCGTAGACGACGTGTTCCGCGCCGGGATAGGACGCGAGGAATTGCTTCACGAGCGCCATCGTCGTCGGGCTCGTCACGGTGCCGCTCAGGAACACCACCTTGCCGCGCCCGCGCGCCTCGCCCAGGGCCTGCGTCACGCGCTGATCGACCGCCTGCCATGTCGCGGGCTTGCTCGAGCCCTTGCCCCGTCCGTAGAGGAGCGGCCCCTGCAGCCGGTCGGGATCGTAGAGATTGAGGAGCGAGGCCTGGCCGCGCGGGCAGAGCGCGCCCCTGTTGAGCGGGTGAGCCTTGTTCCCTTCGAGCTTGATCGGGCGCCCTTCGCGCGTCTTCACGAGCACGCCACACCCCGCCGGGCAATCGCCGCAGGTCGAGGCGTAGTAGACGGGCACGCCCGGGACCAGCTCCTCGGGAGCGTGCACGTACGGAAGGATCTTCTCGACCGGCTTCCGCGCGCACCCGGCCGCGGCAAACGCCGCGCCGGCGCCGAGGAGCTTCAAGAATTCGCGGCGCGAAGGCGGTTCCGCCGCCTCGAGCGCGATCGCGTCCCCGTTCGACGGCTGCGCGAACTCCTGCATCGCGTTCTCGGGGCCCGCGTCGGCCTCCAGACCCATGGGCTTCGCCCAGTACTTGGGAGGCTTCGGCCCGCCGTTTACATGTGACATGTGTTGCACTCCTGCGAGGCGTTGTTCTGACGGTGGCAGCTGATGCACCAGCCCATCTTCAAGTTCTCCGCCTGGCGCACGACGTCCTCGTTCTGGATCTGTCCATGGCAGGTCTGGCAGGCAATGCCCCGCGCGACGTGCCAGCGGTGGCTGAAGTAGACGTAGTCGGGGACGCGGTGGACGCGGACCCACGGGATCGTCTTCCCCTCTTCATAGAGCTTGGTGACCGCCTGGATCGCGGGCCTGTCGGTGCGCGCCACGAGATGGCAGTTCATGCAGACGTTCGTCGACGGGATGGTCGCGTGGCGCGACCGCTCCGCGTTCGCGTGGCAATAGAGGCAGGGAATCTTGCGCGTGCCGGCATGGAGCTTGTGGCTGAACGGAATCGGCTGGGTAGGGGCGTATCCCACGTTGCTGAACGTGTCGAGGAACGCCCATCCGCCGAGCGCGAGCGTGACGACGATCAAGAGGAGGGTTACGAGCCCTCGTTTCGACGGCTTCGACACCGCGCTGAGCTAGTTCCTATCTCCGGGGGGAGTGCGAACCTGCCGTTCTGGCAGCAACTTTGTGAATCTAATCACCAACTTCGAGCCCGTCAAGCGGCAACGTAACCGCAATAGAGGCCAACAGCAATGCTGACGATGCCGGCCAGGGTCCGGGCCGTCCGGCCCAGCTTCGGGGCCCCGGTCCATGCGAACGGCAGGGCGAGGAGTCCGCTGAGGAGCATCATCCCGCCGATCGACCCCGCGCCGAAGATCGCGATCGTCAGGAGCGCGACCCAGGGCGAGCGGATCGAGGCCAGCACGAAGATCGTGAGCGCCCCGCTTCCCGCGAGACCGTGCATGAGACCGACCAGGACCGGACGCCGGGACCCCGGACGCGCGGGCGGATCGACGCGGCGGCGGATCAACGTCAGCGCGCCGAGCACGATCAGCATGGCCGCTACGGCCAGCTCGAACCATCGCGACCAGGACGCGGGCAGAGGCGCGCCGATCAGGATCACGGCCAGCCCCACGACGAGGAGCGACGACGTGTGCCCCAGGCCCCAGAGGCCTCCCTGGAGCGCGGCGCGCGAGAGACTGCGCTCGCGGCTCACGATCGTGCCCATGGCCGCCAGGTGGTCGGGATCGAGCGCGTGCCTGAGCCCGAGGACGAAGCCCAGAAGGAGCGGAAGCTGGGAGCCGGCCAGGTCGAGCATCGCGGCACTATAGGAAAGCAGGAGACGAAAATCTATACTCGCGAAGTGACTGTGACGCCCGCTCCGATCTCGCACGTCCGCTGGGCGCCCGGCCCGCTCGGGCTCGACCTCGGCACCGATCCGGATGCCTGGATCCGGTCCCTGAGCGGTCTCCCGCGTCCCTGGTTCGTCTACGAATCTCCACGCGGGGCGTGTCTCGTGGGATCGGGCGAGGCCGCCCGTTTCGCGGGCCACGGTCCCGAGCGCTTCGACGGGGCCGCGCGATGGCTCGACGCCGCGGCGACCGCCGCCCGGCGCGAAGGCGCCCGGACGAGCCCCGTCGCGGTCGGGGCGTTCGCCTTTGGCGATCGAGCCGATGCGGTCGCGTGGATTCCGTCCACGCTCCTCGTGCGCGAGGCGGAGGGCGGAGTCCGCGTCGAGTCGTGGCAGGGATCGGCCGACCCGAGGCCCCATCGGATGACGTCGTCCCCGTGGGTCGACGGCGATCGCGACGCGTGGACCGGAGCGGTGGAGGCGGCGCTCCGTCGCATCGAAGCGGGCGCGCTCGAGAAGGTCGTGCTCGCGCGGTCGCGCGTTCTCACCGGCGCCCGGCCCTACGACCCGCTCTCGTCCTTCCTCTCGCTGCGCGAGCGCTACCCCGAATGCCACCGATTCCTGATCGGAATGGACGATGGGACTGCGTTCCTGGGCGCGAGCCCCGAGCGGCTCGTGTCGCTAAGGGGGCGCGCGATCGATGCCGACGCGGTCGCCGGAACGGCGCGCGTCGAAGGAGAGGATGAGGCTGCCGCGGCGCGGCATCTCTGGAGCAATGCCAAGGAGCGGAACGAGCACGCGATCGTGGCGCGCGAGATCGTGGCGGCGCTCCGCGCGCAGGGCTCGAGCGCGGACGCCGAGGCCGAGCCCTCCACGTTCCGTCTCCGCCACGTGCTCCACCTGCGCTCGCGGATCGAGGGCGTCGCCCCCGAGGGGCTCGGCGTGCTGGATCTGGTGCGGGCCATCCACCCCTCCCCCGCCGTCCTCGGAACGCCGCGTGACGCGGCGCTCGAATGGATCGAAGCGTGGGAGCCGCACGACCGCGGCTGGTACGCCGGGCCCGTCGGATGGGTGGGTGCGGATGGAGACGGGGAGTTCACGCTCGGGCTTCGCTCGGCGCTCCTCGACGGGCGGCGCGCGCTCCTCTACGCCGGCGCCGGCATCGTCCTTGGCTCGGATCCGGACCGCGAATGGGAGGAGTGCGAGGCGAAGATGCGCTTCGTCGCGGAGGTTCTGCGTGGCTGAGATCCGATCGGTCGAGGCCGCGAAGCAGAGCGCGGCGGCGCTCCTCAATCTCGAGTGGGCGGAGCGGCTGGTTTCGTCGCTCGCACAGGCGGGCGTGCGCGACGCGATCGTCTGCGCGGGCTCCCGCTCCGCGCCGCTCGCGCTCGCCGTGGATCGCTCGCCGCTCCGCGCGCACGTCGCGCTGGACGAGCGGGCCGGCGCCTACTTCGCGCTGGGCCTTGCCAAGGCATCGGGGCGCCCCGTCGTCGTCGTGACGACCTCCGGCACCGCCGCGGCGAACCTCCATCCCGCGGTCGTCGAGGCGCACCACGCGCGCGTTCCCCTGATCCTCCTCACCGCGGATCGCCCGCCCGAGCTTCGGGACTGCGGCGCGGCCCAGACCATCGATCAAATCCGTCTCTTCGGCCCGGCAGTGCGCTGGTTCCACGAGGTCGGCGCGCCGGACGGCGATCCGGCGCTCGCGCCGTACGTGGCGGGGCTCGCGCGGCGCGCGGTCCTCGAGGCTTTCGGACCGCCGGCCGGTCCGGTGCACCTCAATCTCGCGTTTCGCGAGCCCTTGGTCTCCGAGCCGGATTCACTGCCGGCGCGCTGGACCGAGGGCCCTGAGGGCGAGGCGACGCTGCCCGACCCGACCGCTCCCCCGCCCGGCGCGATCCAGCGCGTGGCGAGGCTCCTCCGCACGAAGCGCCGCGGGCTCATTCTGTGCGGGCCCGACGCGGCGGCCGGCCACGCCGACTCCGTCGCGCGGCTCGCGGCGGTGACGGGTTATCCCATCCTCGCCGATCCGGCGTCCCAGGTGCGCTACGGCTCGCACGATCGCACGCGCGTGCTCGGCGCCTACGACGGCTTCCTGCGCGCTCCGGCGTTCGCGGGCCGCTACGCGCCCGAAGTGATGCTGCAGCTCGGCGCGCCGCTCACGTCGAAGGCGTACCATCTCTACGCGGCACGCCACACGGACGCGATTCGCGTGATCGTCGACGACGGCGGCGTGCCGCGCGATCCCGCGCATCGAGCGACGGAGATCGTGAGGGCCAGTGCCGCGCCGGCGGCCGACGCGCTCGCGGACGCGCTGGCCAAGGGAGCCGATCCCCTTCCCTCGTGGAGCGAGCCTTTCCTCCGCGCCGAAGCCGCGGCGCGCGACGCCGTGGCGCGGCACATCGCGCGGACGTCCGGAATCTCGGAAGGAAGCGCGGTGGCCTCGCTCGCCGAGGCCGCGCCCGCGGAGACGCTCCTCTACATGGGGAACAGCATGCCGATCCGGGACCTCGACCTCTTCGTCCCCGCCTCGCCCAAGAGCCTCCGCGTGCTCGCGAACCGCGGCGCGAACGGCATCGACGGCGTGCTGTCGAGCGCGCTCGGAGCGAGCGCGGCCGAACCAACCCCCGTGCTCGCGGTGGTCGGCGATCTCTCCTTCCATCACGATCTCAACGGGCTCGTCGCCGCCCGGGCGCGCGGCGTCGCCGCGACGATCGTGGTCGTGAACAACGACGGCGGCGGGATCTTCTCCTTCCTTCCGATCGCGCGCCACGGCGACGCATTCGAGCGCCTGGTCGCGACGCCGCACGGGCTCCGGTTCGAGCACGCGGCCGCGCTGTACGGACTTCCGTACGACGCGCCGGCGTCCCTGGACGAGCTCGCGTCCTCCGCGCGCGACGCGCTCGAGCGGCGCGAGACGCGCATCCTCGAGATCGCATCGGATCGCGCCCGGAATCGCGCCGACCACGAAGCGCTCTGGACCGAGGTGATCGCCGCGGTCGACGGGAGAGCGGCGCCGTGAGGGGCTGCGTCGACCGGCACCGCGTCCTCGTGGGCCGCATGAGCTACGCGGTGCGCGCGCATGGCAACGCCGGGAGCCCGGACACCGTCGTCTTCCTGCACGGCTTTGCAGGCTCCGCCGAGGACTGGCGCGAGGCAGCCGAAGCGCTCGCGGGTTCCGGGTACCGCACCCTCGCGGTGGATCTGCCGGGACATGGAGGCACGGACGCTCCGGCCGATCCTTCGTGCTACCGGCCCAAAACGACGGTCCGCGACATCGCGGCCATCCTGACGTCGCTCGGGGTGGGCGCCGCGCACTGGGTCGGCTATTCGATGGGAGCCCGGGTGGCGCTTCGCGCCCCCCTCGATGCGCCGTCTCGAGTGCTCTCGCTCACGCTCGAGAGCGTTTCCACCGGCATCTCCGATCCCGTCGCGCGCGATGAGCGGCGCCTTGGGGACGACGGCCTCGCGAAGGACATCGAGGAGCGCGGCATCGCATGGTTCGTGTCCCACTGGGAGAGTCAGCCGATCTTCGCCACGCAGGCCTTCCTGCCCCAGAGCCGTCGCGAGGCGCAGCGAGCGAGGCGGCTCCTCCAACGCCCCGAGGGGCTGGCGCGGTCGCTCCGCGGCCTGGGCCAGGGAGCCGCGCCCGACCTCACCGACCGGCTCGGCGCGATCCGGCAGCCGGCGCTGCTCGTGGCCGGCGCGCTCGATGCCGCCTACGTCGCGAACGCGCGCCGGATCTCCGGCCTGCTTCCGAACGCCTCCGTGCGGATCGTTCCCGGAGCGGGCCACAATGTTCATCTGGAGCGGCCCGAGGAGTTCGCGCGGGCTCTGCTCGATCATCTGGCGTCCGTGAGACGGGGACACCCGGCCGGCGCACTCTCATCCCCGAGGAGCCACCCATGACCATGACCGCGGCGATCGCCTGGACACCTGCGAAGACCTACGACGACATCCTCTACGAGAAGGCGGACGGGATCGCCAAGATCACGATCAATCGCCCCGACGTCCGGAACGCGTTCCGGCCGAAGACCGTGAACGAGATGATCGACGCGATGGACGAGGCGCGCGAGGACCCCGAGGTCGGCGTGGTGATCCTGACCGGCGCCGGAACCGAGGCGTTCTGCTCGGGCGGAGACCAGCGGGTTCGCGGAAACGCCGGCTACGTCGGCGACGACCAGGTGCCCCGGCTCAACGTGCTCGATCTGCAGAAGCGCATCCGCGCGCTTCCGAAGCCGGTCATCGCGATGGTCGCGGGCTACGCGATCGGCGGCGGCCACGTGCTCCACGTCGTGTGCGATCTCACGATCGCGGCCGACAATGCGCGCTTCGGCCAGACCGGTCCCAAGGTCGGGTCGTTCGACGGCGGATTCGGATCGTCCTATCTCGCGCGCATCGTGGGTCAGAAGAAAGCCCGCGAGATCTGGTTCCTCTGCCGCCAGTACGACGCGCAGCAGGCGCTCGACATGGGGCTCGTCAACACGGTCGTGCCGCTCGATCGCCTCGAGGAGGAGACGGTCGCCTGGTGCCGCGACATCCTGACGATGAGCCCGCTCGCGCTGCGATGCCTCAAGGCGTCGCTCAACGCCGATTGCGACGGACAGGCGGGACTTCAAGAATTGGCCGGGAACGCGACGCTCCTCTTCTACATGACCGAGGAAGCCCAGGAAGGACGGAACGCCTACGTGGAGCGGCGGAAGCCCAACTTCGGCCAGTTCCGTCGCCTCCCCTGATCTCGTGACCGATTCCACCGAGATCCTCACCGAGCCCGAGGCGGGCGCGCTGCCGGCTGGGCATCCGGGCCGTGTCGCCGCCTGGATCCACGCCTGCCGCATCCCGACCCTTTCGGCCGCGGTGGTGCCGGTTCTCGTCGGCACCGTGCTCGCGTGGCGCCACGGCCACTTCGCGCTGGTCACCGCCATCGCGACCTTCGTGGGCGCGGTCGCGATCCAGATCGGGACGAACCTCGCGAACGACCTCTACGACTACAAGAAGGGGGCGGACTCCCCCGCGCGGCTCGGCCCGCCGCGCGTCCTCGCGCGCGGGTGGCTGTCCGCCGACGACGTGACGGCCGGCATGGTGGCCGCGTTCGGCATCGCGACCGCCTCCGGCGCGTATCTCATCGCCGTCGCCGGGTGGCCGATCCTCGCGATCGGCGTCGCGTCCATCGCGGCCGGGATCCTCTACACGGCCGGTCCGTTCGCGCTCGCCTACGTCGGGCTCGGAGATGTCTTCGTATTCCTCTTCTTCGGCCTCGTCGCCGTGCTGGGCACTTATTACGCGCAGGCGGGCGATCTCGATCCCGAGGCATGGGTCGCGGCCATTCCCGTGGGAACGCTCGCGACCGCGATCCTCGTCGTGAACAATCTGCGCGACATCGACACCGACCGCGCCGCAGGCAAGCTCACGCTCGCCGCGCGCATCGGCCGGCGCGCCACGCGCGCCGAGTTCGCCACGCTCCTCCTGGCCGCGTTCGCGGTGCCGATCGCGCTCTGGGCGCAGGGCCTCTCCTCGGCGTGGGTGCTGCTTCCGCTCGCGACGACGACGCTCGCCGCGCGCGCGCTCCAGGCCGTCTTCGAGAAGACGGACGGACCGGGGCTCAACCGAACGCTCGTGGACACGGCGCAGCTCCATCTCGTCTTCGGCCTCCTCTTCGCGGTGGGGCTCGCGCTCGGATGAGGATCGCCCGGTTCACGCTCACTCCATACGAGTGCCCAATGGACCCGCCGTGGCCCGCGGGGGAGCCTCGGCGCGGCGTCATCCTCGCGCTCGAGGAGGAGGGCGGTGCGCGGGGCCTGGGCGAGAGCGCGCCGCTTCCCGGCTTCGGCCTCGAGACCCTTCCTTCCAGCATCGCGGCCCTCCGCCTCTCGTCGAAATACCTCCTCGGAATGCCGCGAGAGCGATACAGCGACGCCGTGTCCGATCTCCACCGCCTCGCCCCCGTCGTGGCGTCGCCCTGCGCGCGCCACGCCCTCGATCTCGCGCTTCACGATCTCATGGCTCAAGGCGCGACGAAGTCGATCGCCGGCCTGCTCGGCGGTCTCCACTCGGTCGACGAGGTTCCGGTCAACGGGGCGCTCCCACGGCTTCCCCGCGAGGATCTCGTGGCCGCGTCGCTCGCGGCGGTGGCGGAGGGCTATCGCACGTTGAAGCTCAAGGTCGGCGGGATGGCGATCCAGGAGGACGTCGCGCGGGTGCGCGCCGTGCGCGACGCGGTGGGCCGCGAGGTCCGGCTCCGCATCGACGCGAACCGCGCCTGGAGCGAGACCGACGCCACCCAGGCGCTCCGCGCGCTCGAGGACGTCGGCCTCGAGTACTGCGAGGAGCCCACCTCCGATCCCGAAGCCCTCGCGCGGGTGAAGAGCGCGGTGGGCGTTCCGATCGCCGTGGACGAGAGCGTCGTGGACCTGGCCTCGGCCGAGCGTATCCTCGACAGGGCGGACGTGCTCGTCCTCAAGCCGATGGCCGTCGGGGGCCTTTATCCCGCGCGCGCGATCGCGGCCATGGCGCGGGAGCGCGGAGTGGATGTCGTCGTCACGGGGATGCTCGAGACACCGGTCGGGCGGCGCGGCGCGCTCCATCTGGCCGCCTCCCTGGGGCCGAGCCTCTACGCGCACGGCCTCGCCACAGGGTGCACGCCGTGGCCCGAGGACTCCACGGAGCGACCCGCTCCGGCCTCGCGCCCGGACGTGGGCCGAATCCTGACGATCGGACGTGACGACCGGCTCCCGGTCCGCATGCACGATTGGCACGAGCGGAACGCCGACTATGGGGACAACCTGGTCCAGGAGGAAGTGTGAGATTCACCTCGGATCCCGTGCAGTTCTGGGCCCGCGTCGCTCCCGATCGCTTGGCGCTCCAGCGCGGCGAGACGTCCTGGACGTACGGGCGGCTGAACGAGGCGGTTCAGGAGTCGGCCGACGCGCTGATCGCGCAGGGACTCGGCGCGGGCGAGCACGTGTCGCTCGAGTTCGCCCCCGCGCACGCGTTCAGCTTCGTCATCGCGTTTCACGCGCTGCACCGGATCGGTCTCCTGCCCGTTCCCATCGGCGCGTCGCTGCCCGGCGAGGAGCGACAGGCGCTCCGGAAGCGGGCCTTCGTGGACCTCGCGCTCACGAGCGAATCCTCGGACAGCGAGCGCGGCCTGGAGGAAGGCCCCGTGCTCGGCGTGAGCGTGCCGCCGACGACCGACGTGGGACCGCGACTCCTGCGCCGGCTCGAGACGCCCGCCGCCCTCTGCTTCACCTCGGGCACCTCGGGCGAGTCGCGCGGCTGCGTGCTCACACACGGGAACTTCTTCTGGAGCGCCCTCGCGTCGGCGCGAAATCTGGGCGTGCGCTCCGGCGATCTCTGGCTCTCCTGCCTGCCGCTCCACCACGTGGGCGGACTCTCCGTCCTCACGCGGAGCGCGTACTACGGGACGGGGGTGCTCCTTCACGACCGCTTCGATCCCGAGCGAATGCTCGAAGCGATCGACCGGCAGAAAGTCACGCTCATCTCGCTCGTGCCGCCGCTTCTCGAGCGGCTCCTCCGCGCGCGCGGAGGGCGCATGTTCCCGACGACGCTGCGCGCGGCGCTCATCGGCGGCGGTCCTTGCCCGCCCGAGCTTCTGATGGAAGCCGCGGAGCTTCGCTTGAAGGCACTTCCCACGTACGGACTCACCGAGGCCGCGTCGCAGGTGACCACGCTCTCGCCGCGCGAGTGGCCGGCCGGACTCGACAGCTCCGGACGGCCGCTTCCATTCGTGAAGGTTGAGATCCGGGACCAAAACGGACTCATGGCGCCGCGCGGCGCCGAAGGCGAGATCGTGGTGTGCGGGCCCACCGTGATGGCCGCCTATTTCGAGGAACGGGAGAAGGACGCCGAAACGTGGGACGGCCGATGGCTCAAGACGGGAGACATCGGCGCGTGGGATGCGGCAGGCCGTCTCGTCGTGCTCGACCGGAGATCGGATCGCATGGTGGTCGGCGGCGAGAACGTGTCTCCCGCCGAGGTCGAGCGAGCGCTGCGGTCGCACCCCGCGATCCTCGAGATCGCGGTGGCGGGCATTCCGGCGGGATCGTGGGGGCACGAGGTCGCGGCGGCGGTGGTGCTCCATCCCGGTGCGTCGCTGACCTTGAACGAGCTCCAGGACCATGCCATGGAAGCGCTCGCGACATTCAAGCTGCCGCGCCGGCTCAAGATCGTGCGGGAGATCCCCCGGAGCGCCTCGGGAAAGCTCCGGCGCGACGCGTTCCGCCATCTCTTCCAGGAAGAAGGGGCCGCAAGCTCGACCTGACCGGGCTGGCCCGGCGGAGAGCCAACCCTCACGCAACACGACGCTTGCGACAGCCGCGCCCCGCCCCGAGCGCGCTCCGCCAAGTCCAACCGGCATCAAGAAATACCCCTGAACTGCCGACTCCTCCAAGGACGCCCCGACCCGGTGTTCGCACGGAGGATTCGTGGTCCGCCGCTCACGCTTCGCTTTCATCCTTCTCGCCGTCCTCTGGCCCACGCTCTCGAGCGCAGGCACGTTCACGGTCACGGTCCAGTCGAGATCCACGAACGCGACCGATTCGTACCTGAGCCAGGAAAACGTCACCGAGAACAACGGCAGCAAGCCCGAGCTCCGCATCAAGGGGACGGCGGGGACGAAGAACCGCCACGTCGTCTTCGACGCGGCGCTCCCCACGCTCACCGGAAAGACCGTCCTCCAGGCGTGGTTCCGCATGACACAGAGCGGCGCCAACAGCTCGACGCCGATCGACGCGAGGATCTATCCGCTCACCGAATCGTGGGGCGAGCCGGATGTCACGTGGAGGAACCGGAACCTCCTCTTCGGCTGGTCCACCGCGGGAGGCACGTCGGGCCCCTACTGGACCGGGCGCGCGCTCCTGAGCGACGCCGGCACCAACGGACAGGTGAGCTGGCAGGTCGGGCCGATCGTCAACGCGTGGCTGAACGGCGACCTCGCGAAGAACGGATTCGTGATCAAGCCGGAGCGCGAGGGCAGTGATCGCGAAGTCGTGTTCCGGTCGAGCGAGTACACCAACGTCGTCACGGCCACGCCCCAGCTGGTGATCACCTACACCGACGAGCCTCCCGCGGTCCGGAGCGGATGGGCGGAAGTCCAGCCGAAAGCCGTGCGCGAAGGAGCGACCGACACCCCGCTCACGTTCTGGCTCGATCTGGACGCATCGGGAACGTCGCCGAGCGGCGCCGCGACCGGAGTCGATCTCGTCAACGTTCTTCACAACGGGACGATCCAGGTCACCGCCGTGGACGCGGTGCTGGTCGGAGGCATCCCGGTCGATCCGGCCCAGATCCTCTGGTTCGACAACGGCACCTCGTTCACGCTGCGCGTCCCGCGGATCCATCTGAACGCAAAGGTCGAGGTGCGCTGCCGCGTGAGCGTGCTCGCCGCCGCGACGACGAACGATCTCGACCTGCCGATCTCGGTCGACGACACCTCCACCCCGGGCGCGTCGCTCCAGTCCCTCTGGTCCGGCAACGCGGACGGCGCCCTCGGAAACGGCGACGACTGGACCCTCGCCGTCACCGACGACCCGCCCAAGGTGATCGATCTCGTGCCCGACAACACGTCGGTGGTGAGCCGGATGTGCACGTCCTTCCAGCTCTTCGGCGTGGACGCGTTTGGAAACCGGTTCGGGGTCGTGGCCGACAGCATGAGGGTGATCCCCGCGTCCGCCGGCACCGCGTCCAAGGACGGAACGTTCTGCGCCTCACAGCCCGGCCTGGCCAAGATCGTGGCCTACGCGGGATCGCTGCGCGACACGTCGAGCGTCACGGTGACTCCCGCGCTCGTGCCCGTCATCTCCCAGATCGTGCTGCGCACGAAGGCCGGCGTCGCCACCACGACGCTCGTCCCGCGCGACACGATGCTCGTCGACGTCGCCGTGAGCGACGGCGACGGCTTCCGGGACGTCACCGGGCTCGACGTCACGCTCTACCATCAGGGACACGCGTCCGACAGCCAGTCCCCCGCGTACCGAGGCGCTTTCTCGTGGCGGAGGGCGGGAAACGGGTGGACCCTGGTCGATCCCGCGGGCTCCTCCTGGGGCGTCGCACCGGACCGATCCGCCGTCGACACGACGACGAACGCCACGAGCCCGCAGACGCTCCGGCTGGGCTTCGTGCCAGGCCGCATCGCACGTGCCGGAAGCGGCGTCTGGACGATCTCGGTGAACGTGTTCAGCGGCACGCCGCCGGACACGGGGAGCGCCGCCGTCAACGGCCTCTCGTGCGCGCCCCGGATCGAGATCGCCGCCGTCGACAGCGCGGGTGCCTTCGCGCCGGCCAACGCAGGGTCCTCCGCCCAGCCGCTCGCCACTCCGGCGGACGGAAATCTCGCAGTCGCGATCTGGAGCAACGCTCCCTACAACCTCCAGGGAGCGGCGCGCGACTTCGTCGGCGTCGCCGCCCCGGTGGACACGATCCAAGCCGAGGCGAACGCGCTCGCGTGGGCGTTCCGGTCGGACGGGGCCGGGGGAGGACGCCTCGACACGCTGCTCGCGGCGCTCCCGCCGCCCGGATCGGCGCTGACAATGGAAGAGCCCGAGACGCGCGGACTCTACCTCTGGATGGATTACCCCATCGTCCCCGCGCAGGACTACGCGGGGGGCGTCCGCCTCCGGGCGCAGGCGTCCGACGGCAGCAGCGCGTCCGCGATCGTCGACGTGCCCCTGACCTCCTCGGTCATCGGGGCCGGTCAGGCCGCGCACTCCGCGCTTGCGGAGATCCTGCCGCATGCCGTTCAGGCCGGGGCGGTGGGCCAGGTCTTCACCGTCTACGTCCTGCCGAGCATCGTCGCGGGCGACGCAGGCGTGGATCGCGTGCTGATCCACCTCCCCAAGGGCTACGGCGTGCCCGTCGTCACGACCGTGCGCGTCGCCGGGCTCCCCGCGTCCTACTCGGACGCGAGCGTCGAGGGCACCGCGGAGGCGAAGCTCGGGACCGCGGTCCAGAGCTCCTCCCTCGTCGAGGTGCAGTTCCGCGCCACGGTGCCGAGCGAGCTGGATCTGGCCGGAAGCGACTTCGTGACGCTCTTCGACAACTCGGGCACATCGGTGGCTCCACAGGTCGCGGCGCAGGGAAACGCGAACGGCATCCCGGACGGCGACACCTGGCGCGTCTCGGTCGGACCGGGCCCCGTGGCGCGGATCACCGTGAAGCCCGACGGCGCCGTCTGCTGGCGCGACAGCACGCTCGCCTTTGCCGCCACGACCGAGGACGCGTTCGGAAACCCCACCGCTGGATCGATCGCCTGGACCGCGCTCGGAGGCGTGGGAACGATCGGCGCGACCACGGGAGTGTTCGCGGGAACCGCGGAAGGCACCGGCCTCGTCGTCGCCGAATCGGGGGGCGTGCGGGATACGGCCTCCGTGATCGTCCGCCCCGTTCGCGCGCTCCGCGTGGTGTCCGTCACCGGACCCGACTCGCTCGTGCAGGGACGGCTCGGCGCCCCGTTCCAGATCCTCCTCGCCAATCCCGGACGGGACTCCATCTCCGTGGACCTGGTCTCGCTCGTCTTCACACGCTTGGTCCGCCACGACGCGGACGGCGATTACACGGTCTCGGTGATGCCTCCCCTGCCGCGGTCCCTCGCGAGCGGGGAGAGCCTCCTCGTACCGCTCTCCGTGAACGTCGGACGCCAGGCGCAGACCGGGCCGATCGTCGTCGACGGCAGCGCCTCGGCGGTCGAGGTCGCGAGCGGGATTCGCGTGTCGGACGACGGCGCCTCCATCACGCACGCCGCCCTGGTGACCCCCGGCGGGTTCACCGTGGCCGCGGTCCAGACCGGGGCTGTGGTGAGGCCGGGCGACCGCACCCTGCCGCTCCTCGCGATCACCGTCGCGAATCAAGAAGGGTCAGCGCGATCCCTTGTTTCGCTCGATGTGAAGAACGCGACCGTGGGGCCTGGAACGAAGGATCAGCTCGACTCCGAGCTGGGCGACCTCACGCTCTACCTGGACGACGGCGACGGCGTGCTCGATCCGGCCCGGGATCCGAAGCAGTTCGCGACGGTCGCGGTCGACGGAAGCGTCCACTTCACGCCGGTGCGCGTCGACGTGCCGGCGCTCGGCAGCGTGCGCCTCTTCGTGGCGGCGGACGTTGCGCTCGGCGCGCGCGATGGCGACGCGCTCGATCTCGAAATCACCGACTCCACCTCCGTCCTCCTCGCGCCTTCGAGCTTCGCGCGGAACGCGTGGCCGCTCCGGCCCGTCGGGAGCTTCCCCGTCGACGGGCTCGTGGCGCAAGAGATCGCGGTGCACCCGATTCCGCCCGGCAATCTGCTCGCGGGCTCGACCCGGGCGCTCGCCCTGGACGTCACGCTGCCCCCGAACGGATATCAGCCGGATCGGCTCCTGCGCCTCTCCGTCGCCAACAACGGCACGGCGGAAGCCGGAACGGACGTGACGCGGATGAATGCCTGGGTCGACGACGGCGACGGGGTGCTCGATCCCACGCGCGACCGCGCGCTCGGAGAGCTCGTGAACACGGGCGACCGCTGGCAGCGCACCGGCCTCTCCGAGATCGTCCCGGTCAGCGGGCTCCGCCTCTTCGTGGCCGTGGATCTCGCCGATCTCGCGCTGGACGGGCGGACGGTGCTGCTCGGCCTTCCCCAGGGAACGGACGGCGGAGTGGGCATGGAGAGCGGGGACTCGGGCCCGCTGGACCAGCGCGTCGAGAATCCCTTCGCGCTGCCGATCCGCACGACCGATCGCGTGACCGTGGCGGCCGCCGCGCTCGACTCCGTGGCCGTCCATCCCGGCGACCACGACGCGCCGCTGCTCCATCTCATCCTCACGAACAGCTACACGACTTCGCGGACCCTGGGACGGCTCGCGATCGAGAACGTCACGTCGGGGAGCGGCTCGCGCCTGGAGCTCGACCGTGAGATCCAGTCGCTGACCCTTCGGGAAGATGGCGACGCCGACGGAGTCCTCGGCGATCTCTCGTCCGACCCGGCGATCGGCGTCGGATCGTTCGCGAACGGCGTCGTCACGTTCACGGGGCTCAGCTGGGTTCTCCCCGCGGGGGGCTCGCGCCATCTCTTCGTCACGGCCGACGTGTCGCCCAGGGACGCTGCGGACGGAGACGTGCTTGGCGCTCGCGTCTCGGATCCGCTCTCGATGCACTTCGAGGAGCCTGTGTCGGTGACCGGCGCTTGGCCGGTCACGTCGAACGCGCGGCTCACGGTGGATGGCATGAGCGCGGCGCAGGTCACCAACTGGGGCGCTCCGGGCGCGAGCCTCGGACCGGGTGAAGGCCCGCGCCTCGCCCTCGACGTCACGATCCCTCGGAACGGATACGAGAGCGACGAGCTCCGCTCGGTGCGAATCGTCAATCTGGGAACCGCCGGAGCGGCTGAGCTTGCGGAAGTGCACCTGTGGCGGGACGGCGGAGACGGTGCGTTCACCCCAGGCACCGGCGACGATCAGGACCTGGGACCGCTCACGCGCACCGGCGCCGAGTGGCGGAGCACGCTCCTCTCGGAAGCGCTCGGAATCGCGGGGGCGCGCCTCTTCGCATCGGTGACCACGACCTCGGGACCGTCGGACTCGGCCACCGTCGACCTCGCGCTTCCGATCGGCGCCATCGAGAACCTCTCCGGCAACGACGGACCTCGAGACGGGCTCGTCGCCAATCCGCAGCCGCTCGTGATCAGCACCTCCCCGCTCCTCGCCACGCTCGAGACCGAGACGAGAGCGAGCACCGTCGGGCAGACGCTCCGGCTGCGCATGATCGTGCGCAACGCGGGGAACGAGACGGTCCAGGCGATCGCCCCCTCGATGCCTGCGATCTCCGGAAGCGGGACCACCTCGCTCCAGGCGGGACCCTCCCCGGGCACGATGACCCTTGCTCCCGCCCAGTCGGACAGCTTCGTCTGGGTCTATCTCGCCTCCGGACCGGGCGACGTGCAGTTCCGGGCGGACGCCGCAGGAATCGGAACGCTGAGCGGTCTCGTGCGACGCGCGGTCGAGGTCTCCTCGAACGGACACGACATCCTGATCCCCGTCGCGGACGCGGGGCTCGTCCCGGTCCAGTCGATGCCGCTCGAAGTGAGTCGCGGCCAAACGGGCATCGTTCCCTTCAGCCTCACCTTCACGAACCAGGGCGGCACCGGCGCCTCGACCGTCAGCCTGCGCGGGCTTCGCATCCGCGTCGAGGACGGGAACGGAGTCCCGATCGTCCCGGCCGATCTCATCACCTCGGTCGTGGTGGCCGAGGGTACGAACGTGTACCTCGCGACGTCGACGATCCCGGGCACGGGATCGGACCTCGACCTTACCTTCGACGCTCCGGCCTACGTCACGCCCGAGCAGCCGACCACGCTGAGCTTCCGCCTCGACGTGGCCGCTTCGGCCACGGCGCCGAGCTTCCGGGTCGCGATCGTCGACAGCACCGACATCACCGCGGAGGATCGGACGAGCGGAGCGCCGGTCCGGATCCGGCTCGAGACGGGATCGTTCCCGCTCCGCTCCGGGACCGCGCGTCTCGTGGCCGAGCCCACCGAGCTCCAGATCTCCGACGTCCCGTCGCCCGAGCAGCGCGTGGCTGCCGGCTCCCAGGATGTTCCGCTTCTCGGTCTCCAGCTCCGGAACTCGGGGATCGACGGAGTCACGTCCGACGTGCGTGTGGGTTCGATCGCGGTGACGGTGACCGACACGACCGGCGCCCCCATTCCGTCGCCGCACGACTGGCTCGATCGTCTCGTGGTCCGGACCGCGACGCAGACGCTCGCGGCGCGGATCGTGGGCGGCACCGACGGACCGGACCTGACCCTCGCGCTCGCTCCGCCTCTTACGTGTCCCGTGAACGCCCCGATCGACCTCACGATCTTAGGCGACGTCGCGGACAGCGCTGCCGTCGGGTCCTTCTCGATCCGGCTCGGCTCTCCAGCAACGATCCAGGCGTGGGACGCCAACACGCAGGACACAGTCATCGTTACGTACGCGTCGAGCCCGATCGCCGGAGCTCCCACGATCGTGGAGCGCGCCGCCGCATCGGTCCGCGTGCGCGGTGTGCCGCTCTTCCCCGCGACCTTGCGCGTCGGCGACACCGACCAAGCCGCGCTCGACGTCGTGCTCCGTCATCCGGACGGAGCGGGGACCGCGCGCGTGCGCCTCGACAGCGTCGCGGTCGCCTGCTCGGACGAGCTCCGGCGTCCGCTCGCGCCCGGCACGTATCTCGCGCGTCTCCGCGTACTCGCGAACGGCGTGGAGCGCGTGGTCCAGAACGCCTTCCCTCCTTCAGGGGCCGTGTCACTTCCGCTGGGCGGGATCCTCCTCGCGCCGGGAGACACGGCGACGATCCGCGTGCTGGCCGACATCGCCGCGACAGCCCCCGCGGGATATCTCGAGCTCAGCACACCGACCGCGGGGCTCGCCATGTTCGACGCCAACTCGGGAGCTCGACTCACGCCGCTGCCCGAGCCCGGCGCCGTGCTGCCCACCGTCTCCGGTCTCGCGCGCCTCGAGCCTCCTCCACGCGAGCTCGTGGCCGGCCTCGAGAGCCGCATGCCGGCGGTTCTCGCCGGCGACGGGGCCGAGGTGACGGCCGGGGTCCTTCGACTGACCAACACGGCTTCGGCCGGCTCGGGCGGAGTGCGGCTGGATCGCATGGTGGTGCGCGCCGCGGATCGCGACCTCGCCGCCATCGCGATCGGAAGCGCGGCCACTCGCGTCCTGGCCTACGTCGACGGCGTCCTTTGGGCGGAGAGCGCCGCGCTCACGCCCGATTCCACGACGGCGTCGCTCCCGGCGGACAGCCTGCTCCTCGTGCCGCCCGGCGGCACGGTCCAAGTGGAGCTTCGCGTGGCGTCCGCGGGGATCCCCCAGGGACCAACGCTCAGGCTCGGTCTGGACGAGAGCGGCATCGGCGTCGTGCAGCCTGGAAGCGCGCTCCTCGCCATCCAGGTCCGTCCCGAGCCGGGCCATTCCTTCCCGCTCTGGACCGAATCGGGAACGGTGGGCGCGGCCACGCTCGAGGCGAGCTACTCCAACTTCCCGAATCCGTTCGCAGCGGGGCGCGAGGCCACGTCGTTCGTCTACTACCTCCGCGCGGACGGCCGGGTGAGCCTCCGCATCTTCACTCCCTCCGGCGACCGCGTGGCGGAGGTCGTGCGCGATGAGGCGCGCTCGGCCGGGCTCCACCAAGCCGATGCGTGGACGGGACGGAACGGCGCCGGCGACCTGGTGCGAAACGGCGTCTATCTGGCGGAGCTCCTCGCGCGCTACGGGGACGGCCACACGGAACGCGTGGTTCGCAAAGTGGCGGTGGTGCGATGATCCGGCGCTTCGTCGTCGCGTGGATCGCGACCCTGACCGTTCTCGTAGCACCGCCCGCCCGAGCTGAGGACGACGGCGGCACGCAATCGATCTTCGCCAGCGGCACGGGCGTGCGCGCCATCGCGCTCGGGGGCGCGTACGCGGCGCTCGCGTCCGACGCGAGCGCGATGGCCTGGAATCCCGGCGGCCTCGGGCTCGTGCCACGACGCGAGCTCCAGGCGGGACGGTTCCAGTACGGCTACGACGTCCACGAGGAATATCTCGCCATCGCGCTGCCGAGCTGGCGATGGGGCGGCTTCGGCCTGTCCTATCGCTCGTTCGGCGTGGATGGGATCGAGCAGCGGGACGATCGCAACACGCTCCTCGCGTCGAATCTCACGTCGTCGGAGTCGGAGATCGCGTTGGGGTTCGGACGCGCGTTCGGCGGCGCCTGGTCGGTGGGCGGGACCGCCAAGATCCAGAGCCAGAGCGTCGCGGGTGCGTCGGGGAGCGGCCTCGGCCTGGACGCCGGCGTTGCGGTCCAGCCGCTCCTGGTCGCCGGCGTGGGTGTACCCTGGGCGGACCGAGTGTCCTTCGGACTCGCCGTGCGAAATCTGATCGAGCCGTCGATCCGCCTCGACGAGGCGAGCGTGCCCGATCCCTCCGTCGTCCGGACCGGGCTCGCCTACCGCTCGCGATGGACCCAGACCGCGATCGAGCTCGAGCATCCCCGGGGCGTCGGAACGCGCCTCCGCTTCGGCACGGAGTTCACACCGCACGCCATGCTGTCCCTGCGCGGGGGGTGGAACGGCCGAGGCTCCGTCTTCGGTGCGGGTGTGCGCTGGCAGTCGCTCGCGCTCGACTACGCATTCGAGGACGCGGGCGTCGGCACGATCCACCGGATCGGCGTGACGCTCGCGACCGGGCGCACCGTGGCCGAGAATCGCGCGGCCGCGCTTCGCGCCGACGAGGAGCGGATCCAGACCCGGCTGAGCGAGGCCTTCGATCAGATCCAGCGGGAGCGCGTCGATTCGCTCCTCGCACGGGCCGAAGCCGCCAGGGCCGCCGAGCGCTACGACGATGCGTTCGATGTCCTCGGCGCGGTCGCCACGCTTGCGCCAGGCGAGCCGCGCGCGGTCGATCTCGAGCGCCGGTGCCTGCGCGAGAGTGCGGCGCGGCTCGAGCGGTCGGGGGACTTCACCGCCGCAGCGCTCGCCTACGGACGCGTGCTGGCGAAGGATCCCGCCGACTCGCTCGCCTTGGCTGCCCGCACGCGGTGCCGTGTCGAGAGCGACCGCCGGTCCGCGCGGACGAGCGAGATCCGCGATCGCTTCGCGCAGGCGCTCGACGCCTTCGCGGCCAACGACCTCGCGGCCGCGCGGTCGGGGTTCCTCGCGATCCTCGCCGTTCAGCCGGCGGATCAGGAGGCGTCGGGGATGCTCCGGCGCACCGAGCAGGCGATCGCGCGCCAGACCGACGTCCTCGTGCGCGAGGCACGCCGCGCGATCGACGCGGGCCGTCTCGCGGAGGCGGACCAGAAGCTCGCCCAGGCGCGGGCCCTCGACCCACGGGCGGATGGACTTTCGGTCGCGGCGCTCGCGCTGACCCAGGCACGCCAGCTCGCTCTGGCGCCGTCGAAGACGCCACCCCCGGCGCCCGAGGCGGGACCGCGCGCGCCGGCGCGGCCGCGTCCCACGCTCTCCCGTCGTGATCTGGACGCGCTCTACCGGCGCGGCCTTGCGGCCATGGAGCAGCACCGGCCCGACGACGCGCTCCGCTACTGGGAGATCGTCTGGTCCGCCGACTCCACCTATGCACGCGTCGGGGAGTACTTGAAGCGCGAGTACCTCATGCGGGGCATGAACTCCTTCGCGGCCGGGAAGCTCGAGGAGGCGGTCGCGCTGTGGGAGAAGGTGCTCGTCGTGGATCCGGACGACGCGCGGGCGAAGGGCTACATCGCACGCGCGGAGAAGCAGCTGGCCCGCACGCGCGAGCTGCTGGGGGAGGGGCCATGACGGAGCGCAGGACGAAGGTCGTCTGGAGCATCCGGTGGATCGTCGCCGTGGCCGCGGTGCTCCTCACCGCGGGCGCGGTCGCGAGCGTCGGCGCGGTGGCCGAGCGCAACACGCGACGCGCGCTCACCGCGGAGATCGAGACCCGCCTCCTCCTCGACGCGCGCACGCTGGCGCTGGCGAGCACGGGGGCCATGCTCGGCGACTATCCGGAGCTCACGCTCCACCCGCTCGCCAAGGAGCTTCTCGCCCGGCAGCCCGAGCTCACCGTGATCGTCGTCGCGGACAATCAGGGCGTCGTGCAGGGTCATCCGGACGTTCGGAGTCTGGGCCAGAGCTACTCGCTGCCGGCCAGGCTAAGGCCCATCGAGGATGCGCGCCGCCTGGCGCGCGGCGAGACGCTCGGCGAGGACGGCGGAACGCTCCTCGCCGCCGTTCCCGTCACCCATCCCGACGGTCGGCGGCTCGGGCTCGCGGTGGTGGGTATGCCGCGGAGCTACCTCGACCAGGTCATCACCGACGCGAGGCGGCAACAGATCGCGGTGCTCGCGCTCTTCCTCGCCGCGGCGGTGGCCGTCCCCCTGATTCTCGTGTCGCAGCTCCTTCGCCCCGTCGCCACGCTCCGCCATGGGATCGAGCGGATCGGGCGCGGGGAGCTGGATCGTCCGGTCGTGCTCCGCGACCGGACGGAGCTCGGCCTCCTCGCGGCCGCGATCAATCAGATGGCGCTCGAGCTGAAGCGAGCCCAGGCGGATCTCGTCGAGCGCGAACGGCTGGCCCACGAGATGGAGCTGGCGCAGCGGATCCAGACGTCCCTGCTCCCCAAGGGCACGACACGCGCGGGAGCCTTCGTGATCCAGGGATACCACCGGCCGGCGGCGGAGGTCGGCGGGGACTACTACGATGTGTTCGATCGCCCCGACGGAACGATCGGCGTGGTGGTGGCGGACGTGGCCGGCAAGGGGCTCGCCGGATGCCTCGTCATGTCGATGGTGTTCTCGCTCCTGCGCGCGTACCGGGACGGCATCACATCCCCTTCGTCGCTCCTCGCGCAGGTCGACCGGAGGCTCACGGAAACCCTGGAGCCGGGCTCGTTCGTGACGCTCTTCTACGGCGTGCTCGACCCGAGCGGACGG
The DNA here is from genome assembly GCA_036274595.1 of Candidatus Eiseniibacteriota bacterium. GTDB lineage: Bacteria > Eisenbacteria > RBG-16-71-46 > SZUA-252 > SZUA-252 > WS-9. Next base: position 36,716 of record DASUFL010000038.1, on the reverse strand, counting down.
CAAATCACCTATGCGTCCGCCGGGCACAACCCGCTCGTCCGGTACCGGGCCCGGGATGGCTCGGTGACCCTTCACGCGACGCGCGGCATTCCCATCGGAGCCGTTCGGGGCGGGGCGATCGCGGCGACCCTCGAGGACCGCGCGCTCGAGCTCGAACCGGGCGACGTCCTGGTCCAGTACACGGACGGCGTGAACGAATCGATGAATGCGCGCGGCGAGCAGTTCGGGCTCGAGCGTCTAGGGCAAACGGTGGCCGCGGCGGCGGTAGGCGGAGCGTCTTCCGTGATCGAGGCCGTGGTCGCCGCGATCGGAAGGTGGACCGGGCATGCCCCGCCGGGCGACGACGAGACTCTCCTCGTGATCGCCCATGAGACCCAGACGGACGCAGACACCGCGCCCGGGGGGATGTCGCCGGGAGACTCGGAAGAGCTCCTTCGCCAGGCGCGCGGCCAGGGACGGACCTGGACGCTCCCCGCGCGGATGGAGGCCCTCGAAGGCATCGGAGCCTGGCTCAAGAGGTGTCCCCCGGCGAGCGCGCTGTCCGAGCGGGAGCTCGCACTCCTCACGACCGCCCTGTACGAGGTCTGCGCCAACATCGTCGAGCACGGCTATCGCGAGGATCCGTCGCGATCGCTCGACCTCGGTTGGGTGTCCGACCGGCGAGGGGAGACGATGTTCCTCGTGCGCGATGACGGCGCACCCTTTGCCCCGCCCGCGGCGGCCGATCTCGACTTCGGGGACCCCAGCGTTCGGTCGAAGGGTCGCGGCATCGGACTCCAGATCATCCGCCGCGCGACGAGGCAGGCGGCGTATTTCCCGGGAACCGGTGAAGGCAACATTACCGTCCTTCGCTTCCCGGGCCCACGAAAGGAGGCCTAGCGTGGCCGAACCCCTTGAAGTCGTATCGGGCGTGCATGGAGTGATCGTGCGCGTCGTGGGCCGGCTCGACGCGAAGAGCGTACCGGCGCTGCTCGCTCAGTGCGCCGACGTGCGCGCGAGCGGTCGGAATCTCATCGTCAACCTGAGCCGGGTCGAGTTCATCGCCTCGAGCGGGGTCGGAACCCTTCTGAGCGTGGCCGAGGAGTTCCGCAAGGCGGGCCGGACGGTCCGGTTCGCCTCCCCGTCGACTCCCGTGCTCACGGTGATTCAGCTCCTGAATCTAGAGCCGTTCCTGCCGATCGATTCCAGCGAGGAGGAAGCCGAGCGTGCCCTCCCGGCCTGACATCGATGCCGCCGAAGCGCTCCGGCTCGCGGCCCGGCGCGAACACGAGCTCCTCGCGATCTCCGAGCTGAGCCGCGAGCTGACGGTCGGTCTCGACCTCTATGCGCTCGCCGATCTCGTGCTGCTCAATCTCATGGGGCAGCTCGGGGCTTCCCGCGCGGCGCTCTGGCTCCTGCCCGATGGATCGGAGCGGCGTCCCGTTCTCCTCCGGTCCCACGGAATGAGCCGCCGCATGGCGGACGCGCTGGGGGCCACCGTCGCTCCGGATGCGCTCCAAGCCCTGGGCGAAGAGCGGCGTATCCTCGGATCCGGGGAGTTTCAGGCGCGCCTCCATCCCGCCACGGTGGCGCTCGCGCGGCGGGAGGAGATCGAGCTCTTGGCGCCGCTCACATCCCGGGGCGAGACGCTCGGCTTGGTCGCGCTCGGGCCCGGCGCCGGCGGCCCCCCCTACGGCCCCATGGAGCTGGACGCGCTCCAGGCTTCGCTGGGCATGATCGGCGTCGCGCTGCAGAACGCGACGCTCTACAACCGGCTCCTCGAGAACAACCGCCAGCTCCGCATGGCGAACGAGGAGCTGACCGATCTGGACCGGCTGAAGTCGGAATTCCTGCGGAACCTGAACCACGAGCTCCGGACGCCTCTCACCGTGATCATCGCGTATCTCAGCTCCGTCGAGGATCAAGGAGGGCTGCCGGACACGGTTCGCGAGTTCACGGGGGTCTGCCTGGAGGAATCGAAGAAGCTGAAGGCCATGCTCGAGAACTTGCTCGATTTCGGTGCGGCCACCCGAGGCTCCCTGCCACTCGATATCCGCCGGGGCGACCTGACCCTCGCCCTCCGCGCCTATTACGAGGAGCGATTGCCGGGAATCACCGAGGGATTGCGCGAGCTCGTGTTCGAGGCGCCGGAGGCGCCGCTCACGACGGCCTTCGACCGGCACCGGGTCCTCCAGATCGTCGACGCGCTCGTGGACAACGCGACCAAGTTCACCCCGCGCGGCACGCGAATCACCTTGCGCCTCGCGGTCGAGGGCGAGACGGCGATCGTGGAGGTGGAGGATGACGGACCTGGGATTCCGCCCGAGCGCCTGACCCAGATCTTCGGCTCGTTCCGGCAGGGTGACGGCTCTCCCACGCGCGAAGTGGGAGGACTGGGCCTGGGCCTCGCGTTCGCCCTCGAGCTGGCGCACCGCATGAACGGGCGCCTCACGGCGTCGAGCGAGCTCTCGCGCGGCTCCATCTTCCGCCTCTCGCTTCCCAGCGCGGCTCGAGACTAGTCGCTACTTCGCGACGCCCTCGGCGGCCGCGTCCGGGACGAGGTGCTCGAGGAAGAACCCGCGTAGGGGATCCGGAATCGAGATCGGCCGCATGGTGGCGCGGTCGACGAAGGCGTGGACGGTCTCGACCTCGGCGCGCAGGTCGTCCGCCTTGGGCCCGGTCACTCGATAACGAAGCCGCACCGAGGCGCGCCCCACCCGCGCGATCTCGATCGTCACGTGGACCCGCTCGCCGAGGCGGATCGGGCTCCGGTAGTCGGCCCGGGCGTGCACGATCGGCACCAGATACTCGGCTCCCGCGAAGTAGTGCGCGCGATCCAGGCCGAAGCTCCCGATCAGCTCCTCGTAGGCCTGGTGGCAGTAGTCGAAGATCCGCCCGAAGAAGAGCACGCCCGCCGCGTCGACGTCCTGGAAGCGCACGGGAATCGTCGCCTGAAAGCTCACGCCACCTCTCCGACGTAGACGTAGGCCACGCCCCCGGTGAGGGCGTGCGCACGCACGTCGCCGTACGCGCCCGTGTCGCGCATCATCGCGAGGAACCGCTCCCCCGCCGGAAAGCGCGAGGAGGTCCGGTCGAGGTACTCGTAGGCGGAGCGCTGCCCGCTGATGAAGCCTCCGAGCCGCGGCAGAACCGAGTGCGAGTAGAAGCGGTACAGAGGACCGAACCAGGCTCCTCCCGGCTGCCCGAACTCGAGCACGACGACCCGCCCCCCGGCGCGCGTCACGCGCGCCATCTCAAGAAGCCCGCGCGCGGGATCTTCGACGTTCCGGATGCCGAAAGCGATCGACGCGATGTCGAAGGACCGGTCGGGATAGGGCAGATGGAGCACGTCGGCGATCTCGAATCGCACGGGAAGGCCCGCGCGGGCCGCCTTTCCGGGGGCGATGGCGAGCATCTCGGCGCAGAAGTCGGTGCCCACGACATCCCCGTCGGGGCCCACCGCGCGGCGGAACGCGAGCGCGAGATCTCCGGTGCCGGTCGCGCAGTCGAGCACGCGCATGCCGGGCCGGGCGCCGCTCGAGCGGACCGTGCGCTCGCGCCACCGATGGTGGAGGCCCAGCGAGAGGATCTGGTTCGCGCGATCGTAGGAGTCGGCGATGGACGCGAACATCGTGCGGACGCGCGGCGCGGCCGGCGCCTGGGCCTCCGCGGCGCCTGTGGCGCCTTTAGTCGCGGCGATGGGCGGCGTGGTCATGGCGGCGAGTCTAGCACGCGCCCCGCGCCGGCCGTGCTAGACTCGCGTCGATGCCGACCATCACCATTCCGCTCGATTCCCAAGGCAGCACGTCCGTTCCCCGCCGGCGGTCGGTCTTAGTCCGGATCGGCTCGATGACGATCGGAGGGAACCGCCCGGTCGCCGTGCAGTCGATGACCAACACGGACACCGCGGATGCGGCAGGGACTGCCGCCCAGGTGGTCGCGCTCGCCGAGGCGGGATCCGAGCTGGTGCGCGTGACCGTGAACACGCCGGAGGCCGCGCGCTCCTTGCCCGAGATCGTCGCGCGCACGCGGGATGCGGGAATCGCGGCGCCGATCGTGGGCGACTTCCACTTCAGCGGGCATCTCCTCCTGAGCCAGTTCCCCGACTGCGCGCGCGCCCTCGACAAGTACCGGATCAATCCGGGCAACGTCGGAAGCGGCGAGCGGCACGACGAACACTTCAGCCAGATCATCCGGATCGCGGTGGCCAACGAAAAGCCGGTGCGGATCGGCGTGAATTGGGGATCGCTCGACCGGGAGCTCCTGACGGCGCTCATGGATCAGAACGCGCGGAGCGCCAAGCCGCGCGACGACCGGGAGGTCACGCTCGACGCGATGTTCGAGAGCGCCGTGCGCTCGGCCGCGCTCGCCGAGGAGTTCGGCCAGCCGCACGATGCGATCGTGCTCTCGGCCAAGGTGTCGGGCGTGCGCGATCTGATCGCGATCTACCGCCGGCTCGCCGCGGAGACCGACTATCCACTCCATCTCGGATTGACCGAGGCCGGGATGGGGGCCAAGGGAGTCGTCGCATCGACCGCGGGACTCTCCACGCTCCTTCTCGAGGGAATCGGCGACACGATTCGCGTGAGCCTCACGCCGCAGCCCGGAGGCGACCGCCGCGAGGAGGTCCGGATCTGCCAGCAGATCCTCCAGTCCCTCGAGCTGCGGCACTTCGAGCCGCAGGTCACGTCGTGCCCCGGATGCGGCCGCACGACGAGCAGCTTCTTCCAGGAGCTGGCGGAGCGCGTGAATCTCCGGCTGCGCGAGAGGATGCCGGTATGGCGCACCGCCTACCCCGGCGTGGAGGGATTGCGCGTCGCGGTGATGGGATGCGTGGTGAACGGCCCTGGCGAATCGCGCCACGCGGACATCGGCATCTCGCTTCCGGGCACCGCGGAGGATCCGAAGGCCCCGGTGTTCGTCGATGGGGCGCTCAAGACCACGCTCCAGGGACCGCGCATCGCCGAGGAGTTTCTCGTGCTCGTCGAGGAGTACGTCGCCCGACGCTTCGGCTCCTAGCGGGATCGTCCGGTCCGCTCCGACTTCCAATCCTCGTCATCATCCTCTCGCGCCTCGCGCGCGGCCGAATCGTGCGGGAAACGCCGCGGGAGCGGCGCCGCGAACGGCCCCACCCGAAGCGCGTCGCGCGTCGCCGCGTCCCACAGGATCGCGCGCGGCCGCTTCCTTCGGTCGGTGACGCGTGCGAGCCCTGTCGTGTACGCCGCGTACCGGTGGAGGAACCACCACACCATCACCATCTGGAATCCGACGACAGTGAGAAAGCCCGTGTGGATGCGCGCGAGCACGACGGTGGAGGTCGAGAAAGCGAGACAGAGCATGGACTCCATGATCGCCGGCTTCTGGAAGGCGCCCCAGTGCGGCGTCTGCTCGGGCCCGTGCTCGAGGCGAATCTCGAGGCTCTTCAAGATCAGGAGCGCTACGAGCGCCGCCCCCCCGATCGCCATCTCGAGCGTGGCGCGGGCGGCCGGCTTGTAGAGGATCTCCGAGCCCTGCGGCGAGAGGCGGAACCAGACCGCGAATCCGGCGAACACGAGCACCATCGAGCCAAGGCGGAACGCCGTGCGATACGCGCGGTCCCCGCGGATGAGCCCCGAGAGAAGGACCGCGAACGTGATGATCCCGACGAGCGCGGGCGGAGGCAGGAGGAACATGCCGGCGAGGAAGAAGGCCGGACCGATCGAGTAGACGCTCATCGTCCGGTCGCGCGCGGGTACGACGAGCGGCCACACGAGCGCCGACGCGGCGGCCACCCCCAGGATGGCCGACAGGAGCCACACGGACGCTCCCGTGCCCCGCTCGTGCATGGCCAGGGCGCCCGTCAGGATGGCGAGGACCACGACCGCCACCCGGTAGGAAACCAGCTGAACGTACCGTCCCTTCCGCATCCGACCTCCGGAGGACGCACACCTCCCCGTCCCTCTGGAGTTATCGGCACACAAGGTCCCGGACTTGAAGGCCCCTGCCCTCCCCGGGCGTGATTCCGCTCAAGCCAACTCTCGATTCTGCCGATAGATGAGGGTTGTTTCGTTGCCCGATGGGGGCGTGTCCAGAAAAGGGGGGTGCATGACGCGGGACATAAGGGAATCGGTGTCTCTGGAAGGGCGTCTCGAGCGAGTGGAGCGGGAGAATCGCCGTTTCAAGGTTCTCGGGTCGGTGGTGCTGCTCGGCATGGCCGGCGTGCTCTGCATGGGTCTGACCAGCAGCCCGTCGAAGAAGCTCGAAGCGGAAGTGCTGGTCTTGAAGAACGCGCAGGGCAAGTCGCAGATGATCCTCGGCGCGGGCGACGACGGCCCCGCACTCACGATCCTCGACAAGAACGGCAAGCTCAGAGTCAACCTCGGCGTCGGCCAGGATGGACCGGCTCTCGATCTGCTGGACGCGGCGGAAAATCCGCGCGCGCAGCTCATGATCACGGAAGACCAGGGGCCGCTCCTCAACTTCTATGACGCCAAGGGATCGCAGGTATCGTTGAAGCCGTAGCGACGGAGCAGGGCCGCCTCGAGGCGGAGAGAAGCAACGAAGGGGCGCTCCGAGAGGGCGCCCCTTTCGCTTGAGGAGTACGTGATCGCCGCGGGCGTCGAGGCGACGCGCGCGCCGAGCCTGCTTCAGGCGCGCGGGGCCGGAATCTCCTGCCCGAGATAGCGCTCGCGCAAGATGGCGCGGTGATGGATCTCGTGCCCCGCGGTGATGTAGGCGAGGGCCCGAACGCTCACCGGACTGTCGGCGGCGGTGCCGCGGCGGGAGAACTGGGTCTCATCGAAGTGGCGGAAGAGCTCGATCGTGGCCCGGCGCACCGCCTCGTATTCGTCCGTGAGATCGCGCAGCGTGCGCGCCCCGAAGTTTCCCGCGGGAATGTAGTCGTCCTGCTCGAAGCTCGCGAGCGGCGTCGTGTCCTTCCGTGCGAAGCGAAGCGCCCGGTACGTGAAGACGCGCTCCCCGTCGATGACGTGCCCCACCACCTCCTTGATGCTCCACTTCCCCTCGGCGTAGCGGTGGTCCGCGCGGGACTCGGGGATCGAGCGGAGGAGGGTCAGCGTCTCGTTCATGCCGGAGGTGAGCACGTCGACAATCGGGCCGTCCGGCACCTTCTCGATGTACCGCCCGTAGTACGGATTGAACTCAGTCGCTTCGGGTCGTGGCACGGCGCTCCCTCCAGGCGTGCTCCGCTTCGGCCATGCCGTCGCGATACGAGCGGGTGGGAGCAAAGCCCAGCTCGCGACGGATTCGTTGGGTGGAGACGGTTCCGATCCAGAACGTGCCGGGCTGGATCTCGGCGTCGGGAACGCGGTCGAGCTCCGGCAGGTCGAACCAGCGGCGGACCTCGTCCGTGTACTCGCGCCAGGTGTGGTGCTCGTCGGCGACGTCGTAGACCCGGCCGACCGCGCGATCCGAATGGAGCGCAAGCATCACCGCGTCGACGAGGTCTTCCACGTGGATGAACGGGATCGTGTCGGTGCCGCCCTTGCGGAGCTTGACCTTGCCCTCCTGCACCATCTGCGGCACCCGCGTGGCCCACGTGGACGTGGCGCCGGCCCCGAGGATCGCGCCGGGCCGGAGGATCACCCCGTTGAGGCCCCGCTTCATGGCGAGGAGGACCACGCGGTCGGCTTCGGCTTTCGTCAGGCCGTAGGGATCGCCCGACGTCTTGAGCGGCGAATCCTCGTCGATGGCGCTCCGCCCCTCGCGATCGTAGACCGAAATCGTCGAGATCTGGATGAACCGCCGGACCCGTTGCTCGAGGGCCGCGTCCGCGAGCGCCCGGGTTCCGTCCACGTTCACGCGGCGCACGGGCTCGATCTCGGGACCGGCGGTGGCCGCGCAGTGGATCACGTCGGACACGCCTTGCACCGCTCGCCTGGCCGTGTCCGGGTCGACAAAATCGCCGCGAACGACCTCGATCCGCTCGTCCTGGGGCGGCTCCGCCGTCTCGCGCACGATGGCGCGCACGGGAATGCCCTGCTCGAGGAGGCGCTTCACGACGCGCCCGCCGACGAAGCCGGACCCCCCCGTCACGAGCGCCATGCCGTTCCGGCCCGGCTGAGCGTGGTGTGGGTCGGGATGGTTCACGCGGAGAGGATAGCAGACCGAGGGGCCGCCGTGCTTCCGGCGGCCCCTCGCCAAAACGCTCCTTTGACCGTAGCGCCCGTTCCAGGCGCGCTCGACTACTTGCTGCCCGTGTCGCCGCTCGTGCCGGCTGTCCCCGCCGCTGCCGGCGGGGTCACTGCCGCTACCTCGATCTTCGCCGGCTTTCCGTCGGCGCGCGAGGAACCCGTCGCCACCTTCGCCTCGCTCTTGACCCCGCTCACGACGTTCCCGAGCTTGAGGTCGAGGCCGCTGGCGATCGCCCCCCACCCCATCGCGTCGGTCGTGCGCATGGCCATGACCTCGTCGAGGGTGACGCCGGTCAGCGTGTTCGAGGCGAGCGTGTGCGCGATCATGAGATCGCCCCAGCCGGTGTTGTACTTGGCCTTCTCCGCCATGAGCGCGTCGGACGAGACTCCGAAGTCGGACGAGAGGCGTCCCGCCACGGTGGCATCACCCGCCTTGGCGGCCAGGTCGTCCACCTGCTTGACCACGGTCGTGAGCTGCTTGTCGACGGTCGCGGTCTCCTTCGCGGTCACGCCCTTGCCGCGCTCGCGCGCCGCGAGGTACGCAGCGCTCGGCGGCGTAGCCTGTGGGGTGGTGGACTCCGTGGTGGTCGTGGTGCTCGTTGTGCTCGTGGTGGCGTCCGTCGGCGGAGTCGTGCTGGGCGTCGTGGTCGTCGTGGTGGTGCTCGTCGTCGTCCCGGGCGTGCCGGGAGTCGCGCCCGAATTGTCCGGGGCTTGCGCGTACGCGAGTTCCCACCCGGCAAGCGCCATCACGACGAACGCCGGAATGAGGAGCGATCGTTTCATGTGCTGTTCCTTCCTTCCTTGAGTGCCCCGAGCGGGGCGTGTGCGGTTACGACCCCTTGCGGGGAGTACAGCGAAAGCGGGCGGCGGGTTCCTATTGTTCGATCGATTCGCTATTGCCAGCGCCAACCTGTGATTGTCAAAAGCGAGCTCGAATCGAATCAGGTTCCCGCCGCCCAAGGTTCGATAAAAGACTAGGGGACACCACAGCAACACCCGTTCCACCACCGATAAATACGCGTGAATCACGCCTGAACGGTGCGCATGCTGGACTTGCGTTGAGGAACATTCCGCCTGCGCGACCCCGCGGCGCGCCAGCCTGTACGCATCCGAACAGACTCCGCGCGTCCTTGTAACAAAGGCCCTCCCACCATGACGAAGAGCCGGCGCCCCGAGGCGCCGGCTCTCCGGATGCACCTGCTGCGGCCACCGCGCGCATCACTTGACGATGGTCGTGCTGCCTCCTTCGCTGCGCCCGCGCGTCAAGGCGAGGATGAGGATGACCACGAGCACGGCTCCTACGACGGCCCAGAGTCTCCAGTCCGTGATCCATTCGGACGTGGTCGTCGTGGTCGTGGTGGTCGTGGCGGAGGTCCCGCCCTCCGTCGTTCCCGTGCCCCCGTCCTGGGCGAGCGCCGATGCGACGAGAACGGGCAGCGTGGCGAGACTCAGTATCGTGCGATGCCATACTTTGGTCAGCATATCGTCTCCTTGGAATGTGGCAGGTGGGGAACCTCGAGGTTCCCCACCTGCACTACGGAAGCGGATGTCGGCTCCCTACTCCCCCCGTTTCAAGAGCCGGCGGCGCTCCCGTTCCTTGGTGAGCTCCTCGGTGTTGAGGACCTTGAACTCGACGCGGCGATTCCGCGCCATTCCCTCGACCGTCCGGTTCGTTGCAACCGGCTTCCGCTCCCCGTACCCCTTGGCCGTGTACTGGTCGCGGGCGATCTGCGGGAAATTCGTGACGAGATAGTCCAGCACGGACTGGGCCCGCTTCTGGGTGAGATCCATGTTGTAGGCGTCCGAGCCGCGCGAATCGGCATGGCCGCCGATCTCGATGTGCAGCTTCGGCCACTGGATCAGAACCTTGCCGATGCCGTCCAGGATGGGCCGCGACTCGGGAAGGATGTCCCACTTGGCCGTCTCGAAGTGGATCTCGCGGGTCGTGATCACGCCCTTGTCGAGCAGCTGCGTCTCCATCTCGGTCAGCTCGATCGGGCAGCCCTGCGCGTCCACCTTCACGTCCGCCTGGGTGTTCGGGCACAGGTCCTTGTCATCGGTCACGCCGTCGTTGTCGGAGTCGGCCGCGCACCCACGCGCGTCCACCTGAGCGCCCGGCAGCGTGTTCGGGCACTGGTCGATGCCGTCCGGAACGCCATCCTGATCGCTATCGACCGGGCAGCCGCGCGCATCCACGCGCGCTCCACTCGGCGTGTTGGCGCACTGGTCGACGCCGTCCGGAACGCCGTCGCCGTCCTGATCCGCGGGGCACCCTTTCGCGTCCACCTGCGTGCCGCCCGGAGTCTCCGGGCACTTGTCGATGCCGTCGGGAACGCCATCGTTGTCGGCGTCGCTCGGACAGCCGCGCGCATCCACGGTCGCGCCCGAGGGCGTGTTCGGACACTGGTCGATGCCGTCCGGAACGTTGTCTCCGTCGGCATCGAGCGGGCAGCCGCGCTCGTCGACCAGCGCGCCGGCCGGCGTGTTGGGACACGCATCCTTGCTGTCGGCCACGCCGTCGTTGTCCGCGTCGCTTCCTGTCGCGCCGCCGAAGGAGACCTGAAGCCCTGCGTTATAGAAGAGATTGTGGATGTTGTCGTTTCCAGGCGGATCGGGAATGGTTGGATCGTCTCCGAAGGACCAGAGCTTGTCGCGGAGCTCGAGCCTCAGCGCGGCCCGGCGGCTCACGCCGATCTTGACGCCTCCACCGAACTCCGCGCCGTTCTGAAACGTCTTCACGCCGGGACCGTCGGAGGTGATTTTCTCTTCGTGCCACCCGCCGAGGAGGTAGGGATTGAACTTCGACTTGGGAATGAGATTCAGGACGAGATCCGCACCGTACAGCTGCAGGTCGATCGTGTTCCGCGGCGACGTGCTCGGCGCTGAGAAGAGCGAGTCCCCGGTGCCGTACTCCGTGTGGGTGCCCATCCAGCCGTAGTAGCCCTCGACCCCGAGATAGGGGCCGATGCCGACGCCGAGCCGGCCTCCGAAATACGCCTTGTTGTCGAGATTGATTTCCTTCGCCCAATCGCCGTAACCCACGAAGGGGGTGACGTTCAGGTGAACTCCGCCCACTTCGCTGGACGCGTGCCTTGGCGCGGCCAGGAAAGCCGCCGACGTCGCGGCCACCAGGACGATCGCCTTCCGCAGTGACTTCATCATTCCTCCGGGGGGTGGGATGGAAGCATGCTCGGATGAACGCAATCCGCGCCAGCCTTGAGCACGGTCTGTGCCACGACGAAGGAACGTGAGCGAGGCCACCTACTTACATGCCAAGGGCGTGCTTCCCCGGTCGGAGGGCGTCGACGCCAGAGCCGGCCGACCCGAGCGTCTCTTTCAATCGCGATGTAGGAATTTCAACGCGAACGATCCGTCTTCCCACGGGCGCGTCTTTGGCTTGCCTCTTGCGTCGCCGGCAGGCGTCGGCGCGATCGAGCGCCGGCTCACGATAGGAGGAAACATGAGACCGCTTTCCATACTCGGCGTTGCCCTGATCGTGCTCGGTCTGGTGGCGCTGTTCGCGGGAGGCTTCAGCTACACGAAGGACAGGGACACCGCGGACCTCGGACCGGTGGACATCACGGTCACGGACAAGGAGCACGTGCGCGTCCCCACGCCGGTCAGCGCGGGCGCGATCGTGCTCGGCGTGGTGCTCTTGCTTGCGGGAAGGAGACCGAGAACCGCGTAGCGCGTGGGTCAGCCGCGGAGGAGGTATTCCACGGTGGTCACCACGCGGACGAGCTTGAACATCTGGCTCTGCTCGCCCATGCCCGGACCGCCGCCGGAATCCGAAGCGTCGCGCGGAAGGATGACGAAGACGCCCTGGTTGGCGCGATGGATTCCACCGAGCCGGCTCTTCGAATCCTTCGCGAACTGCTCCGCGGCCTTGCGCGCTTCCGCGGTCGCTTCCGCGATCATGCTCGGCTTGAGGTCGTTGAGCTTGCGGAACACGTAGTTCGGCCCGGTCGCGCCGTACTGGCCGGACGAGAGCGGGATGCCGGCGTTGACGAGCTCCCCCACGCGCCGGCTCGCGGCCTGCACCAGATCGGGACGCGTCGTCCGCACGAGCACGGTCTGCTCGATGATGTAGCGATTGCCGACGCGATTCGGAGGGTTGTAGGGATTCGCGAGAACGTCGGTCACGCGGAGGCTCGTCAGCTCGACCTCGCTCGTGTCGATCCCGTTCTCCGCGAGGAAGGACGCGATCTTGATGACGTTCGCCGTCACCCGCGCCTGGGCGGCGGGAATGTTGTCGTCCGTCACGGCGAACTGGATCGGCCAGATCGCGAGATCCGCCTTCACCTCGCGCTCGGCCACGCCCTTCACCGTGACGAACCGGTCGGCGGTGCGGACGCTCTGGATCCCGTTGCCCACCAGCCAGCCGGCAAGGACGATCCCCAGAGCGAGAACCATGAGTCCTGGTCCGACCAGGGCGGGACGCGATCGTTCGTCGTTCATGCGGTGGCGATCGTACTCTGGAGAAACCATCATGTCCAACCGAACTCCTTCCCGCCAGCCCTCATAGCCCCATCGGCGCCCCATCCCGAGGACCGGTAACGTCACCCGCTGCGGGGCTTCGACGGCCGTCCGGGCGCGGCCTCGAGCCCCGCCTCCGGGCCGCCCGGGCCGCCCGGGCCGCCCAGCGAGAAAACCCGTCGCCGACCGCCGACCCCGGTAAATAAGGGTAGCGATGTGGCCGATGGGACGGTTGAGATCTACCGCCGCTCCCGGTTCAGCGAGGTTCGGTACAGGAGAGTCCAGATGGTTCGAAGGCTTTGGTTCCCGGGCTTCGCGCTCGCCCTGCTCGGCTTCGTCGCGGGCTGCGGCGGCACGCATCCGTCCTTCGGACCGCCCGCGCCTCCGTCGCGCGAGGACGCTCGCACGTCCGCGGCCGACGTCGACCGCTTCCATGATGCGCTCGAGAGCCACGGCCAGTGGATCGATCTCGATCCGTACGGCACGGTCTGGGCGCCGCTCGGCGTTCGGGCGGATTGGCGCCCGTACGTGGACGGTCGTTGGGTCTACACCGAGCTGGGCTGGCTCTGGCTTGGCGAGGAGCCATGGGCGTGGGCCGTCTACCACTACGGCCGCTGGCTGGAAGATCCGGATCACGGCTGGGTGTGGGTCCCATCGTCCACGTGGGGATCCGCCTGGGTGGCCTGGCGCCGGGGCAAAGGCTGGGTCGGATGGGCTCCGCTTCCGCCCAATTCTCGATGGACCGCGGCTGCCGGGCTATCGATGGATCCGAAGGAGCTGGATCGCGCCACTCCCGAGCGCTCGTGGTCCTTCGTGCCGGCCCGGGACTTCACGTCGTCCAAGCTTCGAAGCCGGATCGTCCCGGTCGGCCGGAACAGCACCCTCCTCCCGCTCACCATGAACGTGACCCGATACGCCCTGTCCGGATCCCGCCCTGCCGAGCGTGGCATGACCGCCGAAGGCGTGGGACTTGGAGGGCCGCCGAGACCCATCCGCGTCATCGCCGCCCGGACGCCGCGCATCAATCGCGCCGAGATCGTGAGCGGCGGCGCGGTGGAGGTCTACCGTCCCGAGCTGATCCGGGAGAGAACCGGGCGAGGTCCTTCCTACTCGTCCGGTCGCGCCGCGGGCCCAACCGCCCAAGAGCTTCGCGCTCGTGACCTGCGCGAGCAGATGAAGCTCGACCAGACGCTCCGCGCCGAGCGGGCTCGCCTCGACCGCGAGCAGGACAAGGAAGCCCGGACGCCCCCCCAGGGGGTCTCCAAGGACGCGCTCAAGCGTCGCCACGAGAACGAGATCAAAGCGCAGGCTCGCTTCGAGGAAGAGCTGCGCGAGCAGGCCGCTCGAAGGAAAGAGTGGCTGGCCGCCGGTAAGTAGCCCCGCCGTCATACCCCCCGGAACACAAAAACGGGCGGCAGGATCATTGACTCCTGAGTCCTGACTCCCTCCTTGGAGGATGTTTCGGACTCGTTCCGTCACGTTTCCTGCCGCCCTATCTAAAGGATGCGCTGGCCGGGCGAACGAGGCCGGCGCATCCGGCTGTCCTGGGCAGTATCACGTATCGTGCCTGTCGAGACGGCACCCCCGGCGAAGCTATAATCCACGTACCTCCATGGCGTTCGCGTCACCTCGCGATCGCGATGGCCGGGGTCCGGGTGCGATCGGATTTTCAAACGATCCCTCGGCGACGAACCTTTTTCCAAAAGGAACCGCCCATGTCCCTCTGGCGCATGCTGGGCTTCGATCCCAATCGTCAACCACCCGCCGGGCGAGGCGACGCCGTCCGCGCCATCGTCGACAGCCTCGACCAGATGGACCCCGAGCGCGCGCGGCACATCGCCGCCTTCGCCTACATCCTCGGCCGCGTCGCGAACGTGGACCTCGAGGTCAGCCGCGAGGAGACGCGCGCGATGGAGCGGATCGTGCGCGAGCTGGGAGGCGTCGAGGACGAAGAGGCGGTGCTCGTCGTCCGGATCGCCAAGACCCAGCACGCGCTCTTCGGCTCGACGGAGGGCTACGTCGTGACCCGCGAGTTCTCCCGTTTCGCGACGCAGGAGGAGAAGGAGTCGCTTCTCGAATGTCTCTTCGCCGTCTCCGCGGCGGACGAGGAGGTGTCGGGCGAGGAAGAGACCGAGATCCGGAAGATCGTCGGCGAGCTCGACCTCTCGCATGCGGACTTCATCGCCGTCCGCTCCCGGTACAAGGAGCACATCGCCGCCTTGCGCGGGCTTCCGCCGATGGGCGATTCGTGATTCGCGCCCTCGCCCTGGCACTCGCGCTCGCCTTCGCGAGCCCGGCGCGGGCCGCCGGCCCGTCGCCGACCACGGGCACGACGCCGGCCGCCGGCCCGTTCACCTACGTTGGATCCGCCAAGTGCCGGCTCTGCCACGGAGCGGATCGTGTCGGGAACCAGTACCACCTCTGGGCCGAGTCGAAGCATGCGAAGGCATTCGAGACCCTGGGCTCCGACAAGGCGCGCGCGATGGCGAAGAAGCAGGGCATCGCCGATCCACAGAAGGCCCCCGAGTGCCTGCCCTGCCACGTCACGGGATATGGCGAGCCGGTGGAGCGCTTCGGTAAGTCCTACTCCCAGGCGGAGGGCGTGACCTGCGAGGCCTGCCATGGCGCCGGCAGCGGGTTCTCCAAGCTCTCCATCATGCAGGGGATCCGGGGCGGCACGCTCCAGGCGGAGGACTATGGGTTGACTGTCCGCGTGGACAAGACGGCCTGCGCGCGATGCCACAACCAGAAGCCCCTGAGCGGCGGTTTCGTGGACTGGCCGAAAGACTCGACCGCCATCGCGCACCCGATCCCGCCCGGATACGAGAGCGGCAGCCAGACGCCCCCTTAGCTCACTCGCCCTCGGCAACCTTTCCTTACGAACCAGAGGCCACCGGCCGATGAATGGCCGATGGGCGCCCACCAGCGAGCTTCTTCGGCCATCGCTCTGATCACGCTGGCCCTGTTCGGCGTGTGTCTCGCGGTCACCTTCCCCAAGGCCCCACAGCCTCCCGAGCCGCGCCGCGTCCCGGAGCTCTGGGCGACGGGCGATCCCGCCGACACCCTATCGCGCGGCGCGATCCTCTCCCACGTCCTCGCGACGAAAGGTCTCGACGAAGCGCAAATCCGCGAAATAACGCGGCTCCTGCGCACGTACAAGAGCCCGCGCTCCCTTCGCCCCGGAGCTTCCGTCCGGTTCTATCCCCGCGGCGGGGACGTGCCGAACAGGATCCGGCTCGACATCACGGCGGACTCCACGCTCCGATTCGTGCGCGTCGATTCGTCCTGGACCGCGCACGTGGAGCTGAAGCCCTTCACCATGGACACCGTGGTCGTGTCGGGCCTCATCGAGACAAGCCTCTGGGCCTCGCACCTGGGAGGCGACGTCGATCGCCTCGGCAAGCGCGGATTCGAGGATCTCGTCTACGACATGGCCGACGTGTTCGCGTGGAAGGTGGACTTCACGCGTGATCTCCGGAAGGGAGACTCGTTCCGCCTCGCGCTCGAGCGGAAGATCCGCGGGGACGGCTCGATCCGGAGCCGCCACTTTCTCGCGATCGAGCTGACCAACGGCGGGCGCGTGCTGCGCGCGATCCCGCGTCCGCGCGCGGGCGGCCGCTTTGCGTACTACGACGAGCAGGGGCATTCGCTCCACGGCGCGTTCCTGCGCTATCCCGTTCCCTACCGGATCACGAGCCGCTTCACGAGCCGGCGCTACCATCCGATCTTGAAGCGGTATCGGGCGCACGAGGGAATCGACTATGGAGCGCCCACCGGCACGGCCGTCGACGTCACCGCGTCCGGTGTCGTGACGCGCGCGGGATGGGCCGGCGGCTACGGCCGGATGGTGGAGGTGCGGCACGCCCAGGGAATTCGCACGCGGTACGCGCATTTGAGCTCCATCGCCGTCGGCATCCGTCCCGGCGCCAAGGTGGACCAGGGGGACGTGATCGGACGCGTCGGATCCTCGGGGCTCGCGACGGGGCCGCATCTCCACTACGAATTCTTGAGAAATGGGCATCACCAGAACCCGCTCACCGTCGAGATGCCGGGCCAGGCTCCGCTGGCCCCGTCCCAGATGGACGGCTTCAAGAAGGACCGCGACCATGCCCTCGCGCTCATCGAGGACGTGCCCATCCCCGAGGAAACCCGCTTCGCCACCGCGCAGCACGACACCGGACGGAGGGCGTCGCGCCGTTAGGCGGTCCCGAGCCCTGATCGTCGTTGACTCTCCTCTCGCGCCTCCCGTACGTTCGCGCCCGCTCGCCCTCGTCACTCGAGCCGGGGATCGACACGATATGGACAGCCGTCCCTTCATCCTGACTCTTTTCATTCCTGCTCTCATGCTGGCCGGGATGCTCGCCTCCCTCGAGATCGGGTTTCGCATGGGGCGGAAGCGGCGTTCCTCCCGAACCGCGGAGACCAACGACGAGATCAGCGCGGTGGTCGCGGCGGTTCTGGGACTCCTCGGACTCGTCCTGGCCTTCACGTTCGGCGCCGCTCAGGAGCGACTCAGCGCGCGACGCGCGCAGATCGTCGAGGAAGCCAATGCGATCGGCACCGCATACCTGCGCCTCGACCTGCTCGCCTCCGACGACCAGACCTCCATTCGCCCCCTGTTCCGGGATTACCTCGAGTCGAGGATCGAGACGTTCGAGCGCATCACCGATCGCGCGGCATCGAAGGCCGCGCTCGCTCGAGGCGCTCGGCTCCAGGAGGAGATCTGGAAGCGAAGCGTCGCCGCTTGCCGCGCGTCCCCCAACCCGGCGGCGCCCATCCTTCTCCTCGATGCGCTCAACGAGATGATCGACATCACGACCACGCGCGACCTGGCCACGACGACCCACGCTCCGTTCCTCATTCTCGCCCTCTTGATCGTCCTCTCGTTCGCGGGAGCGGTCCTCGCAGGGGACACGCTCGCGCTCAAGGGCCGGAGGTATCCGCTCCACATGGTCCTCTTCGCCCTGGCCATCGCGGGGACCGTCTACGTGGTGATCGACCTGGAGTATCCGCGCGTGGGGTTCATCAACCTGGAGCACATGGATCGTGCGATGATTCAGCTTCGGGGGTTGATGCATTAGCCGGCTGTGGGGATGACCATGAGAGTCACGACGCGTGCCTGGATGCCCTTGTCCGTGTGCGTAGCCATCGGGTGGTTGGCGGCGGCGGCGCGCGCGGATCAGCCGGCGCCGCATCCGACCGGTCAGGTCACCGAGGGCAGGACCCTCATCACGCTTCCCGACACCACCGGCTACTCGCCGGACGAGCGGGTGATCCTGGCGCTCGAACGGGGCCGGAGCGCGGCCATCGCGCGCGGCGACACGGCCTGGCTGGCGGCCCTGTACGCCACCGACTTTCGTGGGGTCGCGGGAAACGGCGCTCGGATCGAGCAGGCCAATCTCTTCCGGATCTTCGGTCGCGACGATCCCGTCAGCCGCTTTCTCATCGACGAGCTCTCGATCCGCTCCTACGGCGGCGCCGCCACCGTGACGGGCCGTCTCCGGACGCTCGCGGCGACCGGAGAGATGACCGCGGAGTCGCGATACCTGCACGTCTACGTGATGCGTGAGAGCCGCTGGCGGCTCGTGGCGGCCCAGGCCACGCCGGTGCCGCAGCGCGCAAAGCGCTAGTTGTGGCGCGGGGCGGCCCCGCGCTACCATCAGGCTGCGCAGTCGTCACGGTTCACCACCCACCCACCTACCCGGAGGAGCGCATGCGTGCCTTGATCGCAGGACCCAGCGTCGCGCCGACCATCCGGGTCACGCTCGCCCTCTAAGCCGTCTCGCGGGAATCCGCCGATCGGCCGGGACGCGCGTCCCGGCACGAAAGGAGATCCCCCATAGAGACGCAAATCAAGAAATGGACGTCGAGGTGGACGCGCGCGTGGGCGCGGCTCCGCCGCAAGAAGAGCCACGAGCTGGATCCGCGGACGCTCGAGCGGATCCGAGGCCGGAAACAGCTGCGACAGGCGTACCGGAAGAGCCGCTTCAACCCGGTTCGAGCCTGCTATGACTGCGGCGCGCCGGTGGTTCCGGACCATTATCTGATGTCGTCGGAGCCGGCCGTGCTGTGCCAGGTGTGCCGGCTGCTCCTGACCGGCGACCCGGACAGGGCCGCGTCGCTCGACGACGAGGACGATGAGTAGGATGGCCCCGGCGGGGGCGACTCCGCCGGGGCGCTTCATTTACGGCGATGGCCGGCCAGCTTCGCGCGCGACGACCGGGCTAGGACGCCCTGTGGATGGGGGCTATACTCCAGCGGCCATGCAAACTGGCCATCAGGTCGACATCGCGGCACTGTCCGATCGCGGAAAACGCCGCGAAGCGAACGAGGATGCCTACAGCGTCTTCCGGGTCGGCCGCTTCGCCGAGCGCCTCGACAGCAGTGTGCCCGAGTCGGAGCTTCCGTCCTTCTACGATGCCCGCGCCCTGGCCATCGGGGTGGCCGACGGGATGGGGGGCCACGCGGCCGGCGAGATCGCGAGCCGCGACGCCTTGGTCGAGCTGATGCGCTTGGCGCTCAAGAAGCCGCGCTGGATGATGAACCTCGACGACCCCGAAACGCGCGAGCGAGAGATCCAGGACTTCTTCGACCGCACCAAGACCTACCTGGCCGGCGTCCACGCGGCGATTCTCGACGAGGGGACGCAGGATCCGGTCAAGCGAGGGATGGGCACCACGTTCACCCTCGCCTACCTGGTCGGACTCGATCTCTTCATCGTCCACGTGGGCGACTCGCGGGCCTACCGTCTGCACGGGGGCGCCCTCACTCAGCTGACCCGCGACCACACGGTGGCCCAGCGGCTCGCGGACTCCGGGGTGATCCGACAGGAGAACGTCGCCACGCATCCTGAGCGGCATCGACTCACGCAGGTCATCGGTGGATCCGGAGGATGGATCCGCGGCGAGACGCATCACCTGCGGCTCGAGGCTGGAGACACGCTCCTCCTGTGCTCCGACGGACTGAACGCGGTGGTCTCTGACGAGGAGATCGCCGGATGTCTCACGGGCGCAGGGTCGAGCCAGGAAGCCTGTCGGGATCTGGTCAGTCGGACGCTTTCAGGCGGCGCGCCCGACAACGTCACCGTCGTCGTGGCTCGGCTCGGGTCCGAGTAGCGGTCACCCCTCCAGCGCGAGGGTCATGCAGAGGCTGTGCGGGTCGTCGTCCCGGTATTGCGCGAACGCGGGACAGACCGTGAACCCAAATCGGCCGTAGAGCGCGCGGGCCGGCGCGAACGCGTCCCCGGTGCCCGTCTCGAGGCTCACGCGTCGATAGCCCCGGGCCCTGGCGACGCCGAGCATGTGCGCCACGAGCCGCGCCCCCACTCCCTTCCCCCGATGCCTCGCCGCCGTGTGCATCGACTTGATCTCCCCGTGATCCGCCGCCAGCTCCCGGAGCGCCCCGCACCCCGCCAGATCTCCTCCCAGCCAGACCGTGTAGAAGGTGATGTCCGGGACTCGAAGGCGGTCGAGATCGAGCGCGTGAATGCTTTCGCGCGGGGAGTGGAGCGCCGCGAAGTCGAGGTGAGCCTGGAGCAGCTCGGCGATCTCCGGACCGCGGAGATCATCTTCACGAAGGACAAAGTCCATGGAGCGCGAATCCTAGCGGATCGCGCGGGCGCACGGAATGCCTCCTCAGTTCCGGTTTGATATACTCGCTTGCCGGCTCGAGCAAGTGCCGCCCCCGCAAGCCCGTCGCAACACGCTGGCTGTCGTTTACTAGCTCGGACGCCGGCTGGCGCCGATGGTCAGTCGGCCTGCTTCTCGAAGACGACCCGTCGGTTCATGGCCCGCCCCTCGGGCGTCCCGTTGCTCGCGACGGGGCTCCCGTCCCCTTTCCCGTCCGTCTTGAATCGGCCCGCCGCGATGTGGAACTGACTGGTGAGCACGCCGGCCACGGACGCGGCCCGTCGCTTCGAGAGATCGAGGTTGGCCGCTGACGTCCCGACGTTATCGGTGAAGCCCGTGATCGACAGGCGCAGATCGGGCTTGGACTCGAGATAGGCCGCGACCTGCCTCAGAACCGGAGCGGACTCCGGCAAGACGACATCCGATCCGGTGTCGAAGTGGATGCCATAGGTCACGAGCTTCCCTTCGGCGAGCATGTCCTTCGCCGGCCGGCAGCCCTCCGCGAAGCGGACGTTGGTGAGCATCGGCTTCTGCGGCGACGCCAGGCTGAATTCGATCGTGGTCACGATTCCCTTCTCGGTGACGTCCGGAATGCTCGCCATCCGCTGGCGATCCACGTACACCTTGAGGGCCGCACCCCGCGCCATGAACATGATGTGGTGCGATCCATCGAGCGAACCGTCGAACGGCGTGTTCGCGCTGATCGCACCCGCCTGCATCCACATGTTCTGCCCCGAGTACGGGAGGATGGCTTCCCACACGGACTCCCCCTTCGCTGTGAGCCCGCGAACCGTGAGGGTATTCCCCGCCCGCGTCAGGTTGTCCGCGTCGAACTCGAGCGTCCAGTATTCGGGTAGGGACGTCACCGGCGGCATCTTCATTCGCACCTGGCCGTCCATGCTCACGCAGCGCATCCATCGCGTCCCACCCGCCTCCGCGACTTCGAACGTCCCGCTGACGAGCTTCCAGCGCGCCGGGAACTCGCCCAGCTCGTCCTGCGTGAAGCTGTCGTAGAACATGACGCTGTCGCCCGAGACGAAGTCGAACTTGGTGGAGACGGAGGACACGGCGGCGCTTGAACCCCCACCGGCAGCTCCGGCCGTGGAAGAGGTACCGCTACCTCCCCCGCTGGCCTCCGCTCCACCTTCGTTCTTCGGCTTCGTTTCGGGCGTGTCGCCGGTATCCTCGACCGCCTTGTCGACGGTTTTGGCCGTGTCCTCGGCCTTCTTCTTCAGCTTGCCGAAGGGACCAGCGGTTGCCGCGGGGACTTGGGAGCATGCCACCCCAAGGAGGAGCAGGGTCAAGCAGGTCAAGGGCTTCGGGGGCATGAGACCTCCACGGCTGGAGAGCTGGTTTCGGCACCTTCCAGCCGTAACGCGCAAACGGCCCGACGGAGGGCTCATCTTGATGACGGAACTGTTCCGGGTCGCGACGATGTTTGCGACCTGGGGAGCGGGCCGCGCAGCGTATTTATGCCACGGCTGGATCGTCTTGTGACACGCATGCCGGTGTGATCCCGACAAGATGAACCCTCACGTCAGAAGGAGGCGTCATGCGTGTGTTCCTCGTGATCCTAGCCCTCTGTGCGCCGACTCTCGCCTATGCGGCGTACCCCTACTGCTACAGTTGCCCATCCCATTATTGTTATAAGGTCTGCTACACGGATCCCTACCCCACCCCCCATACGGTTTGCCAGGAGTACTGTGCGATTGGCCCCCGCACCGGGTACTACTTGGCACCGAAGGAACCGCCTACGCTCAACCTGGTCGCCGGCGGGACACTGACCCTCAACCTTTCTTCGACTTCGGGCCCATTTCAATTCGGCACCTACAACGGCACGATTGCAGAGATCGCCAACTAGATTGCCTCCACGGGAGGCGCCTCCGCCCACGTCGACGAGATCAACCACGTGATCATCTTCGGTCTTCCCGAGTAGGCACGGTCATGTGACGGCGACGCCGACCGCGCGCCATGCCGACGAGGAGACATCCGATCGCGAGCCCGTAGAAGATTCCGGTTACGAGGTCGGCGGCATCAGGCGTGAGCCACGTCCACCGAGCCAGGCGAAGGGAGAGGGCGCCGGCGACGAGGAAGAACATTCCGGCTGTCATGAGTCGATTGTCGATCAGTTCCCTGCGAGCGCACATCGTTGCGTTTCCTTTCGCGTTCAGTCCTTGAACCGGTAATAGGCCATGAGGCCCTGCTTCACGACCGCCATCGTGAGGCCGATCGAGAAGAGCTCCCAGCTCCACACGTGTTCGTGGATCCAGTGGTAGATGAAGAGCCCCATGGTGAGGGCGACTCCGACCATGCTGGCCAAGCTCGTCGCCCGGAGCCGATGCATGAGGAATCGTTCGTCGATCTGCCCACTCAAGAAGGTCATCGTGTTTCCCCCAATGTGAAAATCGAGTCCGTCGGCCGGCCGAAGACCCGGGCGAACGCGAGCGCCAGCTCCAGGCTCTTCGCGAGTTCGGTCGGGGCCTGAACCGGAGCCGCGCGCTTCTGGAGAATCTCCCACGGGTCACCGGCTTCGCTCGCGCGCTTCTCGAGCCGCGCGACGCGCCGGTCGTACTCCTCGACGCTCACCGCCTCGGGGTAGTGGTGCATCTTCTGGACCATCCCAACCTCCTCACCCAGGACTTCATCTATGAGTCGGGGAGCCGCTCCTCCGCGCCTCGCCGCGATCCAGACAATGGCCTTCCTGAAATACGCCGCCGCGATCCCGGCCTCGAAGGTCGGAAGACGCCCCGCGCGCTCAAGCTCGCGAAGCTCCACCTCCGATACCGAGTCCGACCCGGGGAACATCCCTGACAATCGAGCGGCCACATCCTCCCGCGTCGTCATCGTGCCACCTCCACCACCTTCCGTGACCGCCGCGATGCTCTTCCTAATCTCCTGAAGCGACAGCCCACCGGCCCGCATCTTCGCGATTCGGCACGCCTGCTCCAGCTCGTCCTCCGTATAGGCGGGGCCAGCGCTCAAAAAGACGACGGCGTTCTCCCAGGAATTCTTGAGAACGCCGTGATCGATCTCGTACCCGGTCCGCCGGGTCACCTCCCGCGCGGCCTCGGACCTGCTATACCGCCCCAAGCTCATCCCCTCCGTCCATAGAAGCTCTAGCCGCCCCCGTCCATGGGGTACGGGTTGAATTTTATTACGGGCTCAGGAGGAGTACATACATATTTGCCAGCGGCCTAGGAGGTGGTTGACATACAGAAATTGCGCGCGGGTATGCGAAAAATAGAGGAAATGCGTATTGCATTTGTTTCACTGTTAACACTGGTTTCCAACGTCGGCGTTGACGGCCACAGTCCTACCCCTAATGTAGCCGGTGAGAGCCCCCCGGGATGGTCCCGGCGGGCGAGCGAAAAGGCGAGACCGCACGAGGCGGAGCCCGCCATCCCCGACACAGTCAAGAGCGAGGGAAGCGTAATGGGCACCGGCAAGAAATGGATGGAGCCGTTCGACATCGACAGCACCGACGTCGGGGACGTAGCCCGCCGTCAGGCCGCCCGCGCAGTCGTCTGGACCCTGATGGGGATCGTGGTGGAGTACGTCTACGCGAGCCCCTGGAAGACGCCCAACGGCCGGATCAAGGTGCACCAGGAGGATCTCGCCCGCGCCATCGAGGCGGACCCGGACGGCAAGGGCTGGGTCAAGGACGCGGACGTGCTGGGCAAGATCGAGAAGGTCGCGGCGGCGCTGCTGGAGCGAGGCCGCCGGATGTCCGGCTCGGTGCGCGTGACGGGCGACGAGGTGCGGGCTATGGTCAAGGAGGAGAAGGCGCCCGAGAGCAGCGCCGCGTAGACGAGTAATGAAACGAGGCCCGGGGGCTGACTGTCACGGCTCCCGGGCCCGATGCTCCAACGGTCGGGTCTGCTAATACCCGAACGGACTCCAGCCCCGCTCACCCCAAGCCGCCCGGATCGCCGCGACCGCCTCCTCTGCCAAGGCTACGTCGCCGGGGGCGTCTGCGATCACCTGCGTCGTGATCTTCGGCAGGTCTACCCGCCTCTGCTCCTGCCCCGGCAAGCCCTCGACGGGGTCTATCGAGCCCTCGGCCTGGGAGTGGACGATCTGGTCGCGACGCTTCATCAGGGCTCGAATGCGCTCCAGCAGGCCCGCGTCGATCTTGCTGAAGGTGGCGGCAAGCTCCAGCAGCTTCTTCGCCGAGAGCCAACCCTTGGGCCAGAGCTCCTCGACCTTGGCGCGCATGACGCCGTACGAGAGGTACCGCCGCATGAGGGCCAGAGCGACGAGGGCGTGCTCCACGGCCGCCGCCGAGAACACCGTGCAGACGACGGCGTGGCGGAAGTGATCGGAGGGCATCTCCCAGACGGGCGGCTTGCTACCGAAGGTCAGGCCTCCGAGCCGCACCGCGTCCGGATCCAACGCCTGAAGGTCAGCCAGGGCGCGCCGCGCGACGTGGAGGTAGAACTGGCTCGATTCGGATTGAATCTCGGGCAGCCCGACGTCCGGCGAGTCGGCACTCTCCGGCTCTGGCTCCGTCGTCATGGCCGTCAATAGGCTCCTGCTCAGTCTCGGAGCACGACGCTAGTACACAAACACTGCAGCGGCGCCTGTCCTGTGGAGCGTATCCAACGTGCAGAAATACCAGTTGTCGGGATTGCTCAACAGGAGGGCCTTGCTCTCACAGCCAGGGTTAACCCGGTCGATGACTACACCGCTAACCGACATAGTACCCATGTATATGTTATGCGGAGCCGTATCGACGTTGCGCCACGCGACCGTCTCGCCAAAGCGGACGAACAAGGTTTCAGGGTCAAAGTGGTGCGCGACACCGCCAATGATGTTGATGTAGTGATTTGCCGTGCCAGTTGCCGCGATGTTGACGACCTTCGTCCCGAGTTTGCCTCTAGCGTAGGCTCCGATATTCATCTGGTAGGTGCCCGGTTTCGACACTCGCCATATCCCCCGGCCGACACGCGACGCGCCATCGTACGCAAAACTGTCGGCCGCGCCTGAGACGAACACCGTATCAATAGCGTCGCCGTCCGGGTCATAGACTTCGAATGGAACATTGAGGTCGTACCCCGTAGTGCCAAGGACAGGCGAGGTAGCGACCACGACAGGCGGGTTGTCCGTTGAGGGCTTGGTGGAGTCCTCTCCACAGCCAGCCGCAACTAGAAAGGCAATGCAGAGTAACGTCGCACGCACTGGCAACTCCTACCGCGCCGGATGGTTAGGCAATGGGGTCAGCTCCCTAGCTAATCGGTGGAGGGGACCACCTAGGATACCTCAGAGCCCCTTCCCTGGGAACCTTCGTGCCGCAGTGAAGGTTGATCTTGGCGCACCCCGGAAGCAGAATCCCGATAGGCTCTAAGACCGAGCGAGGGTCCCACATGCGTCCCGGTGTTCGCGCTGCCTCTGTCGCGTTGGCAATTGCGTCTGCCCTACTTAGCCCTCCCGCCGTTCGCGTTGCTCAGTGTGGCGACTGGACTGGCGCCCTCTCCTTTGGTGCCTTGAGAAGCAATCCTCTCACCGACGAGGACAGGGAATTCCATGACCGCCTTTCGGTCACTGCTTCAGCCTACCGGCATGTCTCTGACCACCTATGGCTCGGCCCGGAGATTGGATATCACGGGTTCGACACGATTCGCGGCCTACAAGCTGGCCCTGAATGGGCTGTGGACTCCTACCCTGGCGCCCTAAGGGAAGGCGTGTGGGAAGGGGTAGTGGTGGCACGACTGCGGGGCGGGACGGGTCAGCTACATCCTTACCTTCTGGCTGGCGGCGGGCCGTACGTGGCTAGCAATCTGATAATCGAGTCCCGCGAAGCCAAGATCGACCATCGTGTGCAACCAGGAGTAACGGCAGGAGTTGGTTTCTCTCACAACTCCATCGGGTTGGAAGGTAGGTGGCACTACATTCAGGATGGGCTCGGCAAGGCGTCATACAGTACGGGAGTCCCGCGTTACTCATATGATCCGCTGAGGATATACAGCCTTTCGATCTGCCTATATTTCCCCTAGCCACGCCTCCCTCAAGGCGCGGCGCGACCGACGCCGACCAGCTTCTGTCCCTTATGTCCCTTCTGTCCAAGGGGTAGGTAAAGACGTTTCTAAGGGTCTCCTCCTCCTCTGTACCTTATGTGTACCTTACGAAAAGCGCGTGGCGGGATGTTGCGTGACGTAGCCTCCCCCGCCTCCGGCGTGTCCGTGCGCGGGCAAGCTCATGCGGCGTCACTGTCTCCGGATGTCGTGGGATGTTATCGGATGCGGTGGGATATGGAGGCGGCACCGGGATTTGAACCCGGGATAACGGTTTTGCAGACCGTCGCCTTAGCCACTTGGCTATGCCGCCCCCGCAAGTGGTTGAGTATAGCGTGGTTGGCGGGGGGTGCAAATGCGGAAATGGAGCCAGAGCGATGCGTCCAAAGGCTGCAGACAGTTGACTTACTTAGCAATTTTGCTAAACCACTCTCATGGCCTCGCCGATGATCTCCGTAGTCTTCTACCGGGATGAGGACGGCACGTGCCCCCTTCTGGAATGGCTCGATTCCCTGCCCAGGAGGGTGCAAGACAAGTGCGTCGTCCGCATCGAGGGGTTGAGGGAGAAGGGCCGTGCCGCCGAGAGAGATCGACCTCGCCATCCGGAGAAAGAAGCAGTTCGCCGCTAACCCTGACCGGGACACTTACGAGGAGACCGAGTGATGTCCAGGAAGACCCCGACAACTGACGCCGTCAAGATCGTTCACCGGCGCTACTACGCGAAGAGTCCGACCCGAGCGCTCCAGCTCGGGGTCGCACGTCTCAACGCGGCGATTGCGCGGGAGATCTACGCGCTGAGGAAGAAGGCAGGACTCACGCAGCAGCAACTTGCCGAACTAGTCGGCACGAAGGGCTCGGTGATCTCGCGCCTTGAAGATGACGATTACGCTGGGCACTCGCTGAGAATGCTCCAGCGGATCAGCGCAGCCCTGAACTGCAGAGTGGAGATCCGGTTCTTGCCGGCCGGGCCCACACAAGGGTCGCGAGCTGATAGTCCCTTCCGACCCACGCGTTCCGGAGGATCCCCGCGCGACGCGCGGGCAGGTCGGCGGCTCTACGCGCCGCCCCCTCGCCGCTGACGCAGCGACCAGGGGTCAGCGGCTCAGGTTGAGATGGGGGACGAACGTGCCACCACCCGACAGCCGCCGTAGCTGCGCCGATTGCCCGGGGGAGACTCGAGGCGGTAGGCCGCGCGCGCAATGGCTACAACGTTGTACCACGCGCCGCCGCGCAACACACGGCGGATATCCGGGCCGGCCTCCGCGTCTTCCCGTCCATCCTTTGGATCGTACGGGTAGGCGAACGGCGCCTTCTCGAAGTCCATCCCCGCTCCGAACAGGCTCCCCGTCCACTCCGCCACGTTCCCGGTCAGGTCGCTCACGCCCTCGGGTGTGTCCCCCTCCACGAACACCCCGACCGGCGTGGTCCGCCCCACCTTGGTCGCCGAGGTGTTCCCCTTGAGCGGCCCGAACGTGTCACCCCAGGCGTACCGCCTTCCCGCCTTCCCGCGAGCCGCCGACTCCAACTCCGCCTCGGTCGGCAGCCGGCAGCGCTCTCCGGTCTCGGCCGACAGCCAGTTGCAGTACGCCCGCGCCTCGTACCAACTGATTCCCACCACCGGCTGCGACGGATTGTTGAACCGCTCATCGTGCCAGTAGGCCGGTGCGCGTAGCCTTCCGCCCGGATAGAATTGCCACAGGTGAGCCTCGAACTCTGGCTGGCTCATCACCAGCCGCTTCTTCCACCGCTCGTAGCTCTCCTGCGTCTGCCGGCCGGTCCTCCACGCCTTCTCGAGCAACTCAGGGTCCTGCCGGAACTTCGCGAACCAGTACTTCACGTTCGCGCGCGTCCCGTCCGCCGTCCCCTCCCCTTCCCACCACCGCTTGGCACCCGCCGTGTCCCACCACCGTTCCTCCTCGTAGCCTCCGGCCTCCATGAAGCACCGCCACTCGGCATTCGTCACCGGATAGCGGCCGATCTCGAAGCCCTCGACCTCTACCTGGTGCCGGGGCATGTGTGCCTCGATCCCGTGGCCCACATACTCGAACACCTCGTCCTCGCCCATAGGGTAAGTCCCACCCGGGATCGTCACCATCGGTGGCACCAGGTACCGGCCGTGCGGCCCCTCGCGCGCCTCGAACCTGAGGTCGCCGAGTATTCCGAGCGCCAGCCCTGCGTCGATCCGCGATCTGAGATCGGCCTCGCGGTCGGTGCTCCGGCGCACCAGCGCCTGGCGCAGATCGTCGAGCGTCGCCGCGGCCAGCCGCGCGCGGACCTCCACTTGGCCCGCCGCCCGGCCCGCCAGGGCCAGGTTGGTCGACATGAGATCCCGCACGTAGGCGTCCGGGGCCTCGGTCATCGCTGCACCCAGGATCGCGGTCTCCTCCCAGCCTGTCGTCGCGAGCGGCGGCAGGCGCTCGCCTGGCGGCAGCGCCGCGACGATCGCGGCAAGCGGCGGCGTGATGTCCTGCGCCTTCCACGGCGCCCGGACCCGCTCCGGGTCGGGCGCCTTCGCCAGCTCACGCCCCGCGAAATACTCCTGCACCAGCTGGTGCGCGTAGAGCACCTCGTCCTTGCCCAGGTCCTCGTCCAGCACCGAGAGCGCCAGGCCCGCTCTGACGATGCTTTCGTCCTGCTCGTGGTTCAGCAGCTCCAGCGCCTGATCGTACTCCACCCGCACCTGGCCGCCGCCGCCTCCCTCGGACTGCATCGCGAACGCTAGAGCCGAGAGCTTCGGCACCAGCACCCCGCGCTCGGGCAGGTCCCATCCCGTCTTCCACGACCACTGCGTGATCCGCCGGATGTCCCGCTCGGTCAGAATGCCGTCCGGTGCAAACAAGGGGTTGCCACCCTCCACCTCCCGGCGCAGTGCCTGGCGCACGAACCCGGTGAAGAGGCCCGCCCGCCCCTCCGGCATTTCGCCCGTCGCCGCCACCTGATCGGTCAGGAGCGACAGAAAGTAGGGCGAGCGCAGCAGCTCGAGCTGTGGGGTGCCTTTGAGCTCCTTCCAGATCCTCGCGCCCTGCTCGGGACTCTGCTTCTCGAGGAACTGCGCCACCTGCTCGTCGGTCAGCGGCTCCACGACCACCTGAGGCACCCGCAGCGCAGGCGTCGAGAGCGGGGCCGAGTAGTCCAGCGCCCGGCAGCTGAACACCAACCGCGTCCCCGGATGATCGCTCACCACCCGATCGAGGAAGCCCTTCCAGCCGATCACGGCTTCGTGCAACGCCGCCGTGCTCGCCGTCGGCATCTCGTTCAGGGCGTCGAGCAGCAGGATCATCCGGCCGGCCTTGAGCAACTCAGGCAGGGGAGGCATCTCTGGGTGGCGCGCGGACCAGCGCTCGGCGAGCCACTTCATCGGCGCCGGCGCCGCTTCGCCCAGACCCTCTCCCTTGTACTGGTTGAGCTGGATGAAGAACGTCACCGGCTGCCCGGGATCGGCGAGTCCCTTCTGCGCAGCCTCCAGCTCCAGGCGCCGCAGCAGCGTACTCTTCCCGCAACCCGGCGACCCCAGCACCACCACCGCCGGGTCCCCCACCTGGCGCAGCAGTTCCCCTAAGTCTCGGTAGGTCTTTGGCTGCGCGCTCCACCGGCCCGACGCCATTTCCTCGCCCTGGTCCAGCAGCAGCGTCAGCCCCACGAACTCGCGGTCCAGCTTGTAGCGTGGCTGACTCCATTCGCGGATGCGGCTCTCTCGATACGCCGTGAACGCGGCGATGGAGTGCGCATCGCTTCCGCGCGCCGCTGGGCCATGCGCGCCGGAAGCGGAGGGGACTCGCGCCTCCGGCGTCGCTACGGTCGCCGGAGCGTGTCCTGCGCTATCCGACCGCCGCCCCCACTCCAGCTCCCGCTGCAAGTCCTCGAGATCGTTCCGCACGTCGCGCGCCGTCCGGTAGCGGTGATCCGGCTCCTTGGTCAGGCACCGCCTCACGATCCGTCCGAACTCCTCGGGAAGACCCGCCCGCCGCTCGGCCACCGGCTGCGGTTCCTCCTTCAGGATCGCCGCCATGATCTCCGGGATGCTCCCCCCGGTGAACGGGCGCGTCCCGGTCGACATCTCGTAGAGCAGGACGCCCAGCGCGAAGAGATCCGTCCGTGCGTCCACCGCCTCGCCTCGGAGCTGCTCCGGCGCCATGTACGGCACCGTCCCCACCACCATGCCCGCTCCGGTGAGCGGCGCCGCGGTCAAGGTCTGCGTCGCGTCGGTCTCGGCGACCGGCTCCAGCGTGCTCTTCGCCAGTCCAAAGTCGAGCACCTTCACACGACCCCGTTTCGTGAGCATCACGTTCGCCGGCTTCAGGTCCCGGTGCACGATCCCCGCATCGTGCGCGGCTTCGAGCGCCTCTGCCAGCGGGATCCCGATCCGGAACAGATCCGCCATCGGGAACCCGCCAGGAGGGAGCGAACGGTCCAAGCTTTGGCCGTCCACAAGCTCCATGGTGAGCAGGTGCACGCCCTCCGCTTCTTCCACGGAGTAGATCGTCACGATGCTGGGATGGTTCAGCGCGGCGACGGTGCGCGCCTCGCGCTCGAACCGAGCGAGGCGGTCGGGTGACGACGCCACGTCCGAGGGCAGCACCTTGATCGCCACCTCCCGACCAAGCCGGGTGTCGCGCGCGCGATAGACCTCGCCCATTCCGCCCGCACCGATAGGCGCGGCGATCTGGTAGGGGCCAAGGCGAGTGCCGGAAGCGAGGGCCATGGCGGACAATCTAACTGGAAGGATGCCTCTAGGTCTCCAAGAACGCCCCGGCCCCATGCGAGCCGATGGCTACGCCCCTGGCTACGGTCACGTTGGCCATTCCTGGCAAGCGTTGGCCACCGTTCGCCACCCGAAACACGAAGCCCCAGGAGGGGCACCCACCCGGGGCTTCTCGTATGGCCACTTGGCTATGCCGCCCTGGAAGTGATTGAGCCTAGCGTGGTTGCCAGCGTGCCGAAACTCCGAAATCCGTTGCAGCGACAGCAATATCCAGCGAAGCGGTCACGCACCGATCAAACGTCGCCAACGCGGCTCTCTCACCTTCCCGCCCCGGCCGGCGCGATGTTCTGGTTCATCCGAAACAGATTCGTTGGATCGTACTTCGCCTTGAGCACTGCGAGGCGTGCGAGCTTCGCGCCGTACGCTGCCTCGAGGCCTTCCATACCTTCGTCGCCCCCGAGGTAGTTCACGTAGGCGCCCGGGGCCGCGAACGGGCGCATGGCTGCGAAGAGGTCGCGCGTCCACGCGACGTTCCGCTCCGTGTCCTTCGGATGGGACCACGCAGAGGTCACGACGAAATTGTACGGCCACGCGCGGAGCCCGAACGCCGTGTCCCCTTCCGGCACGCGATCCCACGCACTGTCGCCATTGTGCTCCAGGACGATCACGGTCCTCGTAGACGGCACCCGCCCGAAGAAATCGACCAAGACGTCGATGGCGTCGTCGCTGAGCGCTTTGAGATAGGCCGACTTCCAATAGCCGTGGAGCCGCGGCGGCCAGAGGAAATCAGCCATGCGCTGCGCCGCGTTGTAGGGTGTCTCGGCGAAGGTGTCGAGGAGCGGGGGCCCGAATTCGCGCAGGGGTCGAAGCACACTTTCACCCTCGCTCACAGGACCCGCATAGACGCCCCCAAGACCGACCAGGGCGGCTCCCCGCAGCGGCGGCGGCCCGGAGGGGTCATCCGGAAAATGGAACAACAGGGCGCCCTGGGTCGACTCATCCGGGGCTTCGACCTCGAGATCGCGCCAACGCCGGATGGCCGTGCCCGCGCCGGCTGCCGGATGGAGGACGATCCCGGCGAGGACCGTGCCCACGGGATGGACCCGAAACTCGAACGACGTGACCACGCCGAAGTTGCCGCCGCCCCCGCGAATCGCCCAGAAGAGGTCTATGTTCTCTCGGGGGCCGGCGGTGACGAGGCGCCCGTCGGCGAGCACGACCTGGGCCGAGAGCAGGTTATCCAGCGCAAGACCGTGCTTGCGCACGAGCCAGCCGAGACCTCCGCCGAGCGTGAGACCTGCCACCCCCGTGACCGAGACGAAGCCCCCGGTCGCGGCGAGACCGTGGGGTTGGAGGGCGTCGTTCACCTCGCCCCAGGTGCATCCGCCCTCCGCACGGACTGTCCGCTCCGAGGAGTCCACCGCGACACCTTTCATGCTCGATAGATCGATCACGAGGCCACCGTCGCATACCGCGAAGCCTGCAACGTTGTGCCCAGTGCCCCGAACGGACAGGGCCAGGCCCTCGCTGCGGGCGAACTTCACTGCCCGCACGACGTCATCCGTGTCGGAGCAGCGAGCGATGAGCGCCGGGTGGCGGTCGATCGCGGCGTTGAACACCGTGCGCGCTTCGTCGTATCGCGGATCTCCCGGTGCGATCAAATCGCCACGAAAACCTGACTTCAACTCGCGGAAGGAGGTAGTTGTGAGCATGACGTCTCTCCTTTGGGGTGCTTCATCTCACGATCGTTTCACGCGATCTGATGGTGTCGAAGGGTGGTGTCCCTGCGTGCGTGCCGTCGCAAATCGTGCCCGGTAGCCCGCGGGGCTTACGCTCAGAGCTTGCCGAAACGCCACGCGCATCGTCTCGGGACTTCCGAAGCCGCACCTGGCCGCCACCTCGGGAACTCCGCGTCGGGTCTCCTCGAGCAGTCTACGAGCGGCCTCGATGCGTGCCCGCGCGACGAACCGGCCAGGCGTGGTGCCGACTTCCCGAACGAAGACGCGCTGAAAATGTCGGGGGCTCATGTGCACCCGGTGCGCGAGCGCATCCACGGTTAGGTCGGCGTGTGGGTGGCTGAGCACCCATGCCTGCAGCTCCCGGAGCGGCTCCCGATCGCCCATCTGCGCCGCGAGATGCTCGCTGAACTGCGCTTGGCCGCCGGGCCGCTTCAGGAAGAGAACCATCCATCGGGCCACGGCAAGGGCCAAACGCCGCCCGAGATCCTCCTCGACCATGGCCAGGACGAGATCGAGTCCAGCCGTGGCGCCGGCGGAGGTATAGAGCCGACCGTCCCGCACGTAGATTGGATCCGGCTGCACCAAGACCTTGGGAAAGCGCCGGGCCAGCTCGCCGCAGAAGGCCCAGTGTGTCGTCGCTCTGCGACCGTTCAGCAGCCCCGCCGCGGCAAGCACGAACGTTCCGGTGCAGAGCCCGACCACTCGGCCGGCCCGGCCGGCGACGCGAGCCACCCACGATGTGAGATTCCCGTTCAGGCGAGCGACCCTGGGGTCATCGATTCCCGTGACGATCAGCGTGTCGACCGAGCCACGCAGCGAACGGTACGGCCGGTCCGCCACGAGCCGGAGACCCTGCCAGGAGCAGATGGTCTCTGTGGGAGCCACAACCTCGACGTCGTAAAACGGGTCGGATCCTCCCCCTCGACCCGTCCGCTGATTCACCCCATAGAAGATGTCGAGGATTCCGGGGACCTCAACCACTTCCGCGCAGGGCATGGCAAGAATGACGACACGATGCCGGGCCATCAACGCCTCCGAGTTGGTGGACGGGACTACTGTCACGTGGGTGGCTGGTGGCTGCAAGGACATTAACCCCAAATATCCTGCCACCGTTTCCACGTCCGCGGGACATCGGTCCCCTCATGTTGACAATCGCCGGTCTAGAAAGGACGGAGGGAGACAGTGAGCTGGTCCCAAATCACGGCGCCAGCCCGACCTTGTTCAAGAGCGACTCCCACCTGGGATCGCTGTGGAGGGAGCGTAGCCGCAGGCGAGACTTGATGAGGGTCAGCCCGGTATCTCGCTGCGCGTAGGCCCGCTCCAGCCACTCGAACGCCGCGTCCACTTCACCACGAGCCGCATGCAACTCGGCGATCTGGACGGCTGCCTCCGCGGCGCCTCTCTCGATCAGCTCGTGTAACGCTTGGTCCGACTGCTCGCGTCGCCCAAGGGCGTGGTAAACAATCGCGAGCGACCACAGGCGGTAGATCTCGTCCGGCTCCTGCATCGCTTCCGCGAGCGCTTCCTCTTGCCGGCCCTGAGAGAGAAGGGTGAACGAGAAGGAGGCGTGAGCGAACGCTCCATGTGGCGCGAGCTCCAACGCCTTGAGGAACGCCTGCTGCGACTCCGCGAAGGCCCCCTTTGCCTGGAGTGCGGATGCTAGGTTGCTGTAAGCCGACGCACTCAACGGGTCCTGTTCCAGGGCCTGGCGAATGATCTCGATCGCCTGGTCGATGTGCCCTTGATTGAGCGCAAGCGAGCCGGCCATGCGAAGCGCTCGGGCATTGCCCGGCGCCAGCTCCAACGCGCGACGAATCGACGCCTCCGCACCACGCCAGTCCCAGTCGTGCTGCATGGCGATCCTGGCCCTCTCCACGTGCCCCTCCGCGAGGTCCGGCTCCGCCGACAGTCCATGCTCCACCGCCTCACGCGCCCTCGCGTACCCCTCGGATACAGGGGCCCAGCCCCAGTCCGCTTCCCTCGCGTATGCGAGAGCGAGCTCCGCCCAGGCCAGCGCGAACTTCGGATCCCGCTTGGTCGCCTCTTTCAGGTACTCGATCGCCCTCGCCGTGTCTTCGCGGGTGAATCGCGCGATGAAGTGCCCGGCCAAGAGGTGGAATCGATGCGCCTCCGGATCGGTGCCACGGCCTTTCGCCGCCTTCGCCACCTCGGCCCGTGCCTGACCACTCGCATCCGAGTCGGCGTCCTCGCCCAGGAGCGCTGTCCGCAACTCCTTCACTACCCTCTGGGCGATGTCGTCCTGCACCGCGAAGATGTCCTCCAGCGTGCGGTCGTACGTTTCGGACCAGAGGTGGGAGGAATCGGCAACGTTCACCAGCTGCACCGACACCCGAATCCGGTTCCCAGCCTTGCGCACGCTCCCCTCGAGCAGCGTGGCGACATTCAGCTTTCGCCCGATCGTCGGGACGTCGTCCCTCGTTCCCTTGAACCGGAACGAGGAAGTTCGTGCCGTGACCCTGAGCCTCTTGATCTTCGAGAGCACGTTGAGGAGCTCGTCGGCGAGCCCGTCCGAGAAGTACTCGTCGTCCGCGCTCGCGCTCCGGTTCACGAATGGAAGCACGGCGATCGAGGCCACCTTGTCCGACGCCGGTTTCTCCGGCTCCCCACGCTCCAGCACCTTTCGCAGGCGTCGGAGCGCGTTGCTCACATCGAGCGCTGTCTGGACCCGCTCCCGAGAGCTCTTCTGCAGGCAATGATCGACGAGCGCTGCGAAGTCGCTGGGGAGATCGGTACGCACCCGGCTCAGTGGCTCCGGTGCCTCGCGGAGGATGGCGTGGCTCACGTCGATCGAGGTCTCTCCGGCGAACGGCCGGCGCCCGGTCGCGAGCTCGTAGAGCATGATCCCTAGGGAGAAGAGATCGGATCGGGCATCGACCGCCTCGCCTCGCAACTGCTCCGGCGCCATGTAGGGAACCGTTCCCTCCACGTGCCCTTCGCCTGAGATACGGCCATCGGCCGTTACCGTGAGCGACGCCCCCTGGGCGCCAGGCGCTTCGGCACCCATCATCTTCGCCAGACCGAAGTCCAGGACCTTGATGCGCCCCTCGCGGGTCACCATCACGTTGCCGGGCTTGAGATCCCGGTGGATCACGCCCTTCTCGTGCGCGGCGACAAGGGCGTCGGTCAACGGGATGGCGAGCTCGAGGAGCGTCTGGAGCGGGAGCCCTCCGGGAGCCACGATGTCTGAAAGTGTCTGCCCCGCAACCAGCTCCATGGTGAGGAAGCGGACGCCCTCCGCGTCCTCCACGGTATAGAGCACCACGATGTTCGGGTGGTTGAGCCCCGCGACCGTTCTCGCCTCCCGTTCCAGTCGTGCGAGGCGGTCGGAAGAGGCGGCCACCTCCGCGGGCAGCACCTTGAGCGCGATTTCGCGTCCGAGCCGTGAGTCGCGCGCGCGGTAGACCTCGCCCATCCCTCCGGCCCCGAGGGGGGCGAGGATCTCGTACGTGCCGAGGCGAGTTCCGGACGCGAGGCTCATGGACTCGCTAAATTACCTGAGATGGTACCCGGGGTCTGCACGGAAGGTGCCGGCGCTCCGCCGTCGTCAGACAAGTTCGATGTCGTAGTCGAGGACTCGCGCCAGCCGCTCCCGCAACTCGCGCGACGCCTCTTCGTGCCGGCCCGATTCGTAGCTGATGAAGATGCACTCGTGCTCCGGCTCGAGAAGAAAGGAGAGATACGTGCCGTCGGTGTCAGGCGCGTCTGCGAGGACCACGTAGACGGCCCGACCGATCGATCCCCTCACTCGCTCGATCTCCTCGCTGGTTGGGCGGTACTCGCCGACCATCCGCAGCATTTGCCGTATCTCTGCCTCCAAGTGGCTCGATGCCTTTTCGACGTCCACCTCGACGTGCGCAAACGAATCGCGCAGCCGCTGGATGATTTCATCAATCGGCAGCGGAGCGCGATCAGCCTTCGGCCAAAGCTCGTGGGACATGGAGCCACCTCACTGGGGGCGAGGGCAGTGCAGCGGCGACGAACCCAATCTACGCTAGGGGCCGCCTGAGGGTGCGAGTGCCGGATTACCG
>DASUFL010000037.1:0-13074 GCA_036274595.1 Candidatus Eiseniibacteriota bacterium | reverse complement strand
GTTAGCCGGTTTCAACTCGCCCCGGGGCCAGTTGAACGTGGTTTCTAACCCCTTTGAAGCGAGATACCGGTTATCCCAACTGGCCCCGGGGCCAGTTGCCCTCAGATCGCCTCGTCGCACTCACGGGCCACGATGTCCTCCAGGTGCTCCCGACGCGAGACGAGCCGCGCCGAGCCGCCTTCCCACCACACCTCCGGCGCCCGGCCCATCGAGAGATAGTTCGAGGACATCACCGTGCCGTAGGCGCCCGCATCCTGAAGCACCAGGAGATCCCGGGGCTCCGGGCGCGGGAGCATCCGGGGCTCGAGGAACTCCTGCTCGCTCCTCGTGAACACATCGCCGCTCTCGCACAGCGGCCCGGCCACGACGCACGGCTCCGCGGCCCGCGCGCTCCCGCGCCCGACGATGTCCATGTGGTGGTACGAGCCGTACATCGCGGGCCGCAATAAATCGCAGAAGCCGGCGTCCACCATGATGAACGTGTGGCCCTCGCCCTTCTCGTTCCGGCGCGTCGCCTTCACTTCGTGCACGCGGGTCACCAGCACGGCCGATCCGGCGACCAGGAACCGCCCGGGCTCGATCTCGACCCGAATGGGGCGGCCGGCCGCGCGGCCCAACCTCGCGACCGCCTCATCGAGCAGAGGCCGGAAGTCGGACAGGTCGTACGCGGAATCGTCGAGGCGATACGGGTGCGGAATCCCGCCCCCCAGATTGACCGTGTGGACCTGCGGGAACGCGGGCAGCAGCGCGGCGAAGAACTCCATCAGCCGCCTCAGATTCGTGCTGAACTCGGGGAGCTCGGGCCCGGTCCCGATGTGGGCGTGCAGGGTGACGATCGACAGCTTGGCCTCGTGCGCCGCCGCGCGCACGAGCTCCAAAGCGTCGGGCCAGATGCCGTGCTTGGAGGAGGGGCCCCCGGTGTCGCAGGACTCCACGGCACCGTGGCCGAAGCCTGGATTGACGCGCACACCGATTGGACCCAGGTATCCCGTGCGCCTCAGCTCCTCGATCATTCCCGGGGATCCGACGTTGGGCAGCACGCGCTCCCGCAGCACGACGTCGAGCGCGTTGTCGCGATAGACATCGCTCGTGAGCATGATCACGGGCGGATCGACGCCGCCGGGGAAGCCGGCGCGACGAGCGCGGAGAACCTCATTGCCGCTCGTCGCGTCGAGCCACAGTCCCGCGCGACGCACGAGATCGAGGACGGGACGCGCCGCGTTGGCTTTCATGGCATAGCGTCCGGCCAATCCGCCCGCACCGCCCGAACGGCCCGCGGCACCGGCACCGCCCGCACCACCCGCAGCACCACCCGCACCGCCCGCACCGCCCGCACCACCCGCACCGCCCGCACCACCCGCCGCGCCCACCAGCCGCGCGAAGCTATCCACCGTGCGGCGCATGGCGTCCCCGTCGTAGAGCCAGAACGGGGTGCCCACGCGCTCCGCGATCCGCTCCAGGGGATAGGCGCCGAGCTCGAGCATGAGGCCGAATCTAGCATGGGCGGCGGGCGCGGCCTCGGACCGCCACACGGCCGCGCCGAAAACTCGCGCAAATCCCCGTCCCGGCAACCCTTGACGCCCATCCACCCCACCTATAACGTCGCAGCCATGAAAACCCCCGAACCAAGCCAGAGGCTCCGGGCGCTGCCGCGCTATCTCTTTGCGGAATTGGAGCGAAAGCGGCACGAGGCGGAGGTCCAGGGGCGCGAGGTGATCGACATCTCGATCGGCGACCCGGACCTGCCGACGCCGCAGCCCATCCTCGACCAGCTTGCGTCGGCCTCGCTGATCCCTGAAAACCACCGCTATCCAACCAGCGGCGGCCTCCTCGAGGTGCGTCGCCGGATCGCCCAGTGGTTCGAACAGCGGTTCGACGTCCAGCTCGACCCGGCGAAGGAAATCGCGATGCTGCTCGGCTCCAAGGAGGGCATCGGGCACTTCCCGCTCTCGCTCCTCGACCCCGGCGATGAGGCGCTGGTGCCGGACCCGGGGTACCCGGTCTACGCCGCGGGCACGACGTTCGCGGGCGCGACCGCTACGCGCTTCGCGCTCAAGGAAGCGCAGGGATTCGTGCCGCGCATCGCGGACCTCGATCGCCTCACCACGCCGAAGACCCGCCTGGTCTTCGTGAACTACCCGAACAATCCGACGGGCGCCACCGCGCCGCTCCAGTTCTACGAGGAGATCGTAACGTGGGCCGAGCGCCGCGGTCTCGTCATCGCGAGCGACGCGGCGTACTCCGAGCTCTACTACGACCGGCCGCCGGTGTCGATCTTCCAGGTCCCGGCCGCGCGCAACATCGCGATCGAGTTCCACTCGTTCTCGAAGACCTTCAACATGACCGGCTGGCGGATCGGATTCGCGGTCGGCAACCAGGCGCTCATCGACGGCCTCGTGCGCTTCAAGGCCAACGTCGATTCCGGCGCGCCGCAGGCGATTCAGCTTGCCGCGAGCTGGGGCCTCGCGGGTCTTCCCGCGCACGGGCCCGCGCTCCGGGCCGTGTATCGTGAACGCAGGGATCTCGCGCTCGAGGTGCTCAAGCGCATCGGCTGCCCGATCCAGCCCCCGGGGGGCGCCTTCTATCTCTGGGGACGCGTGCCCGAGGGCGAGACCTCGATGGCGTTCGTCTCGAGGGTTTTCGAGGCGACCGGCGTCCTGCTCACGCCGGGCACCGGTTTCGGGGAGCAGGGCGAGGGCTACTTCCGGATCGCCCTCACCTGTCCGGTGGATCGGCTCGGGCGCGCGCTCGCCAAGATCGAGTCGCTGAAGCCCTGGAAGGTTCCTCATGCCTCCGCGCCCGCAGTCGCGACGTAGCCATGCCTCCGCGCCCACTATCGCGTCGTAAGAACGGCCGCACCCAAGGCCGCACCCAAGGGCGCACCCACGGCCGCGGCAACGGCGCGCCCCGGTCACACCGACCCGCCGGCCGCGCGACGCGCGCGAGCCGCACCGGCCGCGCGACCCACGCACAGCCCTACGACTGGCTCCGCCTCGACGGCATCCAAGCGTATGGCCACCTCGGCGTCACCGCGAAGGAGCGGGAGCTGGGACAGCGGGTCGATGTGGACGTGGAGCTGGCCTACGCGCCCACCGCGAGGCGGAAGCCGGACTCGCTCGCGGAGTACATCGATTACGAGGAGGTAGGCCGCATGGTGCGGTCCCAGATCGAAATGTCGCGCTGCAAGCTGATCGAGACCCTGGCCGAGGAGCTGGCGCTGTCGCTGCTCGAGGAATTCGAGACGCCCCAGGTGCGCGTGCGCCTGCGGAAGCTCCACGTTCCGGTCTCCGGCTTCAGCGGCGTGCCCGAGATCGAGATCGAGCGGAGCCGCGGATGAAGCGCGTACCGGCCGGGCCGAGGGCCCACCCATGAAGCGCGTCTTCGTCGGCATCGGCTCCAATCTCGGGGACCGCGAGTTCCTCATCCGCAAGGCGGTCGAGGGACTCCGCGACATCCCGCACACCTCCGTGCTCCGCGTCTCCTCGCTCTACGACACGGATCCCGTGGGCGAGGTCGATCAGCCCGCGTACCTCAATGCCGTCGCGTGGCTCGAGTCCGAGCTCGATGCCCGCACGCTCCTCTGGCATCTCCTCTTGATCGAGAAGCGCATGGGTCGCGTGCGGTCGCAGCGCTGGGGCCCGCGCTCCATCGACCTCGACCTCCTCTTCCACGGCGATTCGCAAATCGACGAGCCCGACCTCCAGGTGCCGCACCCGGAGGCGCATCGCCGCGCGTTCGTGCTCCACCCGATGCTCGAGCTGGACCCCGACTTCGTGCATCCGTCCATCGGTGAGACGGTGAAGAAGCTGGTCAAGAAGCTCGATCCCACGCCGTCCGTGCGCAAGGGAGGCCGTTTCTGGTACTGAGCGTGCTCCGTTGACCCAGCTCCTCGGTCGCTACGTCGCCATCGAGGGCGTGATCGGCGTTGGCAAGACGTCGCTCGCGCGGCTCCTCGCCGATCGCTTCCGCGCGCGCCTCGTGCTCGAGGAGCCCGAAGCGAACCCGTTCCTGCCGGATTTCTACAAGGATCCGCGCCGGTACGCGTTCCAGACGCAGATGTTCTTCCTGGTCAGCCGCTACAAGGACCTACGGGAACGCGTCCATCCGGATCTCTTCCACGAGGGGATCGTGGCGGATTATCTCTTCCAGAAGGACCGCATCTTCGCGAATCTCAACCTGAGCGATCGCGAGCTGATGCTCTACGACGCCATCGCGCCGCAGCTCGAGTCCGAAGTGCCCGCGCCCGACCTCGTGGTGTATCTCCAGGCGAGCCCAGAGCGGATCGTCGAGCGGATCCAGCAGCGGGGCCGCACGTACGAGAAGCTGATGGATCCCAAGTACACGGCCACGCTCGCGGAGGCCTACAACTACTTCTTCTTCCACTTTCGCGACGCGCCGCTCCTGGTCGTGAACACCGACGAGATGAATTTCGTGGATCGCACCAACGATCTCGAGGACCTGATCACGCGCATCGTGGAGCACAAGGAAGGCGTGGCCTACGTGAATCCGGGCGTCCGGGCGGAGGAGCCGCGCTGATGTCGGAGACCCCCGCGAGATACGGCGGCGGCGGCGCGGGCTCGAGCCCCCAGCCCGCGGGCGCCCCACGCCCCAAGGTCACCGTGCGCACGATCCGCGAGATGAAGCAGCGTGGCGAGCGCATCACCTCCGTCACCGCCTACGACTACCCGTCCGCCCGCATCGCCGACGAGGCTGGGATCGATCTCATCCTCGTCGGCGATTCGGTCGGCATGGTGGTGCTCGGCTACGAGTCCACGATCCCCGTGACCATGGCGGAGATGTCGCATCACCTCCGGGCCGTGATGCGCGCGCAGCCGAGGTCGCTCACGATCGTCGACCTGCCGTTCGCCTCCTTCCAGTCCGGCCCCGAGGACGCGGTGCGGAACAGCGCGCGCCTCGTGAAGCGCGGCGCCGAGGGGGTGAAGCTCGAAGGCGGCCGGCGCGTGCTCGCGCAAGTCGACGCGATCCTGGCCGCCGACATCCCGGTGCTCGGGCATCTCGGTCTCACGCCGCAGTCGGTCCACAGCTTCGGCGGCTACCGCGTGCAGGCGCGCGGGCGCGAAGCGGCGGACGCGCTCCTCGAGGACGCGCTCGCGCTCGAGCGGGCGGGGGTCTTCGCCATCGTGCTCGAGGGAATCCCGCTCGAGCTGGGAACCGAAGTCTCCAAGTCGCTCACGATCCCGACGATCGGGATCGGCGCCGGTCCCGGCTGCGACGGCCAGGTGCTCGTGCTGCACGATCTCATCGGGCTCTCCTTCGGGAAGCCGGCCAAGTTCGTCCGGCGCTACGCGGACGTGGCCGGAGCGATGCGCCAGGCGCTCACGGCGTTCAAGGACGACGTCCGCCGGGGCAGCTATCCCTCAGCCAAGGAAAGCTACGCGGCCGCCCCGGAGCGCGATCCTTGCGCATCGTGACCCGCCCGGACGCCATGCGCGAGCTGGCGCTCCGCGCCCGGAGAAGCGGTGAAACGATCGGCTTCGTTCCCACGATGGGGGCGCTCCACGACGGCCATGCCACGCTCTTCGCCCGCGCGCGCGGCGAGAACCGGAGGCTCGCGGTGAGCGTCTTCGTGAATCCACTCCAGTTCGGGCCGAAGGAGGATTTCGAGCGTTATCCGAGGAACGATCTCAACGACGCGCGCATCTGCCGCGGGGAAGGCGTCGACTGGCTCTACATGCCGACGGTGGACGAGGTCTACCCGCCCGGATTCACGACGCAAGTCACGCCCGGGGCGATGGGGGATGAATATGAAGGAGCCATCCGGCCGGGGCATTTCACCGGCGTGCTCACGGTCGTTCTCAAGCTGCTCGAGACCGTGCGGCCGCACACGCTCTACCTGGGGCAGAAGGACGCGCAGCAAGCCGCGCTCGTCGGGCGCATGATCCGCGACCTCGATCTCCCCGTGCACCTCACGGTGTCCCCGACGGTGCGCGAGCGGGACGGCCTCGCCTACTCCTCGCGCAACGCGTACCTCACGCCCGAGGAGCGCCTCCGCGCCCGCGGGCTGCCGCGCGCGCTCAGGGCGGCGCGCGAGCGGGCGCGGGAGGGCGCCACGGTCCGCTCGATCCTCGCCGAGGCCAAGAAGACGCTCCAGCGCGAGGCCAAGCCGGACCGCATCGACTATCTCGCCGTCGTCGACCCGCGCACGTTCGAGCCCATGAACCGCCTCGACGGCCGCGGCCTTTTGATCGCCGCGGTCCGGATCGGCCGCACCCGGCTCATCGACAACATGTCCCTGAGCGCCCCGCGCTCGTGAATCTCCACGTCTGGGAGGTCGCATGAACCCGCTCGGACTCGGACCCTTCACCGCGGTCGTACTCGCGGCGGGGCTGGGAAAGCGCATGAAGTCCGATCTTCCCAAGGTGCTCCACAGCGCCCTGGGCAAGCCGCTCCTCCTGCACGTCCTCGGCCAGCTCGCGCCGCTCCATCCGTCCTACACGGTGATCGTCGTGGGGCACAAGGAGGAGCTGGTCAAGGAAGCACTCCAGGGACGCGACGTGCATTTCGTCACGCAATCACCGCAGCAAGGCACCGGACACGCGGTGCAGGTGGCCTGGCCCGAGATCGAGAAGGGCGCCGAGAAGGGCGGGGACACCGTCCTCGTCCTCGCCGGCGACATGCCGCTCGTGCGGACCATGACCATCCGGAAGCTGATCGAGCGCCACATCACCGACCGCTCGGGCGTGACCTTCCTCTCGGGCGAGCTGGATGATCCGGCGGGCTATGGACGCGTGATCCGCGACCGGCGCGGCGACTTCCAGAAGATCGTCGAGGAGAAGGACGCGACCGCCGCGGAGCGGAAGGTGGCCGAGGTGAACTCCGGGGTCTACTGCTTCCGCCGCGACATCCTGAAGGACGCCCTCGCGTCCCTCCGAGCGGAGAACGAGCAGAAGGAGTATTATCTGACGGATACCCTCGCCCTCGTCAAAGCACGCGGTCTTCGGGTCGGCGTCGTCCAGGCGTCCGATCCGCGGGAGCTCTTCGGCGTGAACACGCCCGAGCAGCTCTCGATGGTCGAGCAGACGCTCCGCGCCTGGGGAGAGGGTTGACGTGGACCGGCTCTGGGCCGGCTGGCGGATGGCGTTCATCGACAGCGCCCGGTCCAAGAAGGCGGGAAAGGAGCCCTGCCTCTTCTGCGGCCTCGCGAAGGCGAAACCTGGCCCCAAGAATCTGGTCCTGGCCGTCACGCCGCGCGTGCTCGTGATGATGAACCTGTTCCCGTACAACACGGGGCACGTGATGGTGGCCCCGACCAGGCACGTCGGCACGCTGGCCC
This sequence comes from Candidatus Eiseniibacteriota bacterium, assembly GCA_036274595.1. GTDB lineage: Bacteria > Eisenbacteria > RBG-16-71-46 > SZUA-252 > SZUA-252 > WS-9. Next base: position 5,780 of record DASUFL010000037.1, on the reverse strand, counting down.
GGCTCGATGCCGAGGATGCGGCCGAGATGAGCGACTGGCTCGGGCGGGTCGAGACGGCGATCGGGAGCGCCTACCGTCCGGACGGGTTCAACCTGGGAATGAACCTGGGGCGGGCGGCGGGCGCCGGGGTGCTGGGGCACCTCCACTGGCACATCGTGCCGCGCTGGAACGGGGATACGAACTTCATGCCCGTGACCGCGACGACCAAGGTGCTGCCCGAGGCGCTGGATCGGACGTACGCGAAGCTGGCCCGGGCGCTTCAGGGCGCCGGGAAGCCCGCGCGGAAGCGCACGGGCCGGAGGAGCTGACGGCGGAGGCCGTCGCGGATGGCGAAGAAGGTCAGTCGCGAATCGAGGATCCTCGACTTCTCCATCGGGCTCCTGCTCCTCCTCATCGCGGCGTTCGCGGTGTCGGCGACGCTCCGGGTGGGGCCGAAGCCGGCGGGCACGCCGAAGCATCCGATCCGGATCGAGCTCCTGAACGGGAGCGGACGGGCTGGATTGGCAGGGGAGCTGGCCTCGTACCTGAGAGACGGCGGCTTCGACGTGCTGGAGGTGAGCAACGCGGATCGATCCGATTACCGGAGCACGCTGGTCGTGAACCGGACGGAATCGCCGCAGTCGGGAAGGATCGTTGCCGAATACCTGGGCACGCGGCATCTGATCCAACAGGTCGGTACCCAGGAAATGATCGATGTCACGGTCATCGTGGGCCGTGACGCACGGCGCTGGACCGAGCCGCGCTGACCACCACGGAGCCGCCCGCGCGGGCGGCTCGAGAGAAGGGCGAACGCGATGTTCAATCTAGGCCCCCAGGAGCTGTTCTGGCTCTTCCTGATCGTGCTGTTCGTCTTCGGGGCGAAGCGCATCCCGGAGATCGGGCGTTCGATTGGAAAGGGGATCACCGAGTTCAAGAAGGGCATGCGGGAAGTGGAGACCGAGTTCTCGACGAGCGATCGGAAGCAGGTCGAGGGCGGGCATGGGGAAGAGGTAAAGCGAACGAAGCCGTAGGCTTCGTTCGGAGGGCCTCAAGCGCCCGGCCGCAGCCGGGCGGAACCCCTGTGCTTTCCACGCAGGGATAGTAAAAGCAGAGGCGGGACCTGGATCGCTCCGGGTCCCGCCTTTTGTGTTTGCTGGTGCCTCGCGGAAAGAACAGGAGTTCCGCCGCCTGCTGGCGGCGCATAAGGAGTTGCGCCGCCTCTGGGCGGCGCGCTCAAGCTTCGAAGTAGTCTTCTCGGAAGTCCTCGATCTTCGCCTCGCGCCGGACCTGCTGCATCCACTCGTCGAAGACCACGCGGCGGCGCTCGTTCATGAGGCTCTGGCGGATCGCGACCTTCTGCGACTCGTACTGCTCCTCGGTCGGCCGGACGTGGCTGTCGATGTGCGCGATGAAGACCGCCATCTGGCCCGTGATGACCGGGCTCCAGGACTGGTCCGGCACGTTGAGCAGCTGACCGACCGCTTTCGGATCCACGCCGAGGCGCCCCATGGCGCCGTTCCTGGTGACATCCACCGCCGTATCGGAGGAGCCGCGGTACTGCTTCGCGACGTCCTCCGGCTTGGCCCCGGTCTGGACCGCGGCGAGCGCCTGCTTTGCGACCTCCTGCGCGCGCGCTTCCTTGAGCGACCGGATGAGCGCTTCCTTGGCCTCACCCGCGACCTGCTGGAGCGACCGGAGCCCGGGCTCGCGGCGATCGAGGATCTGGTAGAGGTACCAGCCGGCCTCGGTCGGGATCGGATGGGAGATCGAATTGATCCGGGCGCTGAAGCACCACTGCTCGATCTCGGGGAAGCGGTCGAAGAGGCTGTTCTGGCTCATGCCTTCCGCGAAGTATTGCGACTGGAAGGTGCGGAGTCCGCGCTTGGTCGCGACCGCGGCCAGCCCCTGGCTCTTCGCCTCCTTACCGATGTCGGCGACCTGGCTCCGGATCGCGCGGATCGCGTCGGCGCCGGGCTGCACGCGCACCGCGATCTCGTGGTACTTGATCCGCTCCCGCCCGGTCACCGGATCGGGATAGCGGCGATCGACGCGGAAGATGTGGAGCGAACGCTCCTCCTTGATGATCGGCGAGATCTGGCCGGCGATCACGTTCCGGAGGCCGTTACGGAAGGTCGGGCGCATCTCCTCGAAGTAGGGCTCGCCCCTCGGATCGCCCCCCTCGGCCGCGCTCCCGATCTCGGAGTAGGTGCGGGCATACATCGGGAACGAATCGGGGAGGGCGCGAACCTGCTCGAGGATTCCCTGGAGCCGCTCGCGCGCCGCCGAGAAGTCCGAATCGTTCGGCACGCGGGGTATGAGGACCACCTGGATCTTGACCTGCTTCGGACCGGTGAACTTCTCCGGGTGGGCCTTGTAGTAGCTCTCCACGTCCGCCGCGCCGACCCGCGCGGTGTCGATCGGGAAGCTGTCCGGGTCGAAGGCGACGAAGTGGAGGCTGAGCTTCTCGTTCTGGAGGAGGAAGCGATCCCGCACATCGCCGTCCGAGACCTTGGCGCCCTGGATGACGTCGGTCTGGAGCTTCTGCGCCGGGAGCTGGGAGGCGACGATGGCCTCGACCTGCGCCCACGGGACCTGGGAGTTGGGGTTGTCCATCTCCGAGAGGTACTTCCGGTAATCGAACTGGCCGTCCGTGAGGAAGATCGGCGCCTTCATCACGAAGTCGGGCGGCGTGAGGCGGATCGCGCTCTTGATCTCCTCGGGCGTGATGTCGATGTGGCGGGCCTTGGCCTGCTGCTCCATGAGCTTCATCGACACGATCTGCTGCCACGCCTGCTCGCGGATGTAGCTGTCCTCGCCCTCCTGGAGGGGGCGCTGGGACGTGAGCTGCTGGGTCATCTGCTGGACGACCCGGTTGTACTCCTCCAGCCGGACGGGCTCGCCGTTGATCCGGGCGATGACCCCCGAGTGGCGCTGCATCGGGTTGTCGTCGAGGACGCCTCCAAGCTGAAGGATCCCGAACCCGACCAGGAAGGCGATGGCCGTGATCCAGATGACCAATTTCATGTTGTCGCGCAACGACTGCATCATGACCGGAACACCTCGATTGAATGTGGGGTGGAGAGGGCCGCGGAGGGAGCCGAGAGCCTCCAAAAAATCCGGATAAGGCTACCAGCGGCGCTCCCTCGAAGCAAGGACGGGCTCCGGCGTCGGTTCATGGGTCGTTTTGAGTTGACGGACCACGGCACGCGTAGCAGGGTGTGATCATGAGGTCCGTTCAGGATCGGAGCGTTCGTCATGCCGCGTGTTGAAGCACCGGAAATCGAGCGAGACCTCCTCGGACGCGTCATCGACGCGCTCGATACGGGGCTGCTCGCCCTCGACGAGGACCGCCACATCGCCGCCATCAACGACACCCTCGCCAAGGGGTGGGGCGTGGAGCGCGCGGTGGTCGTGGGACAGCCGATCTCCGCCGTGTTCGAGTCCGAGACGGAGCGCTGGTACCTCCCGGTGCGCGGCGCCGAGGCGCGGGCCACCCGCGAGGTCCGGGGCACCGTGGCCGAGCGCGAGGTCCTCATGCGCTACAGCGCGACCGGCCTCGGGGACTCGGGCGACGTCCTGATCCGGGTCGAGGACCTGGTCGACGCGGACACGGAAGAAGAGGTGTTCCGGAACACCGAGCGCCTCATCTCCCTGGGCGAGCTCTCCGCCCGCGTCGCCCACGAGATCCGCAATCCCCTGACCGGCGTCCGGACCACGGTCCAGTTCGTCGCGTCCAAGCTCCGCGCCGGCGACTCCCGGCGGGACGACCTCCAGGACGTCCTCAAGGAGCTCGACCGCATCGAGCAGATCATCACCGACCTCCTTCTCTTCGCTCGACCCCAGGCGGCCCGCCCGGTTCCGACCGACTTCCGCGAAATCGTGGAGAAGGTCCTCGACATCCTCGCCCGCCGGTTCATGGACGGCGGGATCGAGGTGGACGTGGATCTGGAGGCGGACGTCCCGCTGGTGCAGGTCGATCCCGACATGGTCCAGCAGGTGGTGCTCAATCTAGTCATCAACGCGATCCAGGCGATGCCGAATGGGGGCGTCCTGCGGGTGACGACGGGCCTCCGGCGGACGCGCTACAAGAAGGCCTACGTCGACCTCACGATCGCCGACACCGGCCCCGGGATTCCCGAGGAGGTGAAGGAGAAGATCTTCGATCCCTTCTACACGACCCGGTCGATGGGGACCGGGCTCGGGCTCTCGATCTCGCTCCAGATCGCCCGCGAGCACGGCGGGAACGTCACCGCGAGGAACCTCGCGCAGGGCGGCGCGGCGTTCCGATTCGCCCTCCCGGCGATGCTGGTGCCGGAGGACGTCCCGGCGAACGGAGGGCCGGAGGTGAAGGCGGTGGAGAAGGTCGCGGAGCGTGCCGAGGCTAAGGCTGAGGCCCGCGAGGCGAAGGCTGCCGAGCCGCGCGAGCCCAGGGCGGAGCCGCGCGAGCACAGGGCGGAGCCGCGCGAACCCAGGGCCGAGGCGCGCGAGCCCAAGGCGGAGGCGCGCGAACCCAAGGCCGAGACCCGCGAGAAGGTGGAGGAGAAGGCGTGAAGCTCCGGATCCGGATCGCCGACGACGAAGAGCTGATCCGGAAGTCCCTCACCAAGCTCCTGCGTAGCGAAGACTACGACGTGGATGCGGTCGGCACCGCGGCCGAGGTGCTCGAGTCGGTCCGGCGCGACCCGCCGCACGTGCTGGTCCTCGACCTCCGGCTTCCCGACGGGAGCGGCCTCGATCTCCTTCCGCGCCTCAAGAGCATGGCTCCCGAGATGAAGGTCGTGGTCATCACCGCCTTTGGCGACCTCCCGACCGCGGTCGAGGCGATGCGGCAGGGCGCGACCGACTTCCTCAAGAAGCCGTACGAGATGCACGAGATGCTGCTCGCGGTGGAGCGGCTCAAGGCGGGGCTCGTCCGCGAGACCCAGCTCGACGCCTTCCGCCGGGGCGAGCTCGAGTCCTTCCTCAAGACCAAGATCGTCGGCGAGTCGCCGGCCATGCGGCGGATCTGGGACGTGGTCGAGAAGGTCGCGGGGAGCGAGGCGACCACCGTCCTCATCGAGGGGGAGAGCGGGACCGGCAAGGAGCTGGTCGCGCGGGCGGTCCACTTCGAATCAGCGAGGAAGTCGGCGCCGTTCCTCGCGCTCAACTGCTCCTCGTTCCAGGAGCAGCTCCTTGAGAACGAGCTCTTCGGCCACGAGCGCGGCGCCTTCACCGACGCGCGGGAGCCGAAGCGCGGCCTCGTGGAGCTGGCGGACCAGGGCACGCTCTTCCTCGACGAGGTCGGAGACCTGCCCGCGGCGACGCAGGCGAGGCTGCTGCGCTTCCTCGAGGACCGGACGTTCAAGCGCGTGGGCGGCGCGGCCGACCTCTTCGTCGACCTCCGGATCATCGCGGCGACGAACCGGGAGCTGGACCCCGCGGTGCGCGAGGGCCGGTTTCGCCAGGACCTCTACTACCGTCTCAAGGTGGTCTCGGTGGAGCTGCCGCCCCTGCGCGAGCGCGGCGACGACATCCTCCACTTGGCCCGCCATTTCCTCGCGCTCTACAACGAGAAGTTCCGGAAAGCCTTCCTCAACATCGATCCCGAGGTCGAGGCGATCTTCCGGAGCTACCGCTGGCCCGGGAACGTGCGCGAGCTCCGAAATCTCCTCGAGAGGATCGTCCTCCTCGAGGACGACGAGGTCCTGCGCGAGGACCATCTCCCGGCCGTGAGGGGGGCCCTGGTGGAAGGGGTGCCCCGGGTGCTCCGCGAAGCGCTCGCCGCGCGCGGCGACGGCGAAGACGACGGCGGTCACCTCACC
>DASUFL010000036.1:0-4283 GCA_036274595.1 Candidatus Eiseniibacteriota bacterium | reverse complement strand
ACGTCGGTCCGCTTGTCGAAGAGCTGCAGGATGATCGCGAGCGCGACGGCGGCCTCCGCCGCGGCGAGCACGATCACGAAGAGCGCGAAGACCTGCGCGTCGAGGCCGCCGGAGAAGCGGCTGAACCCGACGAGGTTGACGTTGCTGGCGTTGAGGATCAGTTCGACGCCGATGAGCACGCCGATCGCGTTGCGACGCGTCACCACGGCGGCCACGCCGGTCGCGAAGAGGATCGCGCCGAGCAGGAGGTAGTGGTACAGGCCGACGTTCACTGGGGGGGCTCCGGGGGCGACGGCTGCCGCCGCACGAGGTAGGCCGCGCCGATGAGCGCGACGAGGAGCAGGACCGAGGCGAACTCGAACAGGACGATGTACTCGCCGAGGAGGAGCTTCCCGAGCCCCTCGGACGTCCCCTCGGCGGGGATCGCGGGCGCGGTGCGGAAGATCGACGCGGAGATCGCCGCGATGAGGCCGGCGCCGAGGAGCGTGCCGAGCAGCAGGCCGACCTTCCGGTTCCTGACCTCCTTGTCGCCGAGGGTGAGCGCCGTGCGCCCCGTGAGGAGGATGCCGAACGCGAAGAGGACGAGCACGCCGCCGACGTACACGACCACCTGGGTCACCGCGAGGAAGTCCGCGCCGGCGAGCGCGTAGATCCCGGTCACGCCCACGAAGCAGAGCAGCAGGCTGAAGACCGCGTGCACGATGCGCGGGAGCAGCGCGGCCATGAGGCCGCCCGCCACCGCCATCGCGGCGAAGAGCCAGAAGAGGATGACCTCGGCGCTCATCGGTTCACTTGCGGGAGAAGGAGGCGATCTCGTACGGGATCTTCTCCCCCTCGCTGAAGCAACGCGGGTTCTCGCGGTCGGCGTAGTCGATGATCACCTCGTCGCGCGTGTAGCCCACGAGGTCGAAGTGCGGGCCCATGTGGATGCACTCCGTCGGGCAGGGCTCGCAGCAGAGCGCGCAGAAGAGGCACTTCGTGTAGTCGATCTCGAAGGTGCGGATGCGCGCGGTCTTGCCCTTCCCCTCGGCCTCGATCACGATGCAGTCCACGGGGCAGATCTTGCTGCACTGGTCGCACGCGATGCACTTGTCGATCTCGAAGACGTGCAGCCCGCGCTCGGTCGGCGGGATCTCGGGGAGCTCCTCGGGATACTGGAGCGTGTAGGGCCGCCGGAAGATGTAGGGGACCGTGATCGAGAGGCCGATCCATGTGGTCTTGAGCCCCATCCAGACCCGGTGCGCCCACTGCCGGAGTGCCATCATCCGAGAAGCCTCAGCGCCGCCGAGAGCAGCAAGCAGCCCATGCCGATCGGGAGCAGGACCTTGTAGCAGAGGTACATGACCTGGTCGATGCGGATGCGCGGCAGCGTCCAGCGGAGCGCGATCTGCGAGAGGAAGAGGAACGTGGTCTTCAGGAAGAACCAGATGAGCCCCCACCACCACACGCCGGCGAACATGCCGCCCGCCGCCGAGAGGCCGAGGGGGTCGTGGTAGCCGCCGAGGAAGAGCACCGACGTGACGGCGGAGAGGGAGAGCATCACGGCGTACTCGGGAAGGAAGAACATCCCGAACCGCATGCCCGAGTACTCGGTGTGGAATCCCGCGGTGAGCTCCGACTCCGCCTCCGGCAGGTCGAAGGGCGCCCGCTTCGCCGCGGCGAGGCCCGCCGTGTAGAAGAGGAGGAAGGCGGGCACCATCGCGATGGCCCAGTAGCCGTGGCGCCAGAGGAGCCAGTTCCAGGCGGGACCGGCCTGGTAGTCGGTGATCGCGACGAGCGAGAGCGACCCCGCCGCGAGCGCGGGGCACATCGCCGCGAGGCCGAGCGGCAGCTCGTAGCTCACGACCTGCGCCACCTCGCGCATCGCGCCGAGGAGGCTCCACTTGTTGTTCGAGGACCAGCCTGCCATGACGATGCCGACCGTCTCGAGCGCGATGAGCGCGAGGAAGTAGAAGACGCCGACGTCGAGGTCCGCGGCGACGACGCCCGGCCCGAAGGGCAGCACCACGAACCCGGCGAACGCCGCCATGAACACGATGTAGGGCGCGAAGCGGAAGAGCGGCGAGTCGGCGCCGCGCTGGAGGATGTCCTCCTTCGCGAGGAGCTTCACGCCGTCGGCGAGCGTCTGCAGGAGGCCGTAGGGGCCGACGCGGTTCGGGCCGCGGCGGTTCTGCATGCGGCCCGCGAGCTTCCGCTCGAGGTAGACGCCGCCGAGGCCCACCGGCGTGACGACGAGCGCAAGGATGGCGACCGCGACCACGACGGCGCCGACGGCCGAGAAGAGCCAGCTCGGCTCCATCCCGACCAGGCCGGCGAGCCATCCGGCGATGTGGCTGGAGAGGGGCGCGGTCTCGGCGAGGATCACCGGTCGCACTCCCCCAGCGTGATGTCGATCGAGCCCATGAGCGCGATCAGGTCGCCGATCAGGAGCCCCTTCGACGTCTCGCCCAGGAGCGAGATGTTCTGGAAGCTCGGCCCGCGCATCCGGGCGCGGAAGGGCGACTTGCCGCCGTCCGAGATGAAGTAGCAGGAGATCTCGCCGCGCGGCGCCTCGGAGGCGACGTAGGCCTCGCCCTCGGGCGCCTTCCAGCCGCGCGAGATCTTGGGGTTGCTGACGTCGCCCGCGGGCAGCTTGTCGATCGCCTGCCGGATGATCTTCAGGCTCTCCTCGAGCTCGAGGAGCCGCTGCCGGTGGCGGTTCCACGAGTCGCCGACGACGCCCTTGTCGTGCGGCCCGACCGGCACCTTGAAGTCGAAATCCTCGTAGGAGGAGTACGGCATGTCCTTGCGGAGGTCGCGCGCGACGCCGGCGGCGCGGAGGATCGGGCCCGTCGCCGCGTAGCGCAGCGCGGTGTCCCTGTCGATGAGTCCCACGCCCACCGTCCGGTTCAGGAAGATGTGGTTGTAGGTGAGCAGGTTGTTGTACTCGTCCATGTGCGCCGCGACCCGGTCGCACCAGACGATGCAGCGGCGGCGCCAGTCGTCCGACACGTCGCGCGTCACGCCGCCGTACCGGATGTAGTGGTAGAGCAGCCGCCCGCCCGTCACCTCGTTCAGGAGCGAGAGGGCCTCTTCGCGCTCGCGGAACATGTAGAGGAACGGCGTGAACGCCCCCATGTCGAGGCCGAACTGGCCGGCCGCGAAGAGGTGGCTGATCACGCGGTTGATCTCGCACATGATCACGCGCAGGTACTGCCCGCGCTTCGGCACCTCGACGGCCCCGGCCTTCTCGACCGCGAGGACGAGCCCCAACTCCATGTTGAGAGCGCCCAAGTAGTCCATCCGGTCGACGTAGGGCAGCCCCTGCACGTACGTGACGCTCTCGAGGATCTTCTCGCAGCAGCGGTGGATGTTGCCGACCATCGGCTGGCAGTCGTGCACGACCTCGCCGTCCGTCCGCAGCACGACCCGGAGCACGCCGTGCGTGGACGGGTGCTGCGGGCCCATGTTGAAGACGAGCTCCTCGGTGAGGATGTCCTTCGGCAGCGTCGGCGCCGCGCGCTCGCCCTGGTCCAGCTTGACTCCCTGGATGACCGTCATTCGACGCAATCCACCCCGTGGTACTCGACGGGATACGGGTAGTCCTTCCGCAGCGGATGCCCCTCCCAGTCCTCGGGAAGCAGGATCCGGTAGTGGTGCGGGTGGCCCTCGAAGCGGATCCCCACGAGGTCCCACGTCTCGCGCTCGCCCCAGTTGGCGCTCGACCACTCGTTGGCGAGCGACGGCACGACCGGGTCCGATCGCGGCACGGTGACCTTCAGGCAGAGGAACGCCGGATCGGGCGCGATCCGCGTGAAGTGGTAGACGACCTCCATCTTGTCCGGCGGGCGATCGACGCCCGAGACCTGGTGGAGCATCTCCGCCCCGCACTTCTCGCGCAGCACGCGCGCGGCCTCGACGATCTTTGCCGCCTTCACGCGCACGAAGGGGTGCGTGCCGTCGTCCACGGCCTCCTCGACCGCGTCGGGCATCGCCTCGCGAAGCGCCTCGGCGGGCGTCACGGCTTCTCCTCCGTGTTCGGGGCGCCTTCGCCCTCGGGCGGCGCCTTCGGCTCCTCACTTGCGGGGGGCTTCGGGGGCCGGGCCGGACGCTCGGGGCGCGCGGCCGGTGCGGCGCCTTCCGCGGGCTTGGCCTCGCCTTCCGCCGGCTTCTCCGCGGGAGCGGCCTTCGCGGCCGCGGCCTTCGCGGCGGCGGCCTCGGCGGCCTTCTTCTTCGCCGCCTCCGCCTTCGCCTTGGCCTCGTCCTCCTCCGTCTTCTTCTTCACGTCGTCGAACGTGTGCGCC
>DASUFL010000035.1:0-19289 GCA_036274595.1 Candidatus Eiseniibacteriota bacterium | reverse complement strand
GGATGTAGGCCCACTTCCGGTCGTCCAGCCACTCGACGTAATCGCTCGGCCCGATGTGGACGTTCTTCTCGCCGATCTCGTAGTCGAGCATCGAGGTGACGGCGTTCGTCTTCGAGATCTTCTTCGACTCGAGGCGCGAGCGCTCGAGCATGTTGAGGAAGTCGGTGTTTCCGCCCACGTTGAGCTGGCTGGTCCGCTCGAGGCGCACGCCGCGCTCGCGGAAGAGCCGCGTCATCACGCGGTGAACGATCGTCGCGCCGACCTGCGACTTGATGTCGTCGCCGATCACCGGGAGCTTCCGCTGCTCGAAGCGGCGCTGCCAGTACTTCTCGCGCGCGATGAAGACCGGAATCGCGTTCACGAACGCGCAGCCCGCCTCGAGGATCTGCTCGACGTACCACTTCGTCGCCTCTTCGCTCCCCACGGGGAGGTAGTTGATGACGACGTCGGTCTTCGTGTCCTTGAGGAGGCGCACGATGTCCGCGGTCGAGCCGGGGGCCTTCTGGATGATCTTGGAGAGGTACTGCCCGAGGCCGTCATGGGTCATGCCGCGCGCGACCGGAACGCCGAGCCGGGGCACGTCGGTGAACTTGTAGGTGTTGTTGGGCCACGTGAAGATGGCGTCCGCGAGGTCGCGGCCGACCTTGTTCTTGTCGATGTCGATCGCGGCCGAGAACTCGATGTCCCGGACGTGGTAGCCGCCCAGATTCACGTGCATGAGCCCCGGCACGAAGTCGGTGTCCTTCGCGTTCCGGTAGTAGTGAACGCCCTGCACGAGAGACGAGGCGCAGTTGCCCACGCCGATGATGCCCACGCGAATCTTGGCCATCTGGTTTTTCTACCTCCATATTCGGCCCGGGGTCGGTGTCTGCGGAATGGCTTCGGGGCGGGCGACCGGGCCGGTTCGCCCATGCGGTTTCTAGGGTGCCGGGGTACGGGTGAGACGCCGAACATGATACACGCGCTGGAGCACGGTGACGAGGGTTAACAGGAAGAGGATTCCCAGCACCCCCGGGAGGAATCTCGGCCCCAGAAGTGCGCCCGCCGCAAGGGTTAGGAGCCGCTCGGGCCGCTCCATGATCCCCACCTTGCACTCGAGCCCGAGCCCCTCCGCCCGGGCGCGGGTGTAGGAGACCAGGAAGGCGAGGATCAGGGTGGCGAGGGAGAGGACGGCGAGGGTCTGACCGTTGGGATCCCCCCAGCGCGCGCTCCCCTCGATGTTGCCCCGGAACCAGACCGAGCCCCCGGTGGACGTCGTGTAGTAGTAGTGGGCGAGACCGGCGAAGAGAGCCCCCTCGCCGACCCGGTCGAGCGTGGAGTCGAAAAACGCGCCGAACGTCGAGGCGGTCCCGGTCGCGCGGGCGACATCCCCGTCCAGCATGTCGCAGAGGCCGGAGAGCCCCAGCACGACGGCGGCGCTCAGGAAGTCGCCGCGCGCGAGGAGGAGCGCGGCGAGGATGGCCAAGCCGAGCCCCGCGATGGTGAGATGGTCGGGCTTGACGCCGCGCTTCGCGAGCGCGGCCCCGATGGGACGGAACCACGAACGCCCGCGCTCCTTCCAGCCCTCGGTCATTCCCTCTCCTCCCACTCGTCCCTTGGCGGAGGCTCTTCGGCCTCCTCGCGGTCGTCGCCCTCCTTGGGCGCACCGCCGACCACGAGCACGAACTCGCCGCGCGGCGTCTTCGCTCCGGCCCACACGAGGAGCGACGAGAGCGGACCGCGGCGGGTCTCCTCGAACTTCTTCGTCAATTCGCGCGAGATCGAAGCCGGCCGGTCCCCCAGCTCCGCCATGAGATCGCGGAGCGCCGCGGCGAGCCGGTGCGGCGATTCGAAGAAGATGAGGGTGCGGGGGTCCTCGCGCAACTCCCGGATGCGGGTGCGCCGCCGCCCGGGCTTTCGCGGGAGGAATCCCTCGAACGCGAATCGGTCGGTGGGAAGTCCGGACACCTCGAGCGCGCAGAGAACGCTCGACGGGCCGGGGATCGGCACGACGCGAAGGTCCTCGCGCACCGCGGCGCGCACGAGCGTGAACGCGGGATCGGAGATCCCGGGCGAGCCTGCGTCGGAGACCACCGCCACGGACATCCCTTCCCGAAGGCGCCCCACGAGCTCCGGCGTCCGCGCGTCCTTGTTGTGGTCGTGATACGAGACGAGCGCGCGGTCGATGCCGAAGCGCGCGAGGAGTCCCCGCGTGTGCCGCGTGTCCTCGGCGGCGACGACACCCGCTTCGGCGAGGATGTGCCGCGCGCGCGGCGAGAGATCGTCGACGTTGCCGATGGGAGTCGCGACCAGATAGAGGGTGCCGGGCTCGGGCTCGCCGCTCACGCGCGACCCAACTTGAGCTCGCGGGCCGCCGCCCGGATCACGTCGATCGAGCGGTCGATGGCGGGGTCGTCCACGTCGAGGTGCGTCGCGGCGCGGAATCGGCCGGGGCCGCCGAAGGCGAGGAGCCTCACCCCGGCTCGTGCGGCGCGATCCGCGAGATCCTGGACGCGCTCGTGGGGCGTCACCTCGACGATGACGATGTTCGTGGTCACGGTCCCGGGATCGATCGTGAGGCCAGGCACCGAGGCGAGCGCTTCGGCGAGCCGCCGCGCGCGCTCGTGGTCGTCGGCCAAGCGCTCGCGATGATGGCGAAGTCCATGGAGCGCGCCCGCGGCCAGGATCCCCGCCTGGCGCATGCCGCCGCCGAAGCGCTTCCGGAGCGTGCGCGCTTCCCCGATCAGAGCCTTCGGCCCGGCGATCGCCGATCCCACCGGCGCGCCGAGACCCTTCGAGTAGCAGACCATCACGGTGTCCGCCGCGTCGGCGAACGCGGAGACGGGCGTGCCGGTCGCGGCCGAGGCATTCCAGAGGCGCGCGCCATCCAGGTGCACGGGAAGCCCGCGCTCGCGGGCGGGCTTGGCCGCGCGGCGGAGCCGCTCGACGTCGTAGACCGCACCCCCCGCCCAGTTGTGGCTGTTCTCGAGCTCCACCAATCCCACGCGTCCGTTCCCTTCGCGCGCGGCCGCGTCGAGCGCCGCCGCGATCGTTTCCGGCGCGAGCCGTCCCGCGTCGCCGACGACGGGCAGGAGCCGAAGACCGAGGAAGCTCGTGAGCGCGGCCTCCTCGGAGTAGGCGACGTGGCTCTGCTCGTGCAGGAGCACCTGGTCCCCGCGGCGGGCCTGGATGCCGATCGCGATCTGGTTCCCCATGGAGCCGCTCGGCACGAAGAGAGCCGACTCCTTGCCGAGGAGCCGGGCCGTCTCTTCCTCGAGGAGGCGCACCGTCGGATCCTCGCCGAAGTGGTCGTCCCCGACCTCGGCCTCGGCCATGGCCTGGCGCATCGCCGCGGTCGGCCGGGTCACCGTGTCGCTTCTCAGATCGACGTAAGCCGTTGTCAATCAAGCCCCGATTCGTTGAATCGGCCCAGGGCCGATGATAGTCTCAGTGTCCAGAAGGGGTGGAACCGCTCCCGCAGCACGGCAGTATAGGGGAGCGGACTCACGCCCCCCAACTCGAACGGAGGTAACCGCACGATGTTCATGCCGTTCTGGGATCCGACGATGCTGCTTCTGATCCCCGCGATGATCCTGGCCTTCTACGCCCAGACCAAGGTCAAGTCGACGTACCAAAAGTACAGCGAGATCCTGGCCGCGAGCCGGCGCACGGGACGCGACATCGCGCGTACGATTCTGAGCCAGAACGGGATCACGGACGTCGAGGTGGTCGAGGGCGAAGGCTTCCTCTCGGATCACTACGATCCGATCAAGAAGGTGGTCCGCCTGTCGCCGCACAACTTCTCGCAGCCCTCGGTGGCCGCGATCAGCGTGGCGGCGCACGAGGTGGGACACGCCATCCAGCATGCCAAGGGCTATGCGCCGCTCCAGATGCGGACCGCGATCTTCCCGCTCGCCAACATCGGTACGATGCTGGCGTGGCCCATCCTCCTGATCGGGCTCTTCTTCGTGCCGGGTGTCCGGATCGCGGGCGTGAGCCTGATCGACATCGGCATCCTCCTCTTCAGCTTCGGGGTGGCGTTCCAGGTCATCACGCTCCCCGTGGAGTTCGACGCGAGCCGCCGCGCGCTCGTCCAGCTGAACCAGCTCGGTCTCGTCTCCCCGGACGAGCAGGCCGGGGCCAAGAAGGTGCTCGACGCCGCCGCGCTCACGTACGTGGCCGCCGCGGCCGCGGCCATGCTCCAGCTCGTCCGGCTCCTGATCCTTCGAGACCGGCGCAACTGAGCGCGCTTCCACACGAGACGAAAAAAACGGGACGTCCCGACCGGGGCGTCCCGTTTCGATTTCAATCGACAGGCCCTCGCGGGCCGAATCCGTCAGATCTGGGCGACGATGTCCTTGAGCTCCTTGGACACCTTGAACACGGGCACCCGGCGTGGCGGAACGGGCACCGATTCGCCGGTGCGCGGATTGCGCGCGAGGCGCGACTTCCGATCCTTCACCTTGAAGGTGCCGAAGCCCCGGATCTCGATGTGCTTGCCCGAGGCGAGAGCGCGCGACACCGCATCGAGAAACTGGTCGACGGTATCCGCCACGTCCTTCTTGGTCAGGCCGGTCCGCTCGGCAATTTCGTCGACGATATCAGCCTTGGTCATCAGACCCTCCTGGCGAGCCCACTCCGCCCGCGCTTCCGGTGCGCGGGGCACGGTGCCCAGCTCCGGGCGCACTCTACGCGCCGCGGGTCGCTATAAAGTGGAGCGGGTATTACGATTAAGCGAACCGCGGCACGCGAAACGGGACTATAGACCCGTCGCGAAGCGTGTCAAGGCTTTTTCCCGCTACGGTTTCCGGGTTCAAAGCGCCGCCTGCAACGCCTCCGCCCGGTTCTCGGGCATTTGGAAGGGTCGATCCGTAGGGGCCGAAAAGCCGGGGGCAAGCCGTCTCGCAATCGCCTGCCCAGGGCGAGGTTACAGAAGCGTGGAATCCCGATCCGTGGCACGTGCGTTGCGTAAGACCATCTCAGACTTCGAATTCGGGAGCCCCCTAGCGCAGGTCCATGAATCCACGTCGCCGGCCCTGCACCGACCCAGCGCTAGCTGTGCGGCTCCCGTTTTCGTTTCAGGCGGTCCCACCCCATGAGGCGGGTCCTTCTCTTCTTCATCGACGGCCTTGGCGTCGGCTCCGACGACCCCGACGTGAACGTGGTCGCGAGCGGCGACTACCCCACGCTCGCACTGACCGCGACGCGTCGACCCAGCTCCCGTTCCGGTTCGACCCCCGTCCTGGCGCACGGCGTGGATGCCTCGCTGGGTGTTCCGGGACTTCCCCAGAGCGCGACCGGGCAGACCGCGATCCTCACCGGGGTGAACGCGCCGGCCGTGATGGGACGGCACGTCTCCGGGTTTCCCGGCCCAACGCTCCGGGCGATCATCGCCGAGCACTCCATCTTGAGAAGGATTCGCGAGGCGGGCCGATCGGCGAGTTTCCTGAATGCGTACGGAACGACCTTCTTCCAGACGGAGCCGTCCAAGCGCCGGCTCTCGGCGACATCGCTCGCCACGATCGCATCGGGCGCGCCGTTTCGAACGCTGGAGGATCTCCTCGCGGGGCGGGGCGTCGTGCACGACCTCACCCACTGGCGCATGCGGGAGCGGGGCTACGACGTTCCGCTCCGGACGCCGGAAGAGGCGGGAGCCATCATCGCGGAGCAGGCGATGGCCCAGGACTTCTCGCTCTTCGAGTACTTCGAGACCGATCGCGCGGGACACGATCAGGACGCGGAGCGCGCCAAGCGCTGTCTCTCGGATCTGGATCGCGCGCTCGAGACGGTGCTCGCACGCGCGGACCTCGAGCGTCTTGCGGTCGTCGTGGTGAGCGATCATGGAAACGTGGAGGATGGGAGGGTGCGGACCCACACGCTCAATCCCGCCCACTTCGCGCTGTGGGGATCGTGGACGCCGAAGCGGGCGCCCGAGCGGCTGACCGATATCGCCGCCCTATGCTTCGAAGCCCTGGGCCTGCCCGGCGGTGCGCCGGGCGGGCCCGCAGGGCAAACCGCTACTTCAGCCGCTTGATGATGTGCCAGCCGTAGGGGCTGGTCGAGGGATCGTAGTCCGCGATGTCGATGTTCCCGACGCTGATCGCGAAGCCGACGTTCCCGAACGCGGGCACCATCTGCTCGCGCTGGAACTCGTCCATTCCCTTCGTCACGCCTGTGTTCGCCATGCCGTAGATCCCGGGAGGCGAGTCGTCCGTGTACTGCTGGACGAGGGCGTCGAAATCCTCTCCCTTACGCGCGCGCGCCAGGATGTCGTAGGCGAGCTTCCTCGCATCCTCTTTCGACCGCGTGATCCCCTTGCCGGGCACCGAGCCCGAGAATCCGATCAGGATGTGCTGGACCGTGATGTGCGCCGGGGTCGGATCGGGCTTGACCGGCATGGTTCCCGGGGCGGCCCCGGTCGAAGCGTCAGGCATGGTGCCTCCGGAAGGCTCGGCCGTGGTGGATCCGGCGGACGGCGCGGTCGATGCGGTGGTGTCGGGAGCGGTATCGCTGGACTTCTTGCCGCCCGCGCAGCCCGTGAGAGCGAGCGAGGCGAGCAGGATCCAGGCGGTGCGATTCCAGGCCATGGGATTCCTCATCGATTGGGTGGGTTGGGGGATCAGAAGATGAACACGCCGGCGGCGACGACGGTCGTCCATCCCTTGTTCGCGATGACGGCCGACTGCGTGACATTGAACGTGCGGACGATCTCGCCGGAGATCTTGAACACCTGCTCCTTCTCGTCCCAGTTCGCGTTCTCGTCGAATTCCACGCCGAGCGTGGAGGCGAGCATGGACGCGGCCATGTCCTCCGCGAAATCGCCGGCCGCCTCGTCGGTCTGGCCGTACGCGTGGTGCTCGCTCAGATAGCCGTAGGTGTTCTTGTCGGCCGGCAGCGCGCAGCCGATGGACGAGGCGATCAGCCGCCGCATCTCGTTCGACGCCTGGCGGGCCATCACGCAGAACGCGATCGAGCCGGGGGCGATCAGCTTGCTCCCCTCCTCGCGCGAGATGATCTTGCACAGCGGCGGGAAGATGCTCGACACGTGGACCAGGTTGAGCTTCTCGATGCCGGCATCCTTGAGCGCCAGCTCGAAGGAGCGCAGCTCGTCCCGGTGGCTTCCCACCCCTTTGGTGAAGAAGATCTTGGTGGGGACCAGCGTGAGCCCTTCGGGGACTCGCCGCCGATCGCCTTCGGGGTAGCCCGGTGCCGAAGTCTCGGCGGCAGGCAGTGTCGGGTCGGTGGTTCTCTTCATCTCGTCGCGATCTCCTTCTCCGGGAATTGCGCCGTCGGGATCAGGGGTGCGCCATGGAGTCAGGCGCCGTCCGGGCAATGCGAAGTGTCACGAGGACACGCCGCGGCTGGACCACGATCGGGCTCGCGCCCGTGTCCAGCTGGACTTGACGCTGAATTCTCTCTCGTTCTCCGGCGATGTCAACCGGTAGCGTGCGCAGGGTGTCGAGATTCTGCACCAGGGACTGCGGTCCGGCGACGACCGCCGTGTCGGGGTCGATCTCGGGGGTGCCCACCACGGCGTAGCCTTCGGCCGGCGATCCGGTCAGGCGCGGCAGGAGGGCCACCGTCCGTCTCCGCTTCGGCTCGATGACCACGTCCACCGTCCGAGGCTCGATGACGTTGGTCACGTCGACCGCCTTGGCCAGCTCCGCCGGGATCGCCCGCTCGCGCACGTCGTCCGCCGAGATCGACTTCTGGAAGCGCCCGGGCGATACCCCGGCCAGATCCACCGTGAGCTGGCGGCCGATCAGGCCGAGCCGGATCAGGTCCTTCCACTTGCCCCGCACGTCCACGATCACTCGGCTCGGCACGCGCCCCGACAGGGCCAGGGTGTCGGAAAGGCCGGTCAGGGCGAGCGGAATGGTGAGCCGGGATTCGCGCTGCTGGTCGGTGACGACGTGGGCGTAGAGGAGGAGCGCCAGGAGGAGCGACGCGAGCTTGAGGCCGAGGTTGTGAAGGAGGAGGTCGCGGATCCGAGCCCACACGCTAGAAGCCCGCCTTCCCCTCGGATCCCAGCTCCACCCAGTACTTCGTCTCCTTCGGATCGGCCTGGTCCACCGACTGTCCGCTCACGACGGAGAAGCGAAGGCCCTGATTCTCGGCCGTCTCCGGAAAGTAGAGCCAGCCGGCGTGCTCGCCTCCGTTGCCCCAGAACAGACGGAACGTATCGAACTGGAACGCGCTCCCGTCCGCGACGGCGCGGATTCCCTTCGAGCGGGCGCCGCCGAAGAACCAGAACATCGGGCTCTTCTCGACGTAATAGAAGTAGCGGAGCGAGTCGGCGCGTCCCTGGATCTTGTCGATGGGAAGGAGCGCGGCGAACTCGGAACCCTTGCGGAAGACGATCACGTTGCCCGGCACGAGCTCCACTCGGAGATCGTGCAACGGCCCGCTTCGCTTCGCGACCTCCTCGGGCACCTCGGAGAGGAGCCGCACCAGACGGATGCCGATCCGACCGGTGGCCGGCCCCGCGGGCGTGACCTGTCCGGTCGAAACGGCTCGATCGTCCGCCCGCGCGCCGTGGAGCGCGACGACGATCGCCGCGGCCGCGAGCATCGCCGCGAGGCGCAACCATGGGACATGCCGGAGCGTCGGTGAGGTCATCGTCGGTTGTGCCGGGATCGGGCGTCCGCGTTCGTGGGGTAGAAGAGTCAAGCGCCGGGCGATCTTCCCACGCCAAATCGTGATGCGTCAACGGAAACCCCCGTTTGGGCCCTCGGAATGGCATTGACGGCGCGCCGCCGCGCGGACGACCCTCGTCCCGTGCGCCTCATGCTCCCCGTCTCCGGCCCTCTCGACCTCGAAGCCACGTTTTCGTGCGGCCAGGCCTTCCGCTGGCGCCGCGAGGAGGGCGGCCCCTGGTCCGGGATCGTCGGGGGCGCCGAGCTCCGGGTGCTCGGCGTTGGGGGCGGCATGCTCACGGTCGAGTCCGCGGGTCCCTCCGATCTCCCCCACCTCACACGCTACTTCCGCCTGGACGAGAATCCGGAGGGGCACCTCGACGCGGCCCGCGAGCTCCTCGGGATCCCGGGCTTCGCGCCGCTCCTCGGGCTCCGGCTCCTCCGCCAGGATCCGTGGGAAACCCTCGCGGCGTTCATCTGCTCCGCCGCGGCGAACATCGGGAAGATCAGCGCCAACCTCGAGGCGATCGCGCTGCGGCACGGGGAGGAAATCTCCGGCTCCGAGCGCCGGGCGTTCCCCGGTCCGCTCGCCATCGCGCGAGCGCGCGAATCGGACCTGAGGCAGGCGGGCGTCGGCTTTCGCGCGCCCTACCTGCTCGGCACCGCGAAGCGCGTCGCGGAGGATCCGGACGCGTTCTGGGCCCGGCTCCGCTCGGCTCCGCTCGCCGAGGCGCGGGACGAGCTGACCTCGCTCCCCGGCGTGGGTCCCAAGATCGCCGACTGCGTGCTCCTCTTCGGTCTCGACCGGCTCGAGGCCTATCCCGTCGACCGATGGATCCGCCGCGCGACGCGCGAGCTCATGGCGCGCCCCCACGCGCGCGACGAGGAGCTGGCGCGCTGGGCCGTACGGCTGGGGCCGGGACGCGGCTACCTCCAGCAGGTCCTCTTTCATCTGAGGCGCACGTCGGGTCCGTTCCCCTCGATGGCGGCGCTCCGCCGGCGCGCGAGCGGATGAAGGCGGCGGTCGCGATCCTCGCTCGAGCCCCCGTGCCGGGCCGGGCCAAGACGCGCCTCACGCCGCCTTACACGCCCGAGGCGGCGGCGCAGGTGGCGCGGGCGTGTCTCCTGGAAACGCTCCACCGCTTCCCTCGCGCGATCGACGTCCCGTTCACCCTGTTCCTCGATGGCGATCCCGATCCCGCGCTCGTCCTGGCCATCCGCGCCGCGGGCGTGGATCTGACCCCGCAAGCGGAGGGCGATCTCGGCGCGCGGCTCGCGGCTGCGTTCCGCGCCCTGCGCGCGGGCGACGCCAGGTCGGTGGTCGCGATCGGCGCGGACAGCCCGACGCTCGATCCCGCGCGGATCGCGGAGGCCATCGCCGCGCTCGATGAGTGCGACGTGGTGCTGGGTCCTGCGGACGACGGCGGCTATTACCTGGTCGGCACGCGCGGAGACCGGAGCGCGATCTTCGAGGGGATCCCATGGAGCACGGGCCGCACGCTCGAGGCCACGCTCGCGCGGGCGCGGTCGCTCGGCTACACGGTGCGCCTGCTCCCGCCACACTACGACATCGACGACGCGGCGACGCTCGCGCGGGCGGAAGCGGAGGGGTTCAGCTTCGAAGCGTAGCGGCGAGCGCGTCGAGGAGGGGGCGCTGCTCGGGCCGGATCCGACGCGCGGCTTCGTCGAGACGGTACCAGGCGCCGCGATCGATCTCGGGATACGATCGCTTTCGCCCCGAGCCCGGCGGCCACTCCACCTCGAACTCGTTGCTCCGGATCGCGGCGGCGTCGAGATCGCCGCGCACCGCCCACGCGCGCACGATCTTTCCGCTCTTCTGCCGCACCTCGCCGAGCGGCAGGAACTGGCCATCGACCGCGAAGCCTGTCTCTTCCTCGAATTCGCGCCGCGCCGCTTCGAGCGGATCTTCGCCGGAGTGGATCTCGCCCTTGGGAATGCCCCAGAGATCCTTCTTGGCCCAGAACGGTCCGCCGGGATGGACCAGAAGCACTTCGAGCGCCGGACCGCTTCCGCGAAAGAGAAGGATCCCGGCGCTCGTCCTGGGCACGGCGTGGACGGGGCTAGGAGCCCCGCTTCATGTCTTCGATCTGTGCGCGGATCGACGCGGCGTGGGGTCCGTCGGGCTCGAGCTTCAGGTACTGCTCCCAGGCCTTGACGGCGCCGGCGCGGTCGCCCAGCTGCGCGCTCACGACGCCGAGGTTGAGCCACGCGTTCCGGTGGGAGGGGTTCTCGCGCGTGACTCGTTCCATTTCGTCCTTTGCCTTCTGGTTCTGGCCGAGATTGTGGAGGGCGACCGCCATGTCCACGCGCACGTCGGCGTTCCCAGGGACCTTGTCGAGCGCCCGCTGGTAGCTGTCGACCGCTCGATCCCACTGGCCCGAGTCGAAGAGGAGATTGCCCATGCCGATGTTCGCGTCGACGTCGTCGGGATTCGTCGCCAGCCTCTGGCGATACTCCGAGATCATCTTCACGACCTCTTGGGGCATCTGTCCCGGAGGCATCTGCCCTTGAGGCATCGCCTGCCCCGCGGAGGCGCCGGACATCACGTCGGCGGGCCCCATGGGCGCGCCCCCTTCCTCGCGCGGCGCCACGGCGCCGTGGAGCGTGTAGCCGATCGCGCCGCCGCAGAGGAGCCCCGCGGCTAGGAAGATCCAGGCGGTGCCGGAGATGGACTGCGCCGTGGGCGCGGGCGCGGGACGCGCTCGTGCGGCCGGCTTCGGCTCGCGCGCGGGGCGCGGCGCGCTCGGCGCTTGGGCGGCGGGCGCCGACAGGAGCGCGCCGCAGGCATCGCATCGGGTGAATCCCTCGGGGAGCCGCTCGCCGCAGCGCGGGCAGGTGATGCTGGAGTCGGTAGCCATGCCCGCAGTGTACCCAATTTCGGCCGCGAACGGGCTAATCGCGGGAACGGCTGCCTTGCCGCCCCGGCGCGCGCTCGACTACACTGGGACGATCGTCGAGCCAATCCGCACCCCCTCATCGAGCTGGATCGTCGCGCAGGTCTACGGCGCGAGCGTCGAGCTATGGGACGGCCACACCTTCCAGGATGCCGTTCTCGGCGGACAGATCAAGGCGTCGGCCGACCCCCGGCACACGAACGCGCTCGCGGTGGGCGATCGCGTGGACGTGGAACCGAGCGGATCGGGGCCGGTCCGCGTCGTCGCGCGGCACGAGCGGCAGACACAGCTCGAGCGCGCCGCGAACGACCCCCGAAGCCGCGTCCAGATCGTGGCGGCCAACGCGACGCGCACGCTCATCGTCACCTCGCTCCGCGATCCTCCCTTCCGCCCCGGCCTCGTCGATCGCTGGGCGCTCCTCGCGCGCCGCGGCGGAATGGAGCCCTGGCTCTGCCTCAACAAGGTGGATCTCGGGACCCAAGCCGACGCCGAGCGCGCGGTGGCGGAGGCCGCGATCCCGCTCACGGCCCTCTTTCTGAGCGCGCAGACCGGCTGGGGCGTCGATGAGCTCCGGGCCGCGGTCGCCGGGGACACGAGTGTGCTGGTGGGCCACTCGGGTGTGGGCAAGTCCTCGATCCTCCGCCTCCTCGTGCCGGGAGCCGAAGCCTCGACGGGCGACGTGAGCGCGAAGAACAAGAAGGGACGCCACACGACTTCGAGCGCGCGGCTCTACCCGATGCCGGGAGGGGGCGTGCTCATCGACACACCCGGAGTGCGCAGCGTGCCTCTCGGGCGGGCCGAGGTCGGCGAATGCGCGTCTGTGTTCGCGGAGATCGCCGACGCGCCTCCCTGCCGGTTCCGCACGTGCACGCACCGCACCGAGCCGGGCTGCTCGGTGCTCCAGGGGCTCGAGGCGGGCTCCGTCCCGCGCCCGGTCTACGCGCGCTACCGGAGACTCCTCGAGGAAGCGGAGGTTCGATGAGCGACACGGCGGACGAGCTTCGGGTCGAGGATCGTCTTGGCGAGCTCTTGATCGTCGGCTTCCCGGGCACGGAGTGGACGCCCGAGATCGAGTCCGAGCTCAGGCGCATCCGGCCCGCCGGAGTGATCTTCTTCGCGGCCAACTTCCCCAACGCGGGAACGGCGGCGCGGCTCTGCCGCGCCGTGCACGCGACCTTGGGATCCCCGGCCGAGCCGCCGCTCGTGTGCGCGGACGAGGAAGGGGGCATGGTCTCCCAGCTCTCCGGATTCTGGGAGGTGCCTCCGTCGGCGCGTGCGGTGGCCGCATCGGGAGGGCCGCCGCTCGTCAAGGATCTGGCTCAGCGGACGGCGCGCCGGCTCCTGGCGCTCGGCGTGAATCTCGATTTCGCGCCGGTCCTCGACATCCATTCGAATCCGTTGAACCCCGTGATCGGGATCCGCTCGTTCGGCACGGCAGCGTCGCAGGTGACCGCGTGCGGACGCGCCGCGGTCGAGGGAATGGAGGCGGCGGGAATCATCCCGGTCGTGAAGCATTTCCCCGGTCATGGCGACACGTCGCTCGACTCCCACCTGGATCTCCCGCGCGTCGAGGCAGACGCCCGGCTCCTCGCGCTCCGCGAGCTGCGTCCGTTCGAGGCCGCGGTCGCGTGGGGCGCGCCGGTCGTGATGGTCGCGCACGTGGTCGTCCCCGCGCTCGACCCCGACCCCGGCCGCCCCGCCACGCTCTCGCCGCCGATCGTCACCGGAACGCTCCGCGAGCGCATGGGATTCCAGGGCGTCGTCGTCACCGACGCGCTCGAGATGGCGGGCGCGACCTCGCGCGGATCCTACGGCGAGGTCGCCGTGCGCGCGATCGAGGCCGGCTCGGATCTCCTCCTCTATTCCAGGCTCCATCCCGGGCCGGACGAGGCGCTCGTCGCGCTCCGCGAGGCGCTTCGCACAGGAAGGCTCAGCGAAGCGCGCGTCCTCGAATCACTCGGCCGGCTCCGCCGCCTCCGGGCCGGGAGCGCCGCGCGGCCGCGCGACTGGGGGCCCGGGATCGAGCGGGAAGCCAGGGACATGATCACCTACGAAGAGCTGGAGCGCGTCGCCGACGGTGCGTTCCGCATCCTTCGCCAGGGGGCGGGCGGGATCCCGCTGCGCTCACCCGTGGACGTGCTCGAGATCAACCGCCCCACGTCGCGCGCCGGGATGACGGACCTCCTCCGCGCGCACGGCATGACCGCGGAGGAGCGCCAGACCGATCCGGCGACGTGGCCCAAGACCATCGAGGGGAGCGCGCTCCTCACGGTCGCGGTGCGCGGCTCCGCGTCCCCCGAGCAGGAAGCGCTGGGGCGCGCGTGGCTCAGGCGATTCCCCGAGACGGTCACCGTGGCGTCGCTCAACCCGCACGCCACGGACGGGTGGTCCGAGGTTAGGACGCTCCTCGCCACGTTCGACAACATGCCCGCCACGCGGCGCGCGCTCGCGCGCCGTCTCGCCGGCGCCCTAACGCTGGCCAAAGCCCAGAAATAGAAACGGCCCCCCGTCCGCGAGAACGGAGGGCCGCGATGTCGGAATGTGGTGGGGCTTAGACCTTGTCCTTGCCCTTCGCGCAGCACGCGTCCACAGCCTTGTCGCCGGAGGCGATCGCCTTCGTGAACGCCGCCTGGGCGTTCTTGCCCTGGGCCGTGAACTTGTTCTTGAAGCCAGCCTCGGTGAGCATCTTCGAGACCTGCTGCTTGCTCAGCTTCTTGTCCGCGATCACGTACGCGGTGCGGGTGGAGAGATCGACGTGGGCGCACTGGATGCCCTTCGTCGCCATCGCGGTCTTCTGGATGCTGTCGACGCAGTGGTCGCACTCGACCGCCGGCACCGAGAAGCTGTACATGACCTGGTTGGCCTTGACGCCTTCGCACTTGCCCGAGGCCATCGTGTGCTCGGCGTCGCCCGAGCAGTGCCCGCCCGAGGTCATGGTCGCCGAGGACGACTTGGCGCCGTCGCCCGAACAGGAAGCTCCGCCGGCCCACGAAGTGGCGGCCAGGCCGAGGGTGAGAACCGCGACTCCGAAAGTGGTGGCGATCCGTTTCATGGCGTTTCTCCTTGCGTGGGTTGGCGTAGAGCCTATCCGGCTCCGGTAAGGATACCCCGGGTCCCGGGGAGCGTCTCCAGTCAATTTGACGTGGCCCGGGCGTGCGAGCTCCGGTACTGGTCGATGCCCTGGGCCAGCATCTCCGCGAACTTGGTCTGGAACTGCCCGTCCTTGAGGATGGCCGCCTCCCGGGCGTTGGTGATGAAGGCGGTCTCGACCAGGACGGACGGGATTTCGGGGGCCTTCAGGACCACGAAGCCGGCCTGCTTGATGCCGCGTGTCGTGAGCCTCGAGTCCCCGCCGACGGCGTCGATCATCGATTCGGCAAGGTCGCTGCTCCGGCGGATCGTGTCGTTCTGACGCAGGTCGAAGAGGATCGAGAGGAGGTCGTCCCCGGCCTCGGGGGAGACGCCGCCGATCAGGTCCGCAGCGTTCTCCTTCTCGGCCAGGCCCCGCGCCGCCTCGTCCGTCG
Source organism: Candidatus Eiseniibacteriota bacterium (assembly GCA_036274595.1). Taxonomy (GTDB): domain Bacteria; phylum Eisenbacteria; class RBG-16-71-46; order SZUA-252; family SZUA-252; genus WS-9. The sequence goes on along the minus strand of DASUFL010000035.1, from coordinate 4,235 downwards.
CCCCGGTCAGGGAGAGGAAGTAGATCTCGGTCCCCGTCGCGTCCCGGTCCCGGCTCGCGTTGCAATGGATGCTCACGAAGAGATCCGCCTGGAAGCGGCGGGCGATGTCGATCCGCTTCCTAAGCGGAACGAAGTAGTCCCCCGATCGGGTCAGGAATCCTGTGACCCCGGGCATGATGTCCAGCTGGGCCTTCAGCTTCTTCGCGATCGCGAGCGTGATGTCCGCTTCCTGGAGCCTCCGGTAGCCGATCGCCCCCGGATCTTCGCCGCCATGCCCGGCGTCGATGGCCACGATGAGGTTCCGCTTCTGCTTGAGCTCGGTGACCTTCTGCGCGAGCTGCTTCTCGGCTTCGGGATTCGGAGGCGCGGGAACGTCCACGACGATGCGGTCGGGATTCCCTTCGCTCGCCGGGAGCGTGAACCCGAGCGGCGTGGTCGGTCGCTTCAAGCGAATGCGGACGGACGTCCCTGCCTCGGAGACCGCGGGGAAGATGTCGGCCACGAGGCTGTCCCCCACGAACTCGGTCGTGACCGCGGCCGACTTGCGTGCCTTGGGGAGGTAGATCTCGAAGGTGAGCGAGTCCGCGAGCCGGAACTGCGGCTCCGAGCCGAGCGGCCTGGTGAGATCGAGAACGAGCCGCGTGTTCTCGGGAGCCGTCCAGTAGCGAATGCGCGCGAGCTCCGCGGCCGGCGGCGCGGGCTTGGCCGGCGCGGACCTCCTCGCCGGCGCGGCCGCGACGAGCCCCGCCAGGAAGAACGCCGAGCATAGGACGAGGCCCGTCCGAGCCGCCCCGGTTCGGCGGCTTCGTCCGGGCCTCGCGCCCGCGTGATGCTGGTTCAAATCCCGCTCAATCCTCGTCCGGCTGCACCGCGAGGAATCGCGTGGCGTCGCCGCGCTTGATGAGGAAGACGATCGGCTTGGCCGGATTCTTGTCGCGCGCCTTGGTCACGGCGGCATTGTAGTCCGTGACGTCCTTGACGGACTGGTCGTTCACTTCCTTGATCACGTCGCCGCGCTGGAGCCCGGCGTCGTCGGCCGCGCTCCCCTGGCTCACGTCGACCACCACGACGCCCGACTTGTCCTTGATGTCGAGGCTGCGCGCCGTCTCGCTCGAGAGGGACTCGACCCGGAGCCCGAGCTCGAACTTGGGCTGCGCCTGCTTCTGGAGCACCTCGTCCTTCGGACGCTCGCTCAAGGTGACGAAGAGATCACGAGGCTGCCCCGCCCGGAGCACGTTGACCTTGACCTTCTTGTTCACCGGCGTGTCCGCCACGAGGAGACGGAAGCGCTCCACGTCGTCGACGTCCTTGCCGTCGAAGGTCGTGATGACGTCCTTCACCTGGAAGCCCGCCTTGGACGCCGGCGTGTCGCCCGAGACGCTGCCCACGAGAACGCCCTTGCGGCCGTGCATGCCCCAGTTGTCGGCCAGCTCGGGGGTCAATTCCTGCGGCAGGATGCCGAGGTAGCCGCGCACCACCTTGCCGTTGGCCACGAGCTGGTGGGCGATGTTCTTCGCGAGATTGATCGGAATGGCGAAGCCGATGCCCTCACCGGACGGATTGATCGCGGTGTTGATGCCGATCGCCTCGCCGCGGATGTTGAGGAGCGGACCGCCGCTGTTGCCGAAATTGATCGACGCGTCGGTCTGGATGAACTGCTGGTAGGCCGGAGCGCCCCCCACGATGGAGAGGTTGCTCCGTCCCTTGGCGCTGATCACGCCGACGGTCAGCGTGCCGTCCAGCTCGCCGAGCGCGTTGCCGATCGCGATGGCCCAGTCGCCGATCCGGATCTCATCCGAATCGCCGAGCGGCACGACCGGAAGGTCCTCGCCGTCGTGGATCTGGATCACCGCGACGTCGGTGCTCGGATCCGTCCCGACGACCTTCGCCTTGAACTTCCGATGATCGCTCAGCGTCACCGTGATGTCCGACGCGTCCTTCACGACATGGTTGTTCGTGAGGATGCGTCCCTGCGCGTCGATGATGAACCCCGAGCCGCTGCTCGGGACCTTCATCTGGCGCTGCGGCGTCTGGTCGTTGTCATTGTCGTTGTCGTCGCCCTGCCCCTGCCCCTGGCCCTGCGGATTGTCCGGGAAGAGGCGACGGAAGAAGTCCCCGTACGGCCCGTCGAAGCTGCCCCCGCTCGGGTGGTTGATCGTGCGCTTCGTCTCGATGGAGACCACCGCCGGCAGCGTGCGGTCGGCGATCCGGGTGAAGGGGCTCTCGAGCGCGCCTGTGACCGCCGGAGCCGCGTCCTTGGCGCTCACCTGCGGCGACAGATTCAAATCGCCCGCCAGGATGAACCCGACCACGATGCCGATGATCAACAGTCCGCCGGCGAGCATCAGGGCTTTCGCCGCGCGAATCGTTTCTCTGGACTCCATGTTCGCTACCTCCGTTGAACTGGTCGGGAGCCCTCGAGGCTCGCCGAAACTCCGCCCGGCGCAGGGGACGCCGGAGCTACGACACCGATCCTTCCGGCTCCCCGGCCGTTTTCCTCTCCCGTGCTTCCGCGCGGAGCCGCTCGAGCTCCGCCCGTTTCACGCGCACGATCTCGTCGATCGAAGCGATCCAGGTGCGGAGGCGCAGCGCCTCGGCGTCCGTTTCGAGTGCGTGAGGCGTGCCGCCGTTCCAGAGGGCGAGCGCTCGCGCGCCGAGATCGGACAGAGCCCGCGAGCGGTCTCGCCTCAGCGATACGAGGTCGACCCGAAGCACGCCGATCGACACCGCTCGACGCGCGCTCGCGCGCGTCCGATCGGAGACCGACCGGAACTCTTCGGACATACGCCCCCAGAAACCGGTTTCGTCAGCCATAAATCCTCACAGCACAGGTACTTGGTACAATTTAGGAATCGTCGGTGAGGCCTGTCAAGCTGGTATTACCCGTTTGGGTATCGGGAGTTCCGCTGGCGGGAGCCTCGGCCCTCCGTCTTGCGAGAGGCCCGGCGATGTCTATACTGACGCCTCATGTCCGAGCCGAGATGCGCCTATTTCATCGCCGATTCGCATCTCGGGCAAGGCTCTGCGGAATCGAACCGCTCCCGCGAGCGGGATCTCCTCGCCTTCTTCGACAAGGTCCACGACGAGCAGGCGGCGCTCTACGTGAACGGGGACCTCTTCGATTTCTGGTTCGAATACGGTCATGCGATCCCGAAGCGTTTCGTCCGGGTGCTCCAGGCCCTGGGCGACCTGCGGCGCCGTGGCGTGCCCGTTCTCTATGTCGGCGGAAATCACGACTTCTGGATCGGCGAGTACCTGGCGCGCGAGCTCGACGTCCCCTTCTCCGACGTGCCGGTCCCTCTGACGCTCCAGGGACGGCGGATCTTCCTCGCCCACGGCGACGGCCTCGGTCCGGGCGACCACGGCTACAAAGTCCTGAAGCGGGTGCTCCGGAATCGCGTCGCGCGCGGGCTTTTTCGCTGGATCCATCCGGACATCGGCATTCCCCTGGCCGCGGCCTGCTCCCACACGAGCCGCCACCACGCGCCGCGTCCCTCGGTCGGCGACGACGACCTCCGCGACCGGCTCGCCCAGCCGCGGTATGCGGAAGGCTACGATGCGGTCGTCCTCGGTCATTTCCACCGTCCAATCCATTGGCAGGGGGATGGTAAGGACTTTTTAGTCCTGGGGGACTGGGTCAATCGGCGCACCGTCGTCCGCCTGGCGGGCGGAGCCTTCCAACTCACCGAATTTACGAGTACTTAGCCGCTCCGGGGGGGCGTCGCCCGGGGCCTCCCAGGGTCTGCGGGTTTCGCTTGACTCAAGTGCCCGTTTGTATTACACTTAGAAGGTTCTAGCACCACCCTGTCCACAATTTGGCTGTCGCCGCAGGGATGCGTGCGCGTCATGCGCGCGTATCCGGTGCGGCTCTCTGTTTCGTTGAGTGATCTGGAACCTAATTACCGAGACGAGGGGAGGTGAGCATCCGGTCGGCTCTGTTTGGTTGAAAGCCTACTAGCTGCTTCGTTGCTCTGATTTCCATGAGGGAGGACATGCAATGCGCAACCAAGGTCTTCTGAAAGTCGCTCTCCTCGGGCTTTTGACCCTCGCTCTCGCCCCCGGCTATGCCGCGGCGGCCGGACAGGGACAGGACTTGTCGGAGATGCTCGCTTCGAGCGCCGCGGTGCACGCGACCGCGGTGTCGGGACCGATACTCCAAGTGAGCCCGCTGGCGCACGACTACGGCGTGCAGGACAACGGGACGAGCACGAACTTCAATTTCACGGTCAGCAACA
>DASUFL010000034.1:0-22142 GCA_036274595.1 Candidatus Eiseniibacteriota bacterium | reverse complement strand
ATTTGCGCGCGCTCCTCGACGGCCTCTTCGAGGGCCCCGAGCGCGATCCCGCCCTTCGCACCTCGCTCGACGAGCGGCTTCGCACGGAAGGGCTCGACGCGCTTCGCGCGGACCTCGAGCGGGTGGATCCGGTCGCGCTCGCTTCGATCCTTCCAGGCGACTCCGTGCGCGTGATCCGGGCGCTCGAGGTGCACGCGCTCACGGGGCGGCCCATCTCGGAGCTTCGGCGCGAGCGCCGGCGGAAGGGGATCGCGGCCAGGCGGTACGGCATCCGCTGGCAACGCGAGCCTCTGGGGACGCGGATCGCGAACCGGATCCGGGACCAGCTCCGCGACGGATTCCTCGCGCAGGCCCAGGAGCTCCTGGCGTCCGGCTACGCGCCCGCCGCGCCCGGCCTCCACACGCTTGGCTACCGGGAGCTGCTCGCGCATCTGCGGGGGACGGTGTCCCTGGAGGAGGCGGTCGCGACGATCGCGCTCCGCACCCGGCAGCTCGCCAAGCGCCAGGAAACCTGGTTCCGGGCGACGGGGGAGGTGACCTGGTTCGACCTCGAGTCGCCGGAGCAATTCCCCGAGATCGCCCGATCGATCGCGGCGACCGTTCAAGAGTGATCGGCAGGTCTCTCCGTCCGCGCCCCGTTTGGACTTGACCCCCAGGGCGGGAGCACCTAGGCTGCCTCGTTGAGGGAGCGGGCATAACTCAGTGGTAGAGTGTCAGCTTCCCAAGCTGAAGGTCGCGGGTTCAAATCCCGCTGCCCGCTCCAGTTCCATCCCTCCGCGGCCCGGCCGCCCGCGCGTGCGGCATTCCTTGATCCTAGAGAGCGAAGTGCTTCATGATTCACGAGTTCGACGCATGCCCTTTGACCCCATGACCCTGAGCGAGGAGCCGCGGCCGTGATTGGCCTGAGCGATCCCTTCACCATCTCCACGATCGATCCGGCCGGCCTGGCCGCCCGCCTTGGCCTCGTGCCGGGCGAGCGGATCCTCGAGATCAACGGGATCGTCCTCCACGACGAGATCGACTTCGGCTCCCAGATTTCTGAGGAGGAGCTGACCCTCCTCGTCCGGGCGAAGGACGGGGCGGAGCGGACCGTGCGCGGGCTCAGGGAGTACGGCGTCCCGTTCGGCGCGGAGTTCGAGGCGCGGCAGCCCAAGCGCTGCCACAACAACTGCGTCTTCTGCTTCGTCTACCAGCACCCGAAGGGCGTGCGGCGCGAGCTCCTCATCAAGGACGACGACTACGTCTTCTCGTTCGTCCACGGGAATTTCATCACGCTGACCAATCTCGGCGACGCGGAGTTCCAGCGCATCATCGACGAGCGCCTCTCGCCGCTCTACGTCTCGGTCCACGCCACCGATCCCGAGGTGCGGGTCCGGCTCATGAAGAATCCGAAGTCGGGGCGGATCATGGAGCAGATCGACAAGCTCACGGCCGCGGGCATCGAGATGCACACGCAGCTCGTGATCTGCCCGGGCATCAACGACGGCGCCATTCTCGAGCGCTCGATCCGGGAGCTCGGCGAGCGGCATCCCGCCGTGAAGACCATCGCCGTGGTGCCGGTCGGGCTCACCAAGCACCGCGAGCGCCTGCCCCAGCTCCGCACGTTCACCGCCGACGACGCGCGGCTCGCGCTCGAGGAGACGGCGCGGCAAGCGACCGCATTCAGGAAGCGCTTCGGGACGCGCATCGTCTTCGCGGCCGACGAGATGTACGTGCTGGCCGGCGAGCCGGTCCCGTCCGCCCGTGCGTACGAGGGCTTCCCGCAGATGGAAAACGGGATCGGAATGCTCCGCTCGACGATGGACCGCTGGACGAAGGGGGAGGATGACATCCGTCCGAGGAACGGCGCGCGCGAGCGCGTGGTCGTCGTGACCGGAACGAGTGCCGGCCCCACGATCGAGCGGCTCCTCGACGAGCGCCCGCCCGCGGGCGTGGACGCCTCGGTCTGCACGGTCGTGAACGACTACTTCGGCGACACGGTGACCGTGAGCGGGCTCCTGGTCGGCGCCGACATCGAGCGCGCGCTCCTCGCGCACGGCCCGGCCGATCGGGTCCTGCTTCCGCCGAACTGCCTCAAGGAAGGCGAAGTGTTCCTGGACGATCGCACGCGGACGGATCTCGAATCGCGCCTCGGCGTCCCCGTCCAGATCGGGTTCGACGCGAAGATCGCCGCGTGAGCGAAGCGCTCCCCATCGTCGCGATCGTGGGCCGCCCCAACGTGGGGAAGTCCACGCTCTTCAACCGCCTGCTCGGCCAGCGGCGCGCCATCGTCGACGAGCTCTCGGGCCTCACCCGCGACCGGCACTACGCCGAGGCGGAGTGGAGCGGACGGAAGTTCCTCCTCGTCGACACGGGGGGCATCGATCCGGGCAGCGCGCATCCCATTCAGCGCCAGATCATCCACCAGACCACGCAGGCGCTCGAGGAGGCGGACGTCTCGCTCCTCGTCGTCGACGCCGCGCAGGGCATCACCGCGCTCGACCGCGAAGTCGCGGACCGGGTGCGGAAGCGCGGACGCCCGATGCTCCTCATCGTGAACAAGGCGGACTCCGCCGCGCGCGAGGACGAGGCCGCCGAGTTCTACTCGCTCGGCGTGGGCACGCCCATCCCCGTCTCGGCGCTCCACGGGCGGAATGCCGGCGAGCTGCTCGAGGAGATCGTCCACCGGCTGCCCACCGTAGAAGCGGAGCCCGTGGACGAGACCGCCATCCGGATCGCGGTCGTGGGGCGCCCGAACGTGGGGAAGTCCTCCATCGTGAACCGGCTCCTCGGCTCGGAGCGGATGGTCGTGGACTCGGTCGCGGGGACGACGCGGGACGCGGTCGACACCGCCTTCACGAAGGACGGGAAGCGCTACGTCATCATCGACACGGCCGGGCTGAGGCGCGAGCGGAAGGTCACGGATCCCGTCGAGTTCTACAGCGTAACCCGCGCTCTGCGTGCCCTTTCCCGTGCGGACATCATGCTCCTCATCATCGACGTGTCGCGCGAGCCGGCGAAGCAGGACGCCAAGCTCGCTGCCCTCGCCGAGGAGCAGCGGAAGGGGCTCATCGCGGTCTTCAACAAGTGGGATCTGGTCGAGAATCCGGTGGAAGCCCGGGCCCTGATCGAGGAGGAGTTCCTCAAGCAGTACCCGTTCCTCGATTTCGTGCCGCGGCTCTACGTATCGGCGCAGAAGGGGACCGGAATGAAGAAGATCCTTCCCGCCGCGGCCACCGTGCATGCGCAGTACGCTCGCTCCATCATCACCTCGGAGCTGAACGACGCGATCCAGGGCATCCTGGGACGGGTCCAGCCCCCGGCCACCAAGGGCGGGAAGCACCTCAAGTTCTACTACGCGGCCCAGACCGGGACCCGCCCGCCCACATTCTCCCTTTTCGTGAACAATCCTCGATATCGCCAGCAAAATTATGTAAGTTACCTCGAACGAGGCCTACGCGAGCGGTTCGGATTCCAGGGCACGCCGATCGTGCTCGAATGGAAGGCGAGCCACTAGCGGAGGTTCGGCGCCCGACCTTCGGAGGCTCGCCATCCCGCTCCTCGTTCCGTCCATCCTGATCGGCTTCCTCCTCGGAAGCATCCCCACGGGGCTCCTGATCGGCCGCGCCCGCGGAGTCGATCTGCGCACCCAGGGGAGCAAGAACATCGGCGCGACGAACGCGTTCCGCGTGCTGGGACCGAAGTGGGGCGGCCTCGTCTTCGCGCTCGACGTGGTGAAGGGGTTCACGGCTGTCCTCCTGGTGCGGCACTTCGGGCCGTCCTGGGGCGCTTCCCACGACGCCGTGCTCACGGCCATCCTCGCGGCGGGCGTCGCGGCCATCCTCGGCCACGTCTTCTCGCCCTGGCTTCGCTTCAAGGGGGGGAGGGGTGTCGCGACGAGCCTCGGCGTGTTCCTCGGCATCGTCCCGGTGCCGACGCTCCTCGCGTTCGCGCTCTGGGTCATCCTGCTCCTCGTGTCCAAGCGGGTCTCCGTCGGCTCGATCGGGGCCGCGCTCGCCTATCCGTTCCTCGTCTACGCGCTCGCCAGGGACGTGCCGCGGGGCGTGGTGACCGCCGTGACGGCGGCCGTCGCGCTCCTCGTGATCCTTCGCCACACGGCGAACATCCGCCGGCTCCTCGCCGGCACCGAGCCTCCCATCATCGGAGCGCGCCGGGAGGGGCGTCCGTGAAGATCGGTGTCATCGGAGGGGGCGGCTGGGGCACCGCGCTCTCGATCGTGCTCGAGAGCCGGGGCCACGACGTGAGTCTGTGGGTCTACGAGGCGGATCTCGCCGAGCACATGAGGCGCTCGCGCGTGAACGAGCGGTTCCTGCCCGAGGTGTCTATTCCTGAGGCGGTGACGATCACGCCGTCGCTCGGGGAGGCCGTGGCCTATGCCACGAGCCTTCTCTTCGTTCCGCCCTCCCACGCGCTCCGCTCCACGGCCGCTCGGCTCGTCGAGGAGGCCCCCGATCTGGCCCGCGTCGAGTGGGTCACGGTGGCGACCAAGGGAATCGAGACGCGCACGCTGAAGCGCCCGAGCGAGGTGCTCGCGGAGATCCTGCCCGCGCCCCTTCGCGAGCGCATCGTCGTGCTCGCGGGGCCGAGCCACGCGGAGGAAGTGGCGCGGCGCATCCCGACGCTCATCGTCGCCGCGTCCCACGACGCCGCGCTGGCGCAGCGCACGCAGGAGGCGTTCCACACGGATTGGCTCCGGATCTACACGAACGACGACGTCGCCGGGGTCGAGATCGGCGTGGCGCTCAAGAACGTGATCGCGATCGCCGCCGGCATCGCGGACGGCCTCGGCTTCGGCGATTCGACGAAGGCGGCGCTCCTCACGCGCGGACTGGCCGAGATGGGCCGCCTCGCCGCGAAGCTCGGCGCGCGCCCCGAAACGCTCTCCGGCCTCGCCGGCATGGGCGATCTCATCGCGACCGCGGGAAGCCGGCACAGCCGCAATCGCCGCTTCGGTGAAGCCGTCGGACGCGGCGCCACGGTGAAGGACGCGCTCGCCGCGTCGCCGATGGTCGTCGAAGGCGTCGCGACCGCCGAGGCCGCGGTCGCGCTGGGACGCAGGGAAGGCGTCGAGCTGCCCATCATCGAGCAGGTCCACGCCATCCTTCATGAAGGGAAGAGCGCCCGCACCGCTCTTCGCGAGCTGTTGACCCGGGACTTGAAGTCGGAAGCTCCCACCATGTCCAGGAGGTGATCCCGTGAAGTCGCTTCCGGCCGGCAGGCTCTACTACTCCATCAGCGAAGTCAGCGACCTGATCGGCGTCAAACCTCACGTGCTCCGTTACTGGGAGACGCAGTTCAAGATGCTCCGTCCCAAGAAGGGGCGCGGCGGCGCCAGGATGTACCGGCGCCGCGACGTCGAGACCCTCTACGAGATCAAGCAGCTCCTCTACGATCAGCGCTTCACCATCGCCGGCGCGCGGCGCCGCATCCTCGACGGGAAGCAGGAGGACGGCAAGGAGCAGATCGAGCTCCCGTTCTCGAAGCTCGACCGCGAGGAGATGGTGCGCTCGCTCAAGTCGGACATGGAGAACCTCCTGACGATGCTGCGCGACGAGGCGGTAGGGGCGAAGGTCGCCAAGGGGCGCTCGAAGCGCTGAGGACGGCGCTATCGGCTTGAGCGGCCGCCCCTTGCCGTCAACCACGCCCTCGTGTAGCATCGCCGAAACGCCCGGCTTTTGAGGTATCGGTCGGGGCGTAGCGCAGCCCGGTAGCGCACCTCCTTGGGGTGGAGGTGGTCGCAGGTTCAAATCCTGTCGCCCCGACCATTTTCGCTGTCCGCAGTCCTGCCGCCTCGGGGCACGCCCCGGGGCGTCGTTGTTCTCGCGCGTGGGGGAGACGTGACCGACTTCGGGTATCTGCTCGCATCGACGACCGCGTGCACGCTCCCGCGTCCGTGGAGCGAGGCCCTCGCGGCCGCCTTCGCGGATCTCTACACGTGGATCCATCCCGCGCGCGCCCGGGCCATCGACGGCCGCCTTCGCCGCATCTGGTCCGAGACCGGCCGGACCGGCGCCCCGCCCAGCCCTCGCGAAACCTATCGCGCGTTCGCGCGCGCCGTTCTCGAGTTCCTCGCGGCCCGTCCCGGGAAGCGCCTTCGAGTGCGCCTCGACGACGAGGCGCGCGCCATCCTCGACCACGCACGAGCCTCGGGGCAGCCCACGGTCATCGTGAGCGGCCATTTCGGTCCGTGGGAGGTGGCCCTTCAGTGGCTCGCGCGTGAGGTGGGCTCGGTGCACGCGATCGCACGGGCGCATCGCTCGCACGCTGTGGAGCGGTTCTTTGAGGCGCGGCGCGCCGCGTTCGGCGTGCGCACGCTGAGCGGCGCCCGGCCCGCATCCGCCGCGCTCCAAAAGCTCCGCGCCGGCGGGTGGATCGCGGCGCTCGCGGATCGCGGGTCGCGTCCGCGACGGCCGGCGCTTCGTACCACGTCCAGCGCGGGAGGGCTCGTTCCCCTCGATCCGGCTCCGCTCCTCCTCGCGCGGCGCGCGAACGCGCAGGTCCTGGCGGGCGTCGCGTGGCGCGCGCCCGACGGCGCCGTGGAGGTTCGCTTCCATCCGCCGTTCTCGCTCGACATCGGCATGCACGAAGCCGAAGCCACGCTCCAGCGCTTCTTCGACGCGCACGTCCGCGCGCATCCGACTCAGTGGTTCCACTGGGCCGGGACCGCCGGTTGAAGCTGGTCGCCGTGATTCCAGCTCGGGACGCGGCCGGGACCATTGGAGACGTGGTGGACTCGCTGCACGCCAGGTTTCCCGAGTCCGAGGTGGTCGTGGTCGACGACGGCTCCACGGACGAGACCGGGGCACGCGCTCGCGGCGCGGGGGCGATCGTGGTCCGGCATGAGGTCAACCAGGGGAAGGGAGCCGCGCTCCAGTCGGGCTTCGACGAAGCGCTCCGGCGCGGCGCGGACGCGGTCCTGGCGCTCGACGCGGACGGACAGCACGACGTCGAGGCCGCGCCCGGATTGATCGCGGCGCTCGCTGACTCCGACCTCGTCATCGGCTCGCGGGAGCGCGACCGGACCGGTATGCCGTGGCTTCGCCGCAAGACGAACGACGTGACCACGTGGTGGACGTCCTACCTCGCGGGACAGCGCGTCCCCGACTCCCAGTCCGGCTACCGCGCCATCAAGGCGTCCGTGATTCGCGCCGTGCGGCCCGTGAGCCGCCGTTTCGAATACGAATCGGAGTTCCTGGTGCGCGCGGCACGGCAAGGGTTCCGCATCGGCCAGGCGCCGATCCCGACCCTCTACAACGCGCCCGGCTCCCACATCCATCCGGTAAGGGACACGGTGCGCTTCATCCGGCTCGTGCTCCGGCTCCTCGCATCCCGATGATCGATATCCTGGTCACGAACGACGACGGGATCGGCGCGGAAGGGATCCGCGCCCTCGCGAAGGCGATGGAGACGCTCGGGAACGTGACGATCATGGCCCCCGACCGCGAGCAGAGCGCCACGAGCCACGCCCTCACGCTCCACCGGCCGCTTCGCATACGCAAGATCTCCGAGCGCGAGCTGAGCGTGGACGGCACGCCGACGGACGCCGTGCTCCTCGGCGTGCACGGCTTCCTCAAGGAGCGGCCGGCGCTCGTGGTCTCGGGCATCAACCACGGCCCCAACATGGGGAACGACGTGCTCTACTCGGGAACCGTCGCCGCGGCGAGCGAGGGGGCCTTCCTCGGCATTCCGTCGATCGCGATCTCACTCGCGATGTCGGGCCCCGCGGACTTCGGCCCCGCGGCCCGCGTCGCCCAAGCGCTCGTCGCCCAGCTCCTCCGCCGGGGCCTTCCGGCCAGAACCTGCCTCAACGTGAACATCCCGCCCATCCCCTTCGAGGAGATCAAGGGCGTCCGGGTCACGCGGCTGGGGAAGCGGGTCTATCGCGATGTGATCGTGGAAAAGACCGATCCAAGGGGTAAGCTCTACTACTGGATCGGCGGCGAGGAGCCCACCTGGGAGAACGACGACTCGAGCGACTTCACCGCCGTCGAGCGCGGGTACGTGTCGGTCACGCCGCTCACGTTCGAGCTGACCGACTGCAAGGAGCTGGTCGACCTCGAGGCGAAGGGACTCTCCCTCGATGAATTCACATCATCATGATCTGAGCGTCGCCCGCCGGCGCATGGTGGAGGAGCAGCTCCGGCCGCGCGGCATCCACGACCCGCACGTGCTCCGGATCATGCAGGCGATGCCGCGGCATCTCTTCGTGGACGACACGCTCTCCGCAAGCGCCTATTCGGACCACGCTCTGCCGATCGGCGACGAGCAAACGATCTCGCAGCCCTACATGGTCGCGCTCATGACCCAGGCGCTCGACCTGACGGGGAGCGAGAAGGTGCTCGAGATCGGCACCGGGTCCGGCTACCAGACCGCGATCCTCGCCGAGCTGGCGGAGCGTGTGTTCACGATCGAACGGATCCCCGCCATCGCCCAGGCCGCGCGCGAGCGGCTCACCGCGCTCGGCTACTCGAACATCGTCTTTCGGTGCGCGGACGGGACGCTCGGCTGGCGCGACATGGCGCCGTTCGACCGCATCCTCATCACGGCGGGCGCGCCCCACCTGCCTGCCTTCCTCGAGGAGCAGCTCCGCCCCGGCGGGATCGCGGTCGTGCCGGTGGGACAGAGCGAGAATCAGTCCCTCATCAAGGCGACTTTGACCCCGAACGGGCTGACCCGGCGCGTCCTCTGCGGCTGCACGTTCGTGCCTTTGATCGGCCGTGAAGGCTGGGCTGCGGGCGAGGTCGGTTGACCCTCCCGCGCTCTCGCTGATAGAATCCCGCGCTTGGGAAGGGATTCCATCGATGCGGTTTGCGGTTGAGGATCGGGGCGTGGCTCAGCCTGGTAGAGCACCTGGTTCGGGACCAGGGGGTCGGAGGTTCAAATCCTCTCGCCCCGACCATGACCCTCCGCATCGGTTCGACCCATGAACGCGGGCGCTTTCGGGTCCCCGTCGTGACGGAGACCCGGAAAGCGCGCCTCGAGGCCCGGGTGACGGGGCGGGTTCAAGGCGTCGGCTACCGCTGGTTCGTCCAAGCCGAGGCGGAGCGGCTCAACCTCGGCGGGTCGGTGCGGAATCTGCCGGACGGGGCGGTGGCGGTGGAGGCGGAAGGCTCGCGGCGCAAGCTTCTCGTTCTGTTGAAGCGCCTTCACGAAGGTCCTCCGGCGGCCCGTGTCGAACGGGTCGATGCCGAGTGGCTCTCTCCCCACGGTCAGACCGAATTTCAAATCCTGTCCGGTTGAGCGAATCCATGCCCGAGAATCCACGCCGATTCGTATCCGAGCTGTCCGAGGCCATGCGCACTGGCCTCGAACGTGGCGCGCTCACGAACGACGATCTCGATCCGCTCCTCCACTCCTCCGACTTCGACGCGGGCGCGTTCGATCTCTTCCTCGCCGAGGCGCGTCGTCAGGGCATCCGCCTTCCCGATGAAGCCAGGCCGGAAGATCTCGCTGCCGCCGACGGCGATCACACGATCGGGAGCCTCGAGCGGCGCTATTTGAAAGAGATCCAGCGCTACCCGATTCTCGCTCGCGACGAGGAGCGACGGCTCTGGGAATCGATGCGGAAGGGAAACGAGGAGGCGCGCCGGGCTCTGATTCTCGCCTACCTTCGGCTCGTCGTCTCGCTCGCGCGCGTCTACCGGAATCGCGGCGTCGAGTTCCTCGATCTCGTGGAGGAGGGGAATCTCGGACTGATCACCGCCGTCGATCGCTTCGACGTCGACCGCGGCATCCATTTCAGCACGTACGCCACCTGGTGGATCCGCCAAGCGCTCGCGCGCGGCGTGGCGAATCAGTCGCGCACCGTGCGCATCCCGATCCACGTGCTCCAGATGATGCGCCGGTTCGTGGCCACGCAGCGCCGGCTCGAATCCGAGCTCCGGCGCAAGCCCGAGGCGGCCGAGGTCGCCCGGGAGATGAGCCTCCCCGAAGCCCGCATCTACCGGCTCGAGAGTCTCGTCCAGTCGATCCACACGCTGGACGTCGACATGAGCAACGAGGCGTTCCACGGGCTCATCGAATCGGAGTCCATCGAGCAGCCCCCGAGCCTCGACGAGATCATCGAGATGCAGATCCGCGATCAGCAGCTGAACGAGATGCTGAAGCGGCTCTCAGGGCGCGAGGAGGCGATCCTCCGGCTCCGCTACGGCTTCTACGACGACCGTCCGCGCACGCTCGCCGAGACAGGGGAGCACTTCGGCCTTTCGCGCGAGCGCATCCGCCAGCTCGAAGAGCGGGCGCTCCTCAAGCTGCGGCATCTGCTCGAGACGGAGACCAGCGAGGCCAGGGCCTCGGTCCACTAGTTCCGGCGTGGCTCCGCGAACGAGACCCGGATGCGGGTGATTCGAGGCTCGAGCGCCCGCATGGCAGGTGACGTAGACGAAATGTCGCGATCTCCCTGCACCTGCGCGAAGCTTGGATCCTGATCGCTCCCAGGCGCGGGCTCCAGGTAGAGCCATGCCCGCCCCTTGAGCATGCTGGACAGAGCGCCCCCTTCCCAGTCGGTCACCGCACCGGAGTAATCCCACCCGAAGCCGGCCATCGTGAACGGGCGGCCGTTCAGCCGCTCGAGGTCGGCGAGCGTTGTTCCGAGCGTTATGCCGCGCGGAAGGGTCCAGCGACTCCGGGTACCGCGCAGGATCGCGTGCATGGGGTAGCGCCGGGCGGTCGCGTTCATCCAGACGATCTCCACGCGCTTCTCAGGATCGTCCGGGTAGAGGAGGGTGCCTGAGACGGCCTCGCCTTCGCCGAGCGACACGGTCACGTGGCGGATGTTCCGCGCGCCATAGCCCGCGCCAAGGTCGCGCTCCGAATCGGACAGGTTCAGCACGCCGAGCCGCTGCCCAGGGACGATCTCCCAGGCGGTCTTCGAGTTCTGCGCGCAGCCAGGCAGGGTCACCGCGGCTGCGATGGCGCCCGCAAGGATGGCCGCTCTCAGATTGCTCATTGGCGGAAGCTGAAGCCGAGGAAGGCTTCGTAATCGGGGGCGACGTCGGTGACGCCCAATCGGACGCCGCCGTCGAGCTGGGTATTGGGGGTGATCGCGAAGGTGATGCCCGTATTGAAGAGGCCGAGCCATTCCCCCTCGTCGGGCACGCGGAACGTGGCGGCGAACTCCACGAAACCGCCGAGCCCGCCCGCGATGTCGTGGCTCGCGGTCGCCGTGCTGAGCCACTCCGTCCACCGCACTCCCTGGACGTCGAACCAGTCCACCTCGCCCATGACGCCGAAGCCGAAGCCGACGGGGCCCTCGATCGCGAGGGGAGCGATGAGCCCTCCTTCCACCGCGCCGCCGGGCGAATCGCGGGATGTCGGGAGGTCGACGAAGGGCATGAGCGCGAATGCGGTCCTGCCGCCGTCGTTGCCCCAGAAATTCCACTTCAAGCGGATTTGAAGGTCGCCAGGCCCTGTGTTGTCGGAGACGTCGATCTCGCCTGGATGGAGCGTCCGGTCGAACTCGAAATCGGTGGCTCGGAAGAGCTGGGACGTGCCGAACTGGATGTCGGCATTGCGATGGATTCCACGCTTGATGAGAAATCCGGCCAGGCCGGTTGACGTCACTTCGACCCCGTCGGACGTCTCGCTCCCATGGCTTACTGCCTCGATCTCGACCTGGGTGCGTCCTTTCTCGACGCTATAAGGGCTCTCGGTCAGATCCGGGCGGTCCGTGCTCATCTCGCGGGTGAAGCGGGAGTCGGAGCGTTCCTCCGAGCCTCCGTCTTCGGTCTGTTCACCCAAGGACGCGGATGGAAGTGAAGCGGCGCTACAAATGAAAGCGAACGCGATCGCGCGAACGGTCACGGTTTCCTCCTGAAAGCGAATGGGCCCCTGGACCGGCATCATACCGGCGGCCCCGGACCGGGAGGTACAATGGAGTTCGACCGAGAGGAGGGGCCCCATGAATGTCGAACGCTGCGGGTTTCTCGCGTGGGTCGTCGTCCTGAGCGCGGTCGGCTGCGCCAGCACCGGCAACAGCCTGGTCAAGCCCGGGAAGGAAATCACGGCGCGAGGTCTGCTCGCCCCCGGGGCGGAGTGTCCGATGCTCGAGGCGAGCGACGGTCGCCGCTATGCGCTGGCCGGAAGCCTCGGGGCCTTCAAGACCGGCGACCGTGTCTGCGTTCGGGGTAAGGTGGCGGGGGCCTCGATCTGCATGGCCGGAGACGCGACCCTGTCGATCGAATCCATCGAAGCTGAGAGCGCCTGCCGCTAGAAGCGGCATTCACGTGCGGCCGCGGGCCGCCAGGACAAGGAGGAAGACGGCATGCTGCTCGTTCGCGAGATCATGTACTGCAAACCCGGCAAGGTGAAGGCGTTCGTCGAGAAGACCCTGGCGATGCAGAAGATCATGAAGAAGTCGCCGAACCAGCCGACCATGCGGGTCATGACGGACTTCTGTGGCGAGCGGTTCTGGATGTGCGTCATGGAGATGGAAGTCCCCGACATGACGACCTTCGAGAAGCTGATGAGCGGAGAAGGGGAGAGCCAGGAGTCGATGAAGGAGTTCGAGAGCATCATGAAGGGCTATCACGATCTCGTGGATCACGGACGGCGGGAGATCTACAAGATCGAGGCGTAGGGTGCTTCGCGCGAGAGAGTTGAGGGGCCGCCCTGGTTCGGCGGCCCCGTTCTCGTCCCAGGTCAGCGGCGCTTGAAGTACTGCACGGCTCGCCGGCGGCCCCGTCTTGGAGGGACTCATGAAGAAGTCGGAGTCAGCTTCGACATTGATCGACGAGAGGATCAAGGAGCTCGGCGATTGGCGTGGGAAGACTCTTGCCCAGGTGCGAAAGCTCATCCATCAAGCGGATCCCGAGATCGTCGAGGAGTGGAAGTGGATGGGGACTCCCGTCTTCTCCCACGACGGCATCGTCTGCACAGGAGAGACCTACAAGAGCGTCGTCAAGATGACCTTCGCCAAAGGGGCATCGCTGGACGATCCGTCGGGCCTCTTCAATTCGAGCCTCGATGGGAACGTCCGGCGCGCCATCGATATCCGTGAAGACGAGACGATCGATGAGGCGGCGCTGAAAGATCTCATTCGTGCCGCGGTCGCGCTCAATCTCGAGAAGAAGAGCAAGGGAACGTCCCCGCGGAGGGAGACCAGGAAGGGAACGAAGAGGGCGCGCAGCCGCTGACCCCGCGAGCATCGAATCCCCGATGCCGGATCAGCAAGGACACGTCGCTCGGGAGCGCGGCCGGGAGCTCTTCCTGCCCCAGGCTCCAGGCTTCCCACGAGAATTCCTGAACCGCCCCGACGTTCCGTGCCGCTGGAGCTACGGAACCTTTCGCCGGGCGGATGTCCGGCGTCGCGCGGCGGGCCGCTTCCGCCTCCGAGCGGCGGGCTTGAGCCCGGTCATGACGTTCTCGTACAGCTGACGCAGGAAGCCGTCCGTCGCGTGTTCCTGACGGATGAGCGTCTTGTAGAAGAGCGGGCCAAAGAAGATGTCGACCGCCACCTCGGGCGGAACGCCGGCTCGGATGGCTCCCGCTTCCTGGGCCCTGCGGATCACGTCAGCCGTCGCCTTCCGGCGGGGAGCGAAGAGTCCCACGAGAAGCGCGTCCCGGACTTCCGGATCGTTCATGGCATCGCTCAGAAGCGCCATGAGGAGCCGACCCGGAGGAGCGTCCACGGCCTGAGCCACGCGGTGGAGCTCCGTTCGTAGCGCGCGCATGGGATCCGGGCCGGCCGGCGGGGGAGCGGCCTGCTCCGCCAGCTTGAGGAGCAGCTCGACCATCAGGGCCGCCCGGTGTGGCCACCATCGGTAGATCGTCGTCTTGGCGACTCCGGAGCGCGCAGCGATGGCTTCGATGGTTGCGGCCGGATAGCCCCCCTTCTCGAAGAGCTCGCAGGCCGCATCGAAGATCGCGTGCCGGGCGCGCTCGCTACGGGGTCGGCCTCCCGCTGCCGCCGGTCGGGCTGTCCGTCGTGGTTTCATGCCTGCAAGGTTACGCTACACACCGTGTCGAATTCAAGCCCCGCCGCCCGTCGCTCCCACAAATTCATGAATCGCTACGATACGTATCGTATCCAAGCCCTCACGCGGCGAGCGACGAGCCCTTCGGCTCGGCCGGCCGCGGCCCGGCCCGGTGACGGGTCCACATCGCACTAGGAGGCTCCACCATGAAGACCTTCTCCGCGTTCCTGGCTGCAGGCTCTCTGCTTCTCCCCATGTCCATGGCCCACGCCCAGTCCAGCGCCCACACCTTCACCGTTCACGCCGACGCCATCGGCAGCGCCATGGTTCTGAACGGGGGTGGAAGGTATTCGGCAGCGGGCTTTCTGCAGGGCGGCGGCGGGTTCCGCGTCACGAGCGACATCAACGGGGGACCGCTCGCTGGACTCAGGGCCGGGGATTCCGGGCACTGGCAGGCGGTCGAGCTCCTGCCTTCGAGTGGGTTCAAGTGCGGCTTCCCCGGAGAAGCGGGCAAGACGGCGACGACCGACGAGGACACGGTCGTGCTGCAAGCGAATTTCCTCCGGGACGGCGACCCGACGCCGCTCTCCGCCAAGGTGTTCTTCTCCGCTCAGGACGAGGATCCGGTCGATGGCGGCAGCCAGGACGTCTGGATCCAGGGCGTGGGCTGCGACGAAGGCAACGTGAACGTTCGCTAACTGAAGCTCGCCAAGGGAAGGAGGGCCGCCATGCGTACCGTGTTCGGCAGCAGCTCTTCGATTCGACTCGCGATCGCCGTCGTCGCGCTCTGCGGATGGTCGGCCCCCCGAACCGCCTGGGCCGAGTGGCCCGCGTTCGGGCGAGCCATCAGGCTCGAGGATCTGGGGCAATGGGCGGATGCCGGTGTGCTCCAGCCGCCCGATATCCGGAACGTGGGACGGCTGTCCGTGGAGGCCGTACGGACGGCGCATCGGATGCTCGAAGAGGGGCACGTGCAGGGGAAGCTGGTGATGTCGGTGGGGGACCAGCCTTGAGGCCTAGGCGACGTGGCCCACGCGCCCCGCGCCATGGTCGCCGTCGCGATCTTTTTTGAATCGCTACGACACGTAGCGTATCCAAGCCCACAGAACGCACAAGGGGCGGCCTCTTCGGGCCCCATCCCGAACCCACCCCTCGAGAGGAGTCGCCCATGAAGCCCTCGGCCCCCGGTCCCCGCGCTCTCGTGCTCCATGCCGCACTCGCCTGGTTGCTCCTCGCCGCAGCGCCGGCATCCGCCGAATGGACGCGCGTCACCGATCTCCCGGTCACCAAGGTGTTCTCGCTCTTTTCGAACGGGGACACCCTCGCCGCCGGCGTGGACACCGCGGTCTACTTCAGCACGAACGGCGGCGCGGGCTTTCGTGCCTCGATCAAGCTGACGCCGGCCGTGACCTCGATCCAGGGCCTCTGGGTCCGGAACGGCCGGATCTATGCGGGCACGTTTGGCCAGGGCGTCTTCGTGAGCGATGACCGGGGGGCGACGTGGCAGGCGTTCAACCAGGGGCTCGTCGGAGGCTTCCTCGATACCCAGCTCTTCATCTCGGATCTCGCCGTGCGCGGGGACAGTCTGTACGCCGCCACCTCCGGTGCCGGCGTCTGGGTCCGCGGCCTGACCGGCGTGACAACGTGGCACCTATTCGGCGCCGCGTTCGAGCTGAATCAATCCTCGAATCTGAATCGCCTGGCGCTCGGCGGCTCCCGACTCCTCGTGACCGCACCCAGCAACGGCTTCGTGTTCGTCCAGGATCCGGGCGATCCCGACTGGACGCTCTCCAACCTCGACAATGTTGGGCCCCACGCCGGACTGGCGTCGCAGTCGGCCGTCTTCACCGGCACCGCCTGGGTGGTCGGGACCAACTCCGGAATCTTTCATAGCGCGTCCGGACGGGAGCCCTGGACGCGTCTCAATCCCGGCGTCGGGACCGTGAACTGGGCCGAGATCGCGGTGGACAAGCGGCATCTCTTCCTCGCCCTCGATGTGGTCACGGGTGCGTGGCTCGAGGAGAGCGACGATGACGGCGCGAGCCTCCACAGCGCTGAATTCCAGCCCGGCGTGTTCGTGTTCAAGCTTGCCGCGGGCAAGAACGATCTCTACGCCGCGAGGGGGGACGGTCTTTGGCGTCGTCCTCTGGGCGCGGTGACGTCCGTGCCGGTCGACGACGCCCCGGGCGCGCTTCACTTCGCCGTCGCTGGGCGTCAGCCGTTCGGGAGCGACACGCGCCTTCGCTTCCAGCTGCCGCGCGACGGATCGATCTCGATCGAGCTGTTCGACGTGCGGGGAAGACTGGTGGGGAACCGGATCGAAGGGTGGCAGGCAGCCGGTTCGCACGAGATCGCTCTGGATGCCCGGTCGCTCGGCGCGGGGGTCTATCTCGCTCGCTTGACCGCGGGCCGGACGAGGGAAGTGGTGCGGCTGATCCACGTGCGATAGAGCTTGGAATGTCGGCGCCCCCCAGGGGCTCCGTCGCCGACGTAGCAGCCGGTTGACGGCCGGCGACGGCTCACAGATGCTAGTGGGCATGAGCGCTCGTCGGGTTTCGCTCGGCCTCGTCATGCTGTGTGCCATCACCTGCGCCTGCGGGGATGACAATCCCGAGAAGCCGGGCCCACCCGCGTTGTCGTTCGCCTTGCAGCCGCCGATCCCCCTCGGCAGCACCCTATGGCGGTCGATCGCTTCCGGAGACTTCAACCACGACGGCAATGCCGACCTTGCTGCGTGCTCCAGCGAAAGCAATCTGGTCTACGTGACGCTTGGCCGCGGGGACGGCACCTTCCAGAGCCCTCGCCGCATACCGGTCGCGGAGATCGACGTCACGGCGGGCGACTTCGACGGTGACGGCAACTTGGACCTCGCTACCAGCCGCCTGGCGCAGGGAGTGACCTTCCTGTATGGCCGCGGCGACGGCAACTTTGACGTCATCTCGTCAGGGTTCCATTACCTGGATCAATTCACCGGAAGCGCAGGCGACTTCAACGGAGACGGCATCGACGATTACGCGGGGCAGGCCTCGGATTCGGTCGCCGTGGTCCTCGGCAATTCCAGCCGTGCTCACACGCGCGTCGTCTCGTATCTCATCCCAAGAGCGGGCGGCTACGGAGAGGGTGTAGCCGCCGACATTGATGGCGACAGCCACGTCGACTACGCGGTCGGGAACCAGGCGAATCACGCCAACGTCTACTACGGCAACGGCGATGGGTCGTTTCAATCGCAGGCAACGCCCTCCGATGCGGGGTGGGACATGGGAATGTGTTCCATCCGGCCACGTGGCGGGACCGCGGGGCGCGACCTGGCGATTGCCCACAATATCGGTGACGTGGTCGGCGTGCTCCGGAGGGTGAGCGGGGCATTCGTGGCGGAGGTCACGTATCCCCTCGGGACGAGCCTCACGGACGTTGGCGCCGGCGATCTGGACATGAACGGCGTCGAAGACCTCGTCGTCTGTGGCTTGGACACCAACAGCATCATGGTCCTGCGTGGATACAACGACGGAACCTACGCTGCCGCCAAGCCGTTCCATGTCGGAGGTCCGGCCCAGAGCCTAGCCGTTGTGGACGTGAACAACGACGGCCTACCGGACGTCGCCGTGGTGGGGTTTCGCGAGATGTACGTCCTGCTGAACACGACCAAGTAAAGAGCCAAGCGAAGTCACTGGGAATAGCGCGATTAGCAAGCCCCCGCGGGAGTTGTTCCTGTGGGGGCTTCGCATTTGAACGGACAGCAGAGGAGACGAGAGGACGGGGATTGGCGCTGAGTCCGTAGCCAACTCGTAGCCAAGAACCCGAGTCAAGCGCGAGGCACCAGGTGCCGATTTATCCGATGGAGGCTCATCGGGTCCCTTGGTGAAGGGCATTCGTAGCGCGCTGATCGGCACAATGAGCCCCCCAAACCCGGAGAGCGCGAGGCCCACTGAAAGCGGCCTTGGTCACAACGATCCGAGTGGAGGGAGCTTCGAGGTGAAGGTAGCGAGACAGGCTGCTTGGTTCTCCCTGGTCTGGCTTGTACTGGTTTCGGTAGCTGCCGCTCAAGAGCCTCCCGAGTCACCCGACCTCAACATGGCCTCCGTTGGGGCCGGGACCATCTCGCAAGGGGAGACAAGGACGCACCCAGTCGTGATTGACGCCGCGGTGATGACCTCCTTCTGGCTCATGTATGACTCCGGGAGGCTGGACCTCGCCATGATCTCACCGTCAGGGGACGTGTTCGATTCGCTGCGCGTCGCGGGCGGCGGAAACTCCGACGGAATGATGACCGTCGGAGACTTTCCACTCGGCGGACGGATGACCGTACTCGGACTGAATCATCCGGTACCGGGAACTTGGACGGCGCGAATCACGGCTCAGAGCGTCACGAGTCCATCGGGAGTCACGGCCTACGCGCTCGGGCTACTGTTCGCCGAGTCAGATCTCACACTTTCCGTGGTGGCGGGCGGTCGGCACAACATCGTCGGGGAGCCGCTTGTCGTCGTGGCACGCCTCGAGAAGGGCGCCATGCCCATCCGCGGGGCCACGGTCTCATGCGTAACGTCCGGTCCTGGAACTGACGCCGGGGAGGTTCAGCTTCTGGACTCCGGGGTTGCGCCGGACTCTGTGGCGGGCGATGGCGCCTACTCGGGAAAGGTGCTGAGTGCTGGGAAGCGCGGCGAGTATACGGTCTCCGTTCGAGCGGTGGGAAAGACTGGCGACGGTGCCGTGCCCTTCGAACGAACAGCGGTGGCGATGGTTGTGTTCGCAACTTCCACCGATCCGGCCGAAGTATGGGATGCGATGCAAGAGCCCGAACCAACTCACCAATCCGTCGCAGTCCATGCAGGCCGTGAGAGTGTCGGCAAGGGTGTCGACTACGTCTACGCGATTTCAAACGGGAGTCCGTTTCCAATCACCTCCTTCTCGATCGAGGGGATGAGGGAGGCGCCGATCGGCTACTCGGAAGCCACTGGGTACAGGTGGCATCTCGAGGGCCCGAAAGGGTGGTGGGCCTCGTATTCGACGAACACGGACTCAATCGGGACGCTCTGGTGGCATGCTCGGGACAGCACTGCGTACATCCTGTCGGGAGAGAGCCGAGACAGTTTGCGAGTGAGCGTTCCGCATGGCGACGCCGGATACAGTGCCGGGACCTGGGTCGCGTTATCCACGCACAAGGTCTTCCGCGGTTCGGTGAGTGCGGGCGGACGCTTGGTGGGCGATGCGATGGCGCGACTTGGAGAGGTCCGTGTAACGCCAGATGAGAAGGGCGGGGCATCGATACGGTTTCCCATAGAACGGGATACGGCCGGTGTGGTGGGGATTCTGAACTCGTCATTCGAGCCCGTTCGCTGGCTCGACGTCGACTCGTCGGCAGCGACAGAAGCTGAGATCCATTGGGACTTCAAGAATCAGGCCGGACAGCGCGTCCCGAGCGGCGAGTATTATGCCTTCGTGAAGGTGGGCACCGCCGAGCGGTACGGCCGGATCCGTGTCGGGACCAAGTAGCCGGAGTAGGTGGGTCATACTACCCCCCCAAGGTGTGCAATCGAAACCCGGTCCACTCCAGGTGTCGAACCGAGGTCGACCGACACATCCCCCCGGAGAGTGGCCCCCGCGGACAGGCCAAGCGCGTGCGCTCCGCTTACCGCGACAAGGGGCCAGCGGGGCACCTGGCTCGCCACCTCGCGTGCCGCGACTCCTCATCAGCTCAATCTGCTTCCCGGCTGTGCGTACATGCAGGAAGGCCCCGGCAGCTCACGCCGCCGGGGCCTCACATGTCATCGGACTACGAGCGCCTCTTGGAGAAGGCCCTCAAGACCCTACGGCGCCGGTACCGTCACCGTATTACCGGCTAGCGTTACCGAGCCGATCCGAGCCAGAGCCCTACCGTCCAGCGTCGCTCCCGTATCCAGGGTAATCGACTGATCCGCCATGATGGTGCCTTTGAACGCGGATGTCGTTCCCAGCGTCGCCGAGCTTCCCACCTGCCAGAAGACGTTCGAGGCCTTGGCGCTGCCGGTCAAGATCACTGCTCGACCGGATGTCGTGGTGAGCGTGGATGCCATCTGGAAGATGAAAACGGCATTCGGATCGCCCTGGGCGTCGAGCGTGAGATCGCCTGAGGAGATCGAGAGCGAGGACGTGGACTTGTAAAGGCCCGGGGGCAGAGTCAATCCGCCTAGATTCCCGGCGACCGTCACCGGAGCGACGTTTCGCCCAGCAGCATCATTGTAGGCGATGGTCAAATCGGTGATCGCCAGCGCTGCGGTAGCGTCGCCCGCGTGTTGCGTGCCCGTCACGGTTCCCGGTGGGAACCCGGTCACCGCGGTCCCAGGGCTCACGCCCAAATCTCCCGTAATGGCGGTTGCGCCCGTACTGGTCACCGTCGAACCAGCCAGAACCGCGAAGGCTCCGGCATTCCCGAGAGCGACCGACGTCTGATTGCTTGACGTCGCCGCCGTCGTGAAGGTCCAAACGTGGTTACTCGCCAAAGGATTGCCAGCAACATCCTTCGCGCCCGTCGTGATCGTCGCTGTGTAGGTCGTGCTGGCCGTGAGCGCGCTTGCGGGTGTGAAGGTCGCAATGTGGGTGGTGGTGTTGTAGGCAACCGTCCCGGTGATCGCGGTCGGGCCGGGTCCACTCAGAGCGAACGTTGTCGTCGTGATCGTCGAGGCGTTCATCGCCTCACTGAACGACGCCGTGATGATCGCCACCCCCGTCGCGCCATTGGCAGGGTTGGTGGAGCTCACGGTCGGGGCGGTGGTGTCTCCTGGCGGCGGATTGACGGGATTATCATCGTCACTACATCCGACAATGGTGGCCATCGCGACCATCAGCACGACCAAAGGCCAAACGGTAAAGCCTGTTCGACGACGCATCTGCAGAACCTCCTTTTCCGGTTGAGCACGCTTTCTAGGAGCTGGCCGCAACCGAGGATTGGCTTGCCGACGTACAGGTGGGAGTACGCGGTCATCGGGGGGCGTCGGCGAACATGGATTCAGCGCCCTGACCATGTTGTGCAGGGTTTGCAGGCAAGATCCTGGCCACGACACTCCCTAGAACCTCCTTCAGGGCTCGTCGCATCACCTACCTGGGTCTTGGGGCGCCTTAAAGCGTCCCCGGCACTCGCCTCGATGTAACTTTGCAGAGAAAGCGACCGCGTTTTTACAATCATGTATTCCTCGCGCGATCACACGGAGCGAGGGCTTCAGCCCGATTTGCCCACTGCAGAGAGCGATCCCGCGACAGCTCACACCGCAGGCGATTAGGACAGACGGCCGGAGGCGAGGCCGGGGATACGCTCGGGATCAGAAGTAGTAGCGCAGGGAGAACGCCGCCCCCCGGCCCAGACCGAGTCGGACTCCAGGTTCTCGCGGTCGAGCACCCCCATGACGTCCAGGGCAATCAGGAAGTCGGGCTTTCCGTTGTAGGCCCAGGCGCAGCACCGTCTCGGAGACGTTCCCGTTGTCCGTGGTGGTCAGGACGGGCAGGGAAGGCGAGGACGATGCCGGTGGGGACGTCGAGCGCGGCACCGGCGTAGAAGTCGACGCTGGCTCCAGGCCGTACTCCTACGACTCGTCAAGCCCCTGGCGAGATCGCAGCGCCAGGGGCTTGTCGTCGCGTGGTTGCCACCACCTTGGCGCGCGGTTAGGGCTCCATTGCCCGAGCGAATGCGGTACGATGCCGGCGGGAATTCGAAAGGTGCACAGTACGGTGCACACGGCGCCGAGCCGCTCGAAGCTCCCACCGTAACTCTTTGCGCCCCCGTAGCTCAGACGGATAGAGCAGCGGTTTCCTAAACCGCGTGCCGGGTGTTCGACTCACCCCGGGGGCACCACTCTCGCAACAAGATGCGCACGTTCCACACTGCAGCACAGCACCACGTGGCACCCTATCTGGCACCCTATGGCCCCCCAGCTCCAGGCTGTGCTCGCACGTGGTGTCCCTTCCCTATGCAGAGCGGTGCCAGTGCTGCCAATAACGCTGCCCGGCTGTGGTGTGAGGTAGTGCACCGTGGTGTGAGGCGGGTTGAGGTGGTGTGACGCAGGTTGTGCGTGTGTGCCGCAAGGTGGCGCGCGCCAGCTGGAGACAGCAGAAGCCGCCCGTGTGGTGGGCGGCTTCGCGTGGTTCGGCCCCGAGCCCCGCCTGCTAGGCGTTCGCCTGCGTCTCGGGCTCCGTCGCGGCCTGCTGCGGCTGTGGGGCACCACCCGCAAGGCGCCGCATGCCCTCGCGCAGGTCGGCGTC
>DASUFL010000033.1:0-42868 GCA_036274595.1 Candidatus Eiseniibacteriota bacterium | reverse complement strand
TCCTATGGCGGACGCAACTACGGCAACCGCGGCGGGCGAGAGCGCCACTACGACAATGGCGGCGGGCAGCGGTACAACGGCAACGGCGGCAGCCAGCAGCGGTACAACGGCAACGGCGGCGGCCAGCAGCGCTCCTATGGCAACGGCGGCCAGCAGCGGTACCGTGGCGACGCCGGCACCTACGGTGGTGGCCGCTCCTATGGCGGTGGCGGCGGCGCTGGTCGCTACTACGGCGGCGGTGGTGGTCGCTCGTACGGCGGCGGAGGGCGCGGCCGCTAGCGCCTCACCCCACGCGTTTCAGCAAATCCTCGTTGGTCGGGAAGGTCTCCAGCACCTTGATCAAGTCGAGGATCGCCTGCTTGGGCGGCATCTCGATCGCCTGGCGGCGCATGCGGTTGATCGCCGCGAGCTCCGTGGGGGAGTAGAGGAGCTCGTCCCGGCGCGTGCCGGTCTTCGCGATGTTGATCGCGGGGAACACGCGCTGATCCGCGAGCGCGCGGTCCAGCACGATCTCGCTGTTTCCCGTCCCTTTGAACTCCTCGAAGATCAGATCGTCCATCCGTGATCCCGTCTCGATGAGCGCGGTCGCGAGGACGGTCACCGAGCCTCCGTTCTCGACGTTCCGAGCCATGCCGAAGAACTGGCGCGGGATCTCGAGCGCCCGCGCGTCGATCCCGCCGCTCATCGTGCGTCCTGAATCGGACCCCCGCACGTTGAACGCCCGTCCCATGCGCGTGAGGCTGTCCACCAAAACCACCACGTGATGCCCCGCTTCGAGCTCGCAGCGGACCTGGGCCATGGTGAGATTGGCCACGCGGACGTGCTCGGCGGTGCCCTGATCGCTGCTGCTCGCGATCACCTCCACGGGGACCTGCCTGCGGAAGTGGGTCACCTCCTCGGGGCGCTCATCGACGAGGAGCACGACGATACGAGTCTCGGGGGCGTCGGCATGGATCGCCTTGGCGAAATCCTCGAGGAGCTGGGTCTTGCCGGCCTTCGGAGGAGAGGCGATCAGCCCGCGCGTGCCGCGTCCCACGGGAGCGAAGAGGTCGATGATGCGCATCGTGACATTGCCGGAGTCGCCGAGACGGAAACGCCGGTTCGGGCTGGTCGCGACGAGCTTCGCGAACGGCGTGCGCGCGCGCCACGCGTCGGGGGTGAGACCGGAGATCAGCTCGACATCCGCGAGCTGCTGCCCCTGGCGTCCGGGCTGGCTCACGCCGCCGACGAACGCCCCCTCCACCAGTCCGTAGCGGCGGATCAGCGCGTCGGGGACGAACGCGTCGTCGCGGCTCTGCTGGAATGACTGCGCGGGGTCGCGCAGGAAGCCGCCCCCGCGGGGCAGGATTTCGAGTACTCCCGAACAGGTCGTGGCCATCGGTCCCGCCAAGAATACATGGTCCGGGGCCTGGTCGACAGGAGCGAGCTCAGGTTCCTTCGATCGGCAGTCTGAGGATGGCCGCGGTGCCCCGCGCGGCATCGCGCCCTTCGAGCGTGAGCGATCCGCCGTGGGCCTCGGCGATCTGACGGCTCAAGACGAGGCCGATCCCGGTTCCATTCGGCTTCGTGGTGAAGAACGGGACGAAGAGGTTCGCCGAATGGGGAAGACCGGGTCCGTCGTCCTCGACACGGACGCTGACGGCGTGGCCGTCGCGCTCCCATCCCACCCGCACGCCGCCTCCCGTCTCCGCGGAGGCTTCGACCGCGTTCCGCACCAGGTTGATGAGCACCTGGTCGAGCTGGTCGCCGTCGGCGCGGAGCACGATCGCCGGTCCGGCCACGACCTCGACCGGCTGCCTCGTCTCGAGGGCGACGACGCGACGGATCCAGGTTTCCACGTCGACGGGAGCCAGGCGGGGTGACGGGAGCCGTGCGAGCCGCGCGTGCGCGCTCATGAAGCGGCGGAGCGCTTCGGTGCGTCCGACGATCACCTCGAGCCCGCGATCGAGGTCCGCTTCGAGATCCTCCGACCGCTCGTTCCGCTTCAGCCGATCGCGAAGGCTCCCGGCGATCGACATGATGGGGGTGAGCGAGTTGTTGATCTCGTGGCCCAGCACCCTCACGAGACGCTGCCATGCGAGGCGCTCCTCCTCGCGAAGGGCGCGGCTCAGGTCCGTCATCATGAGGAGCCGGTGCGGCAGCCCACCCTGTCGGAACAGAGTCGAGCGCGCCTCCCAGCGCCCCGCGCGCCCGGGAAAGAGCGCGTCGATCGTTTGCGGTCCCTCCGTCCCGAGCGCTCCATCCAGCGCCAGATCGCGCGCGGTCAGTCCGAGAAGTCGCTCCGACGGCCGCCCGAGCATGCGCTCGCCCGCGCGATTCACGAGGCGCAGCCGGCCCTCGTGATCGAAGACGAAGACCGCCGCGTCGATCTCCTCCATGACCTTGCGCAAGAGCGCGCTCGCGTCGAGGGCGCCGAGCCGCTGCTCGCGGAGGGTCTGGCCGAGCGCGTTGATCTCGCGGAACGCGAGCCCGAGCGCGTCCTCGGGGCGGGTGTCCCGCGTGCGGATCGAGTAGTCCCCTTCGAGGAGCGCGGACATCATGTTGGAGAGCGTCTGCACGGGCCGGATCACGCGCTCCCGGAGGCGCACCGCGAGCGCGGTCCAGAGGATGACGAGGAGGATCGTGCCGCTCCACTGAAGGCGGACGTCGAGGTGGGCCGTCCAGAGGAGAAGGAGGGCGAGCGCGGTGCCCGGAAGTCCCGTGAGGAGCGCCCAGATGAGGAGCCGGCGCTCGAAGCTCAGGCCGCCCTGGCGCGCCCCCTCAGGGGGTGAGGTCATGCTGCTGCAGCCTGCGGTAGAGCGCGCTCCGGCTCAGCCCGAGCGCGTCGGCCGCGCGGCTCACGTTCCCTTCGTAGCGGTCGAGCGCGCGGCGGATGAGGTAGCGCTCCACTTCGTCCAGAGTCATGTCCTCGAGCCGCCCGGAGCTCTCGGCCGCGGGGCGGAGCAGAAGATCCGCGGGCCCAATGCGCGTGTCGTCGGAGGCCAGGAGTACCGCGCGCTCGACGGAGTGCTCCAGCTCCCGCACGTTCCCGGGCCACGGGTGCGCCGCCATGATCGCAAGCGCCTCCGGCGTGAAGCCCCCGATCCGCTTGCCGTAGCGCGCGGCGGCGCGGGCGAGGAACGACGTCGCGAGGCGGGGAATGTCTTCAGGCCGCTCGCGAAGCGGCGGAAGATGGATCTCGACCGTGTTGAGCCGGTAGAGGAGATCCTCGCGGAAGCGCCCGTCGGCCACCTCGCGCCGGATATCGATGTTCGTCGCCGCCAGCACGCGCACGTCCACCTGCTTCGCGCGCGAGGAGCCGACCCGCGTGAGCTCGCCGGTCTGGAGCACGCGGAGGAGCTTGGCCTGCTGTGCCGGCTTGAGATTCCCGATCTCGTCGAGGAAGAGCGTCCCGCCGTCGGCCATCTCGAAGAATCCGATCCGGTCGCTCCGCGCGTCCGTGAACGCCCCCTTCACGTGACCGAAGAGCTCGCTCTCGAACACTCCTTCCGCGAGCCCGCCCGCGTTCACGGTGACGAGCGGCCGGTCCGCGCGCGGGCTCAGCTCATGCAGCCACCGCGCCATCACTTCCTTGCCCGTCCCGTGCTCCCCGGTGATGAGCACGTGGGCCATGGACGGTCCGACTCGCCGGAGCAGGTTGAGGACGGGCTGCATCGCGCGGGAGTCGGCGATCAGCTCGGGAGCGCCCTCCCGTCGCAGGAGCCGGTTCTCGCTCTCGAGGCGTTCGCTCCTTCGAAGCGCGCGTCCCAGGTCCACCTGCGTGCGCAGCGTTCGCAGGAGGCGCGTGTTGTCCCACGGCTTCTCGACGTAGTCGCGCGCGCCATGGCGCATCGCCTCGACCGCCCCCTCGATGCTGCCCCATGCGGTCATCACGACGACCGGCACCGTGGGATCGAGCGAGCGCAGCTCGGCGAGCAGATCGAGCCCTTCGCGCCCCGAGGTCGTGTCGCGCGCGTAGTTCAGGTCCATGAGGATGGCGTCGAACTCCCGCTCCCCGAGGGCGCGGAGGATGCCTGCCGGCGAGCTCGCGGTCTCGACACGGAACCCCTCGCCCTTCAGGAGCAGGCGGAGGGCTTCGAGGACGTCGGCCTGGTCGTCGGCGACGAGGATGGCGGAGCCGTTCGAGTTCACGGGCTTCATGGTAGCTCAGCCCCGGTCGGAGAGCAGCCGCGCTACTCCTGGCGCAAGGCGGCTACCGGATCGGTCCGGCTCGCCCGGCGAGCGGGGACCAGGGCCGCGACCGTGCCCACGAGCACGAGGGCGAGGACCGCGGCGGCGAAGGCGGGGAGATCCGCCGCCGGGACGCCGTAGAGAAGCGACGAAAGAAGCCGCGTGAGGACCATGGCGGCGCCGATTCCGAACGCGCAGCCGAGCGCGACGAGCTTCAGCCCGCGCCCGAGCACGTGCGAGATCACGCCCCCGCGCGTGAGCCCGAGGGCGATCCGGACGCCGTAGTCGCGCGTCCGGCGCGACACGAACTGCGAGATCATGCCGTACACGCCGATCGACCCGAGCACGAGCGCGAGCCCGGCGAGGAGCGAGAGAAGGATCGCGACGCGCCCAGGCGCGCCCACGGCGCGGTCGAGGACCGCCTGCATCGTCATGGCATCCTGCACCGCCAGATTGCGTCCGCGCCGCTCCACCGTCGCGTGCGCCTCGCGCAGCACGCCTTCGACCGCCTCGGGACGGTCCGCGGCAAGGACGTAGGAAATCTGCTGGGGGACGAACGGAGTCTGCCCGTAGAGCATGTAGCGCGCGGGAGCGGGTGCGTCGGTCAGATAGGCCTCCGCCACGTTGGGGACCACGCCGACGATCCGCTCTCCTCCCTCGAACCCGGTATGGATGATCCGGCCGAGCGGATCCTCGTTCGGGAAGTACTTCGCGGCGAGAGCCTCGTTGATGATGGTGACGCGCGGCGCGTCGTCCCGATCGGACGTTCCGAAATCGCGTCCCTTCCGGATCGGGACGCCGAGCGTCTTGAAATAATCCTGCGTGACGAGGCGCATGTACGTGGTGCTCGAGGGAAGATCGGGCTTTCCCTCGATCCCGATGCCCCACGAATCGCCCGTTCCGCGGAGCGGAAGCTTCTGCGTCGCCGCGACGGAGCGCACGCGGGGGAGTGCCTGCAGCGTGGGCAGGAGATCGAGCACCGCGCGATGGCGGTCGGCGATCGAGAGCTGGGTCGGCATGGCGGCGTCGACGACGGCGACCCGATCGACACGGACCCCCGGCTCGATCCGGTGCAGGTTGGCCACGCTCCGGATGAGGAGGCCGGCCCCCGCGCCGAGCAGGACCGCCAGCGCGATCTGCGCCACGACGAGGCCTCCTTCGAGCTTGGTGCCGCGCGCCGAGAGGCCGCCCGTGCGCACGTGGGTCATCGCGCCGCGCAGGTCGCCGCGCCAGACCACGATCGCGGGAATGAGCGCGGTCGTGAGCGCGGCGAGCATGGCCACCACGATCGCCGCCGTGTAGAGCGACCAGTCGAGATGCGCCGCTCCCGAGAGCGCTCCGAGCGGCAGAGCGTGGACGAGCATGCGGAACCCGAGCGACGCGACGAGGCCGCCGGCGAGCGCCGAGAGCACGCCGATGAGCGCCGCCTCGATCACGAGCTGCTGGAGGATCTGCTGGCGCCCCGCGCCGAGCGCGGAGCGGACCGCGAGCTCCGTGCTGCGCCGGCCGACTTGCCCGAGCATGAGCGCGGACACGTTGACGCACGCCATGAGGAGGATGAGCGCCATCCCCGCAAGCGTCGCGAGGAGCCCAGGCTTCATGTCTCCAACCAGGAATTCGCGCACCGGGGTGATCTCCGGCGCGCGAGTCTTGTCCCACTGCGCCGGGTATGTGAACCGGGAAGCCAGTCGCGCGGTGAGCGCGTGGAGGGGGACCTCCATCCGGTCCATCCGGGCGGTGGGATCGATTCTGCCGATGAGGGTGTAGTTGCCGACGCGGCTGTTCGGATCGAGGGGCGCCGCGGTCCAGACTTGAACCGACGGCGACGGGAACCAGAAGCCGGGCTGCATGACGCCGATGACGGTCTTCATCTCGCCCCCCAGGGCGTAGCGCCGTCCGACGATCGATCGATCGGATCCGAGCTCCCGCCACAGGTCGTAGCTGAGAACGGCCGTGGGCTCCGCGCCCAGCGCGTCGTCGCCGTTCCGGAACGTCCGGCCGAGGAAGGGCTGCGCGCCGAGGACGTGAAAGAGCTCCGCGGACGTTTGGATTCCCTCGAGGAGCCGAAGCGGCCGTTCCGGGATCTCGAGCGTGGAGCCCATCGCGTGATACGCGGCCATGGACCGGAAGCCCTGGAACTGCGGTCGCAGGTAGAGGAACTCCTGCTCGGTCCAGTCGCCCCGGTGCCAGAGCACGCCGATTTCGCTCTCGCGGTGGTAGGGGAGCGGCTCCAGGAGGAGCGGGCGCGCGACGCTGATGATGGCCGCGAGCCCGCCCGATCCCAGCGCGAGCGTGAGCACGGCGAGGACCACGTATCCGGGGCGGCTCAGGAGCCGTCGCGCCGAATACCGCACGTCCATGACCCAGCGGCTCACGCTTCGGCCCCCTGCGCGGCGAGCTGCCGCGCCTCCGCCTCGTCGCGCACGATCTGGCCGTCCACCATGTGGACCGTGCGCTCGGCGTAGAGCGCGTAGCGCGGATCGTGCGTGACCATGCAGATCGTCGTGCCGCTTCGATGGAGATCGCGCAGGAGGCCCATCACCGTCTCGCCGTTCCGCGAGTCGAGATTCCCGGTGGGCTCGTCGGCGAGCAGGATGACCGGATCGCCCGCGATGGCGCGCGCCACCGCCACGCGCTGCTGCTGGCCTCCCGAGAGCTGCGCGGGATAATGGCGGACGCGGTGCGCCATGCCCACGCGCTCGAGCGCCGACTCCGCGCGCTTCTTCCGCTCGCCGGCAGGAATGCCGCGATAGCTGAGCGGCAGCTCCACGTTCTCGTACACGGTGAGGTCGCCGATCAAGTTGAACGCCTGGAAGATGAACCCGATCTCGCGGTTGCGCACGCGGGCGCGCTCGATGTCGCTCAAGCCCGATACGGCGCGGCCGTTCAGGGAGTACGTGCCTTCGGTCGCCGTGTCGAGGAGCCCGAGGATCGAGAGGAGGGTCGTCTTGCCGCAGCCGGACGGCCCCGCGATCGAGAGGTAGTCGCCCGAGCGAATCTCGAGGTGAATGCCGGAGAGGGCGTGGGTCTCGACCTCGTCCGTGTAGAAGATCTTCCGAATGCCCTCCAGCCGGATCAGCATCTCGCCTTTCGTCTTCACCGTGGTCTCCTGGATTCGTTCAGCGGAGCCGGATCCGCTTGTGGTCGTCCCACTCCGACATATCGGACAGAATCACCTTGTCGCCGGCGCGCAACCCGCCGGCGACCTCGATCTCGCTCACGGAGCCCCGTCCCAGGCGCACGGGCACGCGGGTCGCGTGCTCGCCGTCCGAGTCGAGGCGGAACAGATTCGTCGCGCTCTCCGCGTCTCCCAGCACCGGCCGCCCCACGTACAGCACGTTGGACAGGCGCTCGACCTCGATGGTTCCGTCGACGCTCATGTCCGGCCTCGCACCGGGAGGCAGCTTGCCTTCCAGCGCCGCTTCGACCGTGACGGTCCCGTTCTGGACGGCCGGATCGATGCGGATGACGCGCCCTCGCGCGATGCCGTTTCGCGTGTCGATCGCCGCGCTCTGGTTGAGCACGACATCGCGGGCCTGCGTTTCGGGCACGTGGAGCACCGCCTTGAGCCGGCCCGGCTGCGCCACGACCGCGAGGTTCATCCCCGACGTGACCCACTGGCCCACCTCGAGCCGAAGCTCCTGAACGATCCCCGATGCTCCGGCGCGCACGGTCATGGACGCGACCTGCCCGCGCTGGAACGCGGCGATCGCCTGAAGCCGGCGAACCTGCTCCCGCTGCACCGCGAGCTGGGGCTCGATGGAGGCGGCGATCATCGCGAGCCGCTTCGTTTCGACGTCGAGCCGCGTCTTGAGCTCGGTCGCGCGGTCTTCCAGGCGGCGCATCTCGAGCTTCGGGATCATCCCCTGCTTGTCCAGCTCCACCGAGGCCTCGACCTGACGCACCGCTTCACCGCACTCGCTCTTGACCGAGGCGAGGTTCGATTCCTGCGTCCAGCGCTGGTTCTCGAGATCGAGCCGCACCGACGCGAGCAGCGCCTGCGCGGCGGTGAGCTCTCGCTCCGACTGGAGCGCCTGGATGTTGACGTCCGGATTGCCGAGCACCATGAGCACGGTGCTCTCCGCGACCGCGGTGCCCGGGCGGACGAGGATTCGCTCCACGCGCCCCGGAGTGAGCGTGGTGATGTAGCGGATCTGCTCGGGGGCGAGATTCCCTGGCCCGCGCACCTGGCGGATCATGGGGCCGCGTCGCACGGTGTCGATCGTGAGCATGGAGCGCTTCACACTCGGCACCGCCGAGTCGGCCCGCGTCAGCGCGAGCGTGGCGAGCACGAGCACGATCGCCAGGGCGGCAAGGACGAGGTAGCGGGGGCGCTTGGGTTTGGCGGTTCGCTGGAGATCCACGCGGCGGAGAAGGGCAAGCGATGTGCCATGGGGATGCGCGTGGGTCAAGCCCTTGCGGGCCAAACACATCGTCAGCACGGTGCGGCGCCAGGGCTCGATTCGAACTGACCGGATCCGGGACCGGGAATCCCGGAATCGGACAGTCAGGCTACCGGTGCCCTCGGCAGCTCGACGACGATCGACAGCCCGCGCGGCGACCGCGCTTCCGCGCGCACGGTGCCGCCGTGGCGCTCCACGATCTCCCGCACGATCGCGAGCCCGAGGCCCGAGCCCTTGTCCTCGCTGCCCGCGGGACGTGCGTGCTCCGCGCGGTAGAACCGCTCGAAGACGCGCTCCCGGTCCTCGGGAGCGATGCCGTGGCCGTCGTCGCTCACCGCGAGACGGACGCGTCCGTTCGCCGAAGCGAGCGCCACCTCGACCTTTCCTCCCGACGCCACGTAGCGGAGCTCGTTCGTGAGGAGATTCTCGACGACCTGCTCCATGCGCCGGCCATCGGCCACGATCGTGGCGTCATCGCCCTCGCGGCGCCAGCTCACCTCGAGCCCCGCGGTGTGGAACCTGGGCTCGAAGCGGTCGATCGTGTTCTTGGAGAGCGCGGCCAGATCGATGCGCTCGCGCGCGAGCGGCGTGGCTCCGGCCTCGAGCCGCGCCAGCTCGAAGAGGTCCTTGATGAGCTGATCCATCCGGCGCGACTCCTCGAGGATCCCGCGCAGATACTTCGACCGCTCCTCGTCGGACGTACCCACGCCCGGGTCGACGAGCGTCTCCGCGTAGCCGCGGATCGACGTGAGCGGCGTCGCCAGCTCGTGCGTGATGTCGGCGAAGAGGCGCTTCCGCTGCTCCGTGGTCTCTTCCACACGGCGCTTTGCGTCCGCGAGATTCTCGGCCATCTCGTCGAAGCGCTGGGCCACGCGCCCGATCTCGTCCCCGCTCCGGTCGTGGATGCGCGCCGAGAGATCGCCGCTCGCGACGCGCGCGGCGAGCGTCTCCAGGCCGCGCAGGCGGCGCACCAGGATCCGCACCATGAAGAGCCCCGCGACCGCGGCTGCGAGAACCGTGATCGGAAGGAAGAGGAGCGACGTTCTCGAGCCCACGATCCCGAGCGGAGGGCGCGCGAAGCGGAGCGCGATCACTTCGCCGATGGGCTGCCCGGCGCGCATCACGTCCTGGCGCGCTAGGATCTCGCGGCGGGGGACGAATCCGGGGCGGCCGAAGCCGCGTCCCTCCGGAGGACCCAGAGGCGGCTCGCCGAGCTCCCCGCGTCCTCTCGGCTCGCCGCGCGCTCCGAGCGATCCCGGAGGCGCTCCCTCGAATCGCAGTCCACGCCCGCCTCGTCCGCGCCCGCCGCCGACCACGATTCTTCCATCCGCCGATCGATAGAGAAGCCGTCCCGGCATGCCGGCCTCGTCCGAGCTCGCGAGGATCGTGCGGATCGCCGCGACGTCGCCGGGATCGGGGATCGCCGCGATCCCCGCGGCCGCCCTCGATACCGCGCTCTCCGCGCGATTGCGCGCGTCGCGCTGCTCGAGCGGGCCGAGCACGCCGGCGGCAACGAACCACTGCACCGCGGCGCCGGCGACGATCGTGAGGAGGAAGACGCCGGCGAAGGTCCAGAAGAGACTCCCGCCGCCTCGCTTCGCCTGGGCCACGTCCGCGCTCACCGCTCGTACTCCGCGAACCGGTATCCGGCGCCCCAGACCGTCTGGATGTAGCGGGGCTGCGACGTATCGGGCTCCAGCTTCTGGCGAAGGCGGCTCACCAGGCTGTCGATCGATCGATCGTCCACGACGCGATCCGAGCCCCACACCTGCTGCATCAGCGCCTCGCGGCTGAACACGCGTCCGGCTCGCGAGGCGAGGAAGTAGAGGAGATCGAACTCGAGCGTGCTCAAGGGAACGGGCTTCCCCTCGCGCTCCACGACGCGGCGCGCGGGATCGATGGCGAGACCGCCCAGCTCGATCGTGTGCTCGCGCACCGTGCCGGTCGAGCGGCGAAGGAGCGCGCGCACGCGCGCCACCAGCTCCGCGGTGCTGAAGGGCTTCGTGACGTAGTCGTCGGCCCCGATCTCGAGCCCGAGGAGCTTGTCGCTCTCGCCGGAGCGGGCGGTGACCATGAGGATGGGGACGTCGCTCTCCTTCCGGATCCGCCGCGCGACCTCCAGCCCGTCGAGGCCGCCGAGCCCCAGATCGAGCACGACCAGCACGGGCCTCAAACGCTCGTAGTCCGCGAGCGCCCGGCCGCCGTCCGGGGATGCGTGGCACGCGTAGCCGACGGCCTCGAGGTTCTTCACGATGAGGTCGGCGATGCGGGCGTCGTCTTCCACGACGAGGATCTGCTGCTTCATCGAGGTCTCCTTTCGGACCGCGCTTCCATCCTCAATCTACCCTCGAAACCGGCCGCAATGCCACCCACCCGGCCCACTTGCCCGATTTTGCCCGACCCCTGCCACACTTCTGCCACATCCTCGCCGGTATCGTCTTCAGAGAAGGACGGGGAGCGGCGGCTTGGCCGCCCGCGCGACGCGGGCGGGAGGCCGCCCGCACCGCCCCAAGGAGGAGTACGACCATGAAACGCATCATCTTGGTCCTCGGGCTCGTGGCGGTCGTGGCGCTGGCCGCCGGGATCGCCGTGGCCCAGAGCGATCACAAGCGGGACGACGGGAAAGCGTCGCATCGCATGATGAACGGCCAGGGTGGCCCGGGCATGCGGGGATGGGGAGGTGGTCGGGGAATGCGCGGCGGAATGGGTATGGGCGGCGGCATGTTCCTCGGACCGGAACGCGTTCTCCTGACGGATCGCGGCGGCCGCCTGGCCGAGAAGCTCGACCTCACCGGCACGCAGAAAGACAAGCTGCGCGACATCGGCGGCGATCTCGAGCGCAAAGAGATCCAGCTCCGCGCCAATCTCGAGACCGCGGGACTCGACCTGCGCGATCTCATGCGGAGCGACTCGCCGTCCGCATCCGCGGTGGATGCCAAGATCGAAAACCTGTCCCAGCTTCGCGGCGACCTGATGAAGGCCAACGCGAGAGCGGTGCTCGACGCGCGCAAGGTGCTCACGTCGGATCAGCGGAAGAAGCTCGCGGACTTGCGCCACGGACGCCCCGGCGGCGGCGCGGGACGCGACGGCCAAGGGCGTGACGGGAAGGGACATTCCGAGCATCGGAACTCGAGGTAGGGACCGGTGTGGGTCTCGTGTAGGAGGGAGGAAACCATGAGGCGAATTCTGATCGCGGGGGCGCTCTCCGGGCTCGTGGTCGCGGGAATGGCGATCGCGGGAGGGGGCGCACCCAAGACGGAGGATTCCAAGGCGGGAATCGTCGATCTGAGCGGCGCCTGGCGCTTCGATCCCGAGCGGAGCGACAAGCCGCCCGAGAGGATGGGCGGCGGGCATGGAGGCCACGGCGGCGGTGGGATGCATGGTGGCGGCATGCATGGCGGCGGGACGCATGGCGGATGGGGTGGAGGTTCGGGGGGTCCGCCTCCTGAGGGTGGCGAAGGACGTGGCGCGGGTCGTCCCGGCCGGTTGCCGGACGTGCTCCACATCGCTCAGCACGAGGGATACGTGAGCATCGAAGACTCCACCGACACCGAGATGCTGCGCATCGCGACCGGCGTGGCGCCGGCGGCGCCCATGAGCGTGATGGAAGCCCAGGGCAAGTGGAAGGATGGCAAGCTCGAGGCGGTGAGCGAGCCGCGCGAAGGCATGAAGGTCACGCAGACGTACTCGCTCAAGGACAAGGGCGCGACGCTCGAGGTGAAGACCAAGATCGAGGGGCGCCGGTCGTTCGAGATGAAGCGGGTGTTCGCGCGGGACAGGGCGTAGGGCGAGGGGACTCGCCTGCGCTCTCGCTTTACTGGGCGTGGGAGTGGGTCCCGCTCGTCGTTTTCTTCGTCGTGCTCTTGGGCGTCGAGGCGGGCTTGAGTCCCGGCTTCTTCTTCCCAGGAGCGCGCGACGTTTCCAGCCTCTGGCTCGCTTCCGTCGTATCGACCTTCGCGGTCACCCCCGCCTTGTCTCGCGCCTCCATCCCTGAGGCCTGCACTCGGGAGGTGGGCTGCACGACGACCTTGTGCTGATCGATCTTCGGCTTGCCGAAGCGCTCGAGATCGATTTTCACGAGATCGGCGAGCTTCACCGATCCGTCCTTCTCCACGGCGTAGGTCTGTAGCTCCCCGCCACCGAACCAGAGCCTGAGCAGTGTGAAGTTGTTGATCATCGCGGTATAGACATTCTTCGGCTCAATCTTCGACCCCGGAGGCGTCGACGAGCTGGCGATGATCGCGGCCGACTGCGCCGGCGGCTGCAGAGGATGGAGCGGCGCGCCAGCGCCCCCCTGCACCATGGCGATCAGGACCTGCCCGTCGGACCACGTAAGGAGCGCGCGCTCGTAATCGTGCTCATGGCCTCCGACGAGGACCGAGATTCCTCCCTCGTGCATGGCGTTCACGATCTGGTTCCGGCGCTCCCGCATCACGTCGTCCATCTCCCAGTCCATGCGGTGGTAACCCGCGGAGTAAGGAGGACTGTGCATGAAGACGAACGACGGACCGTGGTGCTCTTTCAGCCGCGCGGTGAGCCAGTCCACCTGCTCCTTCGAGTACTTGACCTGGACGTCCTTCGACCAGTGCACGCCCGGATTGGTGATGGGGTTCGAGTCGAGCGCGATGAAGCGCACCCATCCGTCCGCCGAGTCGAAGCAGTAATAGAGACGGTCCCCCGCGATCGGGAGCCCGGTCGCGGCGCGCCAGTTGGCGAGTCCCTCCTCGGTCCACGTCTTCTCATGATTGCCCGCCACCGCCATGTAGGGAACGCGCGCGGAAAGGGGCTGCCAGATGCGCATGAACCGCTCCCAGTGCGCGGGATTTCTTCCGTCGTAGACGAGGTCCCCCGTGTTGATCGCGGCGGCGACCATCTGATCGTGGGCCTTCAGCGTGTCCATTTTCGTCATGACTGCCTGCAGCACCTGGTGCTCGCGTCCCCATTTCGGACTTCCCGTAACGAGATAGGGCGCGTCGCGGATCAGGGCGGCATCGGGAACCATTCCCTTCACGAGCGCGATCGGGACATGGATGAGCCCTCGCACGATCTTCACCGGATCGGGCGAGATCCCGCTCTTGATGATCGCGATCTCCTTGTTGATGCGCGTCGAACGGAAGCCCGGGCGATTGTCGCCGAGCAGGATCAGGTTGAGCGTGTCCGCCGTGTACCCGTTCCGCAAACGGCCCAGATAGCGTCGCGCGGAATCGCCGGTGCCGGGCACGAAGCCGATCAGCGTATCCGCGCCATACATCGGATGGTACCCAGGAGCGGCAGCGGTGTGACGCACCGCGGCTCCGGGATTGTTGCCACCCGTCGTGTCTGCCGGAGAGATCGTTTGGGACAGCGGCGCGAGCTTACCGATGTGCGAGCAGCCGGCGAGGAGCGCCAGGAAAGCGAGCGCAAGGACTCCACGGAGCAGGAGCCTGGGGGCTTTGCCTGATCTCTTGTGAGGATGAGGAGTCATGGCACCCCAATATCGAAGCGAGTGCCGTGCCAGCGCCAAAGGGAGGAGTCGGGTAGGACGACTAAGTCTATGGAAATAGCCCAACTAC
This sequence comes from Candidatus Eiseniibacteriota bacterium, assembly GCA_036274595.1. GTDB lineage: Bacteria > Eisenbacteria > RBG-16-71-46 > SZUA-252 > SZUA-252 > WS-9. Next base: position 28,743 of record DASUFL010000033.1, on the reverse strand, counting down.
GGCTCGTTACGGTCGCCGCTGCGGAAGCACATGCGCCGGAACCTTCCCCCCTTTCGCGTGGGGAAATGTAACCCCTGACCTCGGAGCGTACCCGTCCGGTCGGTCTCGCCCCCCCTTGGCCCAGCGATCGCTTACAGACTTCCCTTGAGCTCGCGATGGAGCCAGGCGCGCGCGAGCGTCCAGTCGCGCTTCACCGTCGCCGGGGAGACGCCCAGGGCCTCCGCCGCCTCCTCGATGGACAGCCCGGTGAAGAAGCGAAGCTCGACCACGCGTGCCTGCCGCTCGTCGAGCGAGGCGAGACGATCGAGCGCTTCGTCCAGCTCCTCGGCGGGCACGTCGAGCGGGAGTGCGCTCGAGATCGCTTCGCCCGCGGCATCGGCATCCTCGAGCGTGACGCGCATCGCGCCGCCGCCGCGCTTCTGCGCGCCGCGCCGGCGCGCGTGGTCCACGAGGATGCGGCGCATGGCTTGCGCGGCGAGTCCCATGAAGTGCGCGCGGTTCTGCCAGGAAACCTGGCGCTGGTCGAGCAGCCGGAGGTAGGCCTCGTGCGCGAGCGCCGTGGGCTGGAGCGTGTGGCCGGCGCCTTCGTTGCGAAGGTAGCTGCCCGCGAGCCGGCGCATCTCGTCGTAGACGAGCGGGAGGAGCGCGTTCAGCGCGCCCGCGTCGCCCTGACGCCAGCGAAGGAAGGTTTGGGTGACATCGGAGGGGGGCGGAGCCCCCTGCCCCCGGGGGGAGTCCATGACCGGCGGGAGTATAGCAGGGGAGTGCACGGGACCTGGAGGGTCTGGACCTAAAGGTCCAGCGGGTACGGCATCAACTTTTTCTGTGTACTCCGCTCGATACGGGCATTTCCCAGGGTGGAGTGACCGCTGCACAAACCTCCCCGCACCATCAATTCCATAGGAGGAGCCATGCCCGAGGCCCGCGATTCCAAGCGTGTCGATTTCACCATCTCCCTGAGTGGCGCCAATCTGACGGAAGCGCAGCAGCGCGAGGTGGAAGCCGCCGTGCGACAGGCGGCAGGAGCCGCCATCGCGAAGCTGGATCTGAGAACCGACTTCGCCTTCGTGAACCCAAGCCATTTCCGGATTCCGTGGCCAGGTGGTTGGTGGGTGTTCCGCAAATTCAGTGAGCGAGAGCTCGACATCTCCGCGGAGAAGCCGGGCATCGGCGTTTCATGAGCACGGACCAGCCTGCGGGGATCGGCGAGCGACCCCGCTGCCCCTCCTCGGAGTGCAGGCCGGGAGCGCAGCTCCTGGGCGTCGTCCTGCCGAACGGTCGGGTGGCCTTCACGTCGAAGGCCATTCCGATCGACGAGGAGTTCGTCCGCGTGGCCCACGAGGGACGGCCGCCCGAGCAGCGTTTCCGATTCACAACGACCTGCGCTGAGCGAGGATGCAGGCAATGGGCGGACAACCGCTGCAGTATCATCGATCGGTTGCTGGCGATCGCGAAGGAGCGCGGTGAGGATGAGACGACCTTGGCGGCGCGCACACTCCCTGATTGCGCGATTCGTCCTGAGTGTCGCTGGTTCCGTCAGCGCGGAGCGGCGGCGTGCGCCGTCTGCCCCGACGTCGTGACCGACGTGACGAGCTCGGATGCCGAGCTCCCACCGAGTGTTTCCGCCCGGCGCGCCGCCAACACTCCGGTCAGCCCGCGGATTTGCGACGAGGCTCCGAGTCCGGCGTCACCGCCCGATGCGCCAGCCACCATCCCGGCAGCATCGGGAGCCAGAAGCTGAGACCTCGGAAGAGAAGCGTCGCCGAGAGCGCGACCGGAAGCTCGATCCCCGCGAGGCGAAGCATCAGCACCGAGGACGCCTCGAACGTGCCCAGGCCGCCGGGCACGATCCCCATCATGCGGACCATGCTCGCGATCATGAAGCTCGTGAACACAGCGCCGATCGGCGCCTTGATCCCCAACGAGGCGATGAGCGTCCAGATCGTGGCCACGTCCAGCACCACGATCGTGAGCTGGAGGAGGATCGTGTCGCGGAGAATGCGCGGGCCGCGCACGATCTTGGGATCGGCGGACGCGAGATAGGCATAGATCTTCCGGAGAACGGGGAGCCTTTTGAGCCATCCTGCGACGCGGTTCAGGCCGTGCCCGGACGCGGCGAGCAAGAGCGTGCTCACCGCGGACGCAAAGACGAGCGACGCGACGGCGGTGCCCAGGATCACGCGATGGACGTGGCCGTGGCGCACCATGATGAAGAGCGCGATGATCATCGCGACGACATAGGAGAGATAGAACGACGCGAAGTTGAGAAGGACGGCGGCCTTCACCGCGCGCTCGGGCATCCGGCGCTGCTCGAGCGCCTTCGCCACGAAGATGCCGCTTCCGACCCCGGCGGAGGGGATCGCCTGATCGACGAAGAGCTTGGCGACGCTCAGCTGGAACGCCTTGTCCGGCGACAGGCGCGAGCCGGAAGCCTCTCCCACGCGCAGCCAGATCCCCGATTCGGTCGCATACGTGAGGATCTGGAGGACGATGGCCGCGACCAGCCACCACGGCTGCGCCCGCCGCATGAGCTCCAGAATCTGCTGTTGCTCGGAGTAGTGGAGCGCGGCGATGACGACGACGGTGAGCAGCGCGACGCCGAGGATCCACGGTAGCCAGATCGGAGGCTTGGGCGGTCGCAAGCGTCCGTGCGACCCTCGATCGTTTGCGTGCCCCTGGGTCATGCCTGGGATCAGGCTACCACAGGGCCTCGGCGATCAGCGGCGCGCGGATTCCGTTCGCTGGGTGGGCAGCGTGCTCGAGCGGGCAAGGATCTCGATGGAATCCGGACGCGCGGAACCGCCGTGGAGCCGCGCGGTGACCCCGTGATCGGACCGGTCCCATCGGAGCATCGTGCTCTCGGCTACGACCGGGGATCCCAGAGCCTGCGTGAGCGTGTCCGCGAGGGCCCGGTAGTACGAGCGCCATTCGCCGGCGGAGGCCCCCGCGGGCGCCCGCGCGGTCCATCGAACCTGGACGAGCACCGGCGACGCACCAGGCGTGAGGCAGGCGAAGAAGTTCTCTCGCGCGAACGACGCGTCGGGCCCTGTGCAGCGCATGGCCCAGGGCTCGGGATCGTCGGGAGCATGGGGCGCCGCGTCGAAGGGAGTGCACCGGAATCCGCCTCCGCGGGGGAGCGGGTAGCGCTCTCCGATCATGGGACTCCCGACCGTCTCCTTGAACGCCCCGATCTGCCGACGCACGGCCGCGCGATCCGCGAACCAGGCGTGAGTCCAGGCCGCGGGTCCCGCCGGCGCGTGTACCGCAACGCCGCCGCCCGGCCCGTGCTGGACGGTCGGTGACGGGGATGTGCTCGGCAAGGGCGACTTCCCCCGCTTCGTGTGAGCTCCTGCCTTCCAGTACTCGAAGATCCCCTGGGCCGCTGCGGTCGACGCCAGGACCAGCATCAAGGCAATGAGATAGATCCGGCGCATGCCGTAGGTATCGGCACGCAGATGGTTCTGCCTGAGCGATAGCCGCCGGAACCGATCGACTTTCAAGGCGTTCTGGTGCATCTTTTCCCCGAGGATGATCACCCCCCACACCCCAGCCCGAAGGAGACCCGGACACCGCTTGCGGTGACCGCGGAACCGCCATGCTCACCCGCCTCGGAGTTGCCCTAGCAGGGACGCTGCTCGCACTAGCCATCACCCACGCCGCACTCGCGCAGACGGTCGATTCCACAGCCGCCGCGCCGCCTGCGGCGTCAACCACACCGCCCGCGGCCACGACGGCGCCGCCCCCGACCGCTCCGGACGCGGCTCCCGCGCCTGCAACCCAGGCTCCCGCAGCGCTGCCCCCAGCAGCGGCAGCGGCAAGCGGCGTGGTCGCAACGCCTGGCGTCACGGCTGAGCCCCCGGCGGCCGTCGCCCCGCCCGCGGGCCAGGCGGACACACCGGAGGACGACGATGTGAACGGGGATGGCGGCTGGCCGCGCGCGCTCACGACGGCCAGCGGGGCCCAGCTCGTGCTCTACCAGCCGCAGGTCCTGAGCTGGGAGAAACAGCGACAGCTGGTCGCGATGGCGGCGGTCGAGTACACGCCCAAGGGAGGCGGCAAGCCGAGCCTTGGGACGATCCGGCTGGAGACGCCCACCTCGACGTCCGTCGAGGACCGGATGATCAACTGCCAAAAAGTCGAGGTCACCTCGATGAGCTTCTCCTCGCTCGACAAGACCCAGAGCCGGGAAGTGCTCGAGGAGATCCGGAAGTCGCTGCCTCAGGAGAACATGCTCGTGAGCCTCGACCGCATCCTCGCCGCGGTCGACCGCTCGACGATCAGCGTGAAGGGGGTCGACATCAACACGGAGACTCCGCCGATCTTCTGGAGCCAGAAGCCAGCGATCCTGGTCCAGTTCGACACCGACCCGATCTGGATTCCGATCGAGGGATCGTCACTCTCCTACGCGGTCAACACCAACTGGGACGTCTTCGTCGACAACGACACCAAGATCACCTACGTGCGAAACGACACGTACTGGCTCAGCTCGAAGGACATGAAGAAGTGGCAGGAGGCGAAGAAGCTGCCCGCCGGGTTCGACAAGCTCTCGAACGACGGCAACTGGGCCGAGGTGAAGGGACACATCCCGCCCGGTAAGAGGAAGGGCCCGATGCCGGTCGTATTCGTGAGCTACAAGCCGTCGGAGCTGATCATGCTCGACGGCGGGCCGGACTTCGAGGAAGTCGAGGGCACGGATCTCCTCTGGGTGGACAACACCGAGACGGACCTGTTCCGAATGAAGAAGGACGACAAGGAGTTCTACGTCCTCCTCTCGGGGCGCTGGTTCAAGAGCAAGAAGCCGGAGAAGGGAGGCTGGTCGTTCGCCACGACGAGCCTGCCGCCTGACTTCGCGAAGATTCCCAAGGGGCATCCGCGGGCGCGCGTCCTCTCGTCGGTGCCGGGCACGCCCGAAGCCTCGACCGCGGTCCTTCTCGCGCAGGTGCCGCGCACCGCGCGCGTCGATGCCAAGAATCTCAAGGCGCCGGACGTGAAGTACGACGGCCAGCCCAAGTTCAAGAAGATCGAAGGGACATCGGTCTCCTACGCGGAGAACTCGGGATTCGACGTCCTCCAGGTGGGGAACCAGTACTACCTCTGCTATCAAGGCGTGTGGTTCGTGGCGCCGAAGCCTGACGGTCCGTTCGTGACGACCACGAATGTGCCGGCCGAGATCTACAAGATCCCGTCGGACTCGCCGATGCAGCACGTCACCTACGTGACCGTCGTCGACGATGACGACAACTATCCCGTCTACGGCTACACGGCCGGCTACATGGGCATGACGATCGCGTTCGGGTGCGCGATGTGGGGCACCGGCTATTACTACCCGCCCTACTACCACGGCGGATGCTACTACCCGCGCCCCGTGGCCTACGGCGGCGGTGTGGCGTACAACCCGTGGACGGGCGCCTACGGCGGCTACCAGTCGGCGTACGGACCGTACGGCGGCGTCGCACGGGGCGCGAGCTACAACCCGTCGACCGGCACCTACAAGCGCGGCGCGGTGGCCTGGGGGCCGACGGGTGCGAACGGCTACATGCAGGCCTACAACCCGCGCACCGGGACCTATGCCGGCTCGCGTCAGGGCTCGAACGTCTACGGGAGCTGGGGCTCGTCCCACGTGCAGCGCGGCGACGACTGGGTGAAGACGCAGCGCGTCACCGACAGGAACGGCAACACGAAATGGCAGGCACAGGGATCCGGAGGGGGCAGCTACAAGGGCTGGAATACCGAGAATCGCCAAGGCTTCGTCGGGAAGAAGGGTGACGACGTCTACGCGGGACGCGACGGCAACGTCTACAAGAAGGGCGACAACGGCTGGCAGACGTGGGACAAGGGGAATGGCTGGTCCGACGTCGGTGGCAGTGGCAACCGGCCGAGCCAGCAGCCGTCCGGTGGCCGCGGTGGCGATCGTCCCACGGCCGGTACGCAGCCTTCGACCGGAGGGGGGAATCGTCCCTCGGCCGGGACGCAGCCTTCAACCGGCCAGCTCGATCGCGACGCGCAGGCGCGGCAGCAGGGCTCGCGCCAGACCCGCGACTACGGAAACTACCAGCGCAGCGGCGGGCAGTCTTCGTACGGCGGTGGATCGCGCGGCGGCGGATCGCGCGGGGGTGGCGGCGGCCGGCGGCGGTAGTCAGCTCGATTCGCTCGTTCATTCGCGCGGTGGTGCGCGGCGTGCGGCCGCGTGTCACCGCGCGATTTCGTTTCGCGCGAAGGTGAGCGAGGCCCAGGTGCTCTCCCAGTCGGCCTCGCTCGGCTCCGCGCTCGGCGCCATGTCGACGAGACTCACGAGCCACTCGCCGGACTCGCGCACCGGGACGGCGATCATGCCATCGGCCCCCGTGCGCCCTTCCCACGCCATCGCCGACGAATCGCGCCGCGCGGCATCGAGCGGGACGCCCGCGGCTCCGAGCGGCGCTCTCCACGCCCTCACGAGCGCTCCGGCGAGCGGCTGACCTCCGCGAAGCACCGTCACGACGAGCACGGTGTCCCGTCCGGGAATGGACGAGGGCACGATCTCGAGCGGCAGCCCCATCGGCTCCGTCGCGCGCTTCGCATCATCGCCACTCAGCCACGTCTTGGCGCATCGGCGGTAGCGCTCGCGGCCTGACTCCTCCGACTCACCGCGGGCCGCGAGTGGTCCGGTCAGCCCTTCCTCGGCGAGGTAGGCATTGAACTTCGCCCCGGGGAGCTGGATGGGAGTGAAGGTGGATTCGAACGCCAGCATCGCGCCCCCTTTGTCCGTGGGCGCGAACTTCACCCACGGCCCGTCTCCCGCGAACGCGATATCGGTGAGGTTGATCAGGCGCGACGTGCGGACGAGGAATCGGACGCTCCGCTCCCGCGCCCAGGTCTTGGCGGGACCGCAAAAGGCCTCTCCGGTCCGCGCGGTCACCGCGGTGGCCTGTCCCGGGGCGATCGCATAGACCGAAGGGGAGAGCCAGAACTCGTGCCCCTGGGCGAGGGCGGGCGTCAGTGCGGCGGCGATCGCGACGGCGATTCGGATGGGCGTCTTCATGCCCCTGCTACGAACGCCGATCCGGATCGGATGAGGCTCTAGCCGCGAAGTTTCCCGAGCATGACGACGGGGCCGGCTGGCGAAGTGGGCGTGGGCGCGCCGCCCTGGTTCTCGAGCGACACCGCGAAGCCCGCGAGGCCTCCCGGGGAGCCGGCGTCGGGCAGGCGCACCACCGACCGGCCGCTCGCGTCGGCGTGGATCACGCCGAGGCTCGCGGGACCGGTGTCGCGAATGGCCCAGAGCTCGTAATCGCGGCCCGTCGGTGGCGTGAAGTTGGTGCAGACGACCACCGCCCGGCGCGAAATCGGATCGTACGTGATGCGCGCCGCGATCTTGCCAGGCGCGTCCGGCGTGGGGGAGAGGTCCAGGGCCACCGCGAGCGGCGCCATCGGCACCTCGGCCCAGCTCCTTTCCTCTTCGGAGCTCTTCCGGAGCTGATCCAGGGAAGCCTGGGTCTCGGCGAGCTGCTTCTTCAGATCCTGGTTCGCGCGCCATTCGAGGACGCCCACCACGGCGATCAGGGCCGCGGCGATCGCGAGACCCCACGCGGCATACGGGGGCCGGCGCTTGGCAGGCGGCGGCTCGAGACGAAGAGCCGGCTCCGTCCGGTCGGGACGGAACGCCTTGGCATCCGCCTCGACCGCGGCGAGCACCTTGGCCCTGAGCGCCGCGGGAGCCTTGCGCGCGGGCGTCTGCACCGCGAGGAGCGTCGCGGCGCCGCTCAGGTGCCGGATCTCCCCCTCGCAGATGGCGCACCCCTCGGCCAGATGGGCCTCGAGCGCCTCCTGGTCGGCACGATCGAGCGATCCGACGACGTAGCCGGCGCAGAGCTCGAGATATTCGGTGCGGTGCTCCCTCACAGCCATTCCTCCCGGGGGACGAGCTTCTCCAATCGAGACAGAGCCTGCCGCGTCCAGGACTTCACGGTGCCGAGCGGCGCGCCGAGCCGCTCGGAGATCTCACTCTGGGACAGTCCCGCGAAGTAGGCGAGCTGGAGAACTTCGCGGTGCTGGGGGTCGAGCTGCGACATGGCGTGATCCACGTGCTCCCGGCGCTGCCGGTCCACCGCGGACTCCGCCGGGCTCTCGGGCGGATCGGGTGAGTCCACGCCCGCGGCGTCGGTCGCGCGCTTGCGGGAGCCTTCGCTCCTCAGGCGGTCGATCGCGCGGCTCCGCGCGATCGAGACGAGCCATCCGCACACGGTCCCGCGCTTGGGATCGTAGGTGCGGGCGCCGCGCCACGCCTGCAGCCAGATCTCCTGGATCACGTCCTCCGCGTCTTCGGCGCGGCTCAGGACCCGGCGCACGAGCGAATAGAGGAGGTCGCCGTGGCGGTCGTAGAGCTCTTCCAGCGCGCGCGTATCCCCGGCGACCATCCGCTCCAGCGCGGAGCGGTCGCGATCGGGCTGATTCATGCGTTCGATGCCGCCAAGGAGGGCGTCCACTCACCCATCTCTACGGAGACCGAGCGGATCTGGACGAGGGGTTGGATCACGAGCTCATCCGATCGAAGCGGCGAGCCGTAGTGCGAGGTGTCGGGGGAAGTCCCCACGCAGCGCCCACCGGCCTCGGCACGAGGCCCATCCGGAAAGGAAGGCTCGAGCATGTCACGCCGTCACGCATCGATCTGGATCGCCATCATCCTGCTCCTCGCGCTCGGGAGCCCGCCCGCGCTCGCATCGAGTCACAGCGAGGCGCCGGGCACGAGCAAGGACCGTCTGGCCGATGACACCGATCTCTACGCCTGGATCGCCTCGGACGCGCCGGACGCGGTCACCATCGTCGGGAACTGGGTGCCGCTCATCGAGCCGAACAGCGGCCCCAACTTCGCCGGCTTCGACGACGAGGCGTCGTACTACATCAACGTGGACAACGTGGGCGATGCCAAGAAGCACGTGCGCTTCGAGTTCACGTTCCACACGACGCGGCAGAACGATAACACATTCCTCTACAACACAGGCCAGGTGGGGAGCCTGACCGATCCCAACCTGAACGTCCGCCAGCTCTGGACCCTCACGCGGATCGACGTCGACAGCGGGCAGGAGACGGTGCTCGGCACGGGTCAGGTCGCGCCCTACTTCGTCGGGCCGACGTCGATGCCCAGCTACGACACGCTGGCCCAATCCGCCATCACGACGCTTCCCGGAGGCTACAAGGTGTTCGTTGGGCCGCGGGACGATCCGTTCTTCGTCGATCTGGCCGCGGTGTTCGATTTGCTGAGCATCCGCAAGCTGCCGGGAAACGCGGGCAAGGGCATCGACGGCGTGGGCGGGTACAACGTGATGAGCGTCGTGCTCCAGATGCCGAAGGAGCGGATTACGAAGGACGGCATGGCCCCCGACGCGGGCCGGAACAACCACGTGATCGGGCTCTGGGACACGGCCGAGCGCCGGCAGACCCGCACCATCCAGGGAGACGGAACGGTCGCGCTCTCCGGTCCCGAAGTCCAGGTCTCGCGACTCGGAATGCCGCTCGTGAACGAGATCGTGATTCCACTGGGTAAGAAGGATCTCTTCAACGCGAGCGAGCCATCCCAGGACGTGGCGAATTTTGGGGCAAACGTGGTCGATCCTGAGCCTGCGAAGCTCCTCAACGCGCTCTTCGGGATCAACGTGCCGCCGGCGCCGCGGAACGACCTCGTGGCGGTCTTCGCGACCGGCGTCGCCGGCCTGAACCAGCCCGCGGGGGTCGCGCCGGGCGAGATGCTCCGGCTGAATCTCACGATTCCGCCGGCCGTGAAGCCAAGCCGCTTTGGCGTCCTCGCGGGCGACCTCGCCGGATTCCCGAACGGGCGGAGGCTCGCCGACGACGTCGTCGACATCGAGCTTCGGGTCGTCGCTGGGGTCCTGGTCGACGGGTTCAACACCGCCCCCAACAACCAGCTCGGCGACGGCATCGACGCGAACGACGTGCCGTACCTCCCGTACTTCCCGTACGTGGCGCCGCCCCACAATCCGAGGAACCACGAGCACCACGACCTCCAGCACGGGCCGACGCCGAACTCGGTGGTCGGCGCGGTGGGCGCCGCGAAGGGCTCTCTCTCCATGGCCTCGCCCAACCCGAGCCGGCAGCCGATCTTGAGCTACTCCCTCGCGAAGCGCGGCCGCGTGACGCTCAAGGTCTACGACGTCCAGGGTCGCTTGATCCGGACGCTCATCGACCAGGACGCGGCCGCGGGCGATTTTCGCGCGGCGTGGGATGGCAGGGCGGATTCCGGCGAGCAGGTGGGCAACGGCGTCTACATGGCGCGGCTTACGTCCGACGGCGCGACGGTGGATTCGAGGAAGGTCGTGATTCGGTAAAGCGACGGCGGCGAGACCGCGGGGCCTGTCGAATCTGGCGGGCCCCGTCTACTTTCCGGCCTTCACGCCCCGCACCATGAGGATGGGAATCTCCGTCAAGTGCCGGAGCGCGTTCGCCGTCGTGCCGTGGATGATGTCGCCCAGCCCCTTGTGGCCGTGGGTCGCCATGGCGATGAGATCGCAGTGCTCGCGCTCGGCGGCGGCGGCGATCTCCTGGGCGGGGTCGCCTGCGGCGAGGAGCGCTTCCACCTTGAAGCCGTCCCCTTCGAGATCCTCGCGGGTTTTCGTCAGGTAGGCGCGGTCCTCGCGCATCTCCTCGGACTCGCGCAGGTTCAGGTTCTGGATGTTGCGCGCCACCCAGCCGTCGGCCACGTGCACGAGGACGAGCGACGACCCGCAGAGCCCTGCAAGCGTGCGCACGTGGTCGAGAATGGTCTCGTCGTACGACGAATGCTCGAGGGGGACCAGGATGCGCTTGTACATCAGTCGCCTCCGCCTCGGAACGTCTGCACGAGGAGCCACACATTGAGCGAGGCGATCACGAAGGCGACCGTGTAGGCGAGCACCTTGACCCAGCCCGGATTCACGAACTCGCCCATCTTGACCTTGTCCGACGTGAACTGGACCAGCGGGAAGACGGCGAAGGAGAGCTGAAGGCTCAGAATCACCTGGCTCAGGATGAGGAGCTGCGCCGTTCCACTCGCGCCGAACCAGATGGCGGTGATGGCCGCAGGGACGATCGCGATGAGCCGCGTGATGAGCCGGCGGAGCCAGGGGCGGACCCGGATGTTGAGGAATCCCTCCATCACGATCTGGCCCGCGAGCGTTCCCGTGAGGGTCGAGTTCTGGCCCGAGGCGAGGAGCGCGAAGGCGAAGACCGCGCTCGCGCCGGCCACTCCGAGGAGCGGCGTCAGGAGGCGGTAGGCGTCCTGGATCTCGGCCACCTCGGAGTGGCCTGTGGTGTGGAACGTGGCGGCCGCGACGATCAGGATGGCCGCGTTGATGAAGAGCGCGAAGCTGAGGGCGATGGTGGAGTCGATGAACGCGTACTTCACCGCCATCCGCTTGCCTTCGGGCGTCTCCTCGTACCGCCGGGTCTGCACGATCGACGAGTGCAGGTACAGGTTGTGAGGCATCACGGTGGCGCCAAGGATGCCGATCGCGATGTAGAGCTTGTGCTGATCCGCCAGGATCGAGCCGCTCGGGATGAATCCCACGGCGATGCCCGACAGCGAGGGCTTCGCGATCAGGATCTCGAAGAGGAAGCAGGCCGCGATCGTGCCGATGAGCGCGATGACGAGCGCCTCGACGAGCCTGAACCCCTTGTTCTGGAGGTAGAGGATCAGGAGCACGTCGAGGGCCGTGATCGCGATGCCCCAGGGAAGGGGAATATGGAAGAGGAGATTGAGCGCGATCGCCGATCCGATCACCTCCGCCAGATCGCAGGCCGCGATCGCCAGCTCGCAGATGACCCAGAGGAAGATCGAGACCGGGCGCGAGTAGTGGTCGCGGCAGGCCTGCGCGAGGTCGCGCCCTGTCACGATGCCGAGCTTGCTCGAGAGGCCCTGGAGCAAGATCGCCATCAGGTTCGAGATCAGGATCACGCTCAGGAGCGTGTAGCCGAACGCGGACCCGCCCGCGAGATCGGTGGCCCAGTTGCCCGGGTCCATGTAGCCCACCGCGACGAGGTAGCCGGGGCCCGCGAACGCGAGCGCGCGCCGCCACCAGGTTCCGGTGGGAACCGGCACGGAGCGGTAGACCTCGGCGAGGCTCGGCGTGACGCGCGGCTGCCGCCAGCCGGCCTCGGCGCGCGGCTCCTCGGACCTCTTGGTCGACAGGCGCACGATGTTTTCTCTTTCGTTCAAGTCCGCCCCGAGCGGCGGCGGAAGGTCGAAGCGACGCCGAGGATCCCCTGCGCCACGCTCCAGGCGAGCTGGGCCGTACCGAAGATGCCGGGCGCCTTGAATCCACGCCCGCGCTTGCCGCGTCCCCGCGCCACCATCCAGACCGCTCCGGCGAGGCTCGCGAGCCACGGCGCCTTCTGCCCGATATCCCGGACGATGCCGCGCACGCGATCCACCGTGTCGAGCGGCCCGCGCCAGACCTCGACGCTCCGCGCGATGTCCTCGCGGTACGCGTCCGACCGCGCGATCAGCTCGCGGCGGCGGGCGAGGAGCTCTTCCTTGGACGCCCTCACGTCCGCCCCCGGAGCCGCTCCCGGTCCTTCTTGAACTCCTCGATGGTGGCCTCGAAGAAGCCAGGACGCGTCCTGAGCCAGTGGCGGAGCCAGAGCGCGCCTCCGAGCGAACCCCCGAGCACGAGCAGGGCGGCGATGCCCACCACCAACGCGCGAGCGGAGTCGGGCACGACCAGGATGAGGAAGATCACGCCCAGAAGGATACCAAGCTGGAGGCAGAGGACCACGGACGCCACGACGACCACCAGCTTCGTGAGATCCGAGTGCGCGAGCGCGAGGTCGTTCGAGAGGAGCTCGAGGCGCGTCTCGATCAGGCCGAGCGTGCTCGAGATGGTTCTCTTGAGCGAGGAGATGAGCCCTGGGCGGTCGTCGCGTCCGGTGTCGTCCATGCTCCCGGTCACCGCTTCGCGATGAGAATGCCGATGACGAGCCCCGCAGCGGCCGCGAGACCCACCGCGTTCCAGGGGTGTTCGTGGACGTAGTCATCGGCGCCCTTGGCCGCGTCCTTCGCGCGCGCGACGACCTCGTCGTCGAGGTTCGCGAGCTTCGCGCGGGCCTTTCCGATGGTCGCCTCGGCGCGCGCCCGCGCGGCGCTCACCTTTTCGCCTGCCGCGTCCTTGGTCGCGCGGAGAAGCTCCTCCGCGTCCGAGACGACCGCCTTGAGATCCGCCACGAGCTGATCGCGCGCGGCGCTGGGAGTGATGCTGCTCGATTCGGTCATGGTTCGTAGCTCCTGATTCGGGGCGCCCGCTCGGGCGCCCTAGGTTTTAGGCCGGCTGCGGCCTCGCGGACGCGAGCGCCTTGCCGAACTTGCGTGCCTTGAACGCGAGCATGACGAGCGCGATGCCCGCAAGGATGGACCAGATGCCGATGATGGTGAGCAGCGCCAGCGCGCCCGCCCCCGGACGCACGATCATGATCAGACCGAAAAGAACCGACGCGAAGCCGCCCAGGATCATCCACCACTCGCCCTGGATCTCCCGCCTGAGCGAGAAGGCGAGGACGATGCGGATGATGCCGCTGATGATGGCCCACACCGCGATATAGAAGAGCAGCGTGAGCGCGGCCATCCCCGGAGAGCGGAGTGCGAAGATGCCGAGCGCGGCCGCGATCAGGCCCTCGAGGAGCATCATCCACCACCTCGGGGTCTCTCTCCGGCCGCTAAAGGCGTGGAAGATCGTGAAGACGCCGTCGATCAGGAGCAAGACCCCGAAAACCAGGATGAGCGAGGTGAGGGTGATGCCGGGCATGGTCAACGCCACGATTCCGAACAGGATCGCGGCCAATCCGCGGAGGAGCGGGATCCACCAGTACCGCTCGATCAGGGACGACAGCATGAAGGCCCCCCTTTCAGCGGTCCGAGCCGGCGTGGCCGGACCATCCGTGGACGGTAACCCTGTACCGGGGCTATGGCCAACGGCGAAATGAGTGGCTACACTGCGGCCCATGAGCGACCTCGAGGAGTGCTTCGAAGCCAACCGGCAGTGGGCCGCGCGCATGCGCGAGCGGGAGCCCGAGTTCTTCGAGCGGCTCCGGCACCAGCAGCGGCCGGAGCTCCTCTGGATCGGGTGCTCCGACAGCCGGCTTCCGCCGGACCGCATCATCGGAAAGCAGCCGGGCGAGGTGTTCGTGCACCGGAACGTCGCGAACGTGGTCGTGCACACCGACATGAACTGCCTGAGCGTGCTCCAGTACGGGATCGAGGTGCTCGGCGTCCGGCACATCATCCTCTGCGGACACTACGGCTGCGGCGGCGTGGCCGCCGCCCTCCAGACGCAGCCCTTGGGATTGATCGACAACTGGCTCCGCCACATCCGGGACGTCCACGCCGCTCATCGCGATGAGCTCGACGCGATCGCCGACGAGGGGGCGCGCGCGGACCGGCTCTGCGAGCTGAACGTCGCGGCCCAGGTCGCGAACGTCTGCCGCACCACCATCGTCCAGGACGCCTGGCGCGCAGGGCGTCCCCTCACCGTTCACGGGTGGATCTATTCCGTGAGCGACGGGCTGCTCCGGGATCTGGGGCACTCCGTATCGAAGCTGGAGGATCTGCCTAGTCGGTACCACATGGTCTGAACCGCGGCCCCTGGCCGCCGAACTCCGAGGAGGTCCCATGCGTTCGTTCCTCTCTGCCGTCCTCGCTCTTGTCGCGATCCTTGCCGTGACGCAGCCCGCCCAAGCCACGTGGGGCGTCGGCGCCAACCTGGGCCTCACGATCCACAATCCTGAAGGTCCGGGGGACGATGTGACCATGTTCGGCGCCCCGACCCAGGCGAACCTTTTGTCCTCGATCCGCCCTGGACTGCGCGTGAGCTACACGGGCACCGCCATGAGTCACGAGGGATTCCTTGACCTGAGCTACGACCGCCAGTCGTCCGACGGCGACCACTTGAGCACGTTCCGCCTCGCCGGCAACTACCAATACAACTTCACGATGACCGGCTCCCCGCGTCCGTACGTCACGTTCGGGGTGGGCATGTTCCACGAGGGCTTGGGGTCGGAATTCGGAGACTTGGGAGCCACGGCCATGACGTTCGGCGGCGGGTTCGGCGTGGGCTTCCCGGTGAGCGACAAGGCGGGACGGATTCGCGCCGAGGTGCGCATGGACAAGCTCGACCACGCGGAGGACGACGGGGATCCCGTGATCGGCGAAGCGACGGTGATTCAGATCGGCGCGGGCTTCGACCTCTGGTTCAAGTAGCTAGAGCGTCCGCTTGAACATGGTCGACGCGAGCACGAGCATGATCCCGGCGAACGCCGCCATCACCGCGAAATCCGGCGCCACCGCGCTGAATCCGACGCCCTTCAAGAGCAGATTCCTGAGCGCATGCACGGCGTACCGCATGGGGAAGGCCATCGAGATCGCGTTGAGCCAGGCGGGGTAGCTCTCGGTGGGATACAGCGCGCCGCTAGGGAAGAACGTCACCACGTTCAGGATTCCGAAGAGGGCGCGCGGGGTCATCGGGTTCGACACGCGGGCCATCAACGTGAACATGAACAGGATCAGCCCGAGCCCGAGGAGGAAGACCGCCGCCTCGGTCATGAGGATCGTGGGCAGGCCGCCGATGATCGGGAGCCGGGCGATCAGGATCGAGGCGACGAGCACGATCGTGCCGATGATCATGCTGAGCGACACGGCCGAGATCGTGAGCCCGAGGACCAGATCCAGCGAGGAGAGGGGCGTCACGAAGTAGCCCTCGTGGATGCCCCTCGCGCGGTCGTCCACGAGGATGATGCCCCCCGCGAGCATGGCCACGAAGAAGAGCGCGAGCGCGATCACGCCGGGCACCAGGTATTGCATGAACTCCTTGTGTCCATATATGTCCACCCGCTCCACCTGGACTCCGGGGAACACGGGCGCCGACGTCACCGCGCGGAGCTCGGTGTTCACGCCCAGGAAGGCGCCCCTCAGCTCCTGCACGATCACGTTCGCCGCCGTGTTGTCCGTGTTGTCCACGACGACGCCGAGCTGGGCCGGCTCTCCCCGCGCGTAGCGCTCGCTGAATCCTGGCGGGAGGATGACCACGCCCTTGTAGCGCCCCTGCCTTAGCTCCCGCACCGCGGAGGTCGGGTCGGGCTCGCTCGCGAGCTGGAACAGCTCGCGGCTCTGGGCCATGGTCACGAGCCGGTTCAGGACTTCCGCCGACGCCGCGCCATGATCCTGCACCACGACGGCGATTGGAAGGTTGTGGAGATCCCCGCCCATCGACTTTCCGAGGATCACGAGATAGATGATGGGCATGAGCGCCATGGGAACCATGAGCTTGGTGTTCCGCCGGAAGCGGCGGAGGTCGCGCTCGGCGACGGCCAGGCAGCGGCTCAGGCTGAAGTGCATCATCAGCGCATCATCGAGGGGACCTTGTAACCCTGGTACTCCTCGCTCGCCGTGTCCCTGAGGCCCCGGCCCGTGTAGTGGATGAAGACGTCCTCGAGCGTCGGCTCGAGCAGCGAGAGGGTCCGGACCTTGTTCCCGAGCTTGTGCGAGCTCTCGGTGATGCCGTCGAGCGGCACGGTGTCTCCCGTGAGGATCAGCCGGGCGGTGTGCGGATCCTCCCGCGCGGCCTCCTTGATCTCGGGCAGTTTTTTGAGTGCATTCAACAGCACGTCGTCCACGTCGTGCTGGTACGTCACCGTCAGGATGTCCTGCCCCGGAACGCTCGCCTTGAGATCTCGCGGCGTCCCCAGCGCGGCGATCTTCCCATGGTCCACGATGGCGAGGCGGTCGCAGAGGCGGTCCGCCTCGTCCATGTAGTGAGTGCAGATCAGGATCGTGAGGTCCCCCTGCTCCCGCAGCTGCTCGAGGAGCTCCCAGATCACGCGGCGGCTCTGCGGATCGAGCCCCGTCGTGGGCTCGTCGAGGAAGAAGACGCGCGGCCGGTGGATGAGGCCGCGCGCGATCTCGAGCCGCCGGCGCATGCCCCCCGAGTACGTGCCCGCGATCTTGTCGCGCCAGTCCCAGAGGCCCACCGCGTTCAGGAGCTCCTTGGCGCGCTCCTGACGCTCGCGTCGCCCCATGCCGTAGAAGCGGGCGTAGAGATCGAGGCTTTCCATGGCGGTGAGATCGCCATCGACGGTGTTCGCCTGCGGGATCACGCCGATCTCGCCGCGCACCTCGTTGGTCTTGGCGACCACGTCGTAGCCCATCACGACCGCGCGTCCGGACGTGGGCGGGAGCAGAGTGTTGAGCATGCGGATCAGCGTGCTCTTGCCGGCGCCGTTCGGACCGAGGATGCCGAAGATCTCCCGGCGGTAGACGGTGAACGTGAGGTCGTCGTCCGCCGTGAAGTCGCCGAACCGCTTGGTCAGGTGCTCGACGACGATCGCGGGCTCGCTGGTGGGGATGCCCTCGGGCGCGATCACCGCACCGCCTCGACCCTCACCGGCGCGCTCACGACCAGCGTGACCTCCGCGGTCATGCCGTCCTTGAGCAGGTGCTCGGGATTCGGCACACGGGCGGTCACGTCGAACGTGCGGATGTCGCGTCGCTGCGCGCCCCAGTCCTTCCGCGTGGCGAAGTCGCCCGAGGGCTGGATGTCGGTCACGACGCCGGGGAAGATCCTCTTGTCGAACGTGTACACCTTGACGAGCGCCCGGTCGCCCGGGCGGATGGCACCGACGCGTGTCTCGTCCACGGCGGCGTGCACCTTGACGGTGTCGGTCTCGGCGATGGCGATGACCGGCGTGCCCGCGGTCACGATCTCGCCGGGAAGATGGATGCGCTCCGAGACCTCGCCTCCCTCCGGCGCGCGAAGGATCGCGTAGGTGAGCTGGAGCTCCGACTGCGCGATCTGGCTCTGCGATTGCCGCACCTGGGCCTCGGCGGCCTGGACCTGCGCGACCGCGACCTTGTACGCGGTCGCGGCAGTGTCCATCTGCTGCGGCGTCGCGTAGCCGCTCTGGAGGAGCGACTTCGCCCGCGACATCTCGAGCGCGGCCCGGTCGCGGGTCGCGCGCGCCTGGGCGACTGCGGCTTGAGCGGAGGCGCGCGCGGCTTTCGCAATCGAGAGCTGCACCTGAAGGTCGCTCGCGTCGAGCGTGGCCACGATCATGCCCGGCTGGACGCGCATGCCCTCGGTCACGGGGATGTCCGCGATCCTCCCGCCAACCTGAAATCCGAGGCGCACCTGGACCGCCTCGATGGTCCCGGTCGTCTGGACGTCGCCGCCGGTGTAGTCCTCGCGATGGTGCGTGGCCTTCCAGATCGCGATGCCGCCGCCCACGAGAAGGACCAGGAGGACGATCCGCCGTACGATCGCGCTTCGATTGGGACGCTTCACTGGCTGCTCCAACCCGTGGTCCTCCGGTCATCCGCGTCGCGCCTGTTCGATCTTGGATCGACCAGGAAGAGTACCGATTCAGGACAATCGGGGCTACCTGGCGTTGTCAGGCGCTCTGGACCCTGGTAGCCTCGGCGGCCATGCTGGTGCGCCAAGCAACCCTCGCCCCGGTCCTCGCCGCTCTTCTCGTGGGCATGCCCCTCGCCGCGATGGCCGCGCCGTCCAGGGCCACCCCGATGGTCGGGCCCTGGGGCGTATCCCTCGACTACATCGACTCGACCATCCGCCCGGGCGCCGACTTCTTCACCTACGCGAACAACGGCTGGCTCAAGACCGCGCAGATCTCGCCGGATCGCTCGTCCGCGGGCACCTTCCTCGACCTGATCCTTCGGAACGACGAGCGGCTCAAGGCGATCTTCGTGGAGCTGCACGGCCGGACCGACCTGACCGAGGAAGAGAAGAAGCTGCGCGACCTGTACGAAGCCTACATGGACACGACGCAGATCGAGTCGTCGAAGCTCGAGCCGGCGGCCGCCGATCTCGCGCGCATCAACGCGGCGGCGTCCCTCGAGGACGTGGCGCGGATCCAGGCCGATCCGTCGCTTCGGCTCTCAGGTCCGTTCGACATGCGCATCCAGGTCGACGACAAGGATCCGGACGCATACGTGGTCCGGCTCACGCAGTCGGGACTGGGCCTCCCCGATCGCGACTACTACCTGAAGGACGACGCGCCGCTCGACACCGCGCGCAGGGCCTATCGGGACTATCTCGCGCGCATGCTCGCGCTCGCCGGGCGGAAGGACGCGCCCACTCGCGCCGCGGCCGTGTTCGCGCTCGAGAAGCAGATCGCGACCGCGCACTGGCCGGTGGCCGATCGCCGCGACGCCGACAAGACCTACAACCCGATGACGCTCGCGAAGCTCTCGGCGGCGGCGTCCGGGTATCCCTGGGCGGCGTACCTGGACGCGGCGGGGATTTCCGCGCGCACGCCGAAGGGAGAGCGGGTCGTCAACGTGGGCGAGCTGAGCGCGTTCCCGAAGCTCGCGCAGATCTTCGCCGCGACACCGGTCGACGTGTGGCGCGACTACCTCGCGGTCCAGTACCTGCACGCCTTCGCAGACTTTCTTCCTCGCGAGATCGACGACTTGAACTTCGTCATGTACGGAACGGCCCTCCAGGGCCGGAGCCGTCAGCTCCCGCGTCCGGCCCGCGCGGCGCGCGTCGCGGACCGCCGCATGGGCGAAGCCCTCGGCAAGATCTTCGTCCGCGAGTATTTCCCGCCCGAGTCCAGGGCGCGCGTCGAAACGCTGGTCCAGAACCTCCTCAAGTCGTGCCGCGCGTCGCTCGAGAAGCTCGACTGGATGTCCCCGGCCACGCGCACGGCGGCGCTCGCGAAGCTCGACAAGTTCACGGTGAAGGTGGGGTACCCGAGCCACTGGCGCGATTACTCGGCGCTCCAGATCGACCGGTCGAACCTCGTGGCGAGCATCAAGAACACGAATTCGTTCGACTGGAACCGGCGGCTCAAGCGTCTCGACCAGGTGGTCGACCGGAGCGAGTGGTTCATGTCGGCGCCGACCGTGAACGCGTACTACGAGCCGGTGGCGAACGAGATCGTCTTCCCGGCCGGCATCCTCCAGCCGCCGTTCTTCGATCCGAACGCGGACGACGCGGTGAACTACGGCTCGATTGGATGCACCATCGGCCACGAGATCAGCCACGGGTTCGACGACCAGGGCTCGAAGTACGACGGGCACGGCACGCTGCGCATGTGGTGGACGGATGCGGACCGGAAGCAGTTCGACGAGCGCGCCGAAGCGCTGGCGAAGCAGTACGACGCCTACGAGCCCCTGCCCGGGCTCCACGTGAACGGACATCTCACGCTGGGGGAGAATCTCGCGGACCTGGCGGGGGTCCGCATCGCGCACGCGGCGTACAAGATCTCCCTCAACGGGACGCCGGCTCCCGTGCTCGATGGATTCACGGGGGACCAGCGCTTCTATCTCGCCTACGCGCAGTACTGGCGCTACAAGACGACCGACGCGGCCATGCGCCAGCGCGTGCTCTCGAACGAGCACAGCCCCGGCGAGTACCGGGTGAACGGCGTGGTCCGGAACGACGACGGCTGGTACGCGGCGTTCCCGGACGTGAAGCCGGGCGATCCCTACTACCTGCCTCCGGAGCGGCGCATCCGCCTCTGGTAGCGCTCCAGCGTCCGGCAGCGCTTCAGCGTCCGGCCGCGCTCAGCTCCGGCCGCGCTTCAGCGTCCGGCCGCGCTCAGCTCCGGCTCCCCGCCGCCGCCATGATCCGCCCGATGTTCTCCTGCGTGAAGAACTCCGCGGGCGACGTCACCAGCCCGTTGACCCGCGCGAAGCCGTCCATCGCCTCCTGGTTCCCCGCGATCGCGGCGAACACCTGCTGCATGTGCGGGGGCGGCGGATCCAGGGTCGCGATGCCCGTGGTGAACTCGTAGAAGGGAAGCGCGCGCTCGTCGCGCTCCTTCTGGTAGCGAGCCATGACGTCGTCGTACTTGGCCCCCAGGAAATACTGGTCGAGCGCCGTCGCGACCTGCTCCGCCTGGAGGAACGCGTCCGTGATTCCGAACGCGGTGATGTAGTCCCGGTTGTATCCGGCGTCTCCGGCCAGCGCCCAGCCGGGGCCGTAGGGCTTCCGGAAGTAGTTCGGCACCGGCGTGCCGTAGAACTTCTCCTCCCGCTTGCCGGCGCGCAGGCGCGCCGCGAAGGTGGGCTCCTGGTCGAGCATCGCCATCCAGTGCCGCTCGACGTCCGACTTGTTGGCCTCGAACTCGCGATGCGGCCACCCGCCGACCACGAGCGTCAGGCCGTCGTTCGTCGGCCACGCGGCGAACCCGCGATAGTTCCGGGCGTAGGTCTCGAAGCGGGTCACCTCCATGCCGCTCCAGTACGAGTAGTAGCCGCAGAGGAGCATCGGCTTTTCGTTGTAGGACTCCGGGGAGACCGCCCTGGCCAGGAGCGAGTGCCGGCCGTCGGCTCCGACCACCACGCGCGCCCGATCGACCACGCTCGCGCCCCCCTTCTCGTGGCCACGAATTCCGACAACCTTTCCGTCTTCGACCAGTATCTCATCCACGGAGAAGTCCTCGCGCACATCGGCCCCCGCCTCGCCCGCCGCGTCGACCAGGATCTTGTCGAGCACGGTGCGCCGGGGCCCGTATGCGACCGGGGACTCTTTGGTGCCGGGCGCTCCGACGATCGTGAACGGCCCGAAGTCGAAGGCGTAGGTATCGATGGGAGGACATCCGGTGGCCCTGACCTGGTCCAGGACCCCCCAGCGCTTCAGGGCGGCGACGCCCGGGGGATGGATCAGATGGGTCGAGAGGGTGTCGCTCGGGAAGGTGGCCTTGTCCACGACGAGGACTCGGTATCCCTTCTCGGCGAGGAGCATCGACAGCGGGGAGCCGGCGCATCGGGCGCCGACGACGATGACGTCGTAGCGTTGGGCAGCCATGGAGACCTCCTTTGCGCTCGAGGAACGAGGTACGAAGGGTATACCCCGCATCCGCGGCGGGCCAGCCTGACCTCGCGATTCCATCCCCTGGAATCTCCCCCCGTGGGGCGGTAGACTCCGTGCGATCATCCACGTGGGCAGAAGCAGAACGACGAACCCTTCGGTCCTTCCGGCCGCTCCGCATCGCTCCCCTGCGAAGCCAAGCGAAACCCTGGGTCCGTTCCGGCCGTAGTTGTTCTGCTGGCACGGGTTCGGGGTAATTCCATGAAGGTCAAGAAAATGGAGGTCGCTGGGCCATGAGTATCAAGGTCGGTGGGGCCAGGAAGAAGAGGACCATCCTGGTCGTCCTGGGCATCGTCGTGCTGGTCGCGGTGGTGACCGGAATGGCCCTCAAGGGCCGGGGCGGCAAGACCCCGGTCGTGCAGACCGCGAAGGTCGCCCGCTCGAAGATCGTGCAGCGGGTGAGCGCCACCGGGAAGATCCAGCCCAAGACGAAGGTCGAGATCTCGGCCGACGTCAGCGGCAAGATCGAGAAGCTCCCCGTGGTCGAAGGTCAGTGGGTGAACAAGGGCACCCTCCTCGTGACCCTCGCCCGCGAGCGCTACCTCGCCGCGGTCGAGAGCGCGGTCGCCGCCGTGAGCGCCGCCGAGGCGAACGCGAGCCTCGTCGCCGAGAACAAGACCCGCACCGAGAACGAGTACAAGCGCTCGAAGCAGATGGTCGCGACGGGCCTCGAGTCCCAGTCCTCGTTCGAAGCGAAGCAGGCCGAGTTCCAGGTCGAGGTGGCCCGCTACAAGTCGTCCCAGGACCAGGTCGCCCAGAGCCGTGCCGCCCTCAAGCAGGCCCGCGACGATCTCTCCAAGACCACCATCTACGCACCGATGTCGGGCACGGTCAGCGCCCTCAACAAGGAGCAGGGCGAGATCGCGCTCGGCTCCCAGTTCCAGAAGGACGTGATCCTCACCGTCGCGGACCTCACGGCCATGGAGGCCGAGGTCAACGTGGACGAGAACGACATCATGTCGATCGCGCTCGGGCAGGAAGCGGAGATCGAGGTCGACGCGCTCCCGGGCGAGCCCTTGAAGGGCGTCGTCTCGGAGATCGGTTCGAGCGCGGTGTCCCAGGGCGCCGGGTCGACCGAGCAGAAGACCGAGTTCGAGATCAAGATCACGATCCTGAATCCACCCAAGACACTCCGCCCCGGCATGACCGCGAGCGCCAACATCACGACCAAGGTCAACGACAACGCGCTCTCCGTGCCGCTCCAGGCGGTGGCCGCGCGGAGCGTGGACCAGCTCGCGATGAAGGGTGAGAAGCGGAAGGACGCCGAGGGCAAGTACCAGGCGGACAAGGACGGCTTCGTCGAGGTCGTCTTCTGCGTGGAGAACGGCAAGGCGGTCGCGAAGCAGGTGAAGACCGGGATCCAGGGCGAGGATTTGATCGAGGTCTTGAACGGACTCAAGGAAGGGGACGAGATCGTCACCGGGAGCTATCGCGCGATCTCGAAGGATCTCGACAACGGCGCTGTCGTGAACGTGGACAACACCAAGAAGCCGGAGCGGGGGCGGCCCGACGGGTCGCAAGGCTAGCATGAGCAACAGGCTCGCGCTGCGCGAGTCGTTCCAGATCGCGCTCCAGGCCCTCAAGGCCAACAAGGCTCGCGGCATCCTGACCACGCTCGGAATCGTGATCGGGATCGTGGCGGTGGTCGTGACCATGACCGCGGCGAACGGTCTCCAGAACCGGTTCCGCGAGAGCTTCGCGAGCGTCGGGGCGGACGTCCTCTACGTCTCGCGCATGCCGTGGGTGAACATGGACGACTTCCGCTCGTTCCGGAATCGCCCCAATCTCGACCTGCACGAAGCCGCCGCGCTCGAAGACAAGCTCCGCGGCCGCGCGGTCGTGAACCCCACCATGAGCGGCCCGCAGCCGGTCAAGTACCGGAACGAGACGATGGACGGCGTCTACACCATCGGAACGACCGAAAAGCAGTCGCGCATGTCGAGCGCGCAGCCCCAGGCGGGGCGCTTCCTCATGCCGTTCGATGTGCAGTACAAGAACAACGTCTGCGTGATCGGCACCGAGGTCGCGAAGGGGCTCTTCGGCACCGTGAGCCCGCTCAACAAGCTCATCAAGATCGGGCGGACCGACTTCCGGGTGATCGGCCTCATGGAGAAGCAGGGGGGCGCCTTCATGGGCGGTCCCAACTTCGACCGGCAGGTTTTCGTCCCCATCACCTCCTACGTGCGCGCCTTCGGCGGCAGCCACGGCCGCACGGACGTCAACATCGCGGTGAAGGCGCCGTCCCAGGAGTCGCTCGGCGAGGTGGAGTACGAAGTCATCGGGCAGATGCGCGCCATCCGCGGGCTCCGCCCGGTCGAATCCGACAACTTCGCCATCAACAAGCTCGACACGCTCGTCAGCACCTTCAACAACACGATGGGCGTCGTATTCCTGATTGGCTTCATCGTGACCGGCATCTCGCTCTTCGTCGGAGCGGTCGGCGTGATGAACATCATGTTCGTCTCGGTCACCGAGCGTACCCGCGAGATCGGCGTCCGGAAGGCGATCGGCGCGACGCGCCGGAGCATCCTCTACCAGTTCCTGCTCGAGTCCTCGTCGATCTGCCTCGTGGGAGGCGCGATCGGCGTCATCCTCGCGGCGATCCTCACGGCGGTGATCAACGCGATGGTGATGCCGGCGAGCCTTTCGATTCCCATCGTCATCATCGCGGTGGTGGTCTCGATCGGGGTCGGCGTGGCGGCCGGCCTGATACCCGCGTACCGGGGCGCGCGACTCGATCCCATCGAGTCCCTGCGCTACGAATAGGAGTCTCCGTGAACCGTCTCTCCGACACGCTCCGCATGTGCTGCCAGGCCCTCGTGGCCAACAAGCTCCGCTCCACCCTGACGCTCGTCGGTATCGTTGCGGGCGTCGCGTCGATCATCGCGGTGATGACCGCGATCTCGGTGGTCCAGGGCACGATGGAGCGGGAGATGAGCGTGCTGGGGGCGCAGACGTTCCAGGTCCAGAAGTGGCCCGCTGGAGGGTTCGCCTCGCAGGAATACCGGCGGAAGGCGATGAAGCGGCCGCCCCTGACCCTCGAGAACGCGCAGGCGATCCGCGATCACGCCCAGACGGTGGACCTCGTCGGCTCGGAGCTCTGGGACTTCGGCTTCTCCGCGAGCTACAAAGGGATCACGAGCAACCCCAACATCTCCATCTGCGGCGGCACGCCGGAGTACCCGCCCAACAACACGCACTACGTCGGGGTCGGACGCAACCTCGAGGCCATCGACATCAAGGCGGCTCGCAAGGTCGCGGTCATCGGCTACGCGCTCGCCCAGAAGTTCTTCCCCTACACCGATCCCATCGGAAAGAAGATCCGCGTGGATGGGCGCGCGTACGAGGTGATCGGCGTCTTCGATCAGAAGAAGTCGGCGTTCGGCGGGGGCTTCGACACCTACGTGCTGATCCCGGCGACGACCTTCGTGAACACCTATGGTCTCGTGGGGAGGGACGGATTCCCGCGCTCGGTCAACATCACGGTCCGCGCAAAGACGCCGGAGCTCCTGGACGACGCGATGGAGGAGACCCGGCAAATCCTCCGCCGCGACCGCGGGCTCCGGCCGGGCCAGGAAGACAACTTCGAGTTCTTCAACTCCACCAGCCTCATCACTCAGTTCAACAAGATAAGCATGGGTGTGAAGCTCGCCGCGTTCGTGATCGGGATCATCGCTCTGGTGGTCGCGGGGATCGGAATCATGAACATCATGCTGGTCGCCGTGACGGAGCGCACGCGCGAGATCGGTATCCGCAAAGCCCTCGGCGCGCCGCGCGCCAGCATCCTCAGCCAGTTCCTGCTCGAAGCCGTGATCCTGTGCAACATCGGCGGGATCATCGGCGTGATGGCGGGATTTGGGATGGGGAACCTTGTGGCCTTCTTCGCACATTTCGATGCCCACGTGCCCGTGGAGTGGGCGGTCATCGGGCTCGTGTTCTGCTCGATGGTGGGGGTGGGCTTTGGAATGCTGCCGGCGATGCGCGCCTCGAACCTACATCCCATCGAGGCACTGAGGCACGAGTAGCCTCCCCTACTGAATTCTGATATAATCTCTCCTCCCTCTAGAATCCTTAGCCCCGTCGTCTCCCACCTGGCAACGGAGGTGAATGGTGGAAGGTCGTGTAGGCTCATCTGCTCCGATACCTCCGCGAAGCCCCTCCTCTCGCTGTGTGATTGTTTTGGCCCTTGCATTGTGGGTCGGGATTGTTGGTGCGCCAAGTTTACTGCAAGCCCAATTCATGTATCTGGATGCGAACGGGGACGGCATTAGCACCTGGGCGGATAGCCTCAATGTCGGTCAGGCTGAAACTTCTGTGAGTATCTATTTGGATACATCGCATAGGCAAGACGGATCGCTGTCTAGCTGCGATTCCGGCGCAGAGCCGCTCTCGATATTTTCATATGTCATCAACTTGGCGGCAATTGGTGGAACCGTCGCCTACTCCGAGTTCGTAAACCTCCAAGACGGGATGACTACAGCCTTTGCGAGATTAATACGGGGGATGGGAATTATAAGAACGGCTGGGGTGGGACAACAATTTTGTCTCCGGGTCTATACCACCTTGCGGACCTTACGATAACGGTAACGAGCGGTTCGCCTGCTGTTGAGATCGTGGCCCAAGCGAGCGGGAGCACTGACCTCACTTCTTTTGGCTCACAATGCCTCGGCATCAGTCTCGATAATACGTACGCCTTGGGGGTGGACTGGTTTGACTCGCGTGGACTTTCCGCGAGGGGCGGCGAGTTCTCTCTCCTCGCTCCGGATTCGGTCACAGCTTGGGAAAATCAGCCGATCTCGATCACGGCCGAGGCCACTGCTCGTGGCGACGTTGACGTCAACATCGAGAACGTCCCCACATTTCTCCAGAGGGACGGAACTGGTCCAATCGTGTTTCTCGCAGGAACGCCTGGGTTCACAGACGCCGCCACCTATGACATAGACTGGACGGCGACAGATAACACGCGGCCTGGCGTGGTTGCAACTGCCAGAACCAAGCTGATCGTTATGAACACCGACCGTCCGCCGGTGGTCAGTGCCCCCTTTGCGGCCGCTGGAAACGCAAGTACTCCGATCTCATTCGATATTCAGGTCGAGGACCCCGACGGAGATGCTACCACGGGGCTCTCAGCGTCGGGCATGCCGCCGGGTGCCTCGCTCACACACGGCCCAAATGGGGACAGGTTTGACTGGGTCCCCGATCCAGAACAGGCCGGTACTTTCGCGATCAGTTTCAATGCAAGCAGTGGATCTACGGTAGGCAGTGCAGAAACTGAGATTTCCGTGTCGCCTTCTGCCGGTCCCAGGCGCCCCAGAGTGGACCCAGATCTACTTGAACTTCAGCCAGGAAAGCGTAACTCGGAGCGCATCCTTAGTCGTGATAGCAACGGGAATGCTTACGCGAATCTAATACTGGTTGGAGACGTTACCACAAGTTCACTAGAGGGTATCGGGGTCCAAGTTGGTACACGCTTGGGAAAGGCGATGACAGCCGTAAGCCCGCTTAGTGCCCTTCCGGCACTGTTTGATTTGGAAGGTCTAGAATCAGTCAAAGCGCCTGCGACGTGTGAACTCTATCTCGATTCAAGCTTGGTTAGCATAGACGCGGAAGGAATTAGGACGATTGGCCAGGTTCAACGACCTCTTGTAGGGCGTACCGGTGCGGGGGTGCTTCTCGGGTTTCTGGATTCAGGAATCGACCTGGGCCATGGTGATTTTCGAAAGGGTGATTCCGACGGGCCGACTCGACTGGTGGGTTACTGGGTTCGCACACATTACAGCTTCCCTCACAGCCCTCCCCAGGGGTTCGGGTTCCCAAACATGTCGAGTTTTTTTGGGTCGGAGTGGACACCGTCGGAGATCAACGACGGTCTTGTTGACTCGTGGGGAGCGGACTCACTTGGCCACGGAACGCATTTGGCGGGAATTGCGGGTGGAAACGGCCAGGACTTTGTCCCATGCCTAGTAGGGCAGTATCAGGGGGTTGCACCAGAGGCCGATCTTTGTGTCGTAAAGGTGACGAGAGACAATGCTTTTGTGCCGACTCAATCGCTGACGACGTCAATTGTCGATGGGGTGAAGTACGTTTTCATGAAAGCGGACGAACTGGGTGAGCCTGCCGTGGTGAACATCAGCTTGGGCAGTCACAAAGGGCCACACAACGGGCGTTCCTTCCTTGACTGGTCCATTAGCAAACTTGTGAAGGATTACGGGCCGGGCAAGGTTGTAGTTGCGGCAGCTGGTAATGATGGGAACACGGGCATCCATGCGACTGCACATCTTCATCCTGGCCTTCCGCAGGAGATCG
This sequence comes from Candidatus Eiseniibacteriota bacterium, assembly GCA_036274595.1. Lineage (GTDB taxonomy): Bacteria > Eisenbacteria > RBG-16-71-46 > SZUA-252 > SZUA-252 > WS-9. Next base: position 589 of record DASUFL010000033.1, on the reverse strand, counting down.
CTCTCGAAGTGGAGAATTATGCGGTCCAGCCTCCAGCGAATGCTGGCAATGAAGTCTTCCTCGAGGGATGGTATGACAACCGGGACGCGATAACCGTTGCAGTGCTCACGCCAAGCGATTCGCTGATTGGACCCGTAGCCTTAATGGGGGGGAATGGCGGACCCAAGTCGACCCCAGATGGCAGAGTGACAATCTGCCACGGATATATCTGCGATCCTCCCACATGGGAGGGTGGCACATGGAGCCCAGACGAGTACTTCTACATTAAAATCCAGGACACGTTCAACGTCATCTCCTCCGGATCCTGGAAAATCCTCATCGGCACCCAAAGCATTGGTGGATCAGGCGTGGTCGACCTCTACTTGCCAGAGATCGACATGCCAACGCTGGTGCACTTCCAAATTCCCGATCTGACTCATACGATTGCGTCTCCTGCTTCGGCTGATTCGGTGATTTCGGTCGGAGCGTACTCCACACGGCTCTGTTGGAAGACAACAGACGCGCAGACCATTTGCAAGGGTTACGCATCGCAACTTGGAGATGTCCTCTTCGCCTCGAGCAGGGGCCCAAGACGAGGACATAACTCCGA
>DASUFL010000032.1:0-33508 GCA_036274595.1 Candidatus Eiseniibacteriota bacterium | reverse complement strand
CGAGGCGCGCGCAGCGAGCGAGGATCGGAGGACCGCCCGGCTGGACCTCCTGCGCGAGACGAGGCGCCTCTACTACGAGTTCTACCTGGTGGAGCGCGGGCTCGAGGTCAACCAGGAGCAGAAGGACCTGCTGGGCCACATCCGCTCCCTGGCGGTGCAGAAATATGCCTCCGGTGTGGTCGGGCAGCAGGACGCGCTCCAGGCCGACGTGGAGCTCGCGATGCTCGACCACGAAGCGATCGTCCTCGCGCGGGACCGTCGCATCGTGCGCGCGCGACTCAACGCCATTCTCCATCGCGCGCCCGAGGAGTACCTGCCGGCGCCGCTCGATTCCATCCCGGCCCCCAAAGAAGGGGATGAGCCGATCGCAGGTCCCAACGCTTCCTCTTCGAGACCCGACGTGAAGCGCGCCGAAGCGGAGCGCGATGCCCGGGCCGCGGAGCTCGAGCTGGCCGGGAAGGGCCGGATTCCCGAGCTCACGCTCGTCGCGCGCTACGACGCCATGTGGGCGGAGCACGAGCTGCGTCCCACGGTCGGCGCCGAGATGAGCCTTCCGTTTCTCTTCGGCCGCGTGAGCGGGTCCGAGCGCGAAGCTCGGGCCGGGCTCGCCCGCCGCGAGCAGGAGCGTCTCGCGGTGATCGATCGAGCGCGCCTCGAGATCGAGGAGGCGCTCGCGCGCGTAGAGGAGACACGCCACGAGGTCCACGTCATCGAGACCGGCGTCCTGCCCGCGACCGAGCGCGCGCTCGCGTCCATCCGGACCGCGTACGAGTCGAACCGGAGCGACTTCGCCGCGCTGCTCACCGCCGAGCGGGACCTGGCGCGCGCGCGGCTGGACGGCCAGCGCGCGCGCGTGTCGTACCGCCTCGCTCTGGCCGACTACGAGCGCGCCATCGCGAGCGACGCGGGCCCGGCCGTCGAGGTGCCGCGATGAGCCGGCGCTGGGTTGTCATCGGGATCGCCATCGTGGCCGCGCTCGCCGGCTGCTCGAGGAAGGAGACCTCGCGCTCCACCGAGACCGCCGCGGCGGCATCGCAGCGGGTCGGCGCGTTCCAGATCTCGCTCGCAGCCCGGCCCGAGCGGCCGGTCGTGGGTGACAACGCGTTCAAGGTCGCGCTCCTCGACTCGGCGGGGCGGCCGGTGTCGGGCGCGTCCCTGGCCGCGATCGTGTCGATGCCCGCGATGGGCGCGATGCCGCGCATGGAGAGCCGGGGCGAGTTCCGCGAGACGGGCGCGGGCCTCTACGAGGCGACCTATGGCCTCCAGATGCAGGGGGACTGGGACGTCGCGATCTCGATCCGTGCTCCGGGCGCCCCCGAAGCCGAGGCGATCTACCGGGTGAGCACGAACATGACCGGCGCCTCGTTCGTCGGCGGATCACCCGCGGCGGGAGCGCCTGTGGACACGAGCGCCGCGGCGCTCGGGGCGGAGGTCACCATCGATCCGGCCCGCCGCCAATCGATCGGCATCCGGACCGAGCCCGCGACTCTGCGGGATCTCAAGGCGACGATCCGCGCCGCGGGACGCGTCACCTACGACGAGACGCGGCGGGCCGAGATCTCGCTCAAGTTCTCGGGCTGGGTTCGTGAGATCCACGTCGACTACGTCGGCCGGCAGGTGAGCCAAGGCGAGGTGCTCTTCACGGTCTACAGCCCGGAGCTCCTCTCCGCGCAGCAGGAGTACCTCGAAGCGCGTCGCGACCCCTTGGGCGGGGATCTCACGGCCGCGGCGCGGCAGCGCCTCCTCCTCTGGGACATCGCCCCGTCGACGCTCGACGAAATCGCATCCGCGGGCAAGCCGATGGAGAAGCTCCCGATCCTCGCGCCGGTCACGGGCGTGGTGGTGGAGAAGAACGTCGTCCAGGGGAGCGCGTTCATGGCGGGGCAGACGCTCTACAAGATCGCTCCCATCCATCCGGTCTGGGTGATCGCGAACGTCTTCCAGTACGAGCTCCCCCTCGTGAAGAGGGGCATGACGGCGCGCATCCTTCCCCCGTTTCCGGGCGAGCCTGCCCGGGAGGGGCGCGTCTCCTACGTGAATCCCTTCCTCGACCCGGACACCCGGACGGGGGAGGTCCGCGCGGTCGTTCCGAACCCGCGCGGCGATTTGAAGCCGGGCATGTTCGTGGACGTCCTCCTCGAGCGGGACCTCGGACGGAAGCTCGCGATTCCCGAGAGCGCCGTTCTCTACTCGGGCGACCGGAGGATCGTGTTCGTCGATCTGGGGCAGGGCCGGCTCGCCCCGCGCGAGGTCACGCTCGGCGCCAAGGCGGGCAACCGCTACGTAGTCACGGGCGGGCTCCGCGAGGGGGATGTGGTGGTCACGTCCGGAAACTTCCTCGTGGCAGCCGAAGCGCGGCTCCGCTCGGCGACGACCAAGTGGTAGCCCGTTCATGATCGAGCGGCTGATCACGTGGAGCGCGCGCAACCGGATCCTCACGATCGCGCTCGTTCTCGTCGCGACGGCAGCGGGGCTTCGCGCGCTCCGGCACACTCCACTCGACGCCATTCCGGACCTCTCCGACACGCAGGTCATCGTCTCGACCGAGTGGGCCGGGCGGAGCCCGGACCTGGTCGAGGACCAGGTCACCTATCCGATCGTGACCGCGCTCCGCTCCGCGCCGGGCGTCCGGTACGTGCGCGGGCTCAGCATGGTCGGCGACTCCTTCGTGTACGTGGTCTTCGAGGACGGCGTCGACCTCTACTGGGCTCGGAGCCGGGTTCTCGAGTATCTGGCCTCGCTCCAGGGAAAGCTTCCCGAGGGCGTGGCCCCGCGGCTCGGGCCCGACGCGACGTCGGTCGGATGGGTCTTCGAGTACGCGCTCGTCGACACCACCGGACAGAACGATCTGAGCCAGCTCCGCTCCTTCCAGGACTGGCACCTCCGCTACTGGCTCCAGAGCGTGGACGGCGTGGCCGAAGTCGCGGCGGTGGGCGGCTTCGTGCGGCAGTACCAGGTCGACCTCGATCCCCGGCGGCTCGAGTCCTACGGCGTCTCCATCCGCGAGGTCGCGAACGCGATCCAGGTCTCGAACAAGGACGTCGGCGGGAGCGTTCTCGAGGTCGGGGAGCACGAGAACTTCGTCCGGGGCCGGGGCTACATCCGCTCGCTCGACGACCTCCGCGGCATCGTGGTGAAGACGGGCGAAGGGGGCGTGCCCGTGACCGTGGCCCAGCTGGGCGAGGTCTATCTGGGACCCGAGCCGCGCCGCGGCATCGCCGAGCTGAACGGCCAGGGAGAGGTCGTCGGCGGCATCGTGATCATGAGGCAGAAGGAGAATGCGCTCCATGTGATCGACGGCGTGAAGCGGCGCCTCGCCGAAGTGCGAGGCTCCTTTCCCCCCGGCGTCCGCCTGGTCACCACCTACGATCGGTCCGAGCTGATCCGGGCCGCGGTGCACACGCTCTGGCGGTCGCTCCTCGAGGAGATGGCGATCGTGAGCCTCGTGATCGTCGTCTTCCTCCTCCACTTCCGGAGCGCGCTCGTCCCGATCCTCACGCTCCCGATCGCCGTCGTGCTCTCGTTCCTTCCCATGTCGGCGCAGGGCCTCACCGCGAACATCATGTCGCTCGGGGGCATCGCGGTCGCGATCGGGGCCATGGTGGACGCGTCGATCATCATGGTGGAGAACGTCCACAAGAAGCTCGAAGCCTGGGAGGCGGGGGGCCGAGCGGGCTCGCGCGAGGAAGCGATCCTGGCGGGACTCCGCGAGGTGGGACGCCCCGTCTTCTTCGCGCTCATGGTGATCACCATCTCCTTCCTTCCGATCTTCACCCTCGAGGGGACGGAGGGCCGCCTCTTCAAGCCGCTCGCCTACACCAAGACGTATTCGATGTTCTTCGCCGCGATCCTCGCGGTCACGCTCACACCCGCGCTCGCCGCATGGTTCATCCACGGCCGGATCCGTTCCGAGCGCGAGCACCCGCTGTCACGACGCATGGTGAGCGCCTACGGCCCCGTGGTGCGCTTCGCGGTCCGGAGGCGAGGCTGGGTGATCGGCGCCGCCCTGCTCCTCGTCCTCTCCACGATCCCGGTCTTCTTCCGCCTCGGGAGCGAGTTCATGCCCCCGTTGAACGAGGGGACCATCCTCTACATGCCCACCGCGCCGCCTGGGATCTCGGAGACCGAGGCGGCGACGGTGCTCCAGCTGATGGATCGCCGGCTCCGCGAGGTCCCCGAGGTCGAGACCGTGTTCGGCAAGGTCGGGCGCGCGCGCACCGCCACCGACCCGGCCCCGCTCTCCATGGTGGAGACCGTCGTCACCTTGAAGCCGGAGTCCGAATGGAGGAAGGGAATGACCTGGGACAAGCTCGTGGCCGAGATGGACGCGCGCTCCCGGTTCCCCGGCATGTCCAACATCTGGTGGATGCCCATTCAGACCCGGAACGAGATGCTCGCGACGGGGGTCCGGAGCGCGGTCGGCGTGAAGGTCTTCGGGTCGGACCTGGCCACGATCGAGCGGATCGGCATCGAGGTGGAGCGCGTGCTCCAGGGAGTGAAGGGCACGCGCGCCGCCTTTGCCGAGCGCGTCACCGGCGGGTACTTCCTCGACTTCGACATCGACCGCGCCGCCGCCGCGCGCTACGGGCTCCGGGTGGGCGACGTGCAGGACGTGATCGAGGCCGCGATCGGCGGCATGACGGTGTCTCAGTCGGTCGAGGGGCGGGAGCGCTATCCGATCAGCGTTCGCTATGCCCGCGAATTCCGGGACGACCCGGATGCGCTCGGCCGTGTCCTCATTCCGACCCCGGGCGGCGGCCTGGTGCCGCTCGCCCAGGTGGCCCGCGTCCAGTTCCGCACCGGCCCGCCGATGCTGGTCGAGGAGGACGGACAGCTCTTCGGGCTCGTCTCGGTGGACGTGGCCAACCGGCCGCTGGCCTCCTACGTGGAGGACGCGCGCCGTGCGGTCGCGCGCGAGGTGTCGTTGCCGCCGGGGTACCGTCTCGAGTGGGCGGGACAGTTCCAGTACTTCGAGCGCGCCCGCGCGCGGCTCCTTCTCGTGGTCCCCGTGACGCTCCTTCTCGTCTTTGGCCTCCTCTATTTCAACCTTCGCTCCGTCACCGAGACGATGATCGTGATGCTGGCCGTGCCGTTCTCGCTGGTCGGGGCGGTGTGGATCCTGTGGCTCCTCGGCTACAACATGAGCGTCGCGGTCTGGGTCGGCATGATCGCGCTCGCGGGACTCGATGCCGAGACGGGCGTCGTCATGCTCCTCTACCTCAACCTGGCGCACCGGGACCGGGCCGAGCGCGGTGCGCTGCGCGATCGCGCCGATCTCGAGGACGCCATCGTCGAAGGGGCGGCTCACCGGATCCGGCCCAAGATGATGACCGTCTGCGCCATTCTGTTCGGACTGCTCCCGATCCTCTGGGGACACGGATCGGGCGCCGACATCATGCGGCGCATTGCCGCTCCCATGATCGGCGGCGTTCTCACCTCGTTCGTTCTGGAGCTCGTGGTCTACCCCGCGATCTACGCGTGGTGGAAGGGACGTCATCTGCCCGCGTGCGCGGGAGCGCCGGGCCTTGCAGAAGGAGGATCGTCATGAACGGTCGCATCATCGGGATCATCGCCCTGGCGCTCCTTGGGGGCGCGTGGGGCTGTGCGAAGGAGGCCGCGCAGACCATCAAAATGACCGTATCCGATCGCGGCTTCGTCCCGGCGGAGATCACCGTGAAGAGAGGGGCGCCTGTCACGCTCCTCGTCACCCGGGAGACGGAGGCCACGTGCGCCACCGAGCTGGTCATCCAAGGGGCCGGCGTCCGCAAGGAGCTCCCCCTGCATCAGGAAGTGAGCGTGACGTTCACGCCCAGCACGAAGGGCGAGCTCCGGTACACCTGCCCCATGGACATGATTTCGGGCTCCATTCAGGTAGAGTAGGGATGTGAAGACCACGGGTTTGAAGCTGGAGGTCCGGAACGACGCCCCCGGAACCGAGACCGAGATCGACCCGGTCTGTGGGATGCGTGTGGCGCCCGAGCGCGCGGCGGGTCGGTACGACTACAAGGGCACGACCTACTACTTCTGCTCGACCGGCTGCCTCGCCAAGTTCCGCGCCGATCCGGAGCGCTACCTGGCGCCGGGGGCGAGGCACGAGACGATGGCCCACGGCCCGACGGCGCCCGTCCCCTCGGCTCCCGCCGGCACGCAGTGGACCTGCCCGATGCATCCCGAGATCCTCCGAGACCGGCCCGGCTCGTGCCCCATCTGCGGGATGGCGCTCGAGCCGGTGACGGTGTCGCTCGCCGACGAGGAGAATCCCGAGTACGCGGACATGCGCCGGCGCTTCTGGATCTCGGCGGCGTTGAGCGCGCCCCTGATGGCGGCCGCGCTCACGGATCTGATACCGGCCCGTCCTCTCGAGAGCTTCGCCCACGTCCGCCACTGGCTCGAGCTTGCGTTCGCGACGCCCGTCGTTCTGTGGTGCGGATGGCCGCTCCTCGCGCGGGGATGGGATTCGATCCGGCACCGCGCGCTCAACATGTTCACTCTGATCGCGCTCGGCGTCTCCGTGAGCTACGCCTACAGCGTCGTGGCGGTTCTCGCGCCGGGGATCTTCCCGGCCGCGCTTCGCAACACCCACGGACTCGTGCCGGTCTATTTCGAAGTCACCGTCATGATCACGACCCTCGTGCTGCTCGGGCAGGTGCTCGAGCTCTCGGCGCGGAGCCGGACGGGCGCCGCGATCCGCCAGCTCCTCCGGCTCGCCCCCAAGACCGCGCGGCGGATCGGCCCTGATGGCAGCGAGCATGACGTCCCTCTCGAGGCGGTCCTTGTCGGCGACCGCCTCCGCGTCCGTCCCGGAGAGACGGTCCCGGTCGACGGCGTCGTGCTCGAGGGCGCCTCGTCCGTCGACGAATCGATGGTGTCGGGCGAGCCGATCCCGGTGGAGAAGTCGACAGGGAGTCTCGTGATCGGAGCCACGGTGAACGGGACCGGCTCACTCGTCATGCGCGCCGAGCGCGTCGGCTCGGAGACGCTCCTCGCCCGCATCGTTCGCATGGTCTCCGAAGCGCAGCGGAGCCGCGCCCCGATCCAGCGTCTGGCCGACGCCGTGTCGTCCTACTTCGTGCCCATCGTCCTGGCGGTGGCGGTCGTCACGTTCCTGGTATGGATGCTCGTCGGACCCGAGCCTCGACTCGCGCACGCGATCGTGAACGCGGTCGCGGTCCTGATCATCGCTTGTCCCTGCGCGCTCGGCCTCGCCACGCCGATGGCGGTGATGGTGGCGGCGGGCAAGGGGGCGACCGCGGGCGTCCTCTTTCGGAACGCGCAGGCGATCGAGACGCTTCGCGACGTGGACACGCTGGTCGTCGACAAGACCGGGACGCTCACGGAGGGGAAGCCGCGGCTCAGCTCGGTTACGGCGTCGGATGGATGGAGCGACGACGAGATCGTGCGCCTCGCCGCCAGCCTGGAGCGGGCGAGCGAGCACCCGCTGGCCCACGCGATCCTCGCCGGCGCCCTGGAGCGCCACCTGCAGATCGCGGACGTGCGAGAGTTCGAATCGAAGTCGGGCATGGGAGTCGCCGGCGTCGTGGAGGGGAAGCGCGTCGCGCTCGGGAACCGGAAGCACATGGACGATCTCGGCGTTCGCGGCGAGGATCTGTGGGAGCAGGCGGAAGCGCTCCGCGTGGAGGGCCGGACGGTCGTGGCCGTCGCGGTCGAGGGCCGGTTGGCGGGACTGCTCGCCGCGGCCGATCCGATCAAGCCGACCACGAAGGAGGCGATCCAGGCTCTTCACGCGGAAGGGATCAAGATCATCATGCTGACCGGGGACAGCGCCGCGACCGCGAACGCCGTGGCCCGCCGCCTCGGAATCGACGAGGTCGTGGCCGAAGTGCTGCCCGAACAGAAGCTCGATTTCGTGAAGCGCTACCAGGCCGAGGGGCGCTTCGTGGCGATGGCGGGGGACGGCATCAACGACGCCCCCGCGCTCGCGCAGGCCCAGGTGGGCATCGCGATGGCCACGGGCACCGACGTGGCGATCGAGAGCGCGGACATCACCCTGATCCGCGGCGATCTCCGCGGCATCGTGCGCGCGCGCCGGCTGAGCCGCGCGACGATGGGCGTCATCCGCCAGAACCTCTTCTTCGCGTTCGTCTACAATGTGCTGGGCGTGCCGATCGCGGCCGGCGTGCTCTATCCCGTCTTCGGGCTCCTCCTGAGTCCGATCATCGCCGCGGCCGCCATGAGCCTGAGCTCGGTGTCCGTGATCTGGAACTCGACCCGGCTCCGGGGTGTGCGCCTGTGACGCGGGCCGAACTGACGAGGAGGGTTTGCATGAGACGAGCGATCGCGCTCTCGATCTTGGTGCTTGCGGCCGCGGGATGCGGCGGCGGGAAGACCGAGATCCCGGTTTCGGTCACCGAGAACGGCTTCGAGCCGAGCCGGATCGAGGTGAAGCACGGCGAGGCCGTCACGCTCCTCGTCACGCGCAAGACCGATGTGACCTGCGCGACCGAGATGGTGGTCCCGTCCCGCGGGATCACGCAGGCGCTCCCGCTCAATCAGACGGTGCGCGTGGCGCTCGGCCCGCTCGAGCCGGGCGAGGTCGCGTTCGCCTGCGGCATGGACATGGAGAAGGGCACGATCGTCGTGCGGTGAGCGGGGCGCGCCGCCTCAGCGCAAGTACACGATCGCTTTGACCGCGCGTCCGCTCGCTCCCGAATACCTCAGGAAGTAGACCCCCGACGGCATCGCCCGCCCATGCTCATCCCGGCCGTTCCACGATCCACGGAACGCGCCGGCCACTTGCGGGCAAGCACCTCCAGGCATGCAGGTGAGAACCCGCACCAGCCTTCCCTGCACGTCATGGATCGCGAGCGGTCCCCAGTCGGGCGCGTCGATCCGCGTCTCCGCGCGGAACGGATTCGGCGACGCCTGGAGCCGGACCGGCTCCAGCGGCGGCGTCTGAGCGCCGGTCACGGTCGACCAGACGTGGGCGGTGTCGCCGGTGTTGGTCTGGAAGACGAGGAACGACGACGCCGAGGTCCCCGATCGAATCGCGAACCGGGAGGCGGCGCTGTCGGTCAAGGGACAGGTCAACGTGGTGGGGGCGTCCCCGGTCCGGACGAGCGCCGTGGCGCCCAGCGTCGGGATCGTCGGCGCGACGGAGGTGTTGGCGACGATCGTGGTGATGCCCCCATACGGGACCGAGTTCACCTTGCACCCCGCCTTCTCGAAGACCACCTGCCCGGACGGGAGCGGGATGCCGGCCGAGAGGACGAGGTCCGGGGTGATGCTGAACGCCGAGGCGAACGCGGCCGTGGCGCACAGGATGTGGGCGCCGCTCGCTCCGTTGGCCACATTCGCGGCGAACGTCCCGAGGGTCGTCGCCAAGACCCCGTCCTTGTCGTAGACGTTGATGGCGCCGGTCGCGACCAGATCCTGGCCGATGGCAAGCTCCTTCATCTCGACCGCCTGGATGGCCGTGTTGCCGTTGTAGCCGGCCATGACCTGGACGATCTCCATGACGTGGAACGTCTCCGCTTTCTCGGAATCGGCGAGTGCCGTCGAGGCTCCAAGGAGTGAGGCGGCGAGCAGGAGTGCGGGGGCGAGAAGGGACGGCGGTGGGCGCATGGAAACCTCCCGGTGGGGGCCCGTCCAGCCCGGATCCGGGCGAGCCGACACCGGGAGCATATTCCAACGCCGTTCCGTTGCGCTACCCTCGACCGCTCGAATCCACCTGCCCCACCCACCCGGAAAGGAGATGCGTCGTGAAGAAGAGCAGACGGAAGGTGTCACGCGCCGTTCGCGCGGGTCGAGCCGGGAACCGCGCACCCAAGCGCGCCGCTGGGCGCGTGCGCATCACGCCCGAGATCCGCGCCTACGTCCGGAAGATCGACGCCTACCGCGCCGGGCGCGCGCCGCTCCCGCTCATGCGCGTCGGCCCCGCGAAGATCGCACGCGCGATCCAGGGTCTCAGGGGGGCCCAGCTCAAGAAGCGTCCCGCGCCGGGCAAGTGGAGCATCGCGGAGATCCTGGGCCATCTCGTCGACACGGAGGTCGTCTACGGCTACCGCTACCGGCTCGCGCTCTCCCAGCCCGGTGTGCCCATCCCGGGCTACGACCAGGCCACGTGGGCGGCCGCGCTCAAGCATCGGAATCGGAATCCCGCGCGTCTCATGGCGCAGATCGCCACGCTCCGGAAGATCAACCTCGACCTGATCGAGTCGATGCCGCGCCGCACGTGGGAGCGCTACGGCATGCACTCCGAGCGGGGCAAGGAGACCGTGCGGCGCACGGCCGAGCTGATCGCGGGACACGACCTCAACCACCTCGATCAGATCCAGTCGATCAAGAAGAAGTACGGCTGGTAGGGCCCGCCCGGGCGGGCGGCGTATGAGCGGGGCGGCGCGCTAGGAACGGATGGAGGCGCCCCGCGCGGCGTCGACGAACGCGCCGACGAGACGACGTGTGGCGGGGGCGTCGGGCATCCGCTCCGGATGCCACTGCACACCCAGGTAGAAGGGATGGTCGGGGCGCTCGATCGCTTCGACCACGCCGTCCTCGCTCGTGGCCGCGATCCGGAACCCCGGAGCGATCCGGTCCACGGACTGGTGGTGGTAGGAGTTCACGACCACGCGCTCCTGACCGAGGACCTTGGCGAGCGTGGTCCCGGGCTCGACATGCACCGTGTGCTCCGGCGTCTCCTCGTCCGTCCCTTCTTCGTGCTTCATTCCCCCGGGGCGATCCTCGCCCAGGTGCTGGAGCAGGCTCCCCCCGAATTCGACGTTCATCACCTGGATGCCGAGGCAGATCCCGAGCGTGGGGATGCCGCGCTCCTGGGCCGCGCGCGCGAGGAAGAGATCGGACGCGTTCCGGGCGGGCGCGCCGAGCCGGCCGCGATTTCGCGTCTCCTGGCCGTACCGCTCCGACTCGAGGTCGGAGCCTCCCGAGAGCACGAGTCCGTCCACGCGTCCCACCACCTCGCGCGCCTCCTCGAGCGTCGACACGAGCGGCAGGATCATCGGAAGCCCTCCCGCGCCGCCGATCAGCTTCATGTAGTTCGCGTCGAGGACGTAGGAATCCCCGCGGCGCTGCTTCAGCCGGTAGTTGGGCCCGATTCCTATGAGCGGACGGGGCATCGCGTTCCTCAGTAGCCGAGGTCGGGATCGACGCGGTTCAGGAGCGGCTCGCCTTGCGCGTCGCGCCTCAAGTTGACGCGGAAGAGAGCCATCGCGCGCGGCCAGAATCCGCGCGACAGGCCGGAGACGTGCGGCGTCAGGATCACGCGATCGAGCGTATAGAGCGGGCTCTCGCGCGGCAAGGGCTCCCTTTCGTACACGTCGAGCGCGGCGGCGCGAATCCGTCCCTCGCGCACCGCCGTGACGAGCTCCGCTTCGTGCACGATCTTGCCCCGCGCGATGTTCACGAGCCACGCTCCCGGTTTCATCCGCGCGAACTGGGCGCGGCCGAGCGCCCCTTCGGTCTCTGAGGTGAGCGCGGCCGACACCACCACCACGTCGCTCATTCCGAGAAAGCGGTCGAGATCGCCGGGGCCGAAGACTTCGGCCACAGGGGGTTCTTCGGCAGGGAGGTCCAGCGACGTGAGGAGCTCCGGATCCCACGCGGGAGCGCCGTGCGGACGGCGTCGAAGCGCGATCACCCGCATGCCGAACGACACCGCGCGGCGCGCCACCTCGCGGCCGATCGCGCCGTACCCGAAGAGGCCGATCGTCTTGCCGTGGAGCTCGTCCGGAACCTGGTCCTCGGCCCACCAGTTCTCGCGGATCATGCCGGTCGTCGTCTGCTCGACGATCGCGGCCTTCATCCGGCGCGCGATTCCGAGGAGCCCGGCCATCACGTGCTCCGCGATCGGGATGGCGTGCGCGCCGCGCGAGTTCGTGATCACGGCGCCGCTCGCGCGAAAGCTCGGGGTGAGATAGGAGCCCACGCCCGCGGCCGGCACGTGGAGCCACCTTAGTCTCTGCGCGCGCGCGATCACCTCGTCTCCGAACGCCCAGGAGAAGAGGATCTCCGCTTCGGGAACCGCGGCGAGGAGCTCCTCCCGCGTGCGGGTGTCGATCACGTCGACGTCGGGGAAGTCCCGTCGAAGCGCCTCGACCTCGCGCGGAGGGATGCTCCAGGCGGGCGAGGGGCTGACGAGAGCCAGGACGAGCCGGCGGCGTCCCTTCGTCAGAGGATCGTGCCCTCGTTCTTCAGGAGCATCGTTCGAAGGAGCGCCACCGGGAGCGCGCCCTGCGACAGGATGGTCTCGTGAAACTGGCCGAGATTGAAGTTGGCGCCCTGCTCGCGCCTGTAGTCGTCCCGTAGCTTCCGGATCTCGAGCGCGCCCAGCGTGTAGACGCTGTACGTCGGATCGAAGGCGGCGCGCCCCGCTTCACGCTCGGCGTTCGCGCGCTCCAAGCCCGCGTGCTCCATGAAGAATTTCGTGCCGTCCTCGAGGCTCATGCCGCGCGTGTGAATGCGGATCCCGACCTGGAGCCTGCAGGCGCGCACGAGCGCCCACCGCATGACGCCGACCGCGACGCGCGGATCGTCCTTGCGGAAGCCCTGGTCGAGGAGACCCTCCTCCGTATAGAGGCCCCAGCCTTCCGCGAAGGCCCCCGATCCGATCGACTTCCGCACCATGGACGGCGCGCGCTTGCCGTAGAGATGGTGGACGTAGTGCCCGGGGTAGACCTCGTGCACGGAGACGGAGGGGAGCGTCCAGCGGCTGAAGCCCTGCAGGTGCTCCTCGATCTGCTGCTTCGGCCACTTGGGGTCGGGGAGCGTGATGTTGTAGTAGGCGTCGTCCGCCTTCGTCTCGAAGGGTCCCGGCGCGTCGAAGCTCGCGAACGAGCGGCTCGCGGCGAACTCGGGGGTGGGACGCACGGTGATGTGCGCGTTGTCCGGGATCTTGATGAAGCCCGACTGGATCGTGAACGCCCGCGCCTCCTCGCACAGCGCGCGCGCGTAATCGAGAATGCTGTCCGCGGAGGGATGGTCCGCCCGCATGCGCGCGACGATCGCATCCGGCGTCGCGCTCGGATCGACCCGCTGCAGGGCCTCCTTGTAGCGGGCTTCGAGCCGGTCGAGCTCGCGCTGGCCCACCGCGAGGAGCGTATCGATCGGGAGGTCGATCATCTCCTCGTAGCGGAGCCGCTTCCGATACCTGTCCTCACCCAGGACGAAGGAGCCGTGGCTCGCGGGGAGGAGGGTCGACCTCATCCATGCGATGTGATCCTTGGTGGCCGCGATCGCGGTCTTCTTGGCCGCCTCGAACTCGGCGCGAAGCGTGGGATTGGGCACCGATGCGAACGCGCGGGTGACGTCGTTCTCGAGGAACGAGATCGTGCCCTCGAAATCCTCGGCCGCGATCTGCGTGAAGAGCTCGGGCGGGTTCTTGAGGTTGAGGCGCGCGTTCGTGAGCTGGCGGGGCACCTGCTCGAGCCGGCGCGTGAGCGAGCGCATGCGCTGGTCGAGGGGCTCGTAATCCACCGAGATCATGCCCATGAGCGTGCCGCCGTAGTTGTACGAGCTCGGGTCGTTCTCCCAGCCGCGCCCTTCGGTCAGGAAATAGAGGTTGGCCCGCATCCCCGTGCGGAGGAGGTCGTAGTCGATCCTGGTGGCCGGATCGAGCTTCGCCGGACGGATGGTCTCGAGCTCCTTCATCGCGTCCCGCACCCGCTGCTCTTCCGAGTGGATCCGCTCCGGGGTCCAGTTCTCGAGCGAGTCGTCGTAGTCGTGGATGCCCCACTGGGTCGCGAACGAAGGATTGAACGCGTAGCCCGCCATCAGGTACCGGCGGGCGAGCGTTTCGAACGCGGCCTTCTCTTGAGGACTCGGCTGCGAGGCGCACGCGAGGGACAGGGTCAGGACGAGGACGGGGTACAGGGCAAGGCGGGCCTTCGTGGTCATGGAGCTCCTCCGGACTCGGCTCCCAGGGATCGCGGGACCGTACCACGGGCACGCCGGAAAATCATTTGGACGGCGACGACCAGGAGGAAGGCTCCGAAGATGCGCGACAGGGTCTCTCCCCGGATGTGGTGGGCTGCCAGCGCCCCCAGGAAGCCGCCGGCCGCTCCCCCCGCCATGCTGGCCGGGATCGAGGCCCGGGCGATCCGGCCGCGGGCCGCATAGCTGATCACCCCGGCGATGGCCACCGGCACGATGACGAGGAGCGAGACGCCCTGCGCCTCGTGCTGCCCGACCCCTTCGCCGAGGACGAGCGACGGCACGAGCAGGATGCCCCCGCCCACGCCGAGGAGCCCCGCGAGCGTCCCCATGCCGAGGCCGAGCGCGACGTTCGCCGCCGCGGGCCAGAGCGAGCCCGCGCGCTCGTGGACGGGAGGGAAGGCGAGGATGCGGATCGCTGTGATCGCGATCAGGACGCCGAAGCTGAGCCCGAGGGTCCGTCCCGACGTGCGGGCCGCGATGGCCGATCCGAAAAGGACGCCCGGCACCGCGCCCGCGGCGATCGTCAGGGCGAGGGCCAGATCGAGCCGGTCGCTTCCGTAGTACTTGGCCGATGCGACGAGCGCGGCCGCCACGATGAAGGCGAGCGACGTTCCCTGCGCTTCGTGCTGCCCCATTCCGACGAAGCGGACGAGGAGCGGCACGAGGACGAGCCCTCCCCCGACGCCCATGAGGCCGCCGAGCGCGCCGGCGAGGAGGCCGAAGGCGAAGAGGAGGAGCGTGCGGTTCATGGTCGGCGCACGCTAGCACAGGTCCCGCGCGTTGACATGGGGAAGCGCCGGTCGGTACGCTCGCTGGGCCCGGGCCAGGGTGCGGATCCTCCGCTGCCCTAGCCCCCACCCACTCCGAATGTTTCCCCGCCGCCAGAACATCCGTCCGCGCATCGTCTGGACGCTCGCGTTCCTAGTCGCGCTCCTCGTGCTCGTGAACGGCGCCATCTTCCTTTCTCTGAAGACGTCGCAGCAGGTCCTCGACCAGGAGCTGGGGAAGCGGCTCCAGGGAACCGCGCACATCGCGGCGCTCCTCGTGGCGCCGGAGCAGTTCGAGATGCTCTCCCTGGCGAGCGCCGACACCTCCGCCGCGGCCGACACCGCCCTCACCGATTTCTCGATGAAGATGGACTCCCAGGAAGCGGCCGACGCGGTGCGCGCCGAGTGGACGCGGCTCGCGCAGAGCGCGGGGCTCTCGAACGTGGTGCTCGTGGACCGCCATCGGCGCGTGCTCCTCCGGCTCCGCGATCCGTTCACATACGAGCCGGACGTGGTCACGCTCGACCCGGTCCCCATGACCAAGGCGTTGATCGGGCAGGCCTCCCACTCGCGGCTCTACCACAAGGACGGCCAGTTTCTGCGCTCGGGCTACGCCCCCGTCTTGACTCCGGAAGGCGGGGTGGTGGGAGCCGTGGCCGTGGAGGGAGGGTCGGAAGCGTTCCAGCCGCTCCAGCGAATCCGAGCGTCCGTGGCGGGCGTGGTCGTGCTCTCGTCCGTGCTCGTGATCCTGATCGGCCTCGGCTTCGTGCGCACGGTCGGACATCTCGCGCGGATCGAGGAGAACCTCCGGCACACGGACATTCTCGCGTCGATCGGGCAGGTGTCGGCGGGGGTGGCGCACGAGATCCGGAATCCCCTGGCCGTGCTCCAGGGAGCCTCATCGAGGCTCAAGCGGCCCGAGACCCACCCCAAGGAGCAGGCGGAGCTCCTCGGCATGATCGACGAGGAAGTGAACCGGATGAGCGCGTTCGTGAACAACTTCCTCCATCTGTCGCGCCGGCCCAATCTGGAGCCGCAGGAGTTCGAGGTTCGCCCCGTGCTCGAGCGATCGCTCGAGATGCTCCGCGTGGAGCTCGACCGGGCCAGCATCTCCACGGTGGTCGAGTGGAACGCGGATGGGTCGATCGCCCTGATCGGGGATCCGCTCGCGATGCACCACGTTTTCCTCAACCTCGCGCTCAATGCCCGGGATGTGATGCCCTCCGGAGGGAAGCTCGTCATCCGGGTGAGCGAGAAGCGGGGGGATTTGAGGATCCAGTTCGAGGACACCGGCCCCGGGGTGCCGAAAGACCTGCGCAAAAAGATCTTCGACGCCTTCTTCACCACCCGGGCCAAGGGGACGGGGCTCGGACTCGCCTTCGTCGATCGGATCGTATCCGAGCACGGCGGATCGGTTACAGTTGGGGATGCCCCGAAGGGCGGCGCCCTGTTCGAAGTCCGGCTCCCCCTCGAAGGTCCCTGAGCCGTACAATCGAAGAATCCCCAAGCCACCGGAAGGTATGGAGCATGCCCGAACGCATCCTGGTCGCTGAAGACAAGGAAAACCTCTGCCGCCTGATCGAGACGACCCTGTCCGAGCAGGGGTACGACGTCTCGATCGCTCTCGGGGGGGACGCGGCGATCCACGAGATCCAGGAGCACACCTTCGATCTCGTCATCTCCGACATGAGGATGCCCGGCGCGAGCGGCGTTCAGGTGTTTCGCGAGGCCCGCCAGCAGGGGTATCTGCCGGACGTCATCCTGATGACCGCCTTCGCCGACACCCGCGAGGCGGTGCAGATGATGAAGGAGGGGGCGACCGACTACATCATGAAGGACAACCTCCTGGAGGAGCTCCCGGTCCGGGTCCGGCAGGTCCTGGATCACCGGAAGCTGCGCCAGGAATCCACCGTGTTGAAGACGCGGATCGAGAGCCTGCGCGAGCAGATTCCGATCCACCGCTTCGATTCGATCGTCGGCACCAGCCTTCCCATGCGCGAGGCGCGGAGTCTGGCCGAGCGCGTCGCGCCCACCGACGCCAACGTGCTCCTGACGGGGGAGAGCGGCACCGGGAAGGAAGTCTTCGCGCAGGCGATCCACGCCGCGAGCCACCGCTCCGACGCGCCGTTCGTTCCCGTGAATTGCGGCGCGCTCCCCGAGACGCTCCTCGAGTCGGAGCTCTTCGGGCACGAGAAGGGGGCGTTCACCGGCGCCATTCGTACGAAGCCGGGCCGCTTCGAGGTCGCCGAAGGCGGAACCGTCTTCCTCGACGAGATCGGCGAGCTGCCGCAGAGCATCCAGGTGAAGCTGCTCCGCGTGCTCCAAGACAGGACCTACGTCCGGGTCGGGGGCGAGGACATGCGCCGGGCCGACGTGCGGATCCTCGCGGCCACGAACCGCGATCTCGAGGAGATGATCCACCAGGGTCGCTTCCGGGAGGACCTCTACTACCGGCTCAATGTCTTCCCGATCCGCCTGGTCGCGCTGCGCGAGCGCCGCGAAGACATCCCGTCGCTCGTGAGGCACTTCCTCCTCCTGCAGGAGCGCACCATCGACGAGCTCTCGCCCGATGCGCTCGAGTACCTGCGCAACTACGACTATCCGGGCAACATCCGCGAGCTCCAGAACCTGATCGAGCGGGCCTGCATTCTCGCGGGCCGCGGCGGGCGGATCGAGCGGCATCACTTCCCGCTCGGTCGCGCGCGTCACGCCGCGGATCCCGCCGATCTTCTCTCCCTGGGGCTGAGCCTCGAGCAGATCGAGAAGCGGCTCATCAAGGAAGCCCTCGACCGTGCGCAGGGGAACAAGACGAAGGCGGCCACCCTCCTCGGCATCTCGCGCCGCGCGCTCTATTCCCGGATGGAAAGCCACGGGATCCCCATCGGCGGTCCCGAGCCCGAGGGGAGCGAAGCGCCCGCGTTCTAGACCGGGCGCGCTTACCTAGACCCATACGGTTCCGTACAGGCGCGGTACGCACGCGTCCAGCGTGGCACGGCCGCTTTTTGGCCGGGGCCGAAACCGCGCGTCGGCGACTCGCGGCAACGACGTGATCCCTCATCGTTTGCGGTCCGCCCGATTCCTCCCCCATCCAGGCCTCGAACGCGGCATGTAGCTTGCGATACCCAGGGCATGGACAAGCCGATATCAATACCCCCCCGTGATCCGTAACGCAGCCCGGACCGACCACCATGGAACGTGTGCGGATCACGTTAGCGCTGGCTACCGCCATGACCCTGGGCTCTGTGTCTCCTCTCGGGGTCACGGGCCAGCGCCTAGAGACGAGGGCGGGCCGAGCGGCACCTCCGGCCACCGGCACTGCTGCTGTTTCGAACGCCGCCGGCCCTTCTTCGTCCACTTCCGCGGGCGCGGGTGAGGCCCCGCTCAGCGAATCCGAAAGCATTCGCCGGGAGCTGACCCACACCGATCGCGTCATCGCCGTCCTCAAACCCAAGATCTTCCGCACCGGAAACACCCAGGCCCAGAGCCGATTCGGCGAGGCCGTGACGCGCGAGAAGGAAGCGCGCGACGCGTTCAGCCGGAATCTCTATGCCCGCGCCACGCGCTTGACGCGCGAGGCGCGCTCGATCGCGCGCGAAGCCGCGGTGATGGTCGGGCCGCCGGAGGACGATCCCGTCTGCGTCGGACGAGCGATCGACAACGCCGAGGACGCGCTCTCACTCGCGCGCGACGTCTTCGATCAGGGAGCGAACCCCGAGGTGTGGCGCCGCTATCAAGCGCTGCGCGGCAGTCTTCAAGAGTCGCGGCGGCAGCTCGAAGCGGGGGACACGCGCGTCGCCTACCGCCGGGCCGTGCAGGTCCGGGACGGCGTGCTGGTTCTCCTGCAGGACAGTCAGAACCTTCCCGTCCCGGCGTCGACCGCCGAGCGCGCGCTCAAGCAGGCGCGGGAGGCCTACGATCGCGGGACCCGGGAGCTGGGCGCCAATCCCAAGGAGAGTGCGCTCAAGTGGCAGCGCGAAGCGCAGGGACAGCTCGCCAAGGCGAAGAGCGCGTTTCAGCACCGCGAGTACCGCGACTCGATCCTCCACGCCAAGCTCGTGGAGCGGAGCCTCGACGAGGCGATCGCGGCGCAGCGGAACGCGGAGCTCCGGAGCAACGGAGGGGCAAGGACAGCCCGTCGCTCCGCCTGACCCGCCGGAGCGAGCGCGGCCCTAGGCTCGGCGCACGGCGACGACCGTGACGTCGTCGGTCGGCTTGGGGCGGCGGCTGAAGTCGCGCACCCTCTCGATCAAGGTCTCCACCATCTGCGCCGGCGTGAGCGCGCGCGCTTCCCGGATGAAGGTCATCAGCCGGTCCTCGCCGAATTCCTCCTCCGCCAGGTTCCTCGCCTCCGTCACGCCGTCGCTGTAGAAGAGGAGGATGTCGCCGGGACCCATCGTCACGGTTCCTTGCGCGTACTTCGCCTCCGGCATGATGCCGAGGAGAAGGCCTCCCTCCGAGAGCATCTCGATTTCGTTCGTGCCCGAACGCAGGAGATAGGGCGGGTTGTGGCCGCCATTCACATAGCGGATCGATCCGTCCGTGGTGTCGATCTCCGCGAGGACGAGCGTGATGAAGCGCTCGCCCCGCACGTTCTGGTAGATGGATCGGTTGAGCCGCGACATGACCTCGAGGAGCGGGCGCTCGGTCTCGACCTGCGCGCGCACGCTCGCGGCCAGGTGGGTCATGAGGAGCGCCGCCGGCATTCCCTTGCCCGCGACATCGCCGAGCCCCACCACCATCCGATGCTCGCTCCCGTCCACGAAGTCGAAGTAGTCGCCGCCGACGTTCAACGAGGGGACGTTCCGGCCGGCGACCTCGATCACGCCGACCACGCGCGGCTCGTGGGGGAGAAGCGCCTGCTGGAGCGCGGCGGCGCGACGCAGCTCCTCCTCCCGCTCGAGATCCTTCTCGTGCGACTCGGTCTCGCGGATCTTCACCGCCGCGAGATGCGCGATGAACGTGAGGAGCCGGAGATCCCCCTCCTCGAAGGGGACCGGCGCCGCGACGTTGTCGACGTAGAGAAGCCCCAGCACGTCTCCGTCGTGCCACAAGGGAGCGCACATGGCGGAGTGGATCCGCTGGCGGATCACGCTCTGCTGCTCCTTGAACCGGGTGTCGCTCTGCGCGTCGCTCGTGAGAATCGCCTGGCGCTGGCCCACCGCCATGCGCGCGATGCTCCGGCTCACGATGATCTCCTCCCCGGCGCCCCGGCCGCTCTGCGACACGGCCATCGTGACCAGGTCGTCGTCGCTCGCGCGGCGGAGGAGGATGGCGGTGCGGTCGGCGCGGAGCACGTCCGCCGCGAGGCCGACCACGAACTGGAAGAGCTCGTCGAGCGGGCGGTACGCGAGGAGCGCCTGGCCGACCCGATCCATCGCCTGGAGGAAGTTGCCCACCCGCTCCGGCGAGAGGCTGGAGCCGAACGAGCGCGTGTCGAGCGCGACGCCCCCGCCCGAGATGTCCTCGAGCGGCACGGCGTGCACGTTGACCGGCGCGGCGATGTCCGCGACGCGGGCCGAGACGCTCGTCTCGTGCGATGGCGTGTCGCCCGCCTTGTTGAACGAGAGGTGGACGCTCCCGAGATGGAGCTGGTCACCCGGCTTGAGCGGGTGCGGCCCCTCGATCTTCTTGGAGCCGAGCTTCGTCCCGTTCTTGCTGCCGAGGTCCTGGATCCAGAACGATCCGTCGCGCCAGAAGATCTCGGCGTGGTTCCGCGAGATGGATGCGTCGCTCAGGAAGACACGGCACTGGGGGGAGCGCCCAAGCGTGCAGGGGGCGTTCTTGTCCAGCAGGACGACCTCGGGCTCGGCGCCCGGGCGGCGGATTTGAATCTG
Organism: Candidatus Eiseniibacteriota bacterium; assembly: GCA_036274595.1. Taxonomy (GTDB): domain Bacteria; phylum Eisenbacteria; class RBG-16-71-46; order SZUA-252; family SZUA-252; genus WS-9. The sequence goes on along the minus strand of DASUFL010000032.1, from coordinate 13,002 downwards.
GTAGTCATCGGTGGCCATGGCGCGCTAGTCTCCGGCGTCCGGCTCCGAGTTGCAACCCGTAAGCCAAGGAGGCATATGCATCGGAACTTCCGGGTCGCTCGCGCGTGCGGCGTGGAAGCCGCGCGCGATTTCCAGTGGAACGAATACGCGCCCTTCGCTTGGATCCTGGGCGTCCAGCTCCTCTTCCTCCTCCTCGTCTTGAATCTCGGAACCACGATCGCCATGGGCACGGCCGGCGCCGCCGTGAAGCTCCTCCAAGGAGACGCGCCGCTCCACTATCCGACGTTCTTCCTCTATCTGCCGAACGCCGCCTCCTGGCTGGAGCTGGTCCTGTACACCTTTGCGGGCGCGTATCTGATTCCGCTCTCGATCGCTCGCATCCAGGCTCCGATGGATCCCGACCTGCAGGGCCCGGGATTCAAGGCGCGGGTGAGGCGCGCGTGGCCGCCCACCCTGATCGCGCTACTCCTCACCCTCGCGCTCCTCGCAGGATGGCAATGGCTCTTCAACACGGCGCTCGTGCCGCTCATTCGCGCCTCGTTTCCAGGACTGCAGGCGACCGCGGCGATCTGGGCTGGGAGCCTCGTCGTCTCGTATTGCTTGAGCGCGCTCTTCATCTACGTTCCCATCCTGGCTCTCCAGCCCGGCACGTCGCTCGTCAAAGCGCTGCGTGAGGGTATCCGCGAAGGGCTCAAGCTCTTCAAGTGGACGGTGCTCTACCTCTTCATCTTCGCGCTTCCCGCGCTGCCGTTCCTCATGGCCGTCCAGCTCGGGACCTCGTTCTTGGCGACACGGATGCGCCCCGAGATGATCGCGGTGGTCCTCGCCATCTACGCGATCCTGATCAGCGTGGCCACGTACCTGACCTATGCCGCGGCGGCCCGGCTCCACTGGGCGTCGCAGGTGGAGGAAGCGTGAGCCGGCTCGGCGGGACGACCCGCGATTCGCGTTCCTGGCTCGCGCTCCTCGCGCTGGCTCTGGTCCTGTCGGGGTGCGGCGATACCTCTCTCCGCGCGACCCGTTACCGGGCCGAGCAGCTCCTGTGGCACGCCGATCTCGAAGAGTCCGCGGTCAGGCTCAGGGACGAGAACCCCGACTCGACCACGCTCCTTGGCTTGCGCGCGCCCTATCTCGACGTCGCGAAGAAGGTGGAGATTCCTCCGCTGTCCGCGGCCACGTCGAAGGAGGAGAGCACGCTCGCCATCGACGTGATGCGCCTCGTCGGCAACGCCAACCTCCAGGCGGCACGGCTGGCCGTCCAGGCGAATCGGCCCGACCTCGGCATCGAGAACATGAAGCGGGTCCAGGCCATGGCGGGGGACGACACCCTCATGCTGCGCCGGGCGGATTTCTTCCTGGTCGGCACGCTCCGGCAGTACAGGCGCTACGAGGAGGCGGTCGCGCTCATGAAGACGATGCTCGAGCGGTACCCGCCGATCTCGCCGCAGAGCACGCACGATGAGGACGCGATTCTCGCCATCCCGGAGGCGATCGTTCGCCTCTATCGCGACCTGAACGACAGCACTCGGGCCAACGCGGCTCTGGACGATGCGGGCGCGTACTACCGGCGCGTCCTCGCGACCCCTCATTCGCCCATTCTCGACGCGCAGGTGCGCGCGCGTCTCATCCGGGTGGAGCTGGAGCAAGGGGATTGGAGCCGGGGGTTGAACGACGTGGCGATCCTGCGCCGCCTCGCGTCCGCTTCGCCCTCGCTCAAGGACCTCGAGCCCGAGATCCGCTACTCCGAGGCGAAGCTCCATATGATGCACACGGGCAGGGAGAACCCGAGCGAGTCGGTGGCGTTGTTCGAGAAGGTGGCGAAGGACTTTCCCAAGTCCCCCTTCGCCGGTCGCGCGCTGATGGACGCGGCGACCCTGCTGGAGCTGCACAACCGGTTGCCGGAGGCGCTCAACTACTACCGGCAGGTCACCTCCTCCTACGGCAACCAGCCGGACATCGCGCCGCCCGCCTTCTTCCGCAGAGCCATGCTCGAGGACAAGCTCGGCAACTGGGAGCAGGCCAAGAATCTGCTCGACGGGATTCCGGTTCGGTACCCGGAGACCATGGCCGCCCTCGAGGCCCCGATCGCCATCGCCAATCGGTATGCCCGTATCGGACAAGCAGATGCGGCGAAGCAGGCGGTCCGAAAGGCCATCCTGACCTACCAGGGGCTGATCGAGCAGGATACGACCTCCGGGTACACGCCTCTCTATCGCTGGAGCATCGTCCGGTGCTATGGACTCCTCGGAGACCAGCAGGGAGTCCTCCGGGCGGTCGATGAGATGGTGCGGAGGGACATGGGCCATCCCATTATGGAGCAAGCACTTCTGCAAGGAGCTCAGATCGCGCATCAGACCAAGCAGGACGATCGGGCGCGGGCCTATCTTCAAAACTTCCTGGTCAACTACCCCAGGAGCCCGTTCGTCCCTGACGTCAAGAAGCAGCTGGCCAGGCTGCCGGCCCGGGGAACAGCCACCAAGACCGGCAGCTAGCCTGAAATTTCCGTTTGCAATGGTCACGTGCGATTTGCTATACTCCTCAGGTTACGAAACGAATAGCTTGTGTGGGGCTCTACGGGGGTCGTTCCTCACACGAGTAAGTCCGGTGGCCTCGCTGTTCCCCGCGGGGAGGCAAATCGAAATGGGGGGTCCAGAATGATTCGTGGGGCAGTGCTGTTCGCTGCCGTGGCGGCGCTTCTTGGCGCTTCTGTGGCAAACGCGGCGTTCCCGCCGATCGATCTTTCGGCGGCTGGGACGACCGTGACGAGTGCAGTGGATGGAGTGATCTGGACGAACACGAACCTGATCCAGTCCTCTGGAACGGGCGTGATCGAGCCGTTCCTCCGCTGGCAGAACAACGACACCGAGACGGGTATGAACACCGATGTCCCGCCGCCCTATGACACCAAGGCGGGCATCTGGACGCACTCGATCACGCTCGGCCAGCTCGGTATCGTGAACAGGGACGGCGTTGATTATTACGTCTTCACGCTCGACATCAACGAGCCGAACCAGGATGCGGCGTTCCTCACGCTCAATGAGATGCGCATCTACACGTCCAGTGCGGGTGGCTCTCTGGCGGATGAGCCCGACGTGATCGCCAACGGCACCCTGCGGTACAACCTCGACGGAACCTCGGACCAGACGATCTACACGGATTATCGGGTCTCGAACACGGGCTCCGGCGAGAGCGACGTCGACTTCTACATCCCGACGAGCTTCTTCGCGGGTGCGGCTTCGACGGACAACGTCTACTTCGTCGTGAACTCCGGCCTCGCCGGCGACACGACGGGTCTCGACTCCGCTGACGGCTTCGAGGAAGTGCGTGCGTTCTTCGGCACCACGTCTTCGAGCAGCACGACGTCCAGCTCGACGAGCAGCACGACGTCGACCACGTCGACGGCGCCTGAGCCTGGCACGATCGCGCTCTTCGGCATGGGCCTCATCGGCCTCGCCGCGGCGCGTCGCAAGAAGTAAGCAGCACTAGCAGCAAGCATCATTCAGAACCCCCGCACGAGCGGTGGCGCGAGCCACCGCTCGTGTTTTACTTTGAGCCGGTCTCCTTGCAAGGGAAGCGCCTGCTGTGGTACCATATAGGTAATCCGCTATGTCCATAGAATCGTGCAAGTTACCTCCTCCCATCTGGAGGCGCTCTTGAAGGACTTCCAGCCCAGCCAGATCCGCAACATCGCCCTCGTATCCCAGCACGGAACCGGCAAGACCTCCCTCGCGGAATCGCTCCTCTTCCGGACCAAGGCCATCACGCGGCACGGCAAGATCGAGGAAGGCACGACCGCGCTCGACTTCACGCCGGAGGAGATCCACCGCAAGATCACGATCAGCCTGGCCGTGGCTCCCGTCGAATGGCGGGGGGCCAAGATCAACCTGATCGACACGCCGGGCTACGCCGACTTCATCGGCGACTGCATCGCGGGCTTGTGCGCGGCGGATGCCGCGCTCTTCTGTCTGCGCGGCGCCGCGGGCGTCGAGGCGAGCACGGAGGCGATCTGGGAGCGCGTGCACGAGCGCGGCTGTCCGGTGCTGTGCGCGGTCACGATGATGGAGAAGGAGCACGCGTCGTTCTCCAAGGTCGTGGAGGGCGCAAGCGAGCGCCTGGGGATTCGCTTCGTTCCGGTGGCCTGGCCCATCGGCGAGGCGGATCAGTTCCGCGGCATCGTCGACCTCGCGTCGATGAAAGCGCTGATGTTCGACAAGGACGGCTCGCACAAGGAGGCGCCGATCCCCGCCGAGCTCGAAGCCGACGTCAAGAAGGCTCGCTCGGCGCTCGTGGATGCCGCGGCCGAAGCGGACGATCAGCTCCTCGAGAAGTTCCTCGGCGGCGAGGATCTCTCGGTCGACGAGATCCACACCGGCCTTCGCGAAGGCGTGGCCCATCGCTCCTTCGTGCCGACCGTTCCCGTCGCCGCGGTCCCGATGCTCGGGATCGACTTCCTCCTCGACACGCTCGTCGACCTCGCTCCATCGCCCGTCGACATGGGCGCGGTCCACGCGAAGAAGGCGGGCGGCTCCGAAGACGAGGACCTGAAGCCCGAGCTCGCCGCGCATCTGTCCGCACTCGTCTTCAAGACGAGCAGCGAATCGCACGCCGGCGATCTCTCCATGATCCGCGTCTTCTCCGGCAATCTCACGCCAGGCAAGGAAGTGTGGAACTCGAGCGCGCAGCGGGCGGAGAAGATCGGCCAGGTCTTCACGATCAAGGGCAAGGACCGCGCCGACATGGGACACATTGCTGCGGGAGACATCGGCGCGGCCGTGAAGCTCCGCGAGACCCACACGGGCCAGACCCTCTGCGAGAAGAGCCACCCCGTGACGCTCCCGCCCATCCCGTTCCCGAGCTCGGAGCACGAAGTCGCGATCGCTCCGAGGTCGAAGGGCGAGGAAGAGAAGATGGGCTCCGGCCTCCACAAGCTCCGTGAGGAGGATCCGACGATCCACGTGCGCGTGGCGAGCGACCTCCACCAGACCATCCTCTCCTCGATGGGAGACCTCCAGACCGAAGTCGTGATGGAGAAGCTGGCCCGCCGTTTCGGCGTCCACGTCGAGACCGCCAAGCCGCGCATTCCGTATCGAGAGACCATCCGGAAGTCGGTCAGCAAGCAGGGGCGGCACAAGAAGCAGACCGGCGGCCGCGGCCAGTTCGGCGACGTCCACGTGCGGCTCGAGCCGATGAAGAACGGCGAGGGCTTCGAGTTCGTCGACGAGGTCGTCGGCGGCGCCGTGCCTCGGAACTTCATTCCCGCCGTCGAGAAGGGGATCGTCGAAGCCATGCAGGAAGGCGTGCTCGCGGGCTATCCGGTCGTCGGGGTCCGCGCGGCGCTCTATGACGGCTCGTACCACTCGGTCGACTCCTCGGAAATGGCCTTCAAGATCGCGGGATCGATGGCGTTCAAGGAAGGCGCCAAGGAGGCGGGCCCGGTCCTCCTCGAGCCGATCGTCGAGGTCGAGGTGAAGGTCCCGAAGGACTTCGTCGGAGCCGTCACGGGCGATCTCTCATCCAAACGCGGGAAGATCCTCGGCATGGGGAGCGAGGGGCGCTACGACGTCATCCGCGCGCACGTGCCCCAGGCCGAGCTCTACAAGTACTCGACCCACCTGCGCTCCCTCACCCAAGGGCGCGCGTCTCATCACACGAAATTCGCCCACTACGAAGAGGTTCCCCGAGAGCTTGCCGACCGCATCGTGGCTCAGGCCCGCGCCGACAAGGAGGCGATGGCGTCGGCCTAGGATGGCCGCGCGACGGTTGAAGGCCCAGCCTTCGAGAGCCGGAACAGGTCCCGTTATGACACGCATCACTTCGTCGTATCTCATCGGGGGCGCGCTCCTCACGTTCATCGCGGCCGGCCCCGCCGTTCCTTCCGCGGCCGCTCGCACGCGTCCGGAGCCGCACGCGGCGTTCACCGCTCCCTCGCCGCGCGCTCCCGAGGTGCTGTCCGCGCAGTCGCTCGCGCGGCTCAAGGCCGAGGGCCGGTCGGTCCTCTGGGTGCATTTCACCGACAAGGCGTTTCCGGACGCCGGCTCCTTCGCCGCCGCGCTCCGTTCCGTGGACGACCGGGTGGATCCGCGCGCGCGCGCGCGCCGGGCGCGTGAGACAGGCGGCCGCTTCGTTCCCGATTACTACGATCTCCCGGTCGCACAGGACTACGTCGATGCTGTTGCCGCGACGGGGGCCGATGTGCGGCACGTATCACGCTGGCTCAACGCCATGACCGTGCTTGCGAACGAAGGGCAGGCGCGGAAGATCGCCGCGCTCCCGTTCGTTCGACGGGTCACGCCGGCGAGAGCTTCGCGGCGAATCGAAGCGGTGGGCGTGGCGCCCGGCGCGCCGCAGGCACCGTCGGAGCAGGGATTCTTGCGCGATGCGGGACCGAGGCCGGGGGACCTCCTGGCGGGGACGGTGGCGGAGCAGTTCGCGGCGCTCCCGAAGCCCTGCTGCTACGGTGGATCGTTCACCGCCCTCAACGGGATCAACGTGCCGGCCGCGCACGACTCCGGATGGAGCGGAGCGTCCGTCATCGTCGCCATGTTCGACACGGGATATGACAAGGCTCACCCCTCGGTCCAGATTCTCCAACGGATCGCCGAGCGGGACTTCATCTTCCATGACGGCGAGACGGCGAACCAGACCGGCGATGCCGACGCCCAGTGGGAGCATGGCACGGGCACCTGGTCGGTGCTCGGCGGATATGCAGCCAACAATCTGGTCGGGCCCGCCTTCAACGCGCGATTCGTGCTGGCGAAGACCGAGGACACGCGCTCCGAGACGCCGATCGAAGAGGACAATTGGGTCTCCGCCGCCGAATGGGCCGACTCCATCGGGGTGGATGTCGTCTCGTCCTCGCTCGCCTACCTCGACTTCGACGGCACCGGCAACGACTACACCTACACCGACCTCGACGGGTACACCACGGTCGTCGCTCTGGGCGCGATCATGGCGGCGCGCCGGGGCATCGTGGTCTGCAACGCCATGGGGAACGAAGGGGGCGGGGTCGGCTCGCTCTGGTCCCCGGCCGACGCGGACAGCATCCTCTCGGTCGGGGCCGTCAGCGATCAGAACTTCATCGCCGCGTTTTCGGGCCGCGGTCCGACCGCGGATGGACGGATGAAGCCCGAAGTCGTGGCCCAGGGTGTCAACGTCCAGTGGGCGGTCGCCGGCACCACGAGCTACGCGCTCGCGAGCGGCACGTCGCTATCCACTCCGCTCGTCGGCGGAGCCGCGGCGCTCGTGCGCGAGGCGCATCCCGAGTGGACGGTGGCGCAGGTGCGGGACGCGCTCATGCAGACCGCCGACAAGGCGGCCACCCCCGACAACGACTTCGGTCACGGGCGGATCAACGTCGTGAAGGCGATCTACGGCTCGTCCTACGGAGTGCCGGTCGCTCCCAAGCCGTTCAACCTGCTCGTGCCGATCAACAACGGCTCGGTGGTGAAGGCTCCCCAGACGTTCCGATGGAACCGGACCACCGATCCGCAGGGCGGGGCCCTGACGTACCGTATCGATCTCCGCGTGATCTCGCCGCAGCCGTGCTGCGTCTTCAGCACGACGACCACCGACAGCTTCCTCGTGTACAGCGGCTATCTCGGACCGAGCCGCACGTACGAGTGGACCGTCACGGCCATCGATCCGCAGAGCCATGAGCGGCTGAGCAAGGACGCGTTCCGGTTCACCACGGCGACCACCACCGACGTGGCCTACACGCCGCCGCCCTCGGCGCCCCAGGTCTTGATGGCGCAGAGCCGGCCCAATCCCATGCGGTCGCTCACCCGGATCGACTTCACGCTCACCGGGCCCTCGGGCGTGGTGCCGGTTCTCCTACGCATCTATGATGCGCAGGGCCGTCTCGTCCGGACCCTGATGGACACGGCGGAGCCGGTTCCGGCCCAGTGCACCGCGAACTGGGACGGCAAGAACGAGAAGGGCGAGAAGACGGGATCCGGAATCTACTACTACCGCCTCGATGTCGCCGGGGCTCACTTTTCCAAGCGGCTGATCCTGCTTCGCTGACGCAAGGCGCCGCCTCGCGGCGCCGAAGGGGGGACGATGTCCGGTCATTCGAAATGGGCGACCATCAAGCGCAAGAAAGGCGCTCTGGACGCCAAGCGCGGGAAGATCTTCACGAAGTGGATCAAGGAGATCACCGTCGCGGCGCGAAACGGGGGGGGCGACCCGGCGGGCAATCCGCGGCTCCGCACCGCCATTCTCGGCGCGAAGGGCGTCAACATGCCCGCCGACAACATCGACCGCGCCATCAAGAAGGGGACGGGCGAGCTGGAGGGGACCTCGTATGAAGAGGTGACCTACGAGGGCTACGGCCCGGGCGGCATCGCCATCCTGATGGAGTCCCTGACCGACAACCGGAATCGCACGACCGGGGAGCTCCGCCACATCCTCACCAAGAACGGCGGCCGCATGGCCGAGGCGGGCGCCGTGCAGTGGATGTTCCAATCCAAGGGGGTCCTCGCCGTCCCCCGCTCGGCCGTGGACGAAGACACCCTCATCACCCTCGTGCTCGACGCGGGCGCGGAGGACGTTGACACGGACGATCCCGAGACGTATGAGATCACCACGTCGCCGCAGCAGTTCGAGGCCGTCCGTACCGCGCTGGCCCAGAAGGGGATCGCGACCGCGAGCGCCGAGGTCGCGAAGGTGCCGCAGAACGTGATCTCCCTCAGCGAGAAGGACGCCGAAGCCGCCTTGAAGCTCATGGAGGTGCTCGAGGATCATGACGACGTCCAGAGGGTTTCGTCCAACCTCGACATCAGCTCGGACCTCCTCGCAAAGCTCGAGTAGCGCGGGGACACCGGGGAGGGCCGCGGCCCCGGGGGCGGATGCTGCGGGGGCGGGGGCGGCTGGTGCTGGTGCGGGGGCGGCGGATGCGGGGGCGGCTGCTGCGGGGGCGGATGCTGCGGGGGCGGATGCTGCGGGGGCGGCCCGCATGGCGCCGCAGGCAAGGCCCGGTGCCGTCCGCGTTCTCGGGATCGATCCCGGGAGCCGGGTCACCGGTTTCGGTCTTCTCCTCCTGGATGGATCCCGCGTCCACTACGAACGCTCGGGCGTGATCGCCCCGCGCGCCACCCTTCCCTTCAGCGACCGACTCCTCGCCGTCTACGACGGACTCCTCGCGATCCTGGGCGAGCTCCAGCCGGACGAGGTGGCGGTGGAGTCGGCCTTCGTGCGCAAGAGCGCGCTGGCCGCGCTCCAGATCGGGCATGTCCGCGGGGTCATCCTGCTCGCCGCCCGTCAGCACGGAGCGTCGATCCACGAGTACACGGCTCCCGAGGTGAAGCTTGCGGTCGTCCGGCATGGGGCGGCGGCGAAGGACCAGGTGGGCTTCATGGTGCGACGGCTCTTGCCCCAGGCGGGTCCGATCCGCGAGGATGAGGCCGACGCTCTCGCGGTGGCGCTCTGCCACGCCCACCGGGCGCCGATGCGGCGGCTGGGAGCGCGGTGAGGGCGGCTGCGGCGCTGGGAGCGCGGTGAGGGCGGCTGCGACGGTTGGGAGTGCGGTGAGGGGCGGCTGCGGCGGTTGGGAGTGCGGTGAGGGCGGCTGCGGCGCTGGGAGTGCGGTGAGGGCGGCGTGAGGGCCCCGAGGGGAGAGGCGCGATGATCGATGCGGTGACGGGAATCCTGGCGGCCAAGACCCCGACCTATGCCGTCGTGCGCACGGGGGGGCTCCATCTCCACGTGCTCATCTCGGTCTCCTGCTTCGAGACCCTGCCCGCCGTGGGCCGCGAGATCACGCTCCTGAGCCACCTCCACGTTCGCGAGGACGCACTCCAGCTCTTCGGCTTCGCCGACGAGGTCGAGCGCAATCTCTTCGAGCGGCTAATCTCCGTGTCGGGCATCGGGCCGCGGCTCGCGGTCGGAATCCTGAGCGGGGCCACGGCCTCCCGCGTGCGCGAGGCCATCGAGTCCGGCGATGCCGACTTCCTCGTCACGCTGCCCGGCGTGGGGAAGAAGCTCGCCCAGCGGCTCGTGGTCGAGCTTCGCGAGAAGTTCGCTCCCGGCGCGACGACCACCGGCTCCCTGCCCGCCGCCTTCGGCACTCCGGGCGCGCTGCAGGTGGGCGTTGCCGGCGATGCCGCGGCCGCGCTCGTGGCCCTCGGCTTCACGCGGAACGGCGCGATGAGCGCGGTCCAAGGCGCGCTTCAGGAATTGGGGTCGGAGGCTACGGTCGAGGCCCTCGTGCGGCGCGCCCTCCAGCAAGGGGTGAAGTGATGGCGCGCCCAGGTCCTGGCGCTCCTTTGGGTGGCGGAGCCGCCCCGGGGCGCGGCGCCGCTCCCGGCCGTCGTCCCCGCGTGACGCCGCCCCCGCCGCTGGAGCACGAGCGGATCACCGATCCAGAGCCGATCGGCAGCGAGCGGGATTTCGACACGAGCCTCCGCCCGCAGAAGCTCGATGAGTTCGTGGGGCAGGAATCGCTGCGCGAGCAGCTTCGGATCGCGGTGGAGGCCGCGCGCGGACGCGGCGAGGCGCTGGACCACATCCTCCTCCACGGTCCGCCAGGCCTCGGCAAGACCACCCTGGCGTCGATCCTCGCCGCGGAGATGGGCGTCCCCATGGCGCTGACATCGGGTCCGGTGCTGGAACGGGGAGGCGATCTCGCGGGACTCCTGACGAACCTCGAGGAGCGATCGGTCCTCTTCATCGACGAGATCCACCGCATGAATCCGGTGGTCGAGGAGTATCTCTATCCGGCCATCGAGGATTTCTGCATCGACATCATGCTCGATCGCGGCCCGAGCGCGCGGAGCGTACGCCTCGAGCTGAAGCGCTTCACGCTGATCGGGGCGACCACACGGACCGGCTTGCTGAGCGCACCCTTGCGCGGACGGTTCGGTCTGACGGCACGGCTCGACTACTACACCACGGAGGAGCTGGCGCGCATCGTCCGGCGGAGTGCGCGGATCCTCGGGATACCCGTCGACGACGGCGGCGCCTGGGAAATCGCCTCGCGCTCGCGCGGCACGCCTCGGGTGGGCAACCGCCTGTTGAGGCGCGTTCGCGACTACGCCGAGACGCGCGCGCAAGGCAAGATCACGGCCGCGGTCGCGCAGGCGGCTTTGCGGCTCCTGGAAGTGGACGCGCGCGGCCTCGACGACATGGACCGCCGCATGCTCGAGGCGATCGTGGTGAAGTACGGCGGCGGTCCCGTCGGGCTCTCGACCATTGCGGTGGTGGTGGGCGAGGAGTCAGGCACGCTCGAAGACGTCTACGAGCCGTACCTGATCCAGGAGGGCTTCCTGAAGCGCACTGCCCGCGGTCGCGAGGCGACGGATCTCGCGTTCACGCACCTCGGCCTGCCGCCGCCGGACCGGAAGGGAGCGGGGTCGGGGACCGGGCCCGGGCCCGGGACCGACGCGGACGATCCCGGCCCGCAGAGCTCGCTGTTCTAGGGTCGCGCGCTAGGCGCGACGCGGCCCTTGTACGTGAAGACCTCCGATTTCGACTACCACCTCCCGCCCGACCGCATCGCGCAGCATCCCGCACCCCGTCGCGACGCATCCCGCCTCCTGTCGCTCGACCGAGCAAGCGGGGTGACGGCGCATCACCAATTCATCGATCTGCCGGCATTGCTTCGGCCCGGCGATCTCCTCGTCGTCAACGACACCCGGGTGATTCCCGCGCGCCTCTTTGGGGTGGTGCGGCGCGACGGTGGTGCCGGGGGGGTGGTGGTCGGGGGTGGGGGTGAGCGGGGTGCGGGTGGCTCTGCGGGCGGTGGCGGCTGGGGTGAGGGCGAGCAGGGTGCGGGCGGGGGCGGTCGGGGTGCGGGTGGCTCTGCGGGCGGGGGCGCGGTTGAGCGCGAAGTCGAGGTGCTCCTCCTGCGCGAGGAGCCCGCCGTTCCTCCCGAGCGCATCTGGACCGCGCTCGCCCGCCCGGCGCGCGCGCTGCAGGTCGGGACGGCGATCCGCTTCACCGACCCCGCCTTCGAAGGGTTCGTCATCGGTATCGGAGCGCGGGGCGTGCGCCACATCGCGCTCCGGCCATCCCGACGCGAAGGAGGACTCTCGTTCGAGACGTGGCTCTCGCGAATCGGCCACGTTCCGCTTCCTCCGTACATAGTGCGTCCGGACGAGCCTGGCGATCGCGAGCGCTACCAGACGATCTTCGCGCGCGAGTCAGGCTCGGTGGCCGCGCCGACAGCTGGGCTTCACTTCACGGATGAGGTCGTGAGCGCCCTCCGGGAGCGCGGGGTCGAGACCGCGTCGGTCACGCTCCACGTGGGGCCGGGGACCTTCCGGCCCGTCGCGACCGAGGACCCGAGGGAGCATGTGCTCGACCCGGAGCCGTACCGGGTGCCTGCCGAGACCGCGTCCGCGGTCCGGTCCACGCGCGAGAGGAAGGGACGTGTCCTCGCCGTCGGGACCACGGCAGTGCGCGCGCTCGAATCATGGGCGCGTGCCGGAACCCCAGAGGACGGCGCCTGGCGCGAAACGGATCTCTTCGTCGTGCCTCCCTTCGAGTTCCAGGTGGTCGAGGGGATGATCACGAACTTCCACCTGCCACGCTCGAGCCTCTTGTTCCTCGTGAGCGCGCTCGCCGGGCCCGGGGATGAGGGACGCCTGCGGATCCTAGCCGCCTATGAGGAGGCGGTCCGACTGGGATACCGCTTCTATTCCTACGGGGACGCAATGTTGATCGCATGATGTGGTGGGTGCTGGTCCGGGCTGGGCACTGGCCCCGGGGCGAGTAGCGGTAACCGGTCCCCCAGGGCGCCGATACTAACCACTTAAGCATCTCTAACCGGTTAGGGTGACTCGCCCCGGGGCGAGTTGAAACCGCACTGCGGTCCGCTTCCGAGCTGTGCGATAAGTCCCCGGGCAGTGCTAACCACAAGTATGCGAACGTTTAGAACGACAGACCACGGAGCAAGTTGAAACCGTACGACGGCCGGCTCCGTGTCCAAACAACTCGCCCCGGGGCGAGTTGAATCCGTACGGCCGCCGGCTCCGCGTCCACACAGCTCGCCCCGGGGCGAGTTGA
>DASUFL010000031.1:0-15218 GCA_036274595.1 Candidatus Eiseniibacteriota bacterium | reverse complement strand
TGACGGGGCTGTTCATGGGCCGCCCGCGCGATACCGACGAAGACGGAGTGCCGGACAAGAAGGACAAGAGTCCGCAGACACCGAAGGGTGCTGTGGTGGACGCAACCGGAACGCCGCTCGACACGGACAAGGACGGCGTCTTCGACGGACTCGACAAGAGCCCGGCCACTCCGCTCGGCGCGACGGTGGACGCTCTGGGCGTCGCGATCGACTCCGATGGCGACGGCGTGGCCGACGGCATCGACACCTGCGACTCGACCGCGGTCGGAGTCGTGGTGAACGCGACGGGGTGTCCCGTCGATACGGACGGCGACCACGTGTTCGACGGACCCGACAAGTGCCCCGACACGCCCGCCGGCGCCTTGGTGGACGGCACCGGATGCCCGCTCGACGCCGACGGCGACGGCGTGGCCGACGGCATCGACATCTGCCCCTACACTCCGTCCGGCATGGCGGTGAACGGGGGCGGCTGTCCGCTCCAGCCTTCGGAGTCGTCGCGCTCGCTGTCCGAGGATTACCTGATCACACTTCCCGATTTCGAGTTCGCGGCCGGGGGCGACTCGCTCGAGCCTGCCGCGATGGCGCGCCTCGACGAGGTCGGCGCCGCGCTCGTGCAATGGCCCCAGGCCAAGATCGAGATTGGCGTTCATGTGGACGACGCGCCGGAGCCCGGATTCCGGATTCCGCTCACGCAGATGCGCGTGCGCGCGGTGTTCTCCTACCTCACGCGCAAGTATCCGTCGCTCAATCCGAAGTCCTTCTGGCTGACGGGCTACGGCGACACGGATCCCATCTATCCCAACACGACGTCCGGGAACCGCGCGCAGAACCGGCGGGTCGAGTTCCGCGTCATGAACCTGAATACCGTCTATCAGGAGCGCATGAAGCGGGAAGCGTTCGGCATGAGCCCGGCGCCCCCCACGCCCGGGCTCACGCCCAAGCCGCCCTCGGCTCCTCAGGGTTGAGCCCAGGGTCAGGACGCGCTACGCTGCAGACGGAGTAGGCTGGCACCGGGGGCTCGCCCCCCCTCCGCACGTGTGAGGTCACGGTGACCGCCGTAGCGCTCCTCGTCGTCCTGACGACGCTGTTCCTGGCCACGGCCGCGTGGCTCGCGCTTCGCCTCCGCGCCGCCGAGCGGGCTTTTCGTGCCCGCGAGTCCGGCGAATCCGACCGTCTTCGCACCCTCGTCGTCAACTCCCCCGAAGGCTTCTGGCGCGCCGATGCCGAGGGCAAGACGCTCGACATCAACCAAGCCATGGCCGACATGCTCGGGATCCCAGCATCGAGCGTGGTCGGACGACCGTTCGGCGAGTTCGTTCCGCCGGAATCCCAGGCCATCGCGCTGGACGCGTTCCTTCGCGGCCAGGCCGGGGAGGCGGTCCAGTTCGAGGCCACCCTTCGGAATGCGCAGAATCGCGAGCTTCGCGTGCTCGTGACGACGCATCCCATCCTCGACAAGCAGGGCCGCTTCCTCGAAGGATTCGGGATCATCCGCGACATCACCGAACGGCACCGCGTGGAGTCGGAGCACCGGCACGCCATTTCGCTCCTCGAGGCGGCCCTCGAATCCACCGCGGACGGGCTCCTCGTCGTGGACCGCGAGGGGCGGATCGTACGGTTCAACGAGCGTTTCGCGCGCATGTGGGGTATCCCGGAGAGCGTCCTCGCGGCGCGGAACGACGACCGGGCGCTCGCGTCGGTGCTCTCCCAGCTCGAGGAGCCGGAGCTCTTCCTCTCCAAGGTGCGGATGCTCTACGCCGCGCCCGACGCGGAGAGCTTCGACACCCTCCGCTTCCGGGACGGGCGTGTCTTCGAGCGCTATTCCCTTCCCCAAAAGATCGCCGGGGAGATCGTGGGGCGCGTCTGGAGCTTCCGCGACGTCACCGACCGGGAGCGCGCGCAGGCGCAGCGCGAGCTCGCGATGGAGCGCGAGGCTACGATCGCGCGGAACCTGGATTCGGCCCTGTTCACGGTCCGGGTCGGACCGGACGGGAAGCTCCTCCGCTACGACTACATCTCGGGCGGGGCCGAGGCGCTCTACGGCGTGTCGGCGGGCGAGATGGAGCGCGACCCCACCTTCTGGATGCGGCGCGTCCATCCCGACGATCTCAAGAACGTCGTCGAGCCGGCGATGGCGCAGCTCCTCCGCCTCAAGCCCGTGATGATCGAGGTGCGCTACGAGACATCGCGCGGGATCTGGCGGTGGCACCGGTCCCGGCTCACGGCGCGCATCGAGGAGGACGGCCTCCTCACGATCGACGGCATCGAGACCGACGTCACCGAGCGCGTGCATCTCGAGGAGCGGTTCCGCCACGCACAGAAGATGGAAGCGGTGGGACAGCTCGCGGGCGGCGTGGCCCATGACTTCAACAACATCCTGACCGCGGTCCTCGGCTACGCCGATCTGCTCCTCGCGCGGCTTGGAGCGACGGACCCGCATCGCCCCGCGCTCGAGGAGATCAAGAAAGGGGGCGAGCGGGCCGCGGGACTCACGCGCCAGCTCCTCGCGTTCAGCCGGCGGACGCCGACGCAGCTCATCTCCGTGGACGTGAACGCGACCATTCGCGGCGTCGAGCCGATGCTCCGCCGCCTGGTCGGCGAGAACCTCGAGTTCGGACTCGACCTGGCGGACGGACTCGGGCCGGTGCGCGCGGATCCGGTCCAGCTCGAGCAGGTGATCGTGAATCTCGCGGTGAACGCTCGCGACGCCATGCCCGAAGGCGGCTCGATCGCGATCCGGACCGATCGCGTCGTCCTGAGCGAGGAGGAAGCGTCGCTCGCGGAGATGGCGGAGGGGGCGTGTGTGCGAATCCGCGTCAGCGACACCGGCTCCGGGATCGCGCCGACCGTCCTCGAGCGCATCTTCGAGCCCTTTTTCACGACCAAGGAGCCGGGACGCGGCACGGGCCTCGGCCTGGCCACCGTCTATGGCATCGTTCGCCAGCATCGCGGGAACATCCGGGCCACGAGCGTGGAGGGACGGGGCTCGACCTTCGAGGTGCTCCTGCCCGAGTCGACCGGCGCGCCCACGACGCGACGCGCCGCCAAGCCGGCGTCGGACGCGCTCCCGGTCGGCCACGAGCGCGTGCTCCTGGTCGAGGACAACGCGAGCCTCCTCACGCTCGCGCGGGAGTCACTGACCGAGCTTGGCTATCGCGTCTTCGCCGCGTCCAACGCGGACGAAGCGCTCCAGATCCTCGAAGCGGAATCGGGCGAGATGGACATCCTCGTCACGGACGTCGTGATGCCCGAGGTGGGAGGGCGCGAGCTGGCCCGCAAGGTGGAGCGGCTCCTCCCAGGGATGCCGATCCTCTTCGTCTCGGGCTACGTGCGCGATCCCGAGCCGATGGTCGACAAGGACGGGCGCCCCGTCGACTACCTGGAGAAGCCCTACACGCCCATCGCGCTGGCGCGGCGCGTCCGGAGCGCGCTGGACGCCGCGCCCGCCCGGTCAGCCGGCGGCGCCGGCCGTGCGCGGTAGCACTCCCTCCGTCCGCGCAAATCCAAGGATCAGCTCGTCGAGCGGAGTCGGCGTGAAGCCGAGCTCCGTCCGGGTGCGCGCATTCGTGAGCGGAGCGAGGCGGGCCAGGTGGAGCACCAGCTCGCGCGGGAGCACGATCTGGCGCAGGAACGAGTGGGGCGGCAGGACCGGCACGAGATGCCCCAGCTCCTCGAGGAGGAGATCCGGGATGCGCCGGCGCGGCGCAGGCACTCCCGTGAGCCGCGACATGCGTTCGTAGATGTTCCCGAGGGTCAGGCACTCCCCCGTGGCGAAGTAGCGCCGGCCGCCGTGGCCCTGCGTCACGGCCGCCGCGACGCATCGCGCCACGTCGCTCCCTTCGCTCACCGCGATCCACACGTCGTCGAGGAGCCGGTACGGGAGCTCGCGACGCAGGAACGCGCCGATGAGCTCGCCGAGCGCGGTCGGCACGCGAGGCGACGCGAGCACGCCGGGACTCACGACCATCGCCCGGAACGAGCCCGCCCGGTTCTCCTCGAGCACCATGGCCTCAGCCTCGACCTGGATGCGGACCGACTCCGATTCGTACTCGCCTTCGGGAGGCGTCTCCTCGTCCACGGGCCCCGTCCATGGCCCGCGCTCCTGCACCGTTCCCGTGTATCCGATGAGGATGAAGGTCGAGGCGCCGGCGCTCCGCGCTTCGCGGAGCATCGCCTCGGTGCCGCCGATCATGATGCGCCGCTGGCGCTCGCGGTCGAGCACCATGAAGCCCGCTCGCCGCGCCGCGTGAACGACGATGTCGCATCCTTCGGCGAGGCCGCGGATGCTGGCGGGATGCTCGAGGTCGCCCGGGCGGAACTCGGCGAGCCTCGTCGCCGCGGGCGACGGCTCCGCGCGATGCGCGAGCGCCCGCACGGGCGCGCCCAGCCCCGCGAGGGCGGGCAGGAGCGTGCGGCCCACGGTGCCGGTGGCGCCGGTCAGCAGGATCTGTCGTGGTCTCTCGTGGGATCTCATCGTTGGTCGGAGGCGCCGCGACGCGACGGTCGAATCGCCCCCTGACCCATGACTCTACCGTGCCGGCGGGCGCGGCGAAAGAGGCGTCCGTCAGGCGCGTTTTCGCGTCGCGCGCCGCCCGGAACCGGCGCGCGATCCGCACCCGTTCGAGCTCGGGCGAGTGGCGTTCTGCAAGTTCCCCGGTCGGCGGGACGGGCGCCTCGCATCGCGCGCCGTGGCTCGATCGAGCCACAAGGGCGGCTTCCACGCGCGATGGCGCTTCCGAGCCACGCTCCATGCATTCCGCGAACGCGGCCCATCTCCTTGTGCTCCAACCGAGTCGCCTCACT
The DNA here is from genome assembly GCA_036274595.1 of Candidatus Eiseniibacteriota bacterium. Classification (GTDB taxonomy): domain Bacteria; phylum Eisenbacteria; class RBG-16-71-46; order SZUA-252; family SZUA-252; genus WS-9. The sequence goes on along the minus strand of DASUFL010000031.1, from coordinate 10,415 downwards.
CCGCGCGCATTCGGTGGCTCGGCCCGGCCTCCCGGCATAGCGCCTGCAAGGTAGTGGGGCGTCGGGAAGCGTCCGCCCAGGACGCTGACACCCGAGGCCGAACGGTGAGAACCGGGACGCCTCGACCTTTCTTTGTTCGAAACAGTCATAGCGGAGGTGACGCCGTGCGCCAGGGACATCCGGCAGCGTGGCTCGCAGTCGGGCTCGCGCTCCTCATGGGGGCTGCTTTTCCGAAGGCGGCCATGGCAGGTCCGTACACACGACTCCAAGTATTGATGCCCGGCGAAACCGCCGCGCCCGGTACGGGGAGCGGCAAGACGGGAACCGCCCGTGGGCAGGTTACGGGGATCCCGTTCACGGTCACGATCCGCGCCTGTGACAACACCTGGAACACGGTCACCACGGTCAGCAACTCGATCCAGATCACGTCGACCAACGCGACGGCCACGCTGCCGGCGCCGCAGCAGCTGACCAATGGACAGATGACGGTATCGGTCACGTTCAACGCGGCCGGCACGTTCACCGTCCAGGCTCACGACCAGACCGACAACACGATCCCGGACGGCAACTCGGCGGCTGTGCTCTGCCAGGTCCTCGATCACTTCGACTTCCCCACGATCTCTCAGAAGCACAAGTACGCGGGCGTGGCGGAAGCGACGACGGTCACGGCGAAAGACCCCAACAACAATACGGTCACCGCCTACAACGGACCGGTCAGCCTTCGCGAGGTGACGAGCTTCGGCGAGGGGCGCGTTTCTCCCGAGACCGTCACGATGACGAACGGCGTGTGGAGCGGAAACGTGACGCTCTACCGCGCGGACGAGACGAGCATCAACCGCGGGAACGCCAACATGGAGGCGTACCTCGCGTCCAATCCCTTGAAGAAGGGGACGAGCGATCCGTTCATCGTCCATCCTGGCGCCCTCTCGCGCTTGCAGGTGATCGTGCCGGGGCTGACGCCGCTTCCGGGCAGCGTCTCCGGGTACACGGGCTCGCCCGCGACCCAGGGGGTCGGCACGGCGTTCACGGTGGGTGTGTTCGGAACGGACGCCTACTGGAACCCGGTGCCCAGCACGAATACCGTCACGATCTCCGCTACGGGCGGCTTCACGTCCAATCCCGCGTCGGGAGCACTCGTGACGCAGGGCTCGCCGTCGGGAGGCTACCGTTCGTTCCAGGTCACGCTGAACACGGTCGGCACCCAGACCGTCTCGGCGAGCGCGGGCGGGCTCACGTCGGGAACGAGCCCCCCGATCTCGGTGATCCCCGCGGGCACGCACCACTTCGCGTTCAACACGATCACCGGCCCGATCACGGCCGGCGTGCCGACCTCGGTCACGATCCGCGCGGTGGACTCGGGCGGCAATACGGTGCCGACCTACGCCGCGGACGCGATCCTCACGTCGAATACCGGAACGGGCAGCATCACCCCGAGCCAGGTCACGTTCTCGGCCGGCACCTGGACCGGCAACGTGGTCTTCAAGGGCGCCGGCGGCGCGGTCGCGCTCACCTGCGCCGACTACTCCGCCCCGCCGAAGACGGGAACGAGCAACACGTTCGTCGTGAGCCCGGGCCCGTTCGCCGGGCTCCAGGTTCTCATGCCGGGTGAGAGCGCGGCGGGCGGCACGGCGACGGGCAGGACGGGGACGCCGACCACGCAGTCGGCCGGCAATCCGTTCACGATCACGGTGCGCGCCGTCGACCAGTACTGGAACCTGGTTCCGGGCATCAACGACAGCGTTCACCTGACGTCCACCGATGCGTTCGCCTGGATGCCGGCGGACACGGTGCTCAACAACGGCCAGTGCCTGATCCAGGTGCGGCTCCACAAGAGCGGCCAGCAGACGATCACGGCGTCGGACAACGACAACTCGTCGATCCTCACCGACACGTCGAGCCCGGTCACGATCGTCGGCGGAGCGTTCGCGAAGCTTCTGATCCTGGCGCCCGGCGAGTCGCCGGCTCCGGGCACGGCGAGCGGCCGCACCGGCACCGCGACGGATCAGTCGATCAACTACGCGTTCACGGTCACCGTCATGGCCACGGACGCCTGGTACAACCCCATCACCGGTCCGACGGACGTGGTCCACATCACGTCGAACGACCCGGGGGCGCAGCTCCCGGCGGATGCGCCGATGGTGAACGGGACCGTGGATCTCTCCATGCGGCTCTCGACCGGAGGCTTCCAGCAGATCACCGCCTCCGACGTCACCAGCCCATCCAAGACCTCGAGCACGACCCAGGTGCGGGCGATCTCGAGCGGCTTCCATCTCGAGGCGTCCGTCAGCCCGTCGTCGGCGCGCGCCGGCGATCCCTTCACGCTCACGGTGAAGGTGACGAACGATGCGGGCAGCGTGATCCAGGAGATCAACTCCTTCGTCACGATCGAGGTGAAGAACGCGGGCGACCAGAGCCCCGGCCGAGGCACGCTCCTCACGACCCAGTTCCAGCTCCTCCAGGGGCAGCGGATCCTGAGCGAGACCTACACGTTCTCCGAGCCGATCATCCTGATCGCTCGTGACGACGCCGGAAACGCGCCGGCGACGTCGAACCCGATCACCATCGTCCCCGGGCTGCCGAGCATCATCCGGCTCACGTCGAACCCGAGCTGGGTCGGCGGGAACAAGCACGCGACGCTCAACGCGCGGGTGGTGGACGCCTACGAGAACGGCGTTCCGGACCAGCTCGTCACGTTCGCGCTCCTTTCGGGCACCGGAACGATCAGCCCGATGGACAGCCTCACGGACGCGAGCGGCAACCAGCGGGCCGACTTCCTGAGCCCGCGCAATCCCGAGCACGACATGATCCACGCCACGTCGGGCGCGCTGTCGCAGGACCTCGATCTCGAGGTCGCGTTCGTCGACCCGACCGCCGGCGGCGGCTTCGTCACCAACTATCCGAACCCGTTCCACGCCGGCAGCGAGGGCACCACGATCGCCTACAAGCTGACCGACATGGCGAACGTCACGGTTCGCATCTACACGACCACGGGCTCGCTCGTTCGCCGCGAGGTCTTCGCCAAGGACGCGCAGGGGGGCAAGCAGGGGCTCAACGAGTGGGTATGGGACGGAAAGAACGGCAAGGGTGAGTTCGTATCGAGCGGAGGCTACGTCGCCTTCATCGAGGCCCAGGGAACGGGCGAAACCGTGAACGTCATACGCCGCAAGATCGCGGTGGTCCGGTAAGGAGGGGGAAGCGTCATGAACCGCACCGATCGGTGGATGAAAGTCTGGACCGCGGCCGCGGCGGCCCTCGTCCTCAGCGCAGGGACCGCGATGGCGGCGGAGCAGGAAGATGGAGGCGCGCCCGGCTCGTGGCTGTCGACGTACGTGACGGCGCGCACGATCGGCCTCGGTGGAGCGTTCGTCGGCGTGGCCGACGAGGCGACCGCGGCCATCTGGAACCCGGCCGGACTCGCGACGCTCGTGCCGAACGAGCTCCGGTTCGAGACCTCGCAGCTCTTCGACGAGACCTCGATCAACGCGCTCAACTTCGCGGTGCCCGGGAACAAGCTCCCGAGCTTCGGGCTCAGCATCGTCAATCTGAGCTCGGGCAATTTCGAGCGCACGAACGAGCTGAACGATCCGCTCGGAACGTTCAAGGAAGGTGAGACCGCCTACATCTTCTCGATGGCGAAGGGAATCAATCCCCGCTTGGCGCTCGGGACCAACGTCAAGCTGGTGAAGCAGTCCGTCGAGGAGTCGAACGCGACGGGCGTCGGCTTCGACATCGGCGCGCTCTACAACGTCACCCCGAATCTCAAGGTCGGCGTCTCCGCGCTCAACGTGGGAGGCCCGAACCTGACGCTCCGCGACACGAAGGAGACCTACCCGATGGAGATCCGCGGCGGCTTCTCGGCCGTCGTGCTGAACGGCCGCGGCCTCCTCTCCGCCGAGATGGACCAGGCGGACGGGCCGGGCATGCGCTTCCGCGGCGGCACCGAGTACTGGGTGCAGCCGATGATCGGACTCCGGGTCGGCATGGACGACCAGGAGCCGGCGGGCGGCCTCTCCTATCGCTTCGCGGGCAAGTACCAGTTCGACTACGGCGTCCAGGATCACCCGCTCGGCCTCGAGCACCGGGTCGGCCTCAGCTACCGGTTCGGCGGCTTCTTCGCGAAGGCGCAGGCGGAGCCCGAAGTGTTCTCCCCGACCGGCGAGAAGGCGGTCACCAAGATCGACCTGAACGCGCGGACCAAGGCGGAGACCGAGAGCTGGACCCTGACGCTCCTCAACAAGTCCGATGAAACCGTCCGGACCTTCGGCGGTAAGGGCGTCCCGCCGGCCCATCTCCTGTGGGACGGCAAGGACGAGACCGGCCTTCCGCTGCCGGACGGAGACTATCGCTACACCCTCACGGTGCATGACGTCGAGGGACGCGTGATCGAGAGCCATACGCGCGTGGTCCAGATCTCGACCGGCGGACCGCAGGGATCGGTTCCCGTGATCCCGGTCGAGCCTGGCAACACCGGCAACGAGGGAACGAAGCCATGACCACCCGAATCGGCCGCCTCAACCGGACCTTCGCTCACCTCCTGCTCGCGGCGGCGCTCTTCGCGCCCGCCGCGGCGGGGGCGGGCGACAAGAAGCCGGAGATCGACAAGAAGGCCGCGCCCGCGGCGCTCAGGGAAGCGGGACTCTCGTTCGAGGCCGCGCGACTCCTGGCCGGAGCCGATCGTCAGGCGGCGCTCGAGGAGCTCGACGGCACGGTCGGTTCCGTGCTCAAGGGCGATCTGTCGGACGACGAGCAGGCGGCCGCGCGGGCGCTCTCCGCGCAGATCCGCTTCGAGCTCCAGGACTACACGGGGGCCGAGCAGGGATGGCGGACGGCCGCGGGCAAGATGGGCGACAAGAACTACTTCACGGATGATGCGGAGTTCGCGGCGATCCACATGAAGGAGCTCCAGGGCCGCGACAAGGAAGCCGCGGACGACTGGAAGGGGTGGATGGACAAGTACCCGCAGAGTCCGCTCCGCGGCGAGGCCACGCTGGCCCAGGCCTGGAACGCGCTCCGTCGCGGCGACGCGACGGTGGCGACCAAGCAGCTCGCGCTGCTTTCACAGTCGCAGCCGTGGCTCGAGACCGATCCGCGCGTGACGCTCGCGAAGGGGACGCTCCTCTATACTCAGGGCAAGCCTGTCGATGCGCTCGCGGCGGTGGGGATCAAGACGACCGGACCGGCCGCTTCGTATCTGCGCGGGCTCTGCTACCGCGCGCAGGGCGCGGTGCTCCAGTCCGCGGCGGCGTTCCAGGAGGTGGCGGATCGGTACCCCGATTCCCCGCTCAAGGACCCCGCGATGCTGGCCAAGGCGGACGCGTTCCTCCTCGCCAAGGACTATCGGAGCGCGACCGAGGAGTTCTCGCGCGTGACCAAGAAGGCCGAGGATCCGACGGTCATCGGTGAGGCGGAAGTTCGGGGCGCGGGCTGTCTCTATCTGTCGGGCAGCCCGGACTCCGCGCTCGCCATCCTGCGCGGCATCGTGGAGCGCTACGGCCGCTCCGACGTCGCCGCGCGCGCGCAGTTCCTCGTCGGCGAGGTCCTCATGGACCGCGGCCAGTACCCCGAGGCGATCGTCGAGATGAACCGTGTGCTCAAGGAGTACTTCCAGCACTCCGTCGCGGCGAGCGCGCAGTACGCGGTGGGCCGCTGCCTCGACGCCATGGGCCGGAAGAACGACGCCACCGGAAGCTACCAGGCGGTGGTGTCCGGCTATCCGCTCGAGCCCGAGGCCCCGGCGGCGGCGTATCTCGCCGGCGTCGGTCTCCTGTCGCAGAACAAGCCGCGCGTCGCGGCCCCGTACTTCCAGATCGTGCTCGATCGCTACGTGGCGCAGATGGAGCACCCCAACCTCGACATGTTCAAGTCGTCGGAGCGCCTCGAGCTGGTGGACGCGGCCCTCTGCCTCCTTCTCTACTCGTATCACCAGGCGGGCGACCTGGGTCAGCTCGCGGGGGCGCCGCACATGCTCCTGCAGAAGATGCCGCCGAGCTCCTCGCCCTGGCGCGCCTACGCACTTCTCATCGACGCGGACGCCTCCGCGGCGCAGGCGCGGTATCCCGAGGCGCAGGCGACGCTCGAAAAGCTGATGCGCGACTTCCCCGACCACGCGGTCGGCGCGTCCGCGACGAAGCTCCTCGCCTGGAGCTACGCCCGCGAGGGGCGCGACAGTCTCGCCATCGCGACCGAGGAGCGGCTCGTGGCCCGCTATGGCGGCACCGGCCGGACCGACATCGTGTCGAGCGCCTATCTCGACATCGCGCACGACCGGTTCAACCAGAAGAACTATCGGGCGGCGGCCGACGCCTACGCGGTCTTCCTGAAGCGCTACCCGGCCCACCCGAAGCGGATGCTGGCGCACTACCAGGCCGGCCTCGCCTGCCTGCGCCTGAACCGCGCCGGCGACGCGGTGGATCACTGGGAAGCGATCGTGAAGGACAGCGCGAGCGCGCCGATCGCCGAGAAGGCGTGGGCGCGCGCCGGCGACCTCTATTTCGAAGCTCAACGGTATGAAGACGCGAAGCGCTGCTACCGCGGCCTGCTCCAGAACTTCGCGCAGACCGACGCGGCCGCGCTGGCGATGCTCCGTCTGGGTCAGTGCGAGTACAACGCGGGCCACGACGCCGCGGCCCTCGAGGGCTACTCCGAGGTCATCGCGCGCTTCCCCGACACGCCCTACTCCAAGGAAGCGCAGCGCGGGACCGAGGCGTCGCTCTACCGCCTCGGGCAGACCGCCAAGGGCACGGCCGAGCTGGCCAAGCTGGTCGAGCAATATCCGACGAGCGCCTTCGCGGCGGACGCGCTCTTCCAGATCGCGAAGGCGTCCTATCAGGACAAGAAGTACGCCGAGGCCGCGGACGGCTTCCGCCGCGTCGTGAGCCAGTTCCCCGGCTACTCGGCCGCGGACGACGCGCAGTTCCTGCTCGCCGACTCCTACGCCAAGGCGGGGTCTGTCGAGCAGTCGCGCCTCGCGTACGAGCAGTTCCTCGCCTTCTTCCCGTCGAGCGAGCTTCGCCCGACGGCTGAGTTCCAGCTGGGGCTCCAGTACTTCCAGGGGCAGGACTTCATGCGCGCGGCGGTCTCGTTCACGCAGGTCCTGGGCGAGAGCGCGACCACGGACGTGCGCGCGGCGTCGCGCTACAACCTCGCGCTCTGCCAGCGGCAGCTCGGCCAGCCGGCGGAAGCGAAGACGACGCTCCTCGCGTACCGCACGGACCACCCCGGCGACAAGCGCGCCGCGGACGTGGCGTACCAGCTCGGCGATCTCCACGAGGCGGCCGGCGAGAACGTGGAAGCGCTCGAGGAGTTCAAGAAGGCGCTCGACTCGAATCCTTCGGGGGCGCTCAGCGTGGAGCTCCTGTACCGGGTCGGCCACAGCTTGGAGCAGCAGAACGACGTCGACGGCGCGCTCAAGTCCTACAACAGGGCCGTGGCGTCGCCCGACCGGAAGAACCCGTTCCGCCTCTCCGCGCTCGCCCGCTGCGCGGCGCTCTACGAGGCGAAGAAGGACTACGCGCGGGCGTACACGGCGTATCGCGACATCGCGCAGAACTCCAAGGACGGCGAATTGGCCGCAGCCGCGGCCGGCCGCGCCCAGCAGCTTCAGCCCAGGGCAACGAAGAAGCGCTAACGAACGGCCGCCGCAACCGGCCAGGTACCGAAAGGAGCGAGGACGATGTTCGAGAATTTCGATTGGATCGAAGCGATGCGCACGAGTCCCGTCATGTGCGTCATCCTGGTCTGCAGCGTGCTCACACTGGGCTTCGCCATCGAGCGCATCATCTACTTCTGGAAGCGCCGCAGCAACCCGGACGCGCTCCTCGCGTCCGCGCTCGTGGCGCTGCGCTCCGGCAACAAGGAAGAGGCGATCCGGGTCTGCGCCGTCGACCGGCATCCGTTCGGCCCGGTCGCCGCGGAAGTCATCCGCGCGATGGACGAGCAGCCGGAAGCCTTCGAGGAGAGGCTGCACATCGCGATGAGCGAGCAGCGCCTCCAGCTCGAGCGGAACCTCGGCTTCATCGGCACCATGGGCAACGTGGCGCCGCTCATCGGCCTCCTCGGCACCGTGTGGGGCATCATGCGCGCGTTCCACGACATGGCGCGCACGGGCTCGGCCGGTCCGTCGGTGGTCGCGGCGGGCGTCGCCGAAGCGCTCTTCACCACGGCCGCGGGCCTTCTCGTCGCCGTGCCGGCGGTGCTCCTCTACAACAACTTCGTACGCCGGATGGGCGTCATGTTGACGATCAGCGAGAACCACGCACGGACGCTGCGGTTGAGCGGCGGCCTGCGCCAGTCCAAGCCTTCCGTCCAGACCACCGTTCGCGTCGCCTAAGGAGGCTCCGGTGCGCCGAACCCGCATGCGGCATGAAGAGGCGATCCACGAGCCGAACATGACGCCACTGATCGACGTCTGCCTGGTGCTGGTCATCATCCTGCTCGTCTCCACGCCGATGGCGTTCCAGTCGAGCATCGCGGTCCAGCGCGCCTCCAAGGCCGGCCAGAAGGCAGCATTCACGGCGAAGTCGGAGCGGGTGGAGATCACCCTCGTCTCTCCGGATGTAGTGGTCGTGAACCAGAACCAGATTCCGCGCTCGAGCCTTCAGGGACTCTTGAAGCCGCTCCTCGAGGCGAGCACCACCAAGCTCGTCATCGTGCGCTGCGGCGAGGGGATCTCCCATGGAGCGTTCGTGAGCGTCCTCGACGACGCCAAGGCCTGCGGCGCGGCCCAGATCGCCGTGGTGGGAGGCTGACATGCGTCGCATGCGCGTACCCGGATATCACCTGCCGATCACCAAGGTGAACGTTGTTCCGATCATCGACGTCTCGCTGGTGCTCGTGATCATCCTCCTCGTGACGGCGCCGCTCATGTCGGTGGCCGACCTTCCGGTCGACCTGCCGCAGGCGCGGTCGCGCGACTCCGAGGACGAACGGAACGTGAGCATCACGCTGTCGAGCACGGGAGCGCTCGCGGTGGATGACGAGGTCGTCACGTCCGACGGGCTTCCGGCGGTGCTTCAGACCCACCTGGCCAAGGCTGGGAACAACGATGTGCTCGTGGTGGTGCGCGCGGACTCGGGCGCGCCCTACACCGCGGTCCAGAAGCTTCTCGAGGAGGCGCGCGGGGCCGGGGCCACACACCTCGCGATCGCGACGCGCCAGAAGACGGAGGCCACCCGGTGACCGCCGCCGCCCTTCGCATCGATCAGGAGCTGGTCCGCCGCAGGACGCAGTGGACCATGATCATCAGCTTCGTCGTCCACGTGCTCCTTTTCTTGTGGTTCACCTCGTTCAAGACGACGACCCAGGATCTTCCGATCGTGACCGAGGTCGTGCTGCTCGAGCCGGGGGATCTCAATCCCGCGGCCGCGGCGGCCCCGGCGCCGGCGCCCCAGCGCCAGGAAGAGACCGTGAAGGGCGCCCCCAAGGAGAGCCAGACGGACGCGCACTTCATCCGCATGGAGCGAAGCGGCGACGTCGCGCTCGATCCACAGGTACCCAACACCTTCCAGGACCAGCTGAACTCGCGGCTGGCCGCGATGCAGCGCCAGAACACGCTTCCGGTCGGCACGGTTACGGGGTCCCCCACGGCCTCGCTCTTCGGATCGAGCCCGGCGACCGTGGGCGCGCCTGGCGGCACCGGGACGGCGCCCGTGAAGCTGAACCGCGGCGGCGGAACGGGCGGTCCTCCGCTCGAGCTGTCGCGTGGCGGCACGCCCGGCGCTCCGGCTTCGCTGGCGCCGGCTTCCATCCAGGCGGGCAAGTCGGAAGCGGCCGCGCCGTCCAAGCCGGGCGACGCGACGGCGCAGCGCACCATCGCGGGCGCCTCGCTCGCGGGACCGATCGCGGACCGGCCGGTTCTCTTCTACACGCTGCCGACCTATCCGGACTGGGCGAAGAAGGAGGCCGTCGAAGGATCGGTGACGCTCTACTTCGTCGTGCGGCCGGACGGGACCGTGAAGGAGAACATCCTCGTCCAGAAGACGGCGGGATTCGGTGATTTCGACGACAACGCCCGCACGGCGCTCCGCGCGTGGCGGTTCGAGCCCCTGAAGAACGGACGGACCGGAGAGCAGTGGGGCACGATCACGTTCCACTTCCGGCTCCGCAGCGCCGGGTAAGGAGGAGGGAGACCGATGCAGGCCTTTCCGAAGTTCGAGACCAAGGTCTCGCGCGCCATCGCGTGGCTGACCGCACTCGTCGCGCTCGCCCTCTTCGCCGCGCCGCGCGCGAAGGCCGAGGACGCGACGTCGTCCCGCCCGCCGGTCTCCGAGGCGGCTGTCCAGGCCTCCCAGTCCACGACGACGACGGCTCCGGCGCCGGCGCCGGCTCCGGCGAAGACCTCGACGAAGCCCTCCAAGAAGTCGTCGAAGAGCTCGAAGAGCGCGCCAAAGCCAGTGGCCGAAGAGGCCGCGCCCCTG
>DASUFL010000030.1:0-17510 GCA_036274595.1 Candidatus Eiseniibacteriota bacterium | reverse complement strand
GGTGAGTGTGTGGGGGGCCGGAACTTTGGCGCCCGGCGCCACCCAAGTCACCTCAGCGGTGCGGTAGCGAGCGCCGGGACGCGCTGTTCAGGCCCCCCACACACTCACCTCGCCGGCCAAGTCGCGGTAGCACGGGACGCGCTGTTCAGGCCCCCCACACACTCACCTCGCCGGCCAAGTCGCGCGAGCGCGAGGAGCTAACGTCGCTTGGCCGCAGGCGCCAGCGCCTGGATGCGCTTCACATCGTTCTTGTCGTCGTCGAGAAGCCCCGCAGGGACGAGCCGTGGAACGAGCGCGACCCACCGGCGGTCCCGGGCGAACACCTTTTTGAAGATCGGCGTCGCCTCCTTCTCCCGGTCGAGCTTCCAGAGGGTCGCCGCCTGCCAGAACAGGATCTCGTTGTTGCCGGGGGCGAGCCGGGACGCTTCCGCGTACGACTTCATGGCGTCCTCGACCTTGTTGTCCGCCACGTAGGCGTCGCCCTGGTCCACGTTCCGGTACGCGCGCCACTGGGTCACGAGGCGCCTGAGCTCCGCGATCGGCTTCGGATTGTCGTCCACGCGAAGGTCGAGGACGCGGTCGGCCCAGGGCTGGTTCGAGCGCTTCCCCTTCACGATCACCATGGCCGCCGACTGCTGGCCGCGGATATCGCCTCCGGCGGCCTGCCCCGCCTCGAGCGCCTTCAAGAGACGCTCCGCGAGGTCCCCCTTCGAGGTCTCGAAGGCCTGCGCCATCGCGCCCCAAACCTTGTCGTTCGCCATGAGATTCGCCTGGCAGGAATAGTTCTCTCCCTTCCTGTCCCCCGCGTCGGCGATGCACCGTTTGCCCGTGTGGTTCGCCACGTTCCCGCGCGCGTCGATCATCGCGACCTGACGCACGTCGGCGTGGTCGTCCTTGTCGAGGAGCTCCTGGAGCGCGTCCTCGGCGGACTTCCCATTGCGCATGAGCTCGAGCCCCTTCGGGCCGTAGCTCACTTCGACGAGGGATTGCGTGGCGACGGCGCCGATGCCCGGCTCGGCCCAGGGCACGATCGGCCCGACCGCGAAGTAGTGCGACTGGACGGCCACTCCGATCTCACCCGTGTCCGGGTCGCGCGCGACGATCGAGAAGGTGGCTCCCGCGGGCGAGGGAAGCGCGAGAATCGCGAGAAGCGCGAGCAGTGCGAGGGCGCCCATCCGTGCGCTCATGAAGGTCCTCCCTGGACGTGTGTGCGGACGCGGGCGGCTGAGAGCATCCGTCCGTGTGGCAATTTCCCCAAAACGATTCCGCCCCCTCCGCCAAACCACCCAGCCCCGCGGCTGGACCCAGCCACGGGGCCAGGTGGGGGATAAGCCCCATGGCTGCAACTATTTGACCTGGCGTCGGTTATAGCGAGCTTTCCACATCGTTTACGGAGAGGCGCGGCTCCTGCATACTAGTCGCCGCAACCGTGACCCGCAAGCGCTGGACCTCCAACCCCATGAGCCACGACCTGCGAATGAACCTCCTTTGGAGTGCCACCGCTATCGCCACGCTCTGTCTCCTCGGCGTGCTCGCTCCGACCGCCGATGCGTCCTGGGCCGTCAACGGCAACCAGGCGTCCCTCACCATCAAGAATCAGGTGAACGCGCAGATGATCTCGGACGGCGCCGGCGGAACCTTCGTCGTCTGGCAGGACTTCCGCACCGACACGCTGGCCGACGTCTACGCGCAGCGGTTCGACATGAGCGGCAACCGGCTCTGGGGAAACAACGGCGTCGCCGTCTGCACGGTGGCCGACGCGCAGGAATCGCCGGTCCTCTGCAGCAATGGATCGGGGGGCATCATCGTCGCGTGGCAGGACCGGCGCAGCACGACCAACTACGACATCTACGCGCAGGCGTTGAACGGAAACGGGACCCTTCTCTGGACACCTTCGACCGGCGTGCCCATCTGCACCTTTGCGTCCAACCAGATTCTCGAAGTCATCGCGTCGGACAACGCGGGTGGCGCGATCATCGGCTGGAGGGACGGAAGAAACGGGACGCTGAACGCCGACGTCTTCGCACAGCGCGTGAACGGATCGGGCGCGACCCAGTGGACCGTCGATGGCGTCGCCGTCTGCACAGCGGCCGGAACCCAGACCGACGTCCGCATCCTGCCCGACGGCATCGGCGGCGCGTTCCTGGTCTGGCGGGACCAGAGGGGCGGACCCTTCTCCGATGACATCTACGCCCAATCCATCGATGCCATCGGGGCCACCCGCTGGACCGCGAACGGTGTCGCGGTGGCGGTCGTGGCCCAGACCCAGGTGGAGCCGTCCATCTCCACGGACGGCAAGTTCGGACTTCTCGTCGCGTGGCAGGACACCCGGAACGGCACCGACGCGGACATCTTCGTCCAGCGCATCAAGCCGGACGGCACGCCGCGCTGGCCCGCGAACGGGATCCAGGTGAGCGATCAGGACAGCACCCAGCTCCATCCGCTCGTCGCGACGGACGGCCTCGCGGGCGCCATCGTGGCTTGGATCGATCAGCGCGTCGGCCCGAGGAACCCGGATATCTACGCTCAGAGGGTCGACTCGACCGGCGCCGTCGCGTGGGCCGCGAACGGCATCGCCGTCTGCACCGCGGACAGCGCGCAGTCCCTGGCCACGATCGTGCCCGACAAATCGGGCGGCGTGATCCTGGGTTGGGATGACGGACGTGGCGCTGGGAACAACTTCGACATCTACGCGCAGGCTGTGCGACAGAACGGTACGGTCCGCTGGGCCACGAACGGTGTCCCGATCGCTTCCGCGGCCAACACCCGCCGCCTCACGGCTTCGGCTCCGGACGGCTTCGGCGGCGCTCTCTTCGCGTGGGAAGACAACCGGCTGGGCTCCTATGACGTGTTCGCCTACCGCATCTCGCCGGTGGGGACGGACGTGGAGCCCTCGACGCCGGCCGCCAGGGCGGGCCTCCTCACGCCGCGGCCCAATCCCTTCAATCCGCACACGACCATCGAGTTCGCGCTCGACCGGCCCTCCCGTTTCCGCCTCGCCATCCACGATGTCCAGGGCCGGCTGGTCCGGGTCCTGGCCGAGGGCGAAGCCTTGGCCGGGAACCGCTCGGTGGCTTGGGATGGCTCCCGCGCGGACGGCACCCCGTGCGCCTCGGGCGCCTACTTCGCGGTCCTCACCCTTCCGACCGAGACCCGCTCCTCCTCGCTCCGGCTGATCCGGTAGCTCCGGGCGCAAGCCCAGTCACACCAACGAGCTGACCTCGCCGATGCCCCACCGGATTGACTCCGGGGGGCGAAATTGGGTATCGTCCGTCGAACTCCTCTGACGGCGCAGCCAAGCGGCGGCACCCCATCCCAACCGACAGGAAACGCGTGGACATCTTCGAGAAGTGTCGCAACTGGAAGGAGCACCGACTGGCCAAGGCGGCCGGGGTCTACCCCTACTTCCTGCCGATCAGCGAGAACCACGGCACGGAGGTCACGATCGGGGGGAAGCGCCTCATCATGGCCGGGTCCAACAACTATCTCGGTCTGACCAAGCACCCCAAGGTGATGGCGGCGGCCGAGGATGCTCTTCTCCGCTTCGGCACCTCGAACAACGGCTCCCGCTTCCTGAACGGCACCCTCGAGCTCCACGAGCAGCTCGAGGAGCGTCTCGCCAAGTTCATGAAGAAGGAAGCGGCCCTCGTCTATTCCACGGGCTACCTGACCAACCTGGGCAGCATCTCGGCGCTGGCGGACAAGGGCGACGTGGTGATCCTCGACAAGGATGCGCACGCCTGCATCGTGGACGGCGCGCGGCTCTCCTACGGCGATGTGAAGCGGTTCCGTCACAATGATATCCATGACCTCGAGCGGGTCCTCTCCAGCGCCCCGCCCAAGTCCGGAAAGCTCGTCGTGGTCGACGGTCTCTACAGCATGGAAGGCGACCTCGCCCCGCTCCCCGACATCGTCCGGCTCGCCCGCGAGTACGACGCGCGCCTCCTGGTGGACGACGCGCACGGCATCGGCGTGCTCGGCGCCCGCGGCGCCGGCGCGTGCGAAGCCATGAACGTCGAGGACCAGGTCGATCTCGTCATGGGGACGTTCAGCAAGTCGTTCGCCTCGCTGGGCGGCTTCATCGCCGGCCCCAGGGCGGTGATGGACTATCTGCGCCACCACGCGCGCGCCATGATCTTCAGCGCCAGCATGACCCCCGCGAGCGTCGCGGCGGCGCTGGCCGCGCTCGACATCATCCAATCCGAGCAAGGGGCCGCGCTCCGCGACCGCCTGCGTCAGATCTCCATCAAGATGCGCTCCGGCTTCCGCGCCCAGGGCCTCGAGGTCGGCTCGGGCCTCGAGACTCCGATCGTGCCGATCTTCATCGGCGACAGGCTCAAGACGATGCAGGTCTGGAAGAAGATCCTCGACCGCGGCGTGTTCCTGAACGCGATCCTGGTTCCGGCCGTGGCGCCGGGGCGGGATCTCCTCCGCACGTCGTACATGGCGACCCACCAGGACGACCAGCTCGACACGATCCTCAAGGTCGTGGGCGAGGTGCATCAAGAGGTCGGCCTGGAGCTTGTCTCCAAGGAAAGCTAGACCCGCCGGAGGCATGCGCTGGACCTGATTCCGGTTCAGGGCGCCGCGGACCTCGCGCGCTTCATCGAGGTTCCCTACAAGCGCTACCGGAGCGACCCCTACTGGGTGCCGCCGCTCCGGATGGACGAGCGCATCCGGCTCACCCCGGGCAAGAATCCCTTCTTCCAGCACGGCCAGGCCGCCTACTTCCTCGCCCGCGAGGGGAGCCGGATCGTGGGGCGCGTCGCGGCCTCCACCGACCAGAACCACGACTCCATCCATGGCGAGCGGCAGGCCGCGTTCGGCTTCTTCGAAGCGGACACGGCCGATGCGGCGGCGGCGCTCCTCGAGCGCGCGGCGGCGTGGGGCAAGGAGCAGGGGGCCGGAGTGCTCCGCGGCCCCTTGAGCTTCACGACCAACGACGAGTGCGGTCTCCTGATCGAGGGCTTCGAGCACCGCCCTGCGATCATGATGCCGCACAATCCCCCCGAATACGCAGCCTGGATCGAAGCCGCGGGGCTCGTGAAAGCCATGGACCTGTATACCTTCCGCGCCCGAATCCCCAACGAGAGCCCGCCGGTGTTCCGCCGGATCGCCTCGGCCGCCCGGCGGACACCCGGTCTCGTGACGCGGCCTGTCGCGATGAAGCGCTTCGACGAGGAGCTCACGCGGGTCAAGAGCGTCTACAACGAGGCGTGGGAGAAGAACTGGGGCTTCGTCCCCATGACGGACGGGGAGATCGATCACATGGCGAAGCAGCTCCGGCCTGCGATCGTCCCCGAGCTGGTCCGCTTCGTCGAGGTGGACGGCATGCCCATCGGTTTCGGGCTCATCATCCCCGACATCAACATCGCACTTCGTCATCTCGGAGGACGCCTCTTCCCGTTTGGGATCGTGCGGCTCCTCCTGACGCTCCCGCGGATCCGGGAGGGAAGGCTCATGGCGCTCGGCGTCCGATCGGACTGGAGACGGAAGGGAGTCGCGCCGCTCCTCGTGGACGAGCTGATCCTCGCGCTTCGCGCGAAGAACTACGGAAGCGTCGAGATCGGCTGGACCCTCGAAACCAATGACGACGTGAACAGCCTGATCACCGGGGTGGGGGGCGTGCGCACGGGGACCTACCGGATCTACGAGCGCCGCCTCGGGTGAGCGAGCCGCTCGCGGTCGTCACCGGGGCGTCCGGCTTCGTCGGCAGCCACATCGTCGACGAGCTCCTCGCGCGCGGCGCGCGCGTGCGATGCCTGCTCCGGAAAAGCTCCTCGACCCGGTGGCTCGACGAATCCAAGGTGGAGATCGCGCGCGTGCCGCTCGACCAGGTCGGGCCCCTGGCCGAGGCGCTTCAGGGCGCGACCTGGGTCGTGCACGCGGCGGGCCTCACGCGCGCGCGGAGCCCCAAGGAATTCCACGAGGCCAACGTCGGCGCGACCGAGCGGATGCTCCGCGCGGCGATCCTGGCGGGGAGCTCGCTCGAGCGCTTCCTCCTCGTGTCGAGCCAGTCGGTGGCCGGTCCCGCCGGTCCCGACGGTCGCCCCGTCACGGAAGGGGAGCGCCCCGACCCCGCGTCCACCTACGGCGTGTCGAAGCTCCGCGCCGAGGAGCTGACGCTCCTCCTCAAGAGCCGCCTTCCCGTGACGGTGATCCGTCCTCCCGCGGTCTACGGCCCGCGCGACACCGCCATCCTTCGCGTCTTCGCCGCGGTCAAGCGGCACGTGCTCCCGGTGCTCAAGAAGGGAGCCCGCTTCACGCTCGTCCACGCCGAGGATCTCGCGCGCGCGGTGCATCTCGCGCTCGTCGAGCCGAAGGCGAAGGGGCAGGTCTACTTCGTCGGCGAGCCCGAGATCACCGACTACGTCGAGGTCGGCACCGCGGTCAGCCGCGCGCTCGGATCGCGGGCCATGATCGTCTCGCCTCCGGGCTTCCTTCTCGGCGCGGGCGCGATCGCGGCCGAGGTATTCGGAGCGCTCACCGGGACGGCGCCGCTCCTCACCCGGGAGAAGCTGAACGAGATCCGCGCCGGCGACTGGATCTGCTCCTCCGCCAAGATCCGCCATGAGCTCGGCTGGGAGCCGCAGCTCCCCCTGAACGAGGGAATCAAGCGGACCGCCGACTGGTACCGGCAAGCGGGTTGGGTGTAAACTGCATGACGCGCCGGGCCGCCGGGCCCGGGCCGAGGTCCGCCCATGACGCCGCGCCGCGCCGCAGTCCTCCTCGTCGCACTCGCATCGCTCGCGCTTCCCGCGGCCGTCCACGCCTACGCCGTATCGAAGAACGTCACGCTCCTCGGACACCTGGACAGCTACGCGGCCTACTCCGCCTGCTGCAGCTACGTGCATTCGGACGGGAGGGAGTACGCGGTCTTGGGCACCACGACCGGGACCTCGATCGTGAACATCACGAATCCGTCCCTTCCGTACGAGGTCGCGTTCATTCCCGGGCTCGGGTCGCAGTGGCGCGAGATGAAGCAGTTCGGGAACCACGTCTACATCACGACCGAGGCGGCCGGCGGCGGCGTCCAGATCGTCCGGATGGCCGACCCGGAGCATCCCGTGCTGGTCAAGACCTACACCGGGACGTTCAATCAGGAGCACACGGTTTCGGTGGACACGACCCGCTCGCTCCTCATCCTGAACGGCACGCGGTTGAGCGGACTCCAGGCGGGGATGCGCGTCCTGTCGCTCGCGGATCCCGAGAACCCGGTCGAGGTCGGGGCCTACCAGACGGACTACGTGCACGACAGCTGGGTCCGGAACGACACCCTCTTCGCGAGCGGCATCACGACCGGGACGATGCACGTGGTCGACTTCTCCAATCCCGCGAACCCCTACGACATCACGGATTTCACCTATCCCGGGGCGCGGACGCACAGCTCCGAGACGTCGCCGAACGGGCGCTACCTCTACGTCTGCGACGAGATGAACTACGGGACCCTCAAGGTCTTCGACATCGCGGACGTCTTCTTCCATCCGATGGTCCGGGAGATGACCGTGAACCCGGTCTCCATCGTGCACAACGTGCACGTGAGGGGGGAGACCGCATACGTCGCCTGGTACACGGAGGGGGTGCACCTCTTCGATCTCCACGATCCGGCCATGCCGGTCGAGTGGGGCTGGTACGACACCTACGGGAGCTTCTCGGGCGGATTCCACGGCGTGTGGGAGGTGTCGGCGAGCTTCCCGTCCGGGACGTTCATCGCGAGCGACATCGAGAACGGTCTCTTCATCTTCCGGGCGACCAAGAACTACGGCTGGGTGAAGCTGGTCGTGAAGAACCCGGCGCAGGCGCCCGTCCCGGGCGTGGACGTCACGGCGCTGGGGGAGGCGGACAGCACGCAGACACAGGGCCTGGGCACCGCCGGGCTCGCGCTCAGCCCTGGGGCCCACATGCTGCGCGTGAAGAAGTACGGCTACACGACCGTCAACGTGCCGGTGACCACGAGCATGGGGAGCCACGATTCGATCGCGGTGACCCTCCCTCTGGCTTCGACCGGCACGATCGCGGGAACGGTGCGCCGCGACTCGGATCAGACGGGACTTCCCGGCGCGACGGTGGAGGCCGAGGAGACGCCGAAAGTCGCGACGACCGCGGCCGTCGGAACGTATTCGCTCACCGGGATGATGCCGGAGACCATGCGGCTCGCCGCGGACCGGCCAGGCTATGTGCCGGAGGAGCGGACCGTCACCCTGCAGCCGGGAGCGTCGATGACGCAGGACTTCCGCCTCCTCCACGCGAGCTGGTACGACTCGTGTGACACCGACAAGGGCTGGTCCCTGAGCGCGCCGGGGGACAACGCGATCGATGGGCTCTGGGCGCGGGCCATTCCCGTCGGCTCGAGCGTGCCGGGCTCGGGCGCGGCGCCCAGGCCGCGCGGGCCCGCCGCGCTCGCGGCGCAGCACCCGGAGCCGGGCGAAGGGGGTTACAACGCCGAAGGCCCCGTGCAGCCGGGGGACGACTACACGCCCGGCACGGGCTACTGCTTCGTCACGACGAACGGCCCGGTGGACAGCAAGGATCCCGCGAACGGCGACGTGGACGGCGGACGCACCACGCTCACGACGCCGCCCCTCAACATGTCCGGCATGACGGAACCGACGATCGTGTTCCGCCGCTGGTACTACATGAACACTCCGGGCGAGCCCGACTCCTTCCAGTGCGACATCTCGCGGGACGGCGTCACGTGGGTGAACATGCTCAACACGCGCGTGAGCCACCCTGAGTGGCACCAGGAGACATTCCGGGTGCGGAGCTACATCGTGCCCGGGAGCGCGGTGCGCGTCCGGTTCATCGCTCAGGATCAAGGGGTGGGCACGATCGTGGAGGCCGCGGTCGACGACTTCGAGCTCTTCGACGGGGCGCTCCATACGACCGGCGTCGTCGAGGGGCCGCCCCCGACGCCGGCCGCCGTGCTCGGCGTGCCTCATCCGAACCCGGCCTCGCGTGCTTCCTCGCTCTCGCTCACGCTCCGCGACGCGGGGCCGGTCGAGGTCGCGGTCTACGACGTGCAGGGCCGGCGGGTCGCGACGCTCTTCCAAGGCTCCGCTCCGGCCGGGGCGCTCGAGCTCACGTGGAAGGGGGACGACGAAAAGGGGCGTCCCGTGGCGAGCGGGGTCTACTGGCTCCGCGCCGCGGCCGGAGGCGAGACCTTCACGCGGCGGATCGTGCGGGCGCGGTAGCGCGCCGATCAAGGCGGGCTAGAACAGGCTGAACTTGAAGTACTTCTTGGGATCCTTCTCGATCGCCGCCATGAGCCGCTTCATCGATCCCATCAGCGCCTTCGTGTCCTGGTAGAGCACCGTGTCGGCCATCATCTGGCCGAACGTGCCCTTGCCCGATTGGATCGTGGCGAGGACGGAATCGAGCCGCGCCGTGCTCGAGTGGAGCTGATCGTAGAGATCGCCCTTCCGGAGCAGCTGCGCCGCGGTTCCGTTCCCATGCTGGAGCTGCCAGGTGAGGCTGTCGAGCGATCCCGTGAGCGAGACCAGCCGGTCGGTGACGCGCGCCTGGTTGGCGTTGATCTTCTCCGTGAGCGCGGTCGCCTCCTTCGTGAGCGACACCATCTGCTCGTAGAGCCGCTCGTCCCGGCTCAACCGTCCGAGCGTTCCCTGCCCCTGGGCGAACGCGCGCCCCGACTGGTTCAAGTTCCCGACCAGGGTCTGGAGCGTGTCGACGATCATGTTCGCCTTGTTCATGATCATGGCCGGGTCGGCCAGGATGTCGGTCCGGATCTCGGAGTCGGAGTGGATCGGGGGTGCCTCCGGGTTCGGGTCGATCAGCTCGACGTAGAGCTCGGCCAGGAAGCCCACGGTCGTGATGCTGGCGCCCGCGCCCTGGTGGAGCCTCGAGCGCGTGCCTGTCTTGACCCCGAGGTCCACCGCCACGTGATTCGACTTGGGCTCGAGCCTGATGTCCCGCACCACGCCGACCGGCACCCCGTTCAGTCGAACGATCGCTCCCTCCTCGAGACCGCCGATGCGATTGAAGCCGATCGTGATCTTCTCCTCCTTGCCGAGCTTGAACGCGCCCGACTGGAAGGTCGCCCAGAGGAGGAGCATGACGGCGATCACGACGAAGATGCCGATCCGAAGCTGCATGAAGGGGACGTGCCCAGTTCGCTTCACGTGGTTCCTCCACGGAGGGGTGGCGCCGGCGCGGCGCGGGACGCGTCCTCGAGGCGCTTCGCGGCCGCCGCGACCGCGGTGCGGAAGGGCGCCAGGAACTGGTGGATGAAGGAGTCGTTCGAGCGGTCGAGATCGGTGGCGTTCCCGTCGAAGACGACGCGCCCCTCGCTCAGGACGGTGATCGAGTTGCCCACCTTGAAGGCGTCGGCGATGTCGTGCGTGACCAGGATCGACGTCTTGCCGAGGCTGTCCCTGAGCTGGACGATGAGGTCCGTGATGAGCTCGGCGCTCTGCGGATCGAGGCCGGTCGTCGGCTCGTCGTAGAGGAGGATCTTCGGATCCCGCGCGGCGAGGGCGCGCCCGATGGCCACCCGCCGCTGCATCCCGCCCGACATCTCGTCCGGCATCCGGTCGATGAGCTCGTCGTCGAGGCCGACCCGGCGTAGCACTTCGCGCACGCGCGCCTCCACGTCGGCCTCGTCGTCGCTCTGCTCGAGAAGCGCATAGCCCACGTTCTCTCCCACCGTCATCGAATCGAAGAGAGCCCCCTGCTGGAACACCATGCCGATCCCGTGGCGGATCTGGCGGAGCCGCTCCTCGGACATCCTCGTGATGTCCTCACCGTCGATGAAGATGCTTCCCTTGTCCGGCTTGACGAGCCCGATCAGGAGCCGGAGCGTCGTGCTCTTGCCCGACCCCGAGGGACCCAGGATGACGCGCGTCTCCCCGGCCCGCACCGCCAGGGAGATGCCCTTCAAGATGGGGCGCCCGTCGATCGAGTAGTCCACGTCTCGAAATTCGATCATCCGATCACCAGTGGAGAAGCCGGAAGATGAGCCGGGTCAGGACTCCGTCCAGGATCAGGATCCCGACCGAGGAGATGACCACCGACTCCGTCGTGGACGTCCCGACCCCCTTCGCCCCTCCCTCCGAGGTGAAACCCTTCCAGCAGGCCACCGCCACGATCATGATCGCGAACAGGACGGGCTTGATCATTCCGACCAGTATGTTGCGCGGCGTGAGGTAGTGGAGCACCCCCGCCCAGTAGGACTCCCATGTGACATGGTACTGCATTCCGACGAGTCCGCCTCCGATGACCGCGAGCGCGTCGCCGATGATGACGAGGCAGGGGAGCGCGATCACGAGCGCCACCATGCGGGGCACGACGAGGCGCTTCATGGGATCGGTTCCGAACGCGACGAGGGCGTCGATCTGGTCGCTCGAGCGCATCGCTCCGATCTCGGCCGTGATCCCGGCGGCCATGCGGGACGCCACCACCATCCCCACCAGAACCGGCCCGAGCGCTCGCACCACCGAGATCACCATGAAGTGGCCGAGCTGGCTCTTCGCGCCCGACTGGGCCAGCTCGCGCGCGAGCTGCAGGCCGAGAGCCTGCCCCGCGACCGTGCCCGAGACCACCACGATCAAGAGCGATCCGATGCCGGCAAAGTAGAGCTGGTGCATCATCTCGCGCCCGTAGAACGGGGGGATGAACGCCGTCTTGAGGAGCGCCGCCGTGAAGAGCGAGAAGTCCTGGACGACTTCGAGCATTCTTCGGAGGCGCTCGATCAGCGCTTGGATCATGCGAGGGGGGCCGGGAGGTCCGGCTTGACCTCAGGAGTCCTTGGGCGGACGTGTTCCGAACACCACGTCCCAGATGGGCGAGCTGATGCCGTAGCGGTCGTCGGGGGTCTTGTAGTGGTGGAGCAGGTGGTAGCGCTTGAGGAACTTGAGGAACCCCCACTTCATGGCGAGGTGGTGGGTCGCGTAGTGGACCATGTCGTAGATGAGATAGCCGGTGATGAACCCGGCGAAGAGCGGCGCCACCCAGTGCGGCGCGCGGAAGAGCACGCCCACCACGAGGACGAAGAGCCCGTAGTGGAGGAGCGCGAGCGGGATGCTGAGGATCGGCGGCATCACGAGCCGCGTCTTGCACTGCGGCTGCTCGTGGTGGACGCCGTGGATCAGGTACCAGACGCGCTGCAGCCACTCGGCTTCCGGCTCGTAGTGGAACACGTAGCGATGGAGCAGGTACTCGGCGAGGCTCCAGAGAAGGAGACCCCCCAGGTACCCGATCGCCACCGGAAGGAGCGCGCCTCCGAAGTCCCCGTAGGCCCGCACCAGGAAGAACACCACGACGGGCACGAAGAGCAGGAGCACCACGCCGGGATGGATGTGCGTGAAGAATTCGAGGAAGTCGGATTTGAAGAGCCGGATCGGCTCGGGGCTGTGATTGATCGGCAGGTGGCCGTAATTCGACTTCTTCATGAAGTCCCTTGATCGATCGGTGTCGGGCGCCGCGGCTCCCTCGGGACGCCGGAACCCCATGATAAGGGCACCCTTCGAGGGAGGTCAACCTACCCGGCCCCGTACGGTACACTACCCGGATGCCCCCGTTGCGAATCAATGAGATCTTCCTGTCGGTGCAGGGCGAGGGGATCCATGCCGGGGAGCGGACCGTGTTCGTCCGCTTCTACGGATGCCCGCTCCGGTGCGTCTGGTGCGACCAGCCGGAGGCGCTCGCGCATACCGGCGTGGGGCGCTTCACGACCCTCTCGGCGGATGAGGTGCGGGACCAGGTCCTGGCCTTCTCGAGCGTGCGCCGGGTCTGCCTGACGGGGGGCGAGCCCATGATCGCCCACAGGGAGCCGCTCGTGCGGCTCCTCGACGAGCTCAGGGGCGCGGGCTACTGGATCTCGGTCGAGACGAGCGGCTCCCGGGTGGTGGAGGAAGCGCTCGATCGCATCGACTTCTGGACCATCGCGCCGAAGGGGCGGAGCGCCCAGACCTTCGACGGGGATCCGGTCGAGGAGCAACTCCCCACCCTGACGCGCTTGCTTAAGCTCCCGGAGGAGCGGCGCCAGCTCAAGTTCGTGATCCAGGGCGGGGAGGACATCGAGGATTCGGTGCGGCTCCTCGACTCGCTGGGCTATCGCGGGGCGATCGTGCTCCAGCCGGAGCATGGCTCAGGAAGCGCCAACGCGATCTTCGCGGCGTGGCCCTGGGAGCGCTATCCCGACGCGCGTCTCATTCCGCAGACGCACAAGTCGATGGGGCTCCATTGAACGTTCGACTCACGCACGCGTTCACCTTCGAGGCGGCGCACCGGCTGCCCCACGCTCCGGAAGGGCACAAGTGCCGCCGTCTCCATGGGCATTCGTTCCGAGCGGAGATCACGGTCGAGGGGCCTGTCGATCCTGCGTCGGGATGGTTCCTCGATTACGGCGAGATCAAGGAGGCGGCCGAGCCTTTGCGCGCGCGGCTCGACCATCACTACCTGAACGAGATCGAAGGGCTCGAGAACGCGACCTCGGAAGTTCTGTGCGCGTGGATCTGGGAGCGGCTCAAGCCCGCGCTCCCGTCGCTCGCGTGCGTGGCGGTCGAGGAGACCTGCACCGCCCGCTGCGAGTACCGCGGCTAGCGCCGCGACCCAACCGGCGGCTAGCGCCGCGATTCCACCGGCGACTCAGCGCCGCGACCCAACCGGCGACTCCGTACACCCAAAGTCTACCACCCTCTACTCCGCGCGGTGAATTGTTAAGCCCGTGCGACTCTTGAGAGAGTGCGCGCTCGTCGTGATCGGGCGGCCTCCCGCCTCCCGGCCCGCACCAGGCACGGAGTGCGCCCATGGACCACTGGTTGCCTCAAGCCGCATCGACCTACGCGCCCGATATCGACGGGCTGATCTGGATGATCACCGCGATCGTGGGCGTCTGGTTCCTCGTCGCGGAAGCGGTCCTCCTCTTCTTCGTCGTGAAGTACCGGAAGCGCTCGGGGCGCACGGCCGCCTATGTGACGGGCGACAGGCGGAAGCAGATCGCCTGGATCCTGGTCCCGTGCGCGGCCATCCTCGCCTGCGATCTCATCATCGACGGCGCGAGCGCGCACGTCTGGGACAAGATGAAGCAGACGGAGCCCAAACCGGAGCTCACCGTGCGCATCCAGGGGCAGCAGTGGGCATGGATCTTCTCCCACCCGGGCCCCGATGGGCAGCTGGACACGTCCGACGACGTCGTCGCGATGAACGAGGTGCACGTTCCGGTGAATGCGGTGGTGCGCTTCGAGCTCCGTTCGAACGACACCCTTCACTCGCTCTGGATCCCGGAGCTCCGGTTGAAGCAGGACGCCGTCCCAGGGCGGACCATCTACGGGTGGTTCGAGGCCACGAAGCCGGGTTCGTATGGAGTCCTCTGCGCCGAGCTGTGCGGCGCCGCCCACGGCTTGATGCGCGGCACCCTCACGGTGGACGGACCCGGCGCCTACCGGAGCTGGCTGGCTGCGTCCGCGCCGCCGGCGGCAGAGCCCGCCGCGGTCGCGCCATCCGAAGCGGGGGCCGAGGCCCCATCCACCCCCGCGCCGGCGGGAGCCGTCGCCCGATGACCCACGGCGCACCGGTCTCGTTCTGGAGCCGCGTCTTCTCGACCGATCACAAGACGATCGCGAAGCAGTACCTGTTCACGGGCGTCGCGATGGCGTTTCTTGGCGGGATCCTCGCTCAGATCATGCGCCTTCAGCTCGCGAATCCAGGACACCCGGTTCCGGGCCTCGGCGTGGTGCAGGGGATCAAGTACAACGCGACCGTGACCATGCACGGCACCGTGATGATCTTCTGGGTGGCCATGCCGCTCCTCCTCGGGGCGTTCGGGAACTTCCTGATCCCGCTCATGGTGGGGACGCGGGACATGGCGTTCCCGCGCCTCAACATGATCTCCTACTGGACCTTCTTCCTCTCGACCCTGGTCCTGATCGCGTCGTTTCTCGTGCCCGGCGGTCCGTCGCCGGTCGGTTGGACCGCGTATCCGCCGCTCTCGTCCAATCCGGCCTATTCGAGCAACGTCTGGGGCGTGCATCTCTGGATCCTGGCGGTCGCGCTCGAGCTGGTCGCGTTCCTGATGGGCGGGATCAACTACATCACCACGGCCATCAACCTGCGCGCGCCCGGAATGCGGATGCGCGATCTTCCCCTCATCGTCTGGATGCAGGTGGCGGCGTCGATCATCTTCCTCTTCTCGGTCGGCCCGCTGGTGGCCGGCGCGGTGATGCTCCTCCTGGATCGGACCGCGGGGACCGGCTTCTACAACCCGGCTGCGGGAGGCGATCCGCTCCTCTTCCAGCATCTCTTCTGGTTCTTCGGACACCCTGAGGTGTACGTGCTCCTGCTGCCCGGGCTCGGCATCGTGGCGGAGATCCTGCCCGTCTTCTCGCGCAAGCCGATCTTCGGCTACCGGATGATCGTCTGGTCCACGATCGCGACGGGACTCCTCAGCTTCATCGTCTGGGCGCACCACCAGTTCGTCAGCGGGATCGATCCCCGCCTGGCGGCGCCGTTCAGCCTGACGACCATTCTGATCTCGGTCCCCGTGGCCGTGACGCTCTTCTGCTTCATGGCCACGCTCTACCGAGGCTCGATCGAGCTCAAGACACCGATGCTCTTCGCTCTCGGCATGATGGGGGTGTTCCTGATCGGGGGCGTCACGGGCATCCTGAACGGCTCCGCGGCGGCCGACATCTACATCCACGACACCTACTTCGTCGTGGCGCACTTTCACTACGCCCTGATCCCGCCGGTCTTCTTCTCGCTCTTTGCCGGGATCTACTACTGGTACCCCAAGATGTTCGGTCGGATGATGAACGAGACCCTCGGGCGTCTCCACTTCTGGGGAACGTTCGTCTTCGTGAACATGACGTTCCTTCCGATGTTCGTGATGGGACTCCGGGGCTACCCCCGGCGCGTGTACGACCCCAGCCAGTTCGCGGCGCTCGGGAACATGAGCGGCATGCAGTGGATCGCCACGATCGGCACGGCGGGACTGCTGCTCTCCCAGGTGCCGCTGCTCGTCAACTTCTTCGGCAGCATGAAGCGGGGCCGTGTGGCGGGCGCCAATCCCTGGCGCGCGAACACCCTCGAATGGCTCGCCCCGTCTCCGCCACCGCACGGGAACTTCGACGAGATCCCGAGCGTCTACCGCTGGGCCTACGAGTACAGCGCTCCCGGCCGCGACGAGGACTGGCATCCGCAGCATGTCGCTCCGCCAGACCGAGCGCTGGCGAGGAAGGCAGGATGAGCGCTCGCGCAGCGGGTCAGGCTGGCGCCGCAACGGTGGCGCCGGCCGTCGCGGCGCCAGCCGCTCCGCCGGCCCCGGCGCCGGCCGCTCGGCCTGCCGCCGCGACGACCGTACCGACCGGACGTCTGGGGATCTGGTGGTTCCTCGCCTCGGAGATCGTCATCTTCGGCGGACTGGTCACGATCTACGTCCTGTTCCGGCTGCGCCACCCGGAATGGGGACAGCTCGCCGCCCATACCATGACCACGGCCGGAGCGGTGAACACGCTCGTCCTCCTCACGAG
The DNA here is from genome assembly GCA_036274595.1 of Candidatus Eiseniibacteriota bacterium. Classification (GTDB taxonomy): domain Bacteria; phylum Eisenbacteria; class RBG-16-71-46; order SZUA-252; family SZUA-252; genus WS-9. The sequence goes on along the minus strand of DASUFL010000030.1, from coordinate 1,026 downwards.
CAGCCTGACGATGGTCCTCGCTCATGAATCGGTGGAGCGGGGGAATCTCCGCCTGGCGTCGCATGCCATGCTCCAGAGCGTGTTCGCGGGCGGAGTCTTCCTCGTGATCAAGGCGTTCGAGTACGCGCACGAGATCGCGCAGGGCTTCACCCCCGTGGCGAACGTCTTCTGGGCGTTCTACTTCGCGCTCACCGGCCTCCACGCTCTCCACGTCGTGGGAGGGCTCGTCGCGATCCTGGTGGTGCGGCGCGCGCTGGACCGGGGGGAGAACGCACACCGCGTCGAGTACGTCGGGATCTACTGGCACTTCGTCGACATCGTCTGGATCTTCCTGTTCCCGCTCCTCTATCTGGCGTCGCGAGGATGAGCGCTCCCCTGTCCCACGCACCCGCGGCCGCGACGGCGGCCGCCCCGGCGCACTCCATTCCCTACGTGAAGCTCTGGTATGTGCTGGTTGGCGCGCTCGGCGTCTCGCTCCTCCTGGCGGGATTCGAGCACCACCGGCTCGCCGCGGCGCTCATCTTCGCGATCGCGATCGCGAAGGCGGCCATCGTGGCGATGTACTACATGCACCTCCGCTTCGAGCCGCGGTACGTGATCCTCGTCCTCCTCTCGGGGCTGGTCTGCCTCACCGTGCTCTTCGCCGGGCTCCTGCTGGACATCGTCCATGTCTACGGCGGCTAGCGTGCCGCTGCCGGTGATCCACTCCGTGGAGCGCGGCCCGAGAGCGACCGCGGGCCGGGTGGGGATGCTCCTCTTTCTCTTCACGGAGACGATGGTCTTCGCGGGCCTCGTGTCCGCGTTCCTCGTGCTCCAGGGACGGGCGCCGGTCTGGCCGCCGCCCGGGCAGCCGCGCCTCCCGGTCATGGCGACGGGGATCAACACGATCGTTCTTCTCGCGAGCGGCTGGACGATGCTCCGGGCCGTGACCGCGTCCCGTCGCGTCGAAGGCGGGGTCGCGACGTGGCTCGCCGCGACCGCCGGGCTCGGGCTCGCGTTCCTCCTGGGTCAGGGGCTGGAGTGGGC